>JBJTOK010000055.1:0-76650 GCA_046074525.1 Flavobacteriales bacterium
TTGTATTTCTTAACAATCCCGATTTACTACCCAAATACTCAACACAATCTTCCAATCACTTCACTTTGTCCATTGATTTTAAAACATGACAAATTTTCCCCGGACAACAATGAACTTGTTTCAGGATCTGTCTTTTACCGAGGTGTAATCCTGCCTTTTCTCTTTCCCTTGATAATCCAGACTTTCTCTTCAAAAAAGTAAAATAAAACAGATAATTTTTCAATTTTACTTTCTTGCCGCGCCTTTCGATATTCCCCAACTTAACTATCGTTTTATAACCCCTATAATATGAAGAAGATTTTTACTTTTTTCAGTGTTTTATTGTGCTCAGCCGGATTATCGGCACAAGTGTTCGACGTGGATACTTTAGTTTGGTCGGGACCGACTGCCAACCGCATCAATATTGCCATTTTAGGCGATGGCTATACTGCCGGCGAACAATCGAAATTCATTACCGATGCCACGGCCATCAGCAACGCGTTTTTCAACGAACAACCTTACAAACAATACAAAAACTACATCAATGTGGTGGCCATCAAAGTGATCTCCAATCAAAGCGGGGTGAACCACCCCAAAATCTCTTCCGACAATATGTGCGGCACTTTGCAGGTGACGACTACTGATAATTATTTCGGCTCTTCTTTTGATTGTGGTGGCGGTAAAACCCATCGTTTGTTATGCGCGATGAAGGATTATAAAGTTCCGGGCGTGATGGCTGCCAACTGGCCCGATTACGATCAGGTGCTCATTATCGTAAATACAACCTGGTACGGCGGAGCAGGCGGAACTTACGCTGTTACGTCCGTCAATGCCACCGCCAGTGAAATAGCCATCCACGAAGTAGGACATTCCTTTGCTAAATTGGCCGATGAATACTGGGCCGGAGCCTATTACGCCAGCAACACGCCGCCCAACATGACCAACAATGCCGATATCAATACCGTGAAATGGAAGCCTTGGGTAGGTACAGTGGGGTTGGTCAGCGTAGGCTTGTATCCGCATACCGGCGATCCTTCCTGGAAAAAACCTGTGAATGGCAAGTGCAAGATGGAATACCTGAGTTCTACTTATTCGAAGTATTATTTTTGTCCGGTATGCACCGAAGCTCACATACTTAAGTTTTTTGACCTGACTAAGCCTTACGATGCCTTTACGCCTTCCAATGCATCTACTTTAAATGCTTCGGCTGATGTGGTTTTTGACATCACCACCGTGCTTCCTATTCCCAATACGCTGGAAATTGAGTGGACGGTTAATGGCAGTGTGTTAGCTACCGGTGCTTCCAGTACCTATACCGCTTTATTGTCGGCTTTGAATGAAGGCGACAATACCATTCAGGCGCGTTTGCTGGATAAATCGACTTTGATCCGCAGTGCTTCGCATACTTCGGCGCACGCCTATACTATCACCTGGACGGTGAGTAAGTCGGCGACTACCGGTGTCAGTGTTGCCGCCAAAACCGATGATTTTAAATACCTGCTTTTTCCTAATCCGACCAATAGCGAATCTGATTTGATTTATCATTTGAATGCCCCTGCCAGCATTCACATTATTTTGCAGGATGTGTTTGGCAAGCGTATTTCGGTGAGCAATGAAGTTCAAGTGGCTGGCGATCATCAGGTGAAAATCTCTGCTTCGGGCCTAAGCAGTGGAGTGTACATTCTTTCGATACTGAAAGACGGCGTAGAGCTTACCAGTGAAAAAGTGGTGATAGAATAATTCTTTATTTGAAGCAACTTTGCTCATTTCTCCTCGTTTTTATTATGGAATGGTTTTTGTTTTCATTTAAAAAACGAAGCTTATGATAAAGGGTAAATTAATTAAAGGCTTTACTATCAACGGGTTGATTGGTATTACAGTATTGGCCTTTTCACCACAAGGTCCAGCTGAAATGGCTGAAGGTAAAATCCAGCCATTGCGAAAAATAGAAAATAAGGCTTTTAAAAGAGGTGAGAAACTCAAATACCGTGTTCATTACGGTGTTGTGGATGCCGGGAATGCTACGCTGGAAATCACAGCTGATACTACTAAAATTGCTAAACGCTCCACTTATCACATGGTGGCTAAAGGGTTTACCAATAAGGCCTGGGACGCTATTTTCCCTGTCCGCGATACTTATGAAAGTTATGTCGACCAGGAATCTATCCTTCCTTTCTTTCACAAAAGAAGGGTAAATGAAAATGGGTACATCATCAATCATGATGTTGCTTTCAATCAGTACAATCACGAAGCGCTTGCCAACCAGAAAAAATATAAAACCGATACGAATGTGCAGGATATGGTGTCGGCATTTTATTATGCCCGTGTGCTCGATTTTGCACATGCCAAGACGGGTGATTTATTTGTAGTAAGTACCTTCTTTGATTTCGAAAATTTCCCATTGAAAATAAAATATATGGGTACTGAGGTGATCAAAACCGATTTAGGAAAAATTAAATGTTATAAGTTTCATCCTGTTGTACAAAAGGGGCGTGTTTTCAAAACAGAAGAGGACATGACTGTGTGGCTTTCTGCCGATGATAGTAAGGTGCCAGTTCGTGTTCAAACTAATATTTTAGTGGGATCTATTAAAATGGATTTAATTGAATATTCGGGACTTACCTCCACATTGAACAAGGTGAAATAATAACTTTTTTAAATTTAACTAAAACGAAAAGGCAGATTTTTGTATTTTCCCGTCGCTTAAAATTTTTTACCCGGGAAAATGAAGAAATATTTACTGTCTGTTTTTGCCATTCTTACTGGTTTTTCCTTAGTCTATTTTATCTTCATTAAAGATGGTGGTATTTTTGGAAGTGATGAAAAGGTAGCTATCGAGAAAGATTCTGTTTCATTAAGAAAGTATGGCTTTGCCCTCGATTCTTTCCATGTTGTTGAAGCTAAGGTAAAGCCCAATCAGCTTATTGCCGATATATTGTTGAAGTATCATATTCCGATGGAAGATATCGACGATATGCTGCGACGTGGAAAAGATGTTTTTGATGTAAGAAAATTCAAGGCCAATCAACCTTACACTGTTTTTTGTTCAAGGGATTCTATTCAGAAAGCGCAATATTTCATCTATGAAATTAATGCGATTGAATATGTGGTGTACGACATGCGCGACAGCATGAAAGTTTATCTCGCCAAAAAACCTGTAGTGACACTCGAACAAAAAGCTTCAGGTATTATTTACAATTCCCTTTATGAAACAATGACGGACAACGGCCTGAGTCCGGCCCTTGCCAATGAGCTCGCTGAAGTGTACGCCTGGTCCATCGATTTCTACCGCATTCAGAAAGGTGATAAATTCAAGGTGATTTATGATGAACAGCAAGTGGACGGTCAGACTGTTGCTGTGAAGAAAATCAAGGCCGCGATGTTTGAGCATTCCGGACAAGAATATTACGCCATTTATTTTGAACAGGATGGTTTGAGCGGATATTATGATCAGGAGAGCCGCGGACTAAAACGCCAGTTCCTGAAAGCGCCTGTAAAATTCTCCAGAATTTCGTCGCGTTATACCATGAAGCGCTTTCACCCTGTGCAGCAGCGCTGGAAGGCACACCTGGGAACCGATTACGCAGCGCCAACCGGTACGCCTATCATGAGTACTGCCAATGGTGTTGTAGTGGAAGCTACGCACAATCGCTTCAATGGAAATTATGTGAAGGTGAAGCACAATTCAACTTATACAACACAATATTTGCACATGGTTAGAATTGCGGAAGGCATTCGTCGCGGTAAAAGTGTTCGTCAGGGAGAGGTGATAGGATATGTTGGATCAACAGGTTTGGCAAGCGGTCCGCACGTATGTTACCGCTTCTGGAAAAATAACAAACAGGTGGACGCGCTGCGTGAAAAATTACCACAGTCGGAACCTATACGTAGTGCCAACAAAGAAAAATTCCAGGAAGTGGCTGATAAGTTTGTGGAGATGCTGAAGGAGATTGAGTATAAGGATCAGCCTGTAGCTGTGAATTAATTTTAACATACTTTTTAGTTCGTCAATTGCCCTCTCGTTGTGTTTATTCTCGCGTCCGTGATTGCTTCGAATTTTTGGGCACGAAAATTCGAAGCAATCTCCTCTAATCTTATTTTTGAGTATGTCATCCTGAGTGTACTCACGAAGGACCTATCGCCCTGCGTATCATCTTTTTTTCAAGGAAGCAAAGACTTACTTTTTTGTCTTGAAGCAAGAGAGTAAGCAAAAAAAAAATCAAGAGCCAGGAGATGCTTCCATCGCACACCGCGAAATTTTTTATCCGTCGGTGAGGGAAAAATTTCGATCCCGTCACCGCTGGCCCCCTCCTGGATCGGACCTACGCCCGAAGTCGCCTGCCCATATTTAATATGTGGTAATAAAAATAACTTTCAAAATATTTTGAAAGTTTAAAAACATATATTACATTTGAATCATGGATCTCAACGAAGGCAAAAATAAATTCATAGAAGCGTGGGGCATTTTCGGTAGCGAATGGGGGATCAATCGCACTATGGCTCAAATTCATGCGTTGTTATTAGTGAGTGCTGAGCCGTTGAGTACCGAGGATATAATGGAGCAGTTGAATGTTTCCCGTGGGAATGTAAACATGAATACGCGTGATTTGATTGCGTGGGGAATTGTGAGTCGCGTTTTGAAAAAAGGGGAGCGCAGGGAATATTTCCAGGCCGATAAAGATGTGTATAAGGTAGCCATCAAAATCATGAACGAGCGCCGCAAGAGGGAACTCGGACCGGTACTGGAAACCTTGCACGAATTAAAGCAGGTGAAAGGTACCACTGCCGAAGCCAAGGAATTCAAGAAAGTGATGAGTGACATCAGCTCTTTTGCTGATAACACCGATAAGATGATTGAGCGGGTGATCAAAGCCGATGAAAACTGGTTTACCGGTTCATTGATGAAGTTTTTAGTGAAATAATTTTTTTGATTCAAACTTTCAAAAAAAACTGAAAATACTGAAACAATTAAAATAAACTATATGGATTACGCTGTTGTTAACTACGGAATGTATCTCGGACTCTCCATCGGAATCACCATTTGGGTGGCCAATACATTAAGAAAAAATGGTAAGCCTTTTCTGGAAGAAACTTTTGCTGGCGATAAGCAGATGGCGGAAAGCGTGAACAATTTACTGGTGGTGGGTTTCTATCTCATTAACGTAGGATATATGGCTTATACTATTAAAGTGAGCACCGAAATCAAGGAACTTAAGGAATTGATTGAAGTGCTGAGCTGGAAAGTAGGTCGCATTATTTTAATTCTTGGAGGGATGCATTTTTTCAATCTGGCTATTTTCTTCCGACTTCGTAAAGCAGCGATTGACAGAAGACGTCTCGATAAATTTGTAAATCCGATAATGTAATTTTTATGGCAAAGAGCAATAAAATAATGTACTTCGATAACGGCTGCAGGGTTTGTCGCACCGGGGCTTTCCTGGCTTCTAAATCGGGATTTTCCGAAGAGGAAACATTAAATCCTGTTCAGGATATGGAAGAAGCAGTGGCTTGTGATATGGAAAAAGCAAGATACTGTAACGAAATGGCGGTGTATGATCCTTCCACAAGGGAAACCCGATATGGCGTAAAAGGAATTGCCTGGGTGCTGGAAGATAAATTCGGGAAAATAGCACGTGTTCTTTCGTTACAGCCATTGTACTCGCTCATTAATTTTTTCTACCATATTTTTTCATACAACAGAAGGATGATAGCGCCGGTGTACACCAAAGTAGATAACGATTGCCAGCCCGAATTCACCTGGACTTTCCGATTGGTGTACATCGCTTTTGCAGCATTGATCAGTATTGGGGTTTCCTCGTATGTTCCTATTTATACAACTTATGTTTATCTCTTGCTAGTGGGAACAGGCTGGCTGCTACACGCCTTGTTGATTTTTGTGTATGGTGTGAAAAACAAAATGGAATATTTCGGACACTTGGCCACCATCATGTTATCAGGAATTTTATTGCAGGTTCCATTTTTATTGGGTTATTATTTGTTTGATCTGCCGATCATTGTTGTATGGTGTGCTTTATTGCTCAGCGATATTTTGATGACCTGGATGTCTTACCGTCGCGTAAAATACCTTGGATTATCCCAAAGGATTACTGCAGCCTGGTGGCTTACTTTGCATCTTTCAGCAGGATTTATTTATCTGTTATGCCGCTAATTGTTTTACATACCGAAATTGCTGCGCCCATCGAAAGGTGTTTCGATTTGTCGAGAAGCATTGATCTGCATTCCATCTCCATGAAGGATTCCGGAGAAGAGGTTACAGGCGGACGTCTTCACGGTTTGATTGAAGAGGGTGAGACAGTTTCATTTCGTGGCAGACATTTCGGTTTTATGCAAAGTATCACAAGTAAAATCACTGCAATGGCAAAACCTCTTTGCTTTAAAGATGTAATGATATCCGGTGCTTTTAAACGCTGGGAGCATGTGCACAGCTTTGAACAAAAGGGAGAAAGAACGTTGATGACAGATCATATTGAATACGAATCTCCTTTCGGTATTTTTGGAAAGATAGCTGATGCATTTTTTTTGAATAGATACATGAAAATGCTCATTCAGAAAAGGAATCAAGTGATCAAGAATTTTGCTGAAAGTGAGCAATGGAAACAAATCTTAAATGCATAGCTTATGGAATATTCATTTTCAAAAAGGAAAACAACCGAAATGAATATTCCATATGGCCGAAAAAATAAAATTGTATACAGATGAAATTTTCTGGCGAATTGCACGAAGTAAGACTCATCAACTTTAGTGTTGACAAGAGTGAAGTGGAGGAAAAAATTCCTGCTCATTTTAAGCTGTTGGATTTTAACGGAAGAGCGTTGATTTCCATGGTCGATGTTCATTTGAAGAAAATGAGTGTGTCAAAGCTGTTGCCTTCTTTTTCTTACCGTCATGTGGCTTTTCGCTTGTTGCTGGATGATTCAGTTTTCAGTGGCGAAGAACCACACGGCATATTTTTCCTGCAATCTTTTTGCAATAATTCTTTAGTTGCTGCGGCCGGAAATATGGTGGCCGATTATAATCTTTCATCTGCAAGGATTGCTTCAAACGGTAACGCGACACACATTGAACAAAAAGGAAAATATTTGGCTTATGAGTTGGATTATGAAGCCCCCTGCAAAAAAAATGAACGATTATTTCAGAGTGTACGTCGCATTGACAGGGCCTATGCCTCAAGTGGAGAAAATATTTCATTAACGCGCATTACCCGAACTGAATGGCCAATACAATGGGCCGATGCTGTAACCTTTAAAACCAATTTTTTTAAAAGTGCGCAGCTCGAAGGTGTCTTTAAGGTGAACAAAGTTATTCAATATGTATGGGAAGATCCTCAACGACTTCCTATTTTAAAATATGCTTTATGCGAATAGTAGTATTAGGTGCAACCGGACATATAGGGTCCATGGTGATGAGTCAACTGCAACAACTTTTTCCGCAGGATGAAATAATTGGCTGCGCGCGTTCAGCCAAAGGGAAAAATTTTCTTTCCTTCAATATTTACCAGGAACATTGGTCGGCACTCGGTAAAGTAGATGTGCTCATCAATAGTGTGGGTATTATTGAAGAAAAAGATGAAAATTCTTTTGAGAAAGTTCATGTTCAGTTGGTAAAAGATATTTTGAAAAGGCGCGAAAGCTTAGGTAATCCGCGCATAGTGCATGTTTCGGTTTTGGGTGCAGATGTGCGAAGCAAAGCTGAGTATTCACGTACGAAGGGAGTGGCCGATGAGTTGTTGCAACAAGAGAAAAATGTGGCCATTGTGCGCCCGTCTTTTGTGCTCACTCCGGGAACTGCAATTGTTCAGAAGGTGAACATGTTGGTTCGCATCAGCAAATGGATGTTGGGTCTGCTGCTGATGCCCGCTCATTTTTTAGCTTCCAAATCTCAACCAGTGATGGGGGAAGATGTGGCGGAGCTAATAGCAAGACTGTCAAAAAATCCTTTTACTGGTGTGGTTTACGCTACCGGACCAAAGCAAATGCATCTTTCCGATATGATTGGTTTTTCCAGATCCAAAGTGAAAATTGTTCCCTTACCTAAATGGCTCACACATTGGCTTTTTATGTTGATTACTTCTTTTAAAAATCCACTGATGAATCGTGATCAGTATTATTTACTGGCCCTAGATAATGTTCATGATCATTCCGGGATGGAAAAAATTTTGGGAAGGAAAGCGAGTGCTACGGAGGAGTTCTGGAAAAATGAAATCAAATAAACATTATGGCAAAAAATGACAACACAGTACCCTGGGCCTTTTTAAGGGCTCAAGCTTTTGGAATTCTTGTATCATTCATCACGAGATATATTGTGGCCCATGTTACAAATATGGAAGGTATGTTGGTGACTGCGCAATTTTTTATCATTCCTTTAGTCATGGGGATTATCAGTATATGGAGGATTGATGATGAATACAAATCAGTTAGAAATATTATTTATTTGCAGCTTGCTAACTATGTTGGCGCATTGCTATGGGCAATAGTGCTTTTTGGAGAGGGCTATTTGTGTCTTCTGATTGTTTCGCCTATTCTTCTGGCGTGTATGCTGGCGGGAGGTTTTATCGGGAAATTTATTTTTCGTAGGAAAAATAAAAACCTGAATACTTCTCTTTTTGGAACATTGTTCCTTCTTTATGTGCTGGATGTTGCTTCGGTGCGCGCCGTTAATTACGAAGTCAGCGATACATTAATTGTCAATGCCCCTCCATCCAAAGTTTGGTCTAATGTCGTTGCTTTCGACGAAGTAGAAGATCCATCTGAATTCTGGTTGTTTGATATCGGCTTACCTAAAGTGATGAAAGCTACTGTGAACGAAAGAAAAGTAGGTGGTGAACGAAAATGCGTGTTTGAAAATGGTATTGCCTTTGATGAGAAAATTGTGGTGTATGAACCCGGAAAGGATCTCACTTTTGATATTGTGAAAATGCCGGAAGATCCTGAAATCATTGGTCACATCAATTTAAAGCGCGGACAATTCAAGCTGAATGACAATGGCGATGGTACTACTACTCTGGAAGGAGTGAGCTGGTACGATCTTAAGGTGTTTCCAGCCTGGTATTATAACATCTGGGCAGAGAGCATTACCCGCAATGTGCATTTGAGAGCCATGAAACACATCAAAAAATTAAGTGAAAGATGATCTTCCATTTTGTTGTAAAGCGATTTCATTTCCTTACAAAAGTACCCTTGATGGTGCATTTGTTCGATGCTTTTTTATTCTTGCATTCTTTCGTTTTTCGGCATCGTCGCTTTAAAATGATTTGTTCCCTGGAAGAAGAACTGACGAAGTGGGAGGGCATTGAATTTTCAAGGCACCATTATGGCGGAATGCAAATTAATCTTTCGAAGAAAGAGCTGGGGCATATTCATGGAAATGGTTTGCTGGATGTGCATGTGGGTAGCGGAAACAAAGAATTTTGCATAAGCACTTTTCATTGTGAAAATCATCACATTTTGGAAGAAAGTGCTTCATGGGTTTCATTGTGGATCAGGGAAAAAGAAGATTTTTCCAGGGCTCTTGCGTTGCTGAATTTTATGTATCAAAAGCAGATTAAGCCTTAACTTTCTTTTTCACTTTTTTCCTGTCTTTATCTATCACCTTCCCTTCATTCTGCCCCAGTTCACGTCCCCATTTCGCAATGGCTTCTATCATGGGCACCATCGTTTTTCCAAAATCTGTTAAGCTGTATTCCACGCGAGGAGGTACTTCAGGATAAATTTTTCTTTTAATGATGCCGTCTTCTTCTAAACTGCGCAATTGCAGACTCAGCATTTTTTCTGTGATATCGGGGATATGTTTCTTGATTTCATTGAAGCGCTTGATGTCTTTGCGCAGGTACCAAAGGATAACGCTTTTCCATTTTCCGCCAATGAAATGCATGGTGATGGATAGTGCGCAGTGAAATTCCTGTCCGCGCAACAACACTACTTTCTCTTTCCCGTCGATAATCATAAAAAAATATTTTTGTTTTTAAGCTTGCTGTAGCTCATTTCCGTTATCGCTGACAGTGCCTGTTTTGCTTAACAGCTCTTGCAAATATAAAGTTTAATTTTTTCCTTTACTATACTTATTACAGTTATAGTTAAAAATAAAGTATATGGAAAAAATAATGCAATATCTTCCTCATTTCATAGTGGCATTGGGAATATGGACGGCAGGGAATGGTGTGTTGCATGAAATATATGTCTTGTTGTCACCTCACGCAAAGCAGTACGATAGAAACCTTTTGCGCCTGCTCGTGGACGGCTTAATTCTGACCTTTGCGGGTGTAATTATGATTATGTTGTTCAGCGGATTGAAAAGAGGGGAAAATATATTCTTTTATCTTGGGGTGGTATGTGCGATCTCTATTCTAATTTATTGCGCACTGATTTTTCCATTTCTCCCTGCAGGTTGGATCATAGTGCCACATATAATAGCAATTGTATTAATTTCATATTCCTTAATCTCTAAATCATGAACATAGCAGTATTGGGCACCGGTGTTGTAGGCGACACCATAGCCAGCAAATTAATTGAACTGGGACACTCCGTAAAAATGGGTTCCCGAACAGCTAACAACGAAAAGGCAGCAGCCTGGGTAGCGAAAGCAGGAGGAAAATCCTCGCAAGGCACTTTTGCTGATGCAGCACAATCGGCCAATGTTATTTTCAATTGCGGTAAAGGTGAATTTACCCTGGAAGTTTTGAAACAGGCTGGCATCGAAAACCTGAAGGGAAAAATTTTAATTGATTTAGCGAATTCATTTGATTACAGCAAAGGTATGCCGCCGCAAGTGAATACTTACAATGGCACCTCCTTAGGAGAGGAGGTTCAGAAATTATTGCCTGATACCAAAGTGGTGAAAACCTTGAATACACTCAATTGTAAAGTGATGGTGAATCCGGGATTGGTCAATGGTGGTGATCACAATTTATTCATGAGTGGCAACGATGCTGCAGCAAAGGAAGAAGTGAAAAATCTGCTGGCTTCTTTCGGATGGATAAAGGAAAACATCATCGATCTCGGCGACATCTCTACCGCCCGCGGAACAGAACAGTTTTTGCCGTTGTGGATGCGTTTGTACGGGAAATTTGCTTCGCCGATGTTTCAGATAAAGATTGTGAAGTAATTACGAGCGCCTCCTGATTTCTTTTTTAGGGTCATGAGCACGGCACCACACGTTTTTGCTAACACGTCTCATTATTCCCAGTTCATCAGTTATTTGGAACTCACATTCCATTCTATGGGGAGCGGTTAATCCCAATGAAATTTGCTTTTCGTTAAGATGGCCGTTCAAAATGATCTTAGCAGAAGTAATGCGGTTTTCTGAAATTTCACAACGTTTTAAAGTGCTAAAGAATTTTTCATGATAAAATAGGATCATATTATTGAATACCGCATCATAAGGGATAATGGTCTTTTCTTTTACATTAATAACAATCTGCATGTTGTTGCTTTGAAGCATTAGTGTGTAAAGTTGACCAATTCCCCAGTAGCCATCAACATCGTTATTTCTGCTTATAAAAGAATTGAGGATGCCGTCGGCAACAAATTTTATCTTCCTTCTTTGCATCATTTACTATAAAATGTATCTCTGACATTAAAAAGGAGATCATTGACTTTTTCCATATTAAGCGTCATATCAAGTTCAGATTTTTCAAAGGATTCTTCAACCTCTGATTTTAAGATCTCAGCTTTGCTAACCAATTCCTTATAAGTGAAATTTCCGGCTTTGATAGTGAGTAGCTCATCCCTGTTGTTTCTTCGAACATTAACCTGTCCGCTTTCAGCAATTTCCTTAGCCATTTGTAAAAGCCGGAAGGTATGCATCATGTTCTTTGCGTCGTAATTTTTACCATGTTCAATAGTATTTTGATAACGTGTGTCGTTGCGCATTTCTACCCATTCCCAATATTCTTTATGATCCTTACAATGGCTGGAATAACCATCTTTATTAAAAGAAACTAGAGCAATTTGTCTTTCTCCTTTAGGAATAGAGCTCAAACAAATATCATTGGCCTTTTCGGATCTTACAATGCCTGAATAACCAATACTTTCAGAGTAATATAGCCCATACATTTCCTTCATATGGGGAATGTTTACCAGTCCGCAATATTCTTGCTTGAATTGTTTTTTTTTCAAAAAATCCTGAAGAGGAATAGCTCCATTTTCATAGCTCACAAAACAAAAGTCCATGATGCTTTTTCGTTCTTTTTCCATAGGATTAAGAACCTTTTTGTTGAGACCTTTTGCTTTGCGAATCTGAGTATAGGCGTATCCGGCAAAGCTTTGCTGACATTGTTTTGTTATCCACTTAAAGTTTAGCACCTGTTCATATAACGCATGTTTATATAAAATACAGTCCTCAGGTGTATTCAGGAGTTCAAGAATATTCGGATTGTTTTTGGCTAGTAATTCAATAAACTTTCTTAATTCATAATACACAATATCATTGCTTTCATTGTTGATTTGTTCGGGGAAAGACAATGAATAAAACATTTCCTTCGGAGCAATGAATACGCCTTTTATATCAGTGTCAGAAGCAGGAGTGGAAAGGCCATAAGCCTTGCTGCCGCTAATTGCTTCGAAGATAATACAGCCACTTTTTTTAAGCTCTTCTATTGTCATTATTTAAATGCTTGATATAGTTATTTAATAAAGATTTTATCTGTACTGATGCTACAGGATTTGCTGAATGAACAATGAATCTGAAATCTTTTAAATCAAAATTATTTTCATAAACTAGCCATTTCACACAGGCATAACCATCCGGTAATAAATTTCCATTTTCATCTTCTCCCAAATCGTTGTCGAAAGAGATGAATTCCGGACAGCCATTTTCCTTGATATAATTGACAAAGGCGTCATACGATCTTACAATGATGAAACCGGGATCCTCTTTGAAGACCATATCCACAGTGCGAATATCATCAAGGAATAAGCTGTATTTTTTAAGCGCTTTCATTTAGTATTTCTTTAGTACTTCTCGGAAATAGGTATCTAAATCTACATGTTTTTCTTTTCTTCCACTCAGTTCGTTGTACTTGCCTTTTGCAAGGTGGACCTGCTCAGTGATAAAGTCGATTATTTCACTTTCTTTTTGATGAATGTAGCTTTCGTCTTTGGTAGCTTTCATTTCGATCAATGAGTAAATATGCTTTTTGAAATCATTCTCCAATTCAAGTTCATCAAGCATAATGGTGAATAGAATAGGAGGCATGGTTTCCTTGTCCAGTATCCATTTGCATGCAGTAGCTGCGCGAAGAGCGTAGAAGAGCTTTTTCAATTTCACCTCAGATGTGTCTTTGGTTTCATTAAGCCCTTTTTCCGCCATACTCAGGTAATGATGCATCGTGGCGATAGGGGAATAACATAGCTTTGCGATTTCATGAAATGATTCTATAAACCCTTCACTACTGTGGTATACAATAGGTGATTGAATGCGCTCCAGCAAAGGAGCATTCGATTTCCATAGCAGTTGCAGCGACTTTTTAATATCCCAGCCGCTGAGGTCGATTTCTTTATCCTCAGACATGTATTCGATAGTGTCCTTTTTTTCTGACAGACTTAGGTACCAATCAACATCGTGTTTATAAATCAACCTGATGTCATAATCACTGTCGGGAGAAGGAAATCCCCAGGCACGAGAACCGGTTTCACAGGCGTGAAGGACTGTAACTCCGTGAAGTTTTTCAATTCGTTTTATTTCAGAAAGTATTCTTGTTTCCATACTTAAAAATGCTTGTATTCTATTTTGTTTTCAAATAGCAATTTCTTGTTTTTTTCTATCAATTCTTTTACAGCAGTATAATATTCAGGATGATTTTTCCAAAATTGTGCATCCACCTGCAATATTGAATTTACTAGGTCTCCCGGATAAAAATCACCTTCTGACAAGATGTTTTGAGAAAGTTGAATCAAAGCAAAAGGCAGCAGATGTTCTGTTCCAATATTTTGACCAATCATAATTCTTAAGTCTTCTACAGTAAATAACTGCAATTGCTTTTTCCTTAAGCGATGGCAGGTTTTTACCAGATAAGAATCATATTCAGGTTCTCCCCAAATATTTTTCTCGATGTCTTCGATCGTTCTGCTGCCGTATTTTTTAATGTGTTTTTCGAACATAATTAATGCTTAAGCCATCTCAATTTCTTACTTTCTCCAAAACCATCTCTCTTCATTAGGTAGTCGTGCGTATTCGTCGTCAAAATGAATCCTGCCACCAAAATCATTGTAAAAAAGAAGGGTGTGTTTATTGGTTTTAATTTCAATTCCTGCTACTACTCCCTGTTTTATTATAAAACCATTTCCTTGAATTTCATTTTCATAATATTCAGCTATTCTGATACTTTGAATTTTTTCATTTAGGAAATGATTAAGTTCATCCTGCGGCTTCAAATTATTTAGTTTTATTTCGTCAAATTCTAATCCGTAGTCTAGTTCAATCTCTCTTTCGGTGGAAAAATAAATATCAGATGAAGCTTCATTATTAGCTGATAAAACTAATTCTTTATCTGTTTCGGATAAGGTAAAAATAATGGCATAAGGGGAGGGAAATTCGTAGTCAATTTCCTTGTCAATTCTTTTGATTTTTAATATTTCTTTTCCAATTAAATAGTCCATGTTTCATTGGTTGAATAATTATTTTCTGTTCCTTCTTTTCCACGGCGCATTTTTCTTCCATTCACCAGCCATAATACAACCATAAGGAAGTACTTCGTCGATCACTGTTCCGAGTTCGAATTCTTCCATTTGTTTTCGCACCGATGCTGCGTTTTTGTAAGCAGAAGGTAATTCGGAAATGTCGATCTCATTAGAGAAGAATCGAACATCCAATCCAGCGGTTTCTTCTGCAAAAATCTCCAGATCAGTTTTGTGCGCTTTCGATTTTTTGTGCTGGGTTCTGCTTAAGTTTCTTCCTGCACCGTGAGGGGCAAAGCCTAAGTTTTCAGCAGTCGTTGTGCCTTCTACAATCAATACAGGTTCGCTCATGTTCAAAGGAATCAATCGCGGACCGGTAACGTCGGGCATAAAAGCTGGGTCCAGGGGAGTTGCGCCTTTCGCATGATAAAACAAATCATCTTTTTTGAAAACAAAATTGTGTTCGTTCCAAAATCTGTTTTCAATTCCTGTACCTGCTTTTTCTGCAGTTGCATTGTGAATGCAGATATGATTTTGTTTGGTCCATTCCCTTATGATTTGCAAAGCCTTCCAGTACTCTTGTCCTTCGGTGCTTTCGTAAGGAATCCATGCGTTTTGCGGCAAAGTTTCCCTGGAAAATTTCTTTCTGAATTTTTCCGCGATTTTCATTCCCCGGTCGTACAGTTTTGCGCCAGCACCCCTTGATCCGTGGTGAGTCACCATCATGGTGTTTCCGGTAGCTTTTGAAATTCCTACAAACAAGAAGTGATTTCCATCGCCCTGAGTTCCTAAGTGAGCACGGGCGGTTTGAATCATTTCTTTGTCGCCAAGAAAGCTATTGCCTTCGAATGCTGCGAGCAATTCCGCAGGAAAACGGAATTGCGCGTCGCGATCTCTTCCGCCGCCACCGAAGTGGGTGATAGAATGCGCGGCATCCAAAATAGTTTTTGGATCTGCTTTGCCGAAATCGGTCAACATTACAGAGCAGCAAATGTCGGCGCTATGCATACCAGGGTGAATGGCATTTTTAGCCACCACTACGCCGCCTACCGGAATGGTTCCGATTTGTGCGGTTGGACAAGCATCGGGCATAATAGAACCTCCTACTACTGTTGGTGTTTTCATCAGTTCTCGCATGGTAGCAAGCACAGTATTTACATTGCCTTCTTCCTGCTCATTTTCTGCGCGGATATTGATCTGGAAAGGAATGGCTTTTTCATGCAGTTTGATCTGTTCTACTTTAAATTTTTCCAGATAAGTCAGCAAAGTTGCTCCTTCCAGATTGTTTGCGTTGATGTAAGTTAAAGCTTCTGCAAACCATGCGTCGGGTTCATAACCCAATTCGATTAAGGTTTTTCCAGTAATTTTTTTTATTTCTTCCATTTTCTTTATTCTTTTGCTTGTTTTATTTTCTTTTTCAATCGTTCGTAGAATTCGTTTTTAGAAATCCTTTTGCGTCCATATTCCAGATAATCCTCTCTGAATTCAATAGTTGTGGGTTTTTCGTTAATGTAGATGATTTGAGGAAACCCCAATTCATGATCAGCTCTCACTAGCCATTCCAAATGTTCTGGTTTAGGAAACTGACTCCAGTTTCCTCCGACTACAATTTCGTCAAATTCTTCCAGAAAAATAGGATGAAATTGAACTAGTCCCAGCATTCGGTTTCCCCCAGATATGCAAAACGCAATTTTATCATGATTCTTTTTGAAGAACCTTTTTTCATTGATATAATTGCTTACTGCGAAAAAAGGAGATAATATCAGAATGCAAAATATTGCAAGTACAACTATTGCCGCTATTCCTAGAAAAATAGGTGATACGAGCAAGAGTAAAATAAATCCAAAAATTCCTTCTATTGGTTTCTTTTCCATAATAATAAAGTCAAACACTTTCTGCTCAGACCTTCTGTGCAGTTTTTTAAAAGGAATTATCAAGCAATTTATAGAAAGATAGTTAGGCCGTCGACTTTTTTATGCTTAATAATTCCTGTCCCTTTTGTAAGGGGATCGTCCGGCCAACGGGACGATCCCCAACTGTTGTCTGGAAAGCAAGACTCGAACTTGCAACCTGATGGATCCAAGCCACCCATTCTGCCAATTGAACTATTTCCAGAAATATTTAAAGAACGATTACAATACAAAGTTTTTACTTATGTGCGCAGTATTATTGCGCAGTAAAAAATATTTTTAATTTTTTTGAGTTCGTGGTCAGATTCGAACTGACGATAGTGGTTTTGCAGACCACCGCCTTACCGCTTGGCTACACGAACTTTTGATGTCCGGGAAGGATTTGAACCCTCATTACTTCAGTCAGAGTGAAGTATCTTTTCCTTTAGATGACCAGACAATGTAAAGGCCTCCATAACCCTGCTCTCTTATGAAGAGGTACTATTTCATCCACCCGTGCGGTTCGTGAGAACCCTTGGAGGCCTTTGTGGAACGAGGAAGAATCGAACTTCCCACTTCCCGTTTTCAGCGGGACGCTTTACCAACTAAGCTATCCTTCCAAATGAAAGCGGTGCAGATGGGACTCGAACCCACAACCTCCCGATAGACAGTCGAGTATTCTGCCATTGAACTACTGCACCAATATTTACGAGTTTGTCGCTTCGCTATGAAGAAGGCTTTTTCAGAACATTGTTCCTGCATAGTGTAAGAACTGTGGCCTTTAACCACTCCTTCCTCCGTATCACCAACCACTAGCGCCAGTGCCGCGAATGACACACTCTTTACGATTGCTTTTTTTATGACAATCGTTTTAAAAATGGGAGCGACAGGATTCGAACCTGTTAAGTCTCGAGACGCCGGTTTTACATACCGGATCAACTCTCCAGCGTTGACGAACTTCCTGAAATGTCAATGAACTTGTTTGGGTTAAGGCATAAAAAAAGCCCCGGTTTTCACTGGGGCTTTTTTTATTATGTGTGCTGCGTTACGACATAAGATATAATCCCGGTGTGTCATTAAAGTCATCATAGGCTTGAAAATAAGTGTCTATGAAGTGCTTCGTCTGCTGCGGCAGATATAGGCAGTGCGAGGTTGAGCTGATATGTCCTTTTGTGTTGTTCATTTTAATGTCTTTCTTTTTTCATGTCTAAAGCGAAGATAAAATGGTAATTACGCAGTCTTTTTGCGTAGTAAAAAATATTTTAATTATTTTTCAAAAAAAATCCGCTATGCCTGCAAATCGTAATGCACTTATCCGATATAAAACAATTGATCAATGTTTGCAAAACCGCTACAGGAAGTGGACTTTGGAGGATTTGATCGAAGTTTGCTCCGACACTTTATATGAATACGAAGGAATAGATAAAGGTATTAGCCGCCGTACCATTCAAATGGACATCCAGATGATGCGCAGCGAAAAGCTGGGGTATAATGCGCCTATTGTTGTGCTGGATAAAAAATATTATACCTATGAAGATCCTTCCTATTCTATCACCAATATCCCTCTGACCAATCAGGATTTGTCGAAATTATCGGAAACTGTTGAAATACTCCGTCAGTTCAAGGGCTTTTCGCATTTTCAGGAATTGGACGGAATGGTGCAGAAACTCGAAGACCATATTCATTCGGCAAAAACCAAGAAGCATACGGTAATTCACATCGAGAAAAATGAAAATCTGAAAGGATTGGAATTTCTGGATGAGTTGTATCAATCCGTTGTGCAGCAGAGATGTATTCATTTGACCTATCAGTCGTTTAAAGCCCGCCAGGCCAATTCCTTTAATTTCCATCCTTACCATCTTAAGGAATTCCGTAATCGTTGGTTTGTGATTGGTGTGAAAAGAAAAGGCGATGTGGTGATGAATCTGGCTTTAGACAGAATTATTGGCATTGAAGATGGAGATCTTCCTTATTACAGGGACGAAGATTTTGATGCCGAAAAATATTTTGAGCATGTGATTGGTGTGTCGGTGAGCCCGACTTTAGCGCCTATTCATGTGCATTTGTATGTTACGCATGTTCATGCGCCATATATTATCACCAAGCCTTTACACAAGTCGCAGCAGATCATCAATCGCGATAATTTTGGAATGACAATTTCAATTAAGGTGCAGCACAATTTTGAATTGGAAAAAGAAATTTTGTCCTATGGTGATGGTGTTAAAGTGCTTTCACCTCCTTCTTTGCGACGAAATATTTTGGAGCGGGTGAATGGTGCTTTGGATTTGTACAAAACCGAGTTGAGTGAAAGCGGATTGAAAGCTACCGTTCAGAAGCTGGAACATAAGGGCTATGACATTCTCAATTTTGTGTACACGAAAAGAGAAATTAAAAAGATAGGAGGTTTATTGGATGCATATCTCAAGAAAAACCCGGCAAAAACTTTTGCCAGAAGAAAATTATTGCAAAGTATTCCCGAGTTGAAAGCTGTACTATTCAATAAAAATCTGAAAGAAATTATTCATGCCATTGATCCAAAAGCTTTTTTGTGTAAGGCGATTTATTTCGACAAGCCTTTGGATGCCAACTGGTATGTTACCTGGCATCAGGATGTGCCGATCAATGTTGACAAAAAGATGAGCATTGCGGGCTATAGCTGCTGGACGAATAAAGAAGGAGTGATTGGTGTGCGGCCACCGGAAGAAGTATCGAAGTCTGTTTTTTCCATGCGCATTCATCTGGATGACACTGATGAAAGTAACGGTGCGCTGAAAATTGTTCCGGGCTCCCAGAACAAAATCCTGAGTGCTCCCGAAATAGAATTGATTACCACTAATTCTATTCCGAAAATTTGTGTGGTGCCAGCGGGAGGAATTCAGCTGATGAAGCCTTTGGTTTTACACGCTTCTTCAAAATCAACTTCGCAGAAAAGAAGAAGGGTGATCCACCTTGAGTTTACGTCTCGTGAACTGCCGCGTGGTTTAGAGTGGGAGGAAAAGATGTTGCTACTTTAACAGCGCTTCAATTTTCTCTGCCAGTTTCACATCTTTTTCGGTGACGATGTTGCCGGCACTGTGCGTGTTCAGGCGGATGCTAACCGTGTTGTACACATTCTGCCAGTCGGGATGATGATCGGCTTTTTCGGCGAGTAACGCCACTTTGCTCATGAATCCAAAAGCCTCCACAAAATTTTTGAATTTGAAAGTGGCTTCCAGTGCGTTGTTATTTTCCTTAAAGTGCTGCATATATTTTCAATAAAGGCGTGAAATTTTAAAAAAAGTAAGTAACTATGAAGTATAAATTTAAAACTAAATACTTACAGATATGAAATGAGCCTTAATGGCTAATTCCATAGATTAAAATTATCTACTTATGAAAAGAACAGCATCTGCCCACTGGGAAGGCACAGGAAAAGAAGGAAAAGGAAATGTTTCCACCCAAAGCACGGTATTGAATAAAACCCAATATTCTTACGGTTCCCGTTTTGAACAAGGCGTTGGTACCAACCCTGAAGAATTGATTGGCGCTGCTCACGCAGGTTGCTTCACCATGAAGCTGAGCTTCGTGTTGGTAGCTGCGGGATTCACTGCCGAATCTTTGGATACCACCTGCGAAGTAACTTTGGAAAACGGATCGGTAACTTCTTCGGCTTTGACCTTGAAAGCAAAAGTTCCTGGTATCTCTGCCGAGCAATTTGCCACGGCTGCTGAAGAGGCAAAAATAAACTGCCCTATTTCAAAATTGCTGAATACTAAAATTACTTTGGAGTATACTTTAGGATAGGCTTCAATGAATTGTTTTTGTAAAGGCTCCGCAAGGGGCCTTTACTTTTTCGGGTAATCGGTATTGTCTTTCATCAACACCTGAATCCTTTTTTCGCTGCCCACTATCCAAAGGATATCGTCGCTTTTGAAAACCGTTCGGGATTCAGGGTTCAGTATGCGCTGCTCTCCTCTTTCTATTCCTACTACCAAGCCTTTGGTTAATTCTCTTATGCCCGATTCCCGGATACTTTTTCCAATTAAGCTCGATTGCTCACACAGCCTGAAGTGGTGCAATGAAACTTCCTGTTTTTTGTCGATGTATTCCTCTCCCGGCGTATGTGATTCCAGGTAATTTTTAAAATCCTGCAATTGTTTGTCCGTGCCTATTACCGATAAGATATCGTTGGGGTACAATCTTTCGTCCCGAGAAGGGACATTAATGTAAATATCGCCGCGTTCGATGATGGCGATATTGATTCCGAATTCCTCCCGAAGATTTGATTCCAGCAGCGTTTTTCCGATGTAAGGCGATTGCGGCCTGAGTTTAAAAGTAGCAAAGTGCGTGTCCCATGGCGTTAAAGCAGGAGCAGGGATTTTTTGGTTTTCCCTTTCATTCAGATTGGATAAAAACCGAGACTCTATTCGGCCATAAAAATTTTGTATTTTTTTAGAAAACAATACCAGTATTGCTGTAGTGGTGAGTGCTCCGATGAGTGCCACTGTGGGAGAATACAGGCGGTCGAATAAAAACCCGATGTAAAAAATGGCCAGAAATATCCTGCTTAGCATCAGCACCACCATTGGTCCTCTTTGCAGCGACTTCATCCATACATTGGCGTAAGCTTGTCGCTGGGTGCGGCGAAAAGCCAAAGCCCAGAGGAAAGGGCCCAGTATGAGCAAAGTAATAATCAATGTAATGACTTTGCCCCATGTGTAATGGGAAAATGAAGGCAGTAAATATTCTGTACTCAGCAGGATAATGGTAATGATCACTACCGAGAAAATCACCACATTGATGAAATAAAAACGCAGCAATTTTTTCCAGTCGCTTTCCTCGCTTACTTTGTCAGCGCCTGCGCTATAGGCAGCCAATGCTTTCGTCCATTTTTCAGGCAATCGTCGTTCCAGCAGGTGATACATGGGTTCGGAAAGACGTATCATGAAAGGCGTGGTAAAAGTAGTGAGTACCGACACAGCTACCGCGATAGGATAAAGGAAATCGGCAGTGACTCCCAGGCTGAGGCCCAGACTGGCGATAATGAAAGAAAATTCGCCGATTTGCGAAAGACTCATTCCCGATTGCACCGCTACCTTCAGAGGCTGACCTGTGAGCAAGGCTCCTCCCGTGACAAATAAAGGTTTTCCGAAAAGTAAAACAGAAGTGGCAATAACAATAGGCCATGCATGCAAGATCAGCATTTGCGGATCAATCAACATTCCCACCGATACAAAAAATATGGCCCCGAAAAGATTTTTGAGCGGTTGTATCAGGTGTTCAATTTTTTCCGCCTTGGTGGTTTCTGCCAGTATCGATCCCATAATGAAAGCACCTAACGCCGAAGAGAATCCGGCTTTTGTGGCCAGGAAAACCATGAGGAAGCACAGTGAAAGAGAAACAATCAGCAAGGTTTCCTCATTGATCATATTTTTTATTCTCTTTAAAAAAGTAGGCAGAAAAAATATGCCGCCCACAAACCAAAGCACCAGAAAGAAAGCCAGCTTCAGCACCGATTCTATCATTTCTATGCCCGCAAAGCTTTGGCTTATCGCCACGGTGGAAAGCATTACCATGAGCAATACGGCAATCAAATCTTCAGTCACCAGTACGCCCAATACAATGCCCGTGAATTTTTGTGTTTTTACACCAAGATCGTTGAATGCCCTGGCGATGATGGTAGTGGATGCTATCGCCAAAATACCGCCCAGGAACAAGCTGGTCATGTTGTCCCAATTCATCATCCGTCCGGCAAGATATCCGGTAAGCATCGTCATGCCTACTCCGGCGAAAGCAGTAATGATGGCCACACCGCCCACTTTGAAAAGTTTTTTGAAGCTGAATTCCAGTCCCAGACTGAACAACAGGAAGATCACCCCTATGTCGGCCCAGGTGCGTATGCTTTCTATTTCAATGATCGTAGGGAACAGGTGAAAATTAGGGCCTACCAGCAAGCCTGCAACAATATATCCCAGAACAACAGGTTGCTTCAGTTTTTTAAACAGTAGGATAATTATCGCAGCAGCACCCAGTATAAGGGCCAGATCGGATATGAGTACAGGGAGATGAACCATAAGGCAAGATAAAGAAATGGAGTTGCACCAGGAAAAAAGCTCTTTCTGATTTAATGACAATTTAATTCTTTTTCCTGTAAGCGAGATTCTTAAAAATTGATTAAAAAACTTTACAAGTCTTGCACCACTAGATCAAATTGTGAATATTTACGGGATGAGTAATAGTCCTATGATCCTGATTATAGAAGATGAGCCCAAGGTAGCTTCTTTTGTAGGGAAAGGTCTTGAAGAAAATGGCTATGCCGTGGACATTGCCTATGATGGCTTGATAGGTATGCAAAAAGTATTGGCCGGTTCTTATGATGTGGTGATCCTGGATGTCAATATTCCTCTCCTGAATGGTTACCTGGTGTGCAGGGAAATCAGGATTGCAAAACCCAATCTTCCTGTGCTCATGCTCACGGCGATGAGCTCAACAGAAGATAAGCTTACAGGTTTTGATGCCGGTGCCGATGATTACCTGGTAAAGCCTTTTGAATTTCGTGAACTGTTGGCGCGGATCAAGGTATTGCTCCGGCAACGCAAGACCGGCGGTATTAACAGTAATGTACTTAAAGCAGGAGATCTGCTGATGAACCTTGATTCAAGGTCTGTAACAAGAAATGGTGAAAAAATAGAGCTTACCGGAAAAGAATATGCCCTGCTTGAATTCCTTGTGAAGAATAAAGGACGCGTAATTTCGCGCAGCGAGATAGCCGAAAAAATATGGGATATCACGTTTGATACCGGAACCAATGTCATTGATGTATATATCAATTTCCTGAGAAAAAAGATAGACAAGGATTTTGATGTTAAATTGATCCATACGCATTTTGGAATAGGATATGTCCTAAAAGAATCTTGATGAAGATAAGAACTCGGCTTACACTAAGGTTTACGTTGATTGTGGCTTCTATCCTGCTGCTTTTTTCGGCGTGCATCTATTATTTTTCTGAGGTTAACCGCCATCAGCTGTTTTATTCAAGGTTGGAAGACAAGGTGCTCAACACTGGGAAATTGCTTATTGATGTGCAGGAGGTGGATTCTAACTTGTTCAGGATCATAGACCGCAATACAACCTCCTTGCCCCAGGAGCAAATACTTGTGTACAATTCACAAAACAAGCAATTGTACAATACCAATGACAACGATAGCTCCCTGGTAGATGTTGCTCTGCTGGATAAAATCCGTAATGAAGGAGTGTGGCAGTACAGCGATGAAAAAAAAGAATCCCTCGGTATTTTGCACACTTTTAAAAATGAGCAATTCGTGATTATTGCGTCGGCCGCTGATGTATATGGTTTCAGTAAATTGAACAATCTGAAATATGTGCTGATCATCGGTTTTATCGCTTGTACATTGATTACAATGCTGTCGGGATGGATGTATGCAGGCCGTGCCCTAAGCCCGATTTCCTATGTTATCAGCCAGGTAGATGATATCACTGCCAATGATCTCAGCAAAAGAGTAAAGGCAGGAAACGGCAAAGATGAAATCGCACAGCTGGCGGATACTTTTAACCAAATGCTCGACCGTATCGACAAAGCCTTTCAACTGCAAAAAAGCTTTGTTTCCAATGCTTCCCATGAATTGAGAACGCCACTGACTTCCATCACCGGACAAATAGAAGTGGCGCTGATGAAGGAGAGAAGCATCGCAGAGCATGAAGCCGTTTTACTTTCCCTGCTGGATGATATGAAAAGTTTAAACAAGCTGGCCAATGGCTTGCTGGCGCTCACTCAGGCAGATATCATACAACCCAATGCCAACATCAATCCTGTGCGTATTGATGAGCTTTTGTGGCAGGCGCGCAAGGAAATTATCAAGCACAATCCTGCTTATGATGTGCACATACAAATCATTGATTTTACCGAAGATGAATCCAGGTTGATTGTCCTGGGCAATGAATTCCTGCTGAAATCGGCCATCATGAACCTGATGGAAAATGCCTGCAAGTTTTCTCCCGATCATTCGGTTAAAGTGAATTTCAGCGTGAAAAATAATATTGAAATGACCTTTATCGACAGGGGAGTGGGAATTGCAGCCGATGAACTGAAAAATGTGCTGCAGCCTTTTTTCAGGGGCAGCAACGCGAAAAATATTCCAGGGCACGGACTGGGTTTATCACTCACGCATAAAATCATCGCGATGCATAAAGGCAGCTTCGGTATTTATTCGGTGCTCAACGAAGGAACTATTGTGAGCATTTCTTTCCCGGGAGAATAAAAAATTAATCAGATTTTAATTTCGCTTTAATCTCCTGTTAATTCCATGTCTCTTTTTTTACTTAAAAGACGTAGCTATGGAAACCAATCAAAAAAAATCAGGAAAATCGCGACTGGCAGTTATTATCGTACTCGCCGGTTTATTGCTCACCGGGAATTTCTTCCTGTTCAGCAGGGGAAATAATTTCAAAGAAGAAAAGGAAAGTGCTTTGGCAAAATCCGATTCGTTGACTATTTCACTCAATGGAGCTAAGGAGGAATATCTGAGGCTATCCAAGGAAAAAGACGAGTATCTCCTGCAAAATAAAAAGCTCAATAGCTCCATTAACCAGCTGCAGCGTGAAATAAGCAGCGTAAAAGAAAATCCGGGAAATACTTCCGGCATATCGGGCTTGTCCAATAAAATAAAAGGACTCGAGAAGCAAAAAAATGAAAGCGATGCGAAAGCGCTGAATTACCAAAAGGAAAATGGGAAACTGCTCAGTGAAATTGCTCAGATTAAAAAAACAAATTCCCGTCTCAATGAAGAAATTGTTTCACTTAAAAAGAAACTTGAAGTAGCGTCGGAACTTAGGGTAACTGCCATTAATATTGAATGTTTCAAGGTGAAAAAAGAGAAAAGCAAGGCTACCGAAAAAGCCAGGAAAATCAACAGGATCAATGTGAGTTTTGACATTTTTGAAAATCTTGTTGCCGATCCTGGTACCAAAACAGTCTACGTTTTGCTGTTTAATGAAAAAGGTCAATTGATAGATACCAAGGGAGGTAATTTCTATAATAAGCGTTCGGCTAAAAACGAAGCCTTCACTGCCCGAAAAGAAATAAAATTCGCCAATGCCGAGATGAAAGAATCTGTCAGCTTTGATTTCAATGAAAAATTGTCCAAAGGAAAATACAGGGTAGAAATATATACCGACGGAGCCCTGAGCGGAAAAAGAGAATTAACACTTAAATAATCAAAGTCATGAAAATTTTGAATATCATTTTAGCAGCTGCCGTTTGTATCACATTTGTTTCTTGCCAGGAAAAAGTAAGCGATGAGAACATCCGGAAAATATCCTCCGAACTCAGCATGCACCAAAAGGAATATGAAGGGATTAAGGAAGTCTATAAAGAAAGTGCACTGAAAAGGGATTTGTCGAGATTGAACTTTAATAAAAAAATAAAAGGGATCGGAAAGGCCCAAAATGATGTGGAGATAAAAAATGAAATCAATGCCTTAAGCAAGCAGTATACCGACCTTCAAAGAGCGCAGCAACAGCATACCGTTGATATAAAATCGGTGCTTGATTCCTGCTCTGCATTTGTTCCAAAGCTCAATAAAAGTATTCATTCCGACGAAGAAGCTATGGACGAATGGTTAAAGCTCAATACTGCTTATGAAATAGAGGCGAATGGTTTTTACAGAACCGACAAGCAGTTGGGTATTTGCGAAATTCAGTTTTCTAAAATACTGGCGAAAGTCAAAGAAAAGTATACGGCCGTAAAAAAAGGAAAGGAAAAATAATGCGTTTTACTTTTCTTTTGTTGTGCATTGCTGTGCTTTTATCAGCAAGAGCGCAAGATTCGTTAATGATTAACCTGCCGGAAGCTGAAAGTATTTTTCTGAAAGAAAATCTTATTCTTCTGGCGGAGCAATATCATATCACTGCAAAAGAGGCTCTGCTTATTCAGGCTAAAGCTTATCCTAACCCGGTTTTCAGTGCGGATGTGAATGCTTATAATCCTCCTGCGAACAGGTTTTTCCATGCCGATCAAAGCGGACAAAAGGCATTTTCTGTGGAGCAGTTGGTTCTTTTAGGCGGGAAGCGCAGCCTTGAAATAGAGATTGCCAGGCAGAATAAAGCAATAGCCGAAGCTGAATTTTCTGAACTGTTGCGTACGCTGAAAAAGGAACTCCACAACAGTTTTTTCAATTTAAACCAATGGCAAAAAGTAATCCGCCATGCCGATCATCAATTGCGGATATTGGATACCATTATTTTTTCTTTTGAAGAACAGTCGATGCTAGGCAATATCCCTGTAAAAGATGTGGTTCGCCTGAAATCGGTTTACCTCAAGATCAATGCCGGCCGCTCTGCGCTTTCAGCGGCAATGATTGATGAAATGAAAAAAATGCAATTGCTTTTGCACAGCTCAAAGATGATAGTTCCGCAGCTTAGCGATAGTGTTTTCGACAAGTATGGTCCGATGAAAACTTATGATGATCTGTTGCAGATTGCTTTTGAACATCGCCCTGATTTTAAAATAGCCAATGGAGAAATGGCCATGGCCTCGCTTCATTTTCAACTGCAAAAAAGAATGCTTGTTCCTGATGTTTTGGTAAATGTGTCGTACGATCAGAGGGGAGGGGCTTTCAATAACCAGGTGAATGCGGGTGTGAGAATTCCTCTGCCGCTGTGGGACCAAAACCGTGGAAACATCAAGTCTGCCGGTGTTTACCAAAAGGAAACCGAGTTGTACCTCGAACAGAAAAAGCTGGAAATAGCAAGCGATGTCGGAGCGGCGCATAGGAACATGCAACGAAGTATTGAGGAGTACAATAAAATGAAATCCTTTTACAATCGCGATTTTAATGAAGTGTTCAACGGCATGAACGAAAACTTCCAGAAGAAGAATATTACAATCCTTGAATTCGTGGATTTTTTTGAAGCTTATATGGAATCCATCCGTGAATTTGAAAGAGTGAAAGCGCAGTTGGGCATTTCCGCAGCCCAGGTTAATTATGTCTCAGCAACATCAATTTATTAATATGAGAGTGTTTTTTTTATTTGTTTCCATCGCCCTGATGTTATTTCTGTGCAAAGCATGCAGTACTCCTGTACCTGTTGAAAAGACAGAGAAATTTTCAATGACCGATACCATGATGGCAAAATGCGAATTTACCGTTGTGCAGCAATCGGATGTGAAAAATGAGCTGAAGCTTTTCGGGAAAATCAGTGCCGACAATAACCGCCAGGCGAATGTTTATCCGGTAGTGGGAGGCATTGTTTTAAAAATCAATGTGGAACTGGGCGATTATGTGGAACAAGGACAGGTTTTGGCCACTGTAAGGAGCAGTGAAGCTGCCGATTTCCAGCGACAGCAGCTGGATGCCAGTGCCAATGTTGCCATCGCCCTTAAGAATTTACAGGTGGCAAAAGATTTATACACCGGAAAACTGAATTCCGAAAAAGATGTTATTGCGGCCGAGAAGGAATTGGAAAAAGCCAATGCCGAGTTGAACAGGATCAATGAAGTCTATAATATTTATACTTTAAAAGGTTCTGTATACAGCATGACCGCCCCAATTTCAGGGTTTATCGTTTATAAAGACATAAACCAGAACGAAGAGCTGAGGAGCGATAAGGCGGATATTATTTTTTCCATTGCGCAGATTGATGAAGTGTGGGCGCTGGCCAATGTCAACGAATCCGACATATCAAAGGTAAGCAAGGGCCAGGCGGCAGAAATAGAAACCATCAGTTACCGCAACAAAATTTTTAAAGGAAAAATCGACCGGGTTTTTACCGCCATTGATCCTTCTACCAAAGCCATGAAGGCCTTGATAAGGATTCCCAATCCTGATCTGTTGCTTAAACCCGAAATGAGTGCCACCATTACCTTGAAATATACTGAAAACAGGAGCATGCCTGCAGTGCCTGCAAGCTCGGTGATATTTGATAAAAACAAAACATGGGTGATGGTTTTTAACAGCGCCGATTCTGTTGATACACGTCAGGTGGAAGTGTACCGCGAACTGGGTGAGGTTTGTTATATCCAGTCGGGACTAAAACCGGGCGAAAAAGTGATTTCCCGAAATGGTATTTTGATTTATGATGCTTTAAATGATTAGTGTGGTATGAACAGGTTTATCAGTAAGATTCTTGCTTTCTCGCTCCGCAACAAAATGTTTACTTTCTTTTGGGTGGCCCTTGTTGCCATTGCCGGCTGGATAAGCTACGCCAATATTTCCATTGAGGCTTTCCCCGATGTTACCAACACGCAAATTATTATTGTTACCGAATGGAATGGCCGCAGCGCAGAGGAGGTGGAACGTTTTGTCACCACGCCGATAGAGATTTCCATGAATTCGGTGCAGCGCAAAACAAATGTGCGCAGCATCAGTATGTTTGGTCTCTCTGTCATTAAAATCATTTTTGAAGATGAGGTAGATGATTTTTTTGCCAGGCAGCAGGTGAACAATCAGCTGAGGAATGTGAACCTTCCCGATGAGGTGGAACCGGATGTGCAACCTCCTTATGGTCCAACAGGAGAGATTTACCGTTATGTGCTGAAAAGCGACAAGCGTGATTCCAGGGATCTGCTTACCATTCAAAACTGGGTAATCGATCGTCAGCTCCGCGCAGTACCTGGTGTAGCCGATGTAGTGGCTTTTGGCGGCCAGGAAAAAATATATGAAATTTCAGTTGACCCGGTAAGATTGCAGAAGTTTGAGCTCACTTCCCTGCAGGTTTTTGAAGCAGTGAGCAAAGCCAATCTTAATGTGGGTGGCGATGTTATTGAAAAAAACGGACAAGCTTATGTGGTGAGGGGTTTGGGCTTGCTGAGTTCTATTTCCGATATAGCAAATACGATTGTTGCGGCATACAACGACAATCCGGTTTTAGTGAAAAATATTGCTGATGTCATGGAAGCTTCTGCTCCTCGCGTAGGTCAGGCTGGCTTGAATAAAGTTGATGATGTAGTGGAGGGAATCGTGGTGATGAGAAAGGGCGAAAATCCAAGTGAAGTATTGGCCCGCGTTAAAAGCAAGATCAGTGAGCTGCATAGTTCTGTTCTTCCCTCGGATGTTACCATGGAGGCTTTTTACGACAGGGATAACCTGATGGAATATTGCACTAAAACTGTATTGGGGAATCTTGTAGAGGGCATTGTGCTGGTAACGCTGATTGTCTTTTTATTCATGGCCGACTGGCGCACTACCCTGATCGTTTCATTGGTTATTCCTTTGGCGCTGTTGTTTGCTTTTTTATGCCTTAGTCTAAAAGGAATGAGCGCCAATCTTTTGTCGCTGGGTGCAGTAGATTTTGGTATTATCATTGACGGTGCAGTGGTGATGGTGGAAGGACTGTTTGTCGCCCTTGATCACCTGGCCAGGAAACACGGCATGGAGAAATACAATAAGCTCTCTAAGCTTGGATTAATAAGGGAAACAGGAACAGGATTGGGAAAAGCTGTATTTTTTTCCAAGCTCATTATTATTTCGGCTCTGTTGCCCATTTTTGCTTTTCAGAAGGTGGAAGGTAAAATGTTTTCACCACTGGCCTACACTTTAGGTTTTGCGCTTTTGGGCGCCTTACTCTTCACGCTTACGCTTGTTCCTTTATTGGTTTCCCTGTTGTTGAAAAAAAATGTAAGGGAAAAGCACAACCGCTTTGTGGAATTTTTCAACCGCATTGTAGAGAAAGGATTTAATTTCACTTTTGCCCGGAAAAAACTGAGTCTGGTTATTTCCTTTGTTATTCTCGGACTCACACTGCTTTCCACAAAGTGGATGGGCAGTGAATTTCTTCCTCCTTTGAATGAAGGTGCTTTATGGGTGGAAGCCAAACTGCCGATGAGCAATTCACTCAATGAAACAGTGAAAATGGTTTCTGTTTTGCGGAATGAACTGCAAAAATTTCCGGAAGTGAATGGCGTGCTTTCCCAAACGGGGAGAAGCAATGACGGTACTGATCCGAGTGGTTTTTATTATGTGCAGATGCAGGTTAACCTCAAGCATAAAGACGATTGGCAAAGGAACATTACCATGGATGACCTGGTGGAAGAAATGGACGAAAGGTTGCGCCAGTACCAGGGCATTGTATACAATTACTCCCAACCTATTATCGATAACGTGGCCGAAGCAGTAGCAGGAATCAATGCATCCAACGCAGTGAAAATTTATGGCGACGATCTCAATACCCTTGATAAAATAGCCAATCAGGTAATGGAGCAAATTAAAAATGTAGAAGGGATAAAAGATGTAGGTATTCTCCGGAATATAGGCCAACCCGAAATCAGTGTGCTGCTCGATGAAAGTAAAATGGCCATCTACGGAATACAAAAGGCCGATGCGCAAAGCATGATAGAAATGGCCGTCGGTGGAAAAACCGCAACACAAAAATATGAAGGAGAAAAGAAATTCGATATCCGTCTCCGCTATCTTCAGGAATACAGGAAAAATGAAAAAGACATCATGCGCCTCATGGTGCCTACTTTAAGAGGAGAGAAAATCCCGTTGAAAGAATTTGCGGAGATTAAAAAAATCACCGGTCCTGCTTTTATCTATCGCGACAATACCAAGCGGTTTATAGGCGTAAAGTTTTCCATCAGGGAAAGAGATCTGGGAAGTACCATTGCCGATGCGCAGGAAAAAGTTGATAATAACATTCAACTTCCTGATGGCTACAGCATAGGCTGGACGGGCGAATTTGAAAATCAGGTAAGGGCCATAACCCGCCTGGGGCAAGTAGTTCCGGTGAGTCTGGTGCTGATTTTTGTTCTTTTGTTTGTTCTTTTTGGAAATGTAAAAGACGCCGGAATGGTGCTCGCTAATGTTCCCTTTGCTTTGATTGGCGGTATCATTGCTTTACATATTACCGGGATCAATTTTGGGATATCAGCAGGCGTTGGCCTTATCGCCTTATTTGGAATTTGCATACAGAATGGGGTAATCCTGATCTCGGAATTTAAAAATAACCTGCAGCTTAAGCTACCTCTCGTTGAAGCTATTCGCGAAGGGGTTAAGGTAAGGACCCGCCCGGTGGTGATGACTGCGCTTATGGCGATGATAGGTTTGTTGCCTGCTGCACTGTCTTCGGGCATTGGCTCCGAATCGCAGAAACCGCTGGCGGTGGTTATTATAGGGGGACTGATCAGTGCTACCGTTTTTACACTCCTGGTTTTTCCTGTCTTCTATTACCTGTCTTTGAAAAAAAAGAAAGCTTAAATTGCTCCTGAAAATAAAAATCCCTTGTAAGAAAACTTACAAGGGATTTCGTTTTTAAGTGGTGGTGCCTGCTGGAATTGAACCAGCGACACGCAGATTTTCAGTCTGCTGCTCTACCAACTGAGCTAAGGCACCAGATTTTTGAATAACGGGCAGCAAAACTAAGTATATTTTTCAAATAATAAAATAATAGCGCTTTATTCTCTCAAAATAGACCTAAATTTGGTTCATGCCCTTGGCAATTGATATAGGTAATACCAATACCAAAGTAGCTTGGTTTTCTGAAAGAAAAATCAATGATACCAGGGTTTTTGAGGCTTTTCCGGAAGCTGGTTTGCTGACTATTTTAGATGATCCGGATTGTGGAAGGGCTATTATTTCCTCTGTAAAGAAATTAACCCCTGATTTCCTGGTACACCTGCGCCAAAGAAAGGTATTGCTGTTTTCGGCTTCAACACCGCTTCCAATAAAAATTGATTACTCTACTCCAGATACATTAGGTGTCGACAGAATCGCTGCAGCTGTGGGGGCGGCAGCCCTTTTTCCGAAAGATAATGTGCTCTGCTTTGATTTTGGTTCCTGCATCACCACTGAGTTTATCGATGCTTCGGGAACTTACAAAGGAGGTTCTATTGCGCCGGGGATGAAGCTGCGTTTTAAATCGATGCATACTTTTACTGATAAGCTGCCGTTAATCTCACCGCAGCATGATACTTCAATACCTGTAACAGGCAATAGTACCGAGAGCTGCATGCTTTCAGGAGTAGTGAATGGTATTTTATTTGAAATACAAGGAATAGTCGCCTTTTACAAGAAAAAGTATCCGACTCTGAAAGTAGTTTTTACGGGCGGAGATGCTACTTATTTTGAAAGCCTGTTAAATATGAAGATATTTGTCGACCCTCTCCTCGTTTTGAAAGGGTTAAATGAAATTTTACAATACAATGCGGATTAAGATTTTTATCGTTTTATTGCTGACTTATGCCGGCGCTTCCGCACAGGGAGGAGCCAATTCGGTGTATTCGCAATATGGTTTCGGGATGTTGTACACGCATCAGTTCGGCCAAAGCTTCGGAATGGGGAATACAGGTATAGCGATGAGCAATCCACTTAATCTTAACCTTTATAATCCAGCTTCCATTGCAGATTTGAAATATGTGACTTTCGATATCAGTACTTTGTCTAACAGTATCAGGGCCAAAGACGGCATCAATACTCCTGCATCTTATACCGATGGTACTATGGGGAGTATGGGGATGGGCATTCCTCTGCTGAAAAACTGGGGATTGATATTGGGACTCACTCCTTATTCGTCGATGGGATACCGCATTACCAGAACATCAACCAATGCGGATTTTGGCGATATTACCGACTATTATCAGGGTCAGGGTGGTATTAACTCCCTTTTTCTGGGTACTGGTTATCGCTACAGAAATTTCGCGCTGGGTGCCAAAACAAATTATCTCTTTGGTACCTTTTCACAGGACCAGCTGCGAGTGTTGAATTCGTCCACTTATTTCAATTCCTATTATCACAAGCAATACACCTTTTCTAACCTCACCTTTGATTTTGGTGCGCAGTACCGTTTAAATATCAATGAAAATCTGAATTTTATGCTGGGTGCAGTTTACGGTCTGGATCAGCAATTGAGTGTGAGGACAGCGGAAAGGCAGGTGCAAACAACCCAAACTACCTTAAGTGATATTGGTTTGTATTCCAATTATATTAAGAATGTGATTTACGACAATACCGGGAGTCCGTCGAGAATGAATGTGACCTATCCGCAGTTTTTCGGTGGAGGTATCGCAATGAATTTCAAGGAAAAACTTGCGGTCACCGCCGATTACCGTCAACAAAACTGGGAGAAATCCACTTTAACCAGCTCGTCATACACCACCGGCAGAAGCTACGCTCTGGGTGCCGAATGGGTCCCAAATAAAAATACAGTCGGCAGCGAAAATTATCATAAAAGAATAGCTTACCGAATGGGGCTCCGTTATGCTAATTTGCCATTCACTGTTAATGGTACAACTGTTAACGATTACGGATTCAATATCGGTGCTGCTTTTCCGCTGCGTAAATTCAAGTATGAGAGAGAACTTTTTGGTTCCTATATCAACCTTGGGCTGGAGTTCGGCAGAAGAGGTAGCTTGAACAGCAATCTGGTACAGGAAGATTATTTCAAGGTGAATTTCGGATTTACCTTTAATGACAAGTGGTTCATCAAGCGTAAATTCGATTAAATCGGGTTCAATGTTCAAAGTCCAAAGTCTAAAATTCAAAGCTACATCTGCCTTCTTCTGGCTTTTTACTTTTAACTTTTTGCTTTTCTTCTATTCCTGTGAAAATGATTTGGTGGAAGTAGCAACGCAAACCACAGAGAATAAATTCCCTTCAACTACCTATATCAATTATGATGTATTGTACAGCGACTCGGCGATAGTTCGGGTGCGACTGCAGGGCAAAACCATGGAGCAGTATGATGGTGATATTGCTCACGATGAGTTTAAGGATGGCGTTCATCTTATATTTTTTGATGAACATAAAAAGGTGGAATCGGAGATGACGGCCAATCATGCTACACGCCTTCGTACCACCAACAAGATGGAAGCCAGGGGAAATGTGGTGGTGTTCAATAAAAAAGGTGATAAATTAAATACCGAACATCTCGTTTGGGATGCAAACAGCCGAAAGATTTTCACCGAGGAACATGTTCGCATAACTACTGCGGATAAAATTATTACAGGGAAAGGTTTGATTTCCGATGAGACCTTTACCAACTACAGAGTGAAAAATATCACCGGGCAAATCAGGTTGCGATAAGCACTATTTGCAATGCTTACCTATCAACTCTTTTACCTCATTGTCATAGTTGTAAGTGTAACCCAGACTTTCTGATTTTTCCAGATCAGCACAAGCGTCAATGAATCGCCCCTGAGCGATGTACACTTTTGCCCTGTTTTTATACACCCATGAATTGGTAGGGTACAGCGCCATAGAGTGGTTGATGTCGGTGAGTGCTTTTTCATATTGTCCTAATTTGTAATAGCATTCCCCACGGTTGCTGAGCAGAAGGGCATTTTCAGGATCTTTTGCTGCGGCTTTTTCATAACAATAAAGTGCTTGTGGTAAACTGTCCATTTGGGTATACATCAGTCCTAAATTAACATATGCGTTTGCAGCGTTGGAATCCAGCTCAATGACCTTTTTTAGTATTGGTATGGCTTTTTGCTGTTCTCTTTTCATGGTATAGAGGAAGCTCAGGGCAAACAGTCCATTGACAGATTTAGGATTTTGTTTTAAAACTGATTTGAAATCCTTTTCTGCTTTTTTGTATTTCTGGGCATAGGTATATGTTACTCCTCTTCCTATAGTGTATTTCTCTTTTAAAGAATCATGTTCAGCCATTTTCATTGCTTTGGTGATATGATATACAGAGGAGTCGGTGCGATTGATCTGGCGGAAAAATTCACCGAGTTCAAAAACAGGTCTTGATTTTCCCTGGAAGGCGCCTACTGCTGCGTGGTAGGTTTGATAGGCTTTTGTGTATTCCTTTAATTCGAATTCCATATCAGCTTTAAAGAAATAATACTCCATTTTTGCCGGACCGGTCTTAATGGCTTTTTCTGCGAGCATGCATGCTGAGGTATAACTTTTTTCTTTCTCCTTTTGCTTTGCTTTTGCAAAGAGTGAATCAGCGTTGTTTTGGGCAAAGGAGACAGCACAATAAAGACTGAGTAAGAAGAGGACCAGTAATTTTTTCATAGGCGGATTTATGGGCTAAAAGTAGAAAAATATTTACAGCATTTTGCCCAGTGCTTCTTTTGCTTCCTGAATGGTAGTAACGTAATCCATTGCCATGGTGAGCTTATTTTTTACCTGTTTTAACTGGCATTTCAGGGGATTGTCCTGAATGTACTTGAGGGTTTTCCCGAATTGTTCCGACTGGAAATATTTGTTGCTCTGATCGCCAAGGAAATGGCCGCTCAGCTTGTTGTTCTTGATGATTATTTTTTCGAAGCCCAGTTTCTGTCCGATCCATCGCAAACGCATCGCATTGAATAATTCCTTCGTAGGTTTTGGTATAGCCCCGAAGCGATCAATCATATGTTTTTCAAAGGCGAGCAATTGCTCTTCGTTTTTCACTTCGTTGAGTTCTTTGTACAGAGACAATCTCTCTGAAACAGTATTGACATAATTGGTAGGGATGAGAATTTCAACATCAGTATCAATCACGCATTCATCGGCAAACATTCGAACATTTGGTTCTCCTTCATAGAGATCCTTGAACTCCGTTTCCTTGAGTTCATGCAAGGCTTCATCAAGGATGCGCTGGTACATATCGTACCCCACATCAGTGATAAATCCGGATTGCTCGGCACCGAGCAAATCGCCGGCGCCACGGATATCAAGATCACGCATTGCAATATTAAATCCACTACCCAAATCAGAAAACTCTTCCAGGGCGCGCAATCTTTTTCGTGATTCATCACTGAGTGTAGAAAGGGGAGGAGTGAGCAAATAGCAAAATGCTTTTTTGTTAGAGCGGCCCACTCTTCCTCGCATCTGGTGCAAATCGCTGAGTCCGAAATTTTGCGCGTTATTGATGATGATCGTATTGGCGTTGGGAATATCGAGTCCGGATTCGATGATTGTTGTAGCCACCAAAACATCAAACTGACCTTCAATAAAATCGAGCATTACTTCCTCGAGTTTATCGCCATCCATTTGTCCGTGACCGATAGCAACGCGTGCACTCGGCAGCAGTCGCTGGATTTTTCCTGCCACTTCCATGATGTTACCCACCTTGTTGTGCACGAAGAAAACTTGTCCGCCACGATCCAGTTCAAAGCGAATGGCATCGCGCAGCATCTCATCATTGAAGCCGGTAACTGTTGTTTCTACCGGATAACGATTCGGTGGCGGAGTAGTAATTACGCTGAGGTCGCGTGCGCCCATCAAGGAAAACTGCAGTGTTCTTGGAATAGGCGTAGCGGTAAGTGTGAGCGTGTCTACATTGGCTTTGATCAATTTCAATTTGTCCTTGATCGACACGCCAAATTTTTGTTCTTCATCTATAATGAGTAAGCCAAGATCCTTGAACTGTACGTCTTTCCCGACGATGCGGTGTGTGCCGATGATAACATCCACTTTTCCTTCTTTCAGTTGATCCAGCGTTTCTTTTTGTTGTTTCGCTGTGCGGAAGCGATTGATGTAATCTACTTTGCAGGGCAAATCCTTGAAGCGTTCGCTAAAGGAGCGGTAGTGCTGTAAAGCGAGAATGGTAGTCGGCACTAAAACAGCTACCTGTTTGCTATCGCACACTGCCTTGAAAGCTGCACGAATCGCAATTTCAGTTTTACCAAATCCAACGTCACCACACACCAGCCTGTCCATAGGAAAATTCTTTTCCATGTCTTCCTTCACGGCTTTCGTGGCCTTCTCCTGATCGGGAGTATCTTCATAAATAAACGAAGCTTCGAGTTCGTTTTGCAGGTAAGTATCGTGACTGTAAGCAAAGCCTTTTTGTGCCTTGCGCTTGGCGTATAGTTTGATAAGGTCGTATGCAACTTCCTTGACCTTCTTCTTCGTATTTTCTTTTTTGGTTTTCCAGGCAGCAGTGCCGAGTTTATTGACAGCAGGCTCTTTTCCTTCTTTGCCGGAATAGCGGCTGATTTTGTGCAGCGATTGAATATTCACGTACAGCAAATCGCTGTCTTTATATAATATCCTTACCGATTCATGTTTCTTGCCATCGTTCTCAATGGTTTCAAGTCCGTCGAAAACACCAATGCCATAATCGGTATGCACCACGAAATCGCCTTTGTGCAAGCCAGTGAGTTCTTTGATGGTAATGGCCTGCTTGCTTTTTTTGTAGCGCTCTTTTAATTTGAAACGGTGATAGCGATTGAAAATCTGGTGATCAGTGTAGCACACTATTTTTTCAGCGTGATCAATAAATCCTTCGTGCAATGCGACATTCAGAAGGTCGTATTTTATTGGCACCACAGTAGGATGATGAGCGATAATTTCTTTAAGTCGGTTGAGCTCTTTTGCATTATCTGATGCCAGATAAATGCTGTAACCTTTGTCTTCGTATTCCTTCAAATGCTCCACGAGCAACTGGAAATTCTTATTGAAATTCAGCTGCGGTGAGCTGTGCACGACAATTCCTCCTTCTCCGTTGTTTTTAAAATGGATGAGTTGCTGTTTTTTTATTTCTTCACGGAAGCTGGCATCGGTAAGGAAAAGTTCTTCCGGAATCCTTTTCTGAATAGGTGATTCGCTGGTTTTTTCAAAGAGTCTTACTGTTTTTTCAAAAGCTTTTCCGACTTGTTCTTCAAAAAGAGAAGCATTGAAAATCCAAAGCAGACAATCCTTTCCAAGGAAGTTGATTAATGATTCGCGTGCCGATACACTTTCTTTTCCCATGATATCGGGAACAACGGTGATGCTATTGAGCGGATCTACCGAAAGCTGATTCGACGGATCAAAGGTGCGGATGCTTTCTACTTCATCGCCAAAAAATTCAACGCGGAAAGGATAGTCGTTAGAGTAAGAGAAAATATCGATGATGCCACCACGTACCGCAAACTGACCGGGTTCCACTACATAGTCGGTGCGATCAAAATGGTATTCAAACAAAACATCAATCACAAAATCGGTAGATAGTTTTTCTCCTTTTTGTATTTGCAGGGAATGTTGCTTGAATACTTTTTCCGATACCACTTTTTCGGCGATGGCTTCTGGATAGCTGATAATGATTTTATTTTTGCTGCCGGCCAATGCGCTCAAAATTTCGGTGCGGGTAAGCACATTTGCATTTTGTACTTCTTCTACTTCATAAGGATTGCGGTAGGAGGCAGGGAAGAAAAATACTTCTTCTTTCGGGATGAATTGCTGTAAATCATTATAAAAATATGCAGCTTCTTCGTTGTCGTTCAGCAGAAAAAGATGAGGTGTATGTCGCCTTTTCCATATTTGTGCAGCGATGAGAGCAGGCAATGAACCTTTAGCCCCGAAGAGGTTTATCGGGGATTTTTGTTGCTGAAGTTCATCCTTCAGAGTGGCAATAATTTTGGATGACGAATAAATATCCGCCAGCGCTTTAGCTTCCATGAAGGCTTAAAGTTAAGGGAAATCCCTTTAAACTTGAGCGCTCTAACGCATTAAAGTAATAAAGCCACTTTCCTGATGCTGACGGTCGGCCATATTTTCGTAAGTCACTATCCAGAAGAAAGTGCCTGCTGCCGAATCAGCTCCGTTGAATTTTCCATCCCAGCGTGGCAGCACATTTTCAGATTGACATATTTTTATACCCCAGCGGTCGTACACTGTGAAAGTGATTTTTTTCATGTTGGCAGCGATCTGCTGGAAGTTTTCATCTGTTACATCCTTCGGATGGAAGTCGTCGTTAACACCATCGTTGTTAGGAGTAAAAACATTCGGTCATTCGAAAATGTAATCCGGACAAAGTTTCGTTACTTCAATGCTTTCCACGATAGAACACTGATTGGAATCGATCACTGTTACCGTATAAGTCCCCGCTGAATCACCGATAGTGGTTTGGCTGTTGCTCTTTCCTTTCTCCGACCAGGCGTTGGTTTTAAAGCCAGGGCCGGCGTCAACGGTAGAGGTAGTACCTTCGCAAACAGTTTGACTGTTAAAGACGGTGGCAATGTTATCAATACTGATTAAAGCGGAAGCAGATTTCACTGCCGGACAAACACCGAATTTTACTATCACTCTGTATTTGGTAGTAGGGGTGAGTCCACTGAATCTATAAGAAGGATTAATTTAAGAAGGGAAGGAAGCCTTGATTTTCATCGCCAGAAAAGTTGATAATTTTTCATAGGATTCGTGTGTCCACCCGGCGATATGCGGTGTTAAAAGAACTTTGTCACTTTGAATCAGGAATTGGAAATCTTCGGGTAGTTGCTTTGCGTCCAGTTTTTCAAAAGATACAGCTTCGTATTCCAGCACATCTAAGCATGCGCCGCGAACTTTACCACTTTTGAGTGCTTTTACCAAATCGTCGGTTTTAATGCATTTTCCCCGTGCGCTGTTAATAAGGAAAATATCTTTCTTGAATTTATTGATCCACGATTCATCCACCAGGAATTTTGTTTCTGCGGTAAGGGGAAGATGTAAACTCACAAAATCAGCCTGCTCAAAAATTTCTTCCATAGATGACTGGTGTTCGTAGTGTGTTTTGTATTTGTCGTAAGCCAGAATTTTTACTTCAAAGCCATGTAGTCGCTGTGCTACTGCCGATCCCATTTGTCCGTAACCAATGATCGCAAATGTTTTTCCTTTCAGTTCAATACCACGGTTTTCGGCTCTTTTCCAAATGCCGTTGCGTACTTCTATATCAGCGATTTTTATTTTATTGATGAGCATTAATATCATTCCCAGCACATGCTCGGCTACAGCATCACGGTTGCCTTCAGGAGAGTTGAAGCAGCTAATTCCCTTTTCTTTTGCGTAGGCGAGATCAATATTTTCCATTCCCGATCCCGAACGAGCAATGAATTTCAGTTGGGGAGAGGCGTCAATAATTTCTCTGGTGATTTTGAATTTCGAGCGGATGATGAAGCCTTCGTATTCCTTTAGCAGGGGCAGTAATTCTTCGTGAGAGAGGTGAGTGAGTTCGTCAACAGTGTGTCCCGCTTTGCGCAATTCTTCATACAAAAGAGGGTGTACGCTATCTATGGCTATGACTTTCACTGCGAAAATTTTCTTTAAAATTAGGAAGAATAACAACAGCAAAAGATATTTTTGAGCGATGGGCAAGAGTTTTTATCCTTTTTTATTCGTGGTACTGGCGCTGTTTATCGCATGGGCGAGCCCGGATTTATTTGCTGATGGGATGTTTATGGACGGCCTGATTTATGCGTCAGTGGCGAGAAATCTTGCTGAAGGGGAAGGATCGTTCTGGTTCCTGCATTTTTCCGATACTTTATTCAGTTCCTTTCATGAGCATCCTCCGCTGGCGATTGGATTGCAGAGCCTCTTTTACAAAATTTTCGGAGACTCTATTTTGGTAGAAAAGCTTTTCTCTTTTGGCACTTATCTGTTGAGCGGAGTCATTATTGTATTGATATGGCAGGAGATCACGAAGAAAAAAATGTCTTCTGTTGCCTGGTTGCCTCTCCTTTTATGGATTTTGATGCCACTGGTTCATTGGGGAGCGGTAAATAATATGCTGGAAAATACGATGCTGATTTTTGTGGTGCTGTCGGTGTTGTTTGGGCTGAAGAGCCTTAGTCATAAGAAATATTTGTATCTCTCTTTATCAGGGTTTATGCTGTTTTTCGCTTTTTTGAGTAAAGGCTTCACAGGCCTGTTCCCTTTGTCGCTTCCTTTCTGGTTGTTCTGTTTCAGGAAGGAGAGAGGCTTTATTAAAGAAACCCTTATTGTACTCATGTCTTTACTTCTGCCTTTCCTCTTTCTGTACTTTTTCATACCGGAAGGGATTGAAAGTATACACAGTTATTTATTGCATCAGGTTTTCAAAAGCATCGAAGAGGTACAAACCGTTAGCACACGCTTTTATATACTGGGGAAATTATTTACTGAACTGCTGATTTCCTTGGGATTGGTAATTCTGCTATTGGCTTTTGTAAAAAAGGACAAGAAGGAAGATAGTTCATGGATTTTTATTTTTCTGGCTCTCGGCTTATCAGGTGTAGCTCCTATTATGGTAAGCATGAAACAAAACGGATTTTATATTCTTTGTGCCTTGCCTTTTTTTGCATTGGCGTTGGCTTTGCTGGTTTCGGGACAGGTGGAAAAGTTAATGGCTAAAATCAATGAGCAGGGAAGGGCTTTCAGGATATTCCGCTTGTGCAGCATTGTACTTTTATTTTTGACTATTACAGCCGCAGTTTGGCAAAAAGGAAAGATCCGCCAGCATGAAACTTTAATACTTAGTGTTAAAACAGTGGCCAGGATTGTGCCTCCGCATTCGGTGATAGCGGTGTCCCGGAAATTAATGGGGCATTGGTCGATGCATGGTTACTTCCAGCGCTATGCACATATTGGTACAGATGCCAGTATTGAACCCAATCGTAAATTTTTATTTCAGGAGGTGAGTGACCTTCTTCCTCCTGATTATGAGGAGCTTCCTTTGCGGTTAAAAGACTATAGACTGTTGCAGAAGAAATAAAAAAAATAATTTTTTTTATTTAGAGGCAACCACCTGAAAAAGCCTCCGTCTTTCCAGTAATTACCTCTTTTATATACCTTCTTCCAGCTACCCGTGCTGGTAAGAAAACTTAAAAAAGCATTCGTACCCCAACGAATGCTTTTTTGTTTTGTTAAAACCTTGCATATTAGAAATAAATGCCTACATTTGCTGTCCATTTACGGTATTTGATATGCAGGGGACACAAAGTCCCCTGCTTCGTTAGATAAAGCTTATGATATCAGAAGAATTGATCCGACAGTTGGTGAACGAGAAAATTGAAGGGACCAATTATTTTCTGGTGGAAGCCAAGGTGAATGCTGGAAATAAGATCAGTGTTCTGGTCGACGGAAAGGAAGGAATTCCGATCAGCGACATAGTGGGAGTGAGCAGAAAGATTGAAGGTTCTTTGGATCGTGAAAAAGAAGATTTTGAGCTGATGGTTTCATCGCCAGGCCTCGACCAGCCTTTTAAGGTTTTGCCCCAGTACCTCAAGTACATCGGCAAAAAGGTAGAGGTAAAAACAGGCGACGGAAAGAAAATTCAGGGTGTCCTGATCAGTGCAGAAGAAGAAGGAATTGTGCTTGAAACCAGCGAAAAAGTGAAGTTGGAAGGGAAAAAGAAAAAAGTGCTGGAAGTAAAGAAACATGAATTAAGGTTTGGCGCCAAGGAGGCGTCACAGAGAATAAATGAATGTAAAGTAGTTATTACTTTTTAAACAGAGGTGCTATGGAACAGCAAATTGGATTGATAGACTCGTTTCAGGAGTTTAAAGAATTTAAAAACATCGATCGTGAGACGATGATGAGTATTTTGGAAGATGTTTTCAGAAACATGCTCCAGAAGAAATATGGCTCTGATGATAATTATGATATCATCGTTAACATCGATAAGGGTGACCTTGAGGTGTGGAGAAACCGTACCATTGTTGAAAATGGTGAAGTGGAAGATGATAACCGTGAAATCGCTTATTCTGACGCTATAAAAATTGAACCCGACTTTGAAGTAGGTGAAGAGGTGTCTGAAGAGGTGAAGCTTGAAGACTTCGGTCGCCGTGCGGTTTTGGCTGTTCGCCAAAACCTTATCTCGCGAGTTCTCGATCTTGAAAAGGATGATCTGTACAAAAAATACAAAGATAAAGTGGGGCAGATTGTTGCTGGTGAAGTTTACCAGGTGTGGAAGAGAGAAATCCTTATTCTTGATGATGAAGAAAATGAATTGATCCTCCCTAAATCAGAGCAAATCCCAACTGATTATTTCAAAAAAGGTGACACCGTTCGTGCCGTGGTACTGAAGGTGGATATGAAAAACAACAACCCTGTGATCATCTTGTCCAGAACCTCTTCTGTGTTCCTTGAAAGATTGTTCGAACAGGAAGTTCCTGAAATTTACGACGGCCTCATCACCATTAAGAGAATTGTTCGTGTGCCGGGTGAAAGAGCGAAAGTGGCTGTTGAATCTTATGATGAAAGAATTGATCCGGTTGGAGCTTGCGTGGGTATGAAAGGTTCCAGAATTCACGGCATCGTTCGTGAATTGGGTAACGAAAACATCGACGTAATCAACTTCTCCGATAACGATGCAGTATTTATCCAGAGAGCTTTGAGCCCTGCGAAAATTACTTCTATCCAATTGAGAAATGAAGAAAAACGTGCTGAGGTTTACCTTAAACCTGACCAGGTTTCCCTGGCTATTGGTAAAGGTGGTTTCAACATTAAGCTTGCCGGTAAACTGGTGGGTTATGAAATTGATGTATACAGAGATACCGACCAAGACGTGGAAGATGTTCGTCTTGACGAGTTCAAAGATGAAATCGAAGACTGGGTATTGCAGGAATTGAAAAACATCGGTTGTGACACAGCCCGCAGCGTACTTGATCTTTCCGTTCAGGATCTCGTGAAGAGAACCGACCTCGAGGAAGAAACAGTAGTAGAGGTAATGAACATCCTTAAATCAGAATTTGAATCGTAGTCACCACTTTAAATTCTATAAAGAACAGTAAAATAAAATATGGATCAAGTCCAGCCAACACGATTAAGTAAAGTAGCCCGGGAGTTTAATCTCGGGTTAAATACTGTTGTGGAGTTCCTTTCTTCAAAGGGCTTTGCAATAGATTCGAATCCTAATACCAAGATTACTTCGCAGATGCACCAGCTGCTTGTGGAGGAATTCCAGTCGGATAAAACCCTTAAGGAAAGATCGGAGAAAGTTGTTGTTGGCAAGGACAAGAAGGAAACCATTGTACTGCAACCTACCAAGGAGCAGAAAGTGGAAGAACCAAAAGAAGAAATTTTTAAGCGACAAAAGGAGAATATTGAAGTTAAGGTAGTGGGTAAAATTGATCTTCAGAAAGAGGCTCCCGCTGCTCCTTCGCCTGCTCCTGCTCCTGAACCTGAAGCTCCTGTTGTGGATGCTGCACCTGTGGCCGCTCCTCCTCAGGAGGAAAGTCCGAAGCCTGAAACACCTCCAGTGGCTGAAGATGAATATTTCCGTGCTAAGGCTGATAAAATCGACGGTCCGAAAGTAGTTGGAAGAATAGAACTACCGAAGGAAATTGAAAAGAAGAAAGCACCTGTTGCCTCGTCAAAAGGCCAGGATTTCAATAAAAAGAAAAGGGAAAGAATACAGAAAACACCTGTTCAGGGTGTGAATATACCGCCATCAGGCGCTCCGAATCGCGGTCCGCAAAAAGGGAAACCGCAGGGAGGACCAGGTGGTCCTAAAAAGACATTCAAACCTGAGCTTACCGAAGATCAGATTCAGCAACAGGTGAAGGAAACTCTTGCGCGATTAAGCGCAGGTAAACAAAAGAATAAGGGGGCGAAATTCCGTAGGTTGAAGAGAGATGAGGCGGGACAGAGAATACAGGATGAGCTCGATAAACAGGAACAGGAAAAATCAATATTGAAGGTAACAGAATTCGTTTCTGCCAATGAACTCGCCAACATGATGGGAGTTTCGGTGAACGAAATTATCTCTACCTGTTTGAGTTTGGGTCTGTTCGTCTCTATTAACCAGCGTCTCGATGCTGAAACGCTCAGCATTGTTGCCGAGGAATTTGGCTTCAAGGTTGAATTTGTAAGTGCCGACGCCCAGGTTGATGTAGAAGAAGAAGTATATGAAGATGATATTCACCGCGCGCCGATTGTGACCGTAATGGGTCACGTCGATCATGGTAAAACGTCTTTGCTTGACTACATCCGTAAAGAAAACGTGGTGGCCGGTGAAGCCGGAGGTATTACTCAGCACATTGGTGCTTATTCGGTGAAACTGAAAGACGGACAAATCATTACTTTCCTCGATACTCCTGGTCACGAAGCCTTTACAGCGATGAGGGCGCGTGGTGCTAAAGTAACCGACTTGGCAATTATCGTAATTGCTGCGGATGATGCCATCATGCCACAAACAACAGAGGCCATCAATCACGCTCAGGCGGCGGGAGTTTCCATGATTTTTGCCATCAACAAAATTGATAAACCGGGTGCAAACCCTGATAAAATAAAGGAACAGCTGGCCAATATGAACATCCTTGTGGAAGACTGGGGCGGTAAATTCCAATGCCAGCATATTTCTGCTAAAAAAGGAATTGGTATCGAGGAACTCCTTGATAAAGTTTTGGTTGAGGCTGAACTGATGGATCTCAAAGCTTCTCCTGATAAGCTGGCCAAAGGAACTGTTATTGAATCTTCTCTCGATAAAGGAAGAGGTTACGTAGCTACTGTTTTGGTACAGAATGGTACAATGAAAGTGGGGGATATCGTTTTGGTGGGTTGTTTCTATGGGAAAGTGAAAGCGATGTTCAATGAGCGCGGTCACCGCGTGGATCAGGCCGGACCGTCAACACCAGTTCAAATCCTTGGTATCACAGGTGCTCCGCAGGCTGGAGATCACTTCACCGTGATGAAGGACGAGAGAGAGGCGAAGGAAGTGGCTACAAAAAGATTACAGTTGCAGCGTGAACAGGGCATCCGTACACGCCGACATATTACACTCGATGAAATCGGCCGTCGTATCGCTATTGGCGACTTCCAGGAATTGAATGTTATCGTTAAAGGTGACGTGGATGGTTCTATCGAGGCGCTCTCCGATTCATTATTGAAATTGTCTACAGACCAGATTCAGATCAATGTTATTCATAAATCTGTTGGTCAGGTTTCCGAATCTGACGTATTGCTGGCTTCGGCTTCCAATGCGATCATTATTGGTTTCCAGGTTCGTCCTTCTGCAGGTGCACGTAAACTTGCTGAACAGGAAGATATTGAAATCCGCTTGTACTCGATTATCTACAATGCCATCAATGAATTGAAAGATGCGATGGAAGGTATGTTGAAACCGAAAATCGAAGAGAAAGTGGTGGGTAATATGGAAGTTCGTGAAGCATTCAAAATCACGAAAGTGGGTACTGTTGCCGGTTGCTATGTTACCGATGGTAAGATCAGCAGAAAGAACAAGATTCGCCTCATCCGCGATGGTATTGTGATTTACTCAGGAGAGCTGGGCTCGCTGAAACGATTTAAAGAAGATGTGAAAGAAGTGACGACAGGTTACGAATGCGGATTGAATATCACTAACTTCAATGATATCAAACCAGGCGATGTAATTGAGGCTTACGAAGAAGTTGAAGTAAAACAAAAACTCGGATAGGGTTTTTGCAGATGATAAAAAAAAGGGCGGAGTTTTTACTCCGCCCTTTTTTGTCTGAATCAAGTTTCAATAGATTATTTACAATCCTCCAGATATATAGTGTCAATATAATCCACCACCACAAAGCAATTAGGGAAGTTCGCCTGAATTTCTTTTTTCAGTTTCTCAGCTTCAAATTTTGTTCTGCAATTGCCCACACGCACTTTCCAGTTGGGTTGCTCCCAAATATTATAAGCGCGGATGTCAGGATAGTTAGATAGGAAGCGGATTTGATCATGACTCGCTTTTTCACGGCTACCCGTTCCGGCCGCTGAAAAAATCTGCACTCTATAGCCTTTTACAAGGTGTGGACATTTTTTCTTATTGATACTTACATGCTTTTTTAAAAGCTCGTTTACCTGTTCATCGCCATAAATTACCACGTCGCCACTTTTTTGCTGATTTCCGGAATCAGTGCCTTTTTCATCTTCCTGTGCAAAGGCAAAGGATGTAGTGAGGAGGAGAAGGAGAGAAAGTATTTTGGTCATAATCAGGTATTTTGAATTCAAGAATGAATTATTTCAGCACAAAAATAACAGTCTATAATTATGCCAGAGATAAATTTTTCTTTTTTTTCATCAACACGTAGTTCAAAAAATAAATTAACAAAAATTAAACTTTAAAAAGGGAAACATTTGAGTGTTTTTTTTTCTGTTTTCCCTTATTTTTTAGGTGTTATGGAAGGACGAAATGTTTTTTTCTTATTTAGAATCATTTTAAATTATCATTGTGTCATTGTTTTGTCATCCAAACCCGATGCGAGGAATTAGGATTATTATAAATTTGTCACAAGCTAAGAACGGCTTGGTTTATTAAAGATCAAAGAGGATCAATGAATTTATATAAAAGAACAATGAGACGAATCTCATCTATCTCTTCCCTCCTAATTTTATTGGCGTTCACAGTATTTTCCACGTCCAATAGCTTTGCCCAGGATGCAAAAGCGGGAGAAAAACTATTTAAAGCTAATTGTGCTGTTTGTCACGCCTGGGAAGGTCCGGGAACTGGCCCAGCCTTGAAAGGCGTTACTGAACGCGTCAAAAAAGGAGCTTTTGCTGACGTTGATTCCTGGTTGAAAGCCTGGATCAAAGACAACAACAAAGTAAGAGCAGGTGGCGACGCTTACGGAAATGAAATTTTTGCAAAATACAATAAGGTATCGATGAGCACCTTCGGGCATTTGTCTGATGATGATCTGACGAATGTTGTCGCTTTCTTGTATAAAGGACCTGAGCCAAAAGTTGACAATGAAACCGGTAAAACAGCTGGTGCTCCTGTGGAAACGGAGGAAGAGGGTGATGGAGATCTTTGGATGATTCTTATTGTTCTTACTGTTGCTACTTTAATCATTATTATTTTCTCAGGTGTTAACCGCTCTATCAGAAATGCTGTTAACAGGAAAGAAGGTCGCGCTGAAGAAGATGGGAAATCTTTCTGGGAAGCTACAGTTTCCTGGATGCAATCACACAAAAAACTGAGCAGTATTATCGGATTTTTCCTGGTGCTGACTCTCGCTAAAATAGGTTGGGATGCATTGATCGGAATCGGTGTTTACGAAGGCTATCAGCCAAAACAACCAATTGCTTTCCCTCACGACTTGCACGCAGGTAAAAACGAAATCGACTGTAAATACTGTCACTCTGCTGCACGCACAAGTAAAACTGCAGGTATCCCTTCAGCTAACGTGTGTATGAATTGTCACCGTGCTATCACCAAAGGAAGCAGAAGTGAAGGAACTGAAATCAAAAAACTTTACGATTATATCGGATGGAATCCTGATTCTATGAAATACATGACTCCTGATGGAAAAATCAAAAATGATACTATGATCGAATGGGTGAAGGTGCATGTACTTCCTGACTTCGTTTACTTCAACCACTCTCAGCACGTAGAGGTAGGTAAAGTAGCTTGTCAGAAATGCCACGGTGAAGTTCAGAATATGGCAGAGGTTAAACAGTTCTCTGACTTAACTATGGGCTGGTGCGTTAACTGTCACCGCGAAACCGAAGTTAATTTCGCTGGTAACGACTACTACATCAAAATCCACGAAGACGCTAAGAAAGAATTCAAGCACAAAAAAGACTTCAAGTTCACAGTTGATAAGATTGGTGGGTTGGAATGTGCTAAATGTCACTATTAATATTACAGGTCTCTTATATAGTTAACTATGACGGAAACTAAGAAATACTGGAAAGGGCTGGACGAGCTTACCGCAGCGCCTCAATTTGTAGAGCAAAGTCAGAAAGAATTTGCTGAACACATTCCAGTAGATAAATTTTTAAGCGACAACGAAGCTGTTGAAAGCAAAACACACAGAAGGGATTTCTTGAAATACCTTGGATTCAGCATCACTGCTGCTTCCCTTGCTGCCTGCGAAACTCCTGTAACCAAGGCTATTCCTTACCTGAACAAGCCGGAAGAGGTTACTCCAGGTGTTGCCAACTACTACGCTTCTACTTATTTTGATGGTTATGATTTCGCCGGTATTGTGGTGAAAACAAGAGAAGGTCGTCCTATCTTCATCAAAGGAAACAAGCATTCTGAAATAACTGGTGGCGCTATCAACCCAAGGGTGAACGCTTCTGTACTCGAATTATACGATGCCAAAAGAGGTAAAGCTCCAGCTAAAAAAGCAGGGGCAAGCTGGAAAAAAGGGTTGGAGTGGAGCACAGTAGACAATGATATTACTGCTCAGCTGGCTGCTACAAAAGGAAAAATTGTTGTACTCACAGGAACCCTGATGAGTCCTTCATCTGAAAGAGCTATCGCTGAATTTACAGCAAAGTATCCTGGTGCCGAGCACGTGGTATATGACCCGATCTCCAGCTCAGGTATCTTGAGCGCCAACTCAATGATGTTTGGCAAAAGCGTTATTCCTGCTTACCGCTTCAATGAAGCAAAAGTGGTGGTAGGCATCAGTGCCGATTTCCTTGCAGGCTGGCAAAATGCTAACCAGTACGCAGCACAATATGGTGAACGAAGAAAACCAGACGGCGCTTGGATGTCGAAACATTTCCAGTTTGAAACAAAAATGTCCCTTACCGGTTCTAACGCCGATGTAAGAGCAACTATAAAGCCATCTGAGCAAGGTGTTGCTGCTGCTTACTTGTTGAAGGCCGTAGGTGGTGATGTTTCCGTTCCTGCTGGTCTTACTGCAGACGCAAAGAAAAAATTAGATAAAGCTGCCAATGAACTGAAAGCTGCTAAAGGTGCTTCCCTCGTAGTTTGTGGAAGCAACGACAGTGGCGTTCAATTATTGGTAAATGCTATCAACCAACAATTAAACAACTATGGTACTACTATAGATGTTAATGCTGGTCTCAATATCAGAAAAGGAAGCGATGCTAACTTTGCCGGACTCGTTACTACTATGTCTGCTGGTGAAGTTGGTGCAATCATCATCGCTGGTGTAAACCCTGTTTACTCTTCTCCTGCGAAAATCGGAGACAAGGGAAGCAACTTCAAAACAGCTTTGTCTAAAGTTAAACTGAAGGTTTACCTGGGCGACAGATTGGATGAAACTGGTGCTGAGTGTGATTTTATCCTTCCTGATAACCACTATCTGGAATCATGGAATGACTACAATCCTTCAAAAGGATATTATAACATAGCACAACCTGCTATCAACAAATTGTTTTCTACCCGCCAATGGCAGGAAAGTATCCTGGCTTTCGCCGGAAACTCGGCTTCGTTTGGAGATTATATCCAGTCTACCTGGTTGAGTGCCGGTGTGGTTTCTGGTGCTGTTGCATGGAATGAAGCTGTTCAGAATGGTGTGTATGTTGGCACCGCTGCTCCTGTAGTAGTTACTGAAGATGCTAAAGAAGCTGCTCCTAAAGCTGCTGCTGTTGATGCTTCAATGACTGCTGCTGCGGTTTCTGTAGCTAACACCGCTATCGATTTAAAGAAAATTGCTTCCGAGCAGAAGGCTTCTTCTGAATGGGAGTTGGAATTATATACCAAAGCTGGTATGGGCGATGGCCGTCATGCCCTCAACCCATGGTTGCAGGAATTGCCGGATCCTATCACTAAAGTGACCTGGGATAACTATGCTACCATGCACCCTGAAGATGTGAAAGAAGTATTCGGTATCACTGCTGAAGGATACGATGGATTCAATGAATTATACCTTGGTGAAAAGTATCCTGCAAAGGTGATTACTGTAACTGCTTCCAATGGCGTTGAAGTTCAGGTTCCAGTGTTCCCATTGCCTGGCCAGGCCAGAAAAACTATTTCTATTGCCTTGGGTTACGGAAGATCTATTACTTCTGGATTGTCAAGAGAAGAATGGCAAGGTGGATTGTACAAGGAAGGTGCTTTGATTGGGGTGAATGCATTTCCATTGATCTCTAATAATTTCCAGTACAGCAATACTGTTAAGATTGCCAAAACTGACATTACTTATCCTATTGCCACTACTCAAACCCACCATACTATGATGGGTAGAAAGATAGTGAACGAAACTACACTCAAGACTTTCCAGGATCAGAAAGGAAAAGCGAAAGATAAAAACGGATACAACGAACAGGAATACCTCAAGGATACTTACGGTCAGAAGAAAAAACCTGCTGAACTCGACTTGTGGGAAGATCAGGGTATCGGTCTAGGCCACCGTTGGGGTATGGTAATCGACCTGAGTACTTGTATTGGCTGTGGCGCTTGTGCTACTGCTTGTCAGAGCGAGAACAACGTTCCGGTTGTAGGTAAGGATGAGGTTAGAAGAAGTCGTGAAATGCACTGGATCAGAATTGACCGTTATTTCTCGTCTACACTCAACGAAAAGAAAATTACTAATCTGGATCAGCTGAACTCTATCGCTGAATACCATACTGCTGAAGTTCCTGATGCTGAACCACAGGTTGTTTTCCAACCGGTAATGTGTCAGCACTGTAACCATGCACCTTGCGAAACCGTTTGTCCGGTTGCCGCTACAACACACTCTCAGGAAGGATTGAACCAGATGGCTTATAACCGTTGCATCGGTACAAGATACTGTGCAAACAACTGTCCTTTCAAAGTAAGAAGATTCAACTGGTTCCAATACGATACACTGAACCTCACTCAATACCCAGACTTCAACAAGGTGAACCCTGCGCACGATGACCTCGGCCGTATGGTACTGAATCCTGATGTTGTTGTTAGATCAAGAGGTGTTATTGAAAAATGTTCAATGTGTGTTCAAAGAATTCAGTTGGGTAAACTGGATGCGAAAAAAGCGGGTCACGCAGTGGAAGACGGAGCTATAGAAACAGCTTGCGCCGAGGCTTGTCCTACACACGCTATCAAGTTTGGAGATTTGAACGACACCAACTCCTACGTTAGCAAAGCTTCTCAGGAAGAAAGAAGTTATGTCTTGCTGGAAGAGGTAGGTGTTAAACCAAATGTCTATTACCAGACAAAAGTTAGAAACATAGAAGCTTAATATTTAAAAATACTGAGAGAATGCATCACGTAGAAGCAGACATAAGAGAACCCTTAATTCTTGGTAATAAATCTTATCACCAGATTACTGAGGATGTTTGTGCACCTGTAGAAGGTAAAGCAAACAAACAATGGTACATCGTTTTCACCCTGGCCTCTTTGCTGGCTGTGTGGGGACTCGGTTGTATTTGCTACACAGTAGGTGTAGGTATCGGTGTTTGGGGTTTAAATAAAACAGTTGACTGGGCATGGGATATTACCAACTTCGTTTGGTGGGTTGGTATCGGTCACGCCGGAACCCTCATCTCTGCAGTACTCTTATTGTTCCGTCAGCGCTGGAGAATGGCGATCAACCGTTCTGCTGAAGCAATGACGATCTTTGCGGTAATCATGGCGGCTCTCTTCCCGCTGCTTCACATGGGAAGAATCTGGTTGGCTTACTGGGTATTGCCTTTACCAAACCAATTTGGTTCCCTCTGGGTTAACTTCAACTCGCCACTCCTCTGGGACGTGTTCGCGATCTCTACTTATTTCTCTGTTTCTTTGGTGTTCTGGTACATCGGTCTGATTCCGGATTTTGCTACTATCCGCGACAGAGCTGTTAAACCAGTTGCTAAGAAAGCATACAGCATCCTGAGCTTCGGCTGGACTGGTTCTGCAAAACACTGGAATCGTTTTGAAGAAGTATCATTGGTACTCGCCGGTTTGGCAACTCCACTCGTATTCTCTGTACACTCTATTGTATCCATGGACTTTGCTACTTCGGTAATCCCGGGCTGGCACACCACCATCTTCCCTCCATACTTCGTGGCAGGTGCGGTATTCTCGGGATTCGCGATGGTATTGACCTTGATGCTTGTAATGAGAAAAGTATTGCGCCTTGAGGCTTATGTAACCGTTAAACACGTAGAATACATGAACATCATCATCATGGTAACTGGTTCCATGGTAGGTGTTGCTTATTTATCTGAGTTGTTCATCTCCTGGTACTCAGGTGTGGAATATGAAGGTTATGCTTTCATGAACCGAGCAACCGGTCCTTACTGGTGGTCTTACGCCCTCATGATGACTTGTAACGTGGTTTCTCCGCAGTTGATGTGGGTGAAAAAATGGAGAAGAAATATTGTTCTCACTTTCATCATGTCTATCATCGTAAACGTGGGTATGTGGTTTGAACGTTTCGTAATCATCGTGACCTCTATTCACCGTGACTACGTTCCGTCTTCATGGAACCTCTTTCACCCAACATTTGTTGATATAGGTTTGTTCCTCGGAACCATTGGTATCTTCTTCGTATTGTTCCTGCTTTACAGTCGAGTATTCCCTGTACTGGCACTCAACGAGGTGAAAACAATTTTGAGAACTACCGGTGAAGCACAGGTGAAGCAACTGAGAGCTGGAGAGCATATTGATGTGAACGGTAAAGGTTCTCACGGAAAAGGACATTAAGATTTTTAATTAGAATAAAAGATTCAGTAAATGAGCACAGTAATTTACGCAATGTACGACGATGATCATGTTCTTCTCGATGGAGCGAAGAAAGTGGTGTCAAAAGGATTACATGTCAAAGATGTGTTTTCTCCTTTCCCGGTTCACGGAATTGACGATGTAATCGGCGTTAGAAAAACAAGACTGGCAATTTGTGCCTTCCTTTATGGATTAACAGGAATGTCCCTGGCTTTGATCGGTATGAGGTATTTCATGATCGTTGACTGGCCTATGAACATTGGTGGTAAACCAAATTTCAACTTGTTGCAGAACCTTCCTGCATTCATTCCTGTAACTTTCGAGTTTACAGTATTCTGTACAGCTCACGGTATGGCCATTACATATATGCTCAGGAACAAAACCCTTCCGGGAATGAAAGCTAAAAATCCTGATCCAAGAACTACTGATGATAGATTCGTAATGGAAATCCATGTAGAAGCATCTCAGGAGGCAGAAGTGATTGCCCTGTTGAAAGAAACTGGTGCCATTGAAATCAATACAAAAGCGGCTTAAAAAAGTATGAATATGCTATTTAAATATATCGGTAAAATATCTCTGGCAGTAGTTGCTGCTTCCAGTTTGTTTTCCTGTACATCTGACCCGAATAGCCCCGGAGTTGAGTACATGCCAGACATGTACCGTTCACCTTCTTATGAAACTTACATCAAGAAAGGTGACCTTGATTCCGCAGCGTTCTATGAAAGACAAGAAGGAAAAGGCTACGATTCTTTGGAATTGGCCATGCTCTATAATTCATTGAAAAACGGAAACTCAAGATTCCTTCCTGCTAAAGGTACTGTACCGATGGGTTTTACACCTTTCGCTTACGCCAATACTACTGAAGAGTATGAAAGAGCTGGACTTGAACTGAAAAACCCACTGCCATTCTCACAAGAGGCTTTAGACAAGGGTAAGGAATTGTTTGATATTTATTGCGACCACTGCCATGGTGCTACAGGTGAAGGTGATGGTAAAATGGTTCAAACAGGAGCATTCCCTGGTGCGCCTCCTTCATACAAAGGCGGTTTGAAAGATCTTCCAGAAGGAAAAATCTTCTTTACTATTCACTATGGAAAAGGAAACATGGGTTCACACGCTTCCCAAATGACTCAGGAAGAAAGATGGAAGGTGACGTACTATGTACAAAGCTTACAAGGTAAATTGGCGAAACCTGCTGCAGATTCAACTGCTGCTGCAGCGCCTGCTGATTCAACAACAACGCATTAATAGAATTTAAAGACTTAAAAAAAACAGAAAATGGAATATACATTTTCATCCAAGGCTAAAAGATTTACAATGATACTCGTAGTATCAGGACTTCTTCTATTCGGATTAGGATTGGCTCTCGACAGCAACTATCAATATGCAGATGAGCATTCAGGTTTGGGACAAAGACTCTGGGCTGATTTGCTCGGTAACGGATTCTTTTTCTTCGGAATTTCTTTCGGAGCTCTCTTCTTTCTGGGATTGCAGTATGTAACCGAATCTGCTTACAGTATTGTTTACAAAAGAATTTTAGAAGCCATCATCACATGGTTGCCTTTTGGTGTGGTTGTACTTCTTATAGTACTGGTTGCAGGTTTTGCCCATGCACACCACCTTTATCACTGGATGGATCCTTCTGCTTATGTTGAGGGAGGCGAAAATTTTGATCATATCATTGCGCACAAAGGTCCTTATTTTACTACCTGGTTTTTCATGCTGCGCTTCATCGGTTTTATGGCTGCTTTTATTTATGTAGCATGGCAGTTCAGAAAAAGATCTTTGCAGGAAGATGCTGAAGGCGGAACACGTATTCACTTCAAAAATATTACTATGGCTGCGGCCTTCCTTGTTACTTTCGGATACGGTTCTTCCGTACTCGCTTGGGATTTGATCATGTCATTAGATGTTCACTGGTTCTCTACTTTGTTCGGATGGTATGTATTCTCAGGCATCTGGATCAGCGGTATTATTATGACGATCTGCTTATTGATTTACCTGCAAAGTCAGGGATTGATGCAATGGGTGAAAAAAGGACATATCCACGACCTTGGTAAATGGATGTTTGCACTCAGCTTCCTCTGGACTTACCTTTGGTTCGCTCAGTTCATGCTTATCTGGTATGCTGATATACCTGAAGAAGTTGCTCCTTATGTTGCAAGAATAAAAGATTACAATTTCGAATTCTTCACGATGATGTTGATTAACTTCTCTTTGCCAATGCTCTTCCTCATGGATGCTGATGCAAAGAAGAAAAAAGGATTGCTGCTGGTGGTAGGTATTATCATCTTCATCAGCCACTGGGTTGACTTGCAATTACTGATCATTCCTTCTTCAATGAAAGAAGCCGGAAAAATCGGATTTGTGGAGTTCGGAATGTTTTTGACTTTCCTCGGATTGTTCCTGTTCGTGGTTTTGAAAGCTCTGGCGGGTCGTCCGCTGTTGGTGAAAAACCACCCATATTTGGAGGAAAGCAAAAATTTGTATCATTAAAATAAATGTTTGAGCTAAAAATATTTTGAAATGGCATTATTGATTTTTATTACGGTATTACTTGTTGTTGTTGCGGTTGCAAAGATTATGCGCTCGCACGAGTTGGCGACAAAACTCAACGGCGATCAGGAAGATTTTATCTCCTTGTCGGAAATTAAAACCCAGGGCTTTCTGTATGCGCTCTTTGGTGTAATCTTATTTACATTGATCATTTTGCAGATCTGCGCATGGAGCAAGTATATCCTGCCTTCCTCTGCTTCGGTGCATGGTGAAACCATTGATGATTTGTTCGATGTAACAATGAACCTGATCCTCTTTACTTTCTTTGTAACACACATTATCCTGTTCGGATTTATCTTCAAATACTATCAGAAGAAAGGCCAGAAAGCCTACTGGTTCCCTCATAATAACAAGCTGGAAATGGCCTGGACTATAATTCCTGCTGTTGTGTTGTTAGGGTTGATCACTTATGGTTTGAGCACCTGGAACTCGGTTATGTATCAAGATCCGACTAAGGATTCTATGAAAGTAGAACTCGTTGCTGAACAGTTCAAATGGACAGTGAGATATTCTGGTGCAGATAAAGAACTTGGAAAAGTAAACTTCTCTACCATAACAGGAACGAACGCTTTGGGAATTATGACTGCCGCTTCAGTAGAAGCAAGTTTGATTGACACTCGTGGGAAAATTCATGAACTGGACAGTGTTGTAACCGTTTTGGACTCTCTGGTAGAAGCTGGTTGGTTAGGCAAAGAGGAGGAGTTGGCTGATGCAGAGGACAATCTTTCTGCTTTCAAAGCTAACGAAAGAAGATTGCTGAAATTCCAGAAGGAACACGCAGGAAATGCGGCTTACTACAAAGGTGGTGAAGACGATGTACTCGTGAGAGATACCTTGTTCCTGGTAAAAGACAGAATGGTAGAATTTACGTTCCGTTCAAAAGATGTATTGCACTCAGCTTATTTCCCACACTTCAGGGCTCAGATGAACTGCGTACCTGGTCAGAAAACTTATTTCACATTCACTCCACGCTACACTTCCGAGGAAATGAAAGAGGTAGCTGCGGGCGAAGGCAAAAACTTTGTAGTGTATGAATTGGTGTGTAACAAAATTTGTGGGGCATCCCATTACAAAATGCGTTTCCCTATTGTAGTAGTAAGTCAAAGGGAGTTTGACGCTAAAATGGCAAGAAGCAAAACTTTCGGCGCTGAATTGGCTGGAAAATAATTAATAGAACTAGAAACCTGTAAAACGATAACAAATGTCAGATCACGGACATCACGCACATGAAGGTCACCACGGACATGACGATCACGGTCATCATGAGCATCACGAGACTTTTATCACGAAATATATCTTTAGCCAGGATCATAAAATGATTGGTAAACAATTCCTGATTACTGCCATCATCATGGCGGTTGTCGGAATGGGGATGTCTATCATCTTCCGTTTGCAATTGGCCTGGCCAAATGAGAAATTCCAATTCTCTAATTTCTTCCTGGGCGACAAATGGGCTCCGGACGGATTATTGAATCCGGATATGTACCTCGCTTTAGTGACGATACACGGTACCATTATTGTGTTCTTCGTATTAACCGGTGGATTGAGTGGTACTTTCTCTAACCTTCTTATTCCTTATCAGCTGGGTGCCCGTGATATGGCTTCCGGTTTGTTGAACATGTTGTCTTACTGGCTCTTCTTCCTGTCGAGCTGTATTATGATTGCATCCTGCTTCGTTGAAACCGGTCCGGCTTCTGCAGGCTGGACGATCTATCCGCCGCTGAGTGCTATTCAAAAAGCTATTCCTGGTTCTGGTTTGGGGATGACCCTCTGGCTGGTTTCCATGTCGATATTCATCGCTTCCTCTTTATTGGGTAGCTTAAACTACATCGTAACAGTATTCAACTTAAGAACAAAAGGGATGACAATGACAAGAATGCCATTGACCATCTGGTGCTTCCTGATCACTGCGATCCTGGGTGTACTTTCTTTCCCTGTATTGTTGAGCTGCTGTTTGCTGTTGATCTTCGACAGAAGCTTCGGAACAGCTTTCTATTTATCGGATATTTTCTTCAGTGGTGTTCCACTGGAAGCCACGGGCGGTAGCCCGCTGTTGTTCGAGCACTTGTTCTGGTTCCTCGGTCACCCTGAGGTTTACATTATCTTGTTGCCTGCATTGGGTATCATCTCTGAGGTGATCTCTACCAACTCCAGAAAACCAATTTTCGGTTACAGAGCGATGATCGTATCTATCCTTGCGATTGCTTTCTTGTCCTTCATCGTGTGGGGTCACCACATGTTCATGACTGGTATGAATCCTTTCCTCGGAACTGTATTTACCTTCACTACTTTGTTGATTGCCATTCCTTCAGCGATCAAGGTATTCAACTACCTCGCTACCATCTGGAAAGGTAACCTGAGATTGTCTCCTGCGATGATGTTCGCTCTTGGTATGGTTTCCCTGTTTATCTCCGGTGGTTTGACTGGTTTGATTCTTGGTGACTCTGCGCTTGATATTAATATCCATGATACTTACTTCGTAGTTGGTCACTTCCACATTGTAATGGGTGCAGGTGCTATCTTTGGTATGTTTGCCGGGGTGTACCACTGGTTCCCTAGAATGTACGGAAGAATGATGTTGCCTAAAATGGGGTATCTCCACTTCTGGATGACCATTGTAGGGGTGTATGGTGTATTCTTCCCAATGCACTTCCTCGGTTTGGCAGGTGTTCCAAGAAGATACTTCTCTAACGAAGAGTATGAATTGTTCAAAGATGTACAACACATCAACCCTATCATAACCAGCTTTGCTATCATGGCGGCGATTGGTCAATTTGTGTTCATCTTCAACTTCTTCTACAGCATTTTCAAAGGAAGAAAATCCAATCAGAACCCATGGGGCTCTAACACCCTTGAGTGGACTGCTCCTGTTGAGCGTATCCACGGTAACTGGCCTGGAGCACTTCCTGAAGTTCACCGCTGGCCTTACGATTACAGTAAGCCGGGCTATGAGACAGACTTCGTACCTCAGTCGGTGCCTTTGAAAGAAGGAGAAACTGAAGGACACTAGAAACTCAAAAATAAAAAGAGCCCTCTTGATAACTCAAGGGGGCTTTTGTTTTACAAACGGTTTTTGTGACGTAACTTTACTTTCATCATCAGCAAACAAATGAACGAGGCATTGAATCCCGATAGTGAACGCATGAGCTCTGCGGAAAAAGAATTCGAAAGAGTTCTTCGTCCGAAGGAATTCGACGATTTTGCTGGTCAGCGCAAGGTGCTGGAGAACCTCCAGGTTTTTGTACAGGCTGCGATGCAAAGGGGAGAGGCGTTGGATCATGTGCTGTTGCATGGGCCGCCGGGTTTAGGTAAAACTACACTGGCCAATATTATTTCGCAGGAACTGGGTGTAAACATAAAAATTGCTTCAGGTCCGATGTTGGATAAACCAGGTGATTTAGCGGGTTTGCTCACGAATTTGTCTAAAGGCGATGTGTTGTTTATTGATGAAATTCATCGCCTGAGTCCGGTGGTAGAGGAATATCTCTATTCGGCTATGGAAGATTATACCATTGACATCATGATTGATTCGGGACCGAATGCCCGCTCGGTACAAATCAGTCTGGAACCATTTACATTGGTAGGCGCAACCACGCGTTCAGGCTCGCTTACTTCGCCTTTGCGTGCACGTTTTGGTATCAATTGCCGATTGGAGTATTACGATGCAGAAGTGCTTATGGGCATCGTTGAGCGCTCAGCAGAAATACTCAAAATTCCTATTGAATCTGATGCTGCTTACGAAATCTCCCGTCGCAGTCGCGGAACACCGCGTATCGCCAACGCTTTACTGCGCAGGGTAAGAGATTTCGCGCAAATCAAGGGCAATGGGAAAATTACGATGGACATTTCCAACATGGCCCTGAGCGCATTGAATGTAGATCAATTCGGATTGGATGAAATGGATCATAAAATCCTTAATACAATCATTGAAAAATTCAGCGGCGGACCGGTAGGCTTAAACACTTTAGCCATGGCCGTAAGCGAAGAAGCCGGTACGATAGAAGAAGTATATGAGCCTTTTCTTATTATGCAAGGATATCTCAACCGTACGCCACGCGGCCGCGAAGTGACAGTACTTGCTTACCAGCATCTGGGTAAAGAGTTCCGTGGCAATCAAGGTAAGTTATTTTGAATGCTTCCTTAAAACATAAGCACTCCTTACTGATCAAACAAAAAGCCCTCGAACTGGGCTGTTTGTCCTGTGGTATTTCCAAAGCGGATTTCCTTGAAGAAGAGGCGCCGCGCCTGGAAAAGTGGCTAAAGGATGGTCGTCATGGCGAAATGAAATACATGGAAAATCATTTCGATAAGCGCCTCGATCCGCGTTTGCTTATGGACGGCTGTAAAAGTGTGATTTCCGTGCTCATCAATTACTATCCGTCGCAACAGCAAAAAGACAGCACAGCGCTTAAAATCAGCAAATACGCCTACGGTGAAGATTATCACTTTGTCATCAAAAGAAAACTGAATGAATTGTTGCTCTATATCCAAAATGAAATGGGGGCTGTGAATGGCAGGATTTTCGTGGATTCTGCACCGGTGATGGATAAAGCCTGGGCGAAAAAATCGGGTTTGGGGTGGATAGGCAAAAACAGCAATCTCATCAACAGTAAAACAGGTTCTTTTTTCTTTATCGGCGAGATTTTGCTGGATGCTGAGCTGGAATACGATACCGCCATCGGTGATTATTGTGGTACTTGCACAAGGTGCCTCGATGCTTGTCCGACCGGCGCTATTATCCAACCCTATGTTGTCGATGGAAGCAAATGCATTTCCTATTTTACCATTGAGCTGAAAGACGCCATTCCCGTGCCGATGAAAGGTCAGTTTGACGACTGGATGTTTGGCTGTGATGTATGCCAGGATGTTTGTCCCTGGAACCGTTTTTCAAAGCCTCATAAAGAAGAAGCCTTTCTTCCTCATCCTGATTTACTGGAGATGACCAGGCAGCAATGGCAAAATGTTTCCAAGGAGAATTTTGATCAGCTGTTTAAGAAATCTGCGGTGAAACGCACGAAGTTCCGTGGATTGAAACGAAATATTGAATTTCTTAAACCTTAGTTGTACTTTTGGCCCAATCTGAAATTATATCTAGATGTTTTTACAAAAAATAAAGAACAGGGAATCAGGAGTATTGATTTACAGTATTACACCTCCCAAGTTGAGCACTTCACTGGAGAAAGTAGCAGAGTCTGCTCAGAAGAACATCGAAAGAATTCAGAAATTACCTATTGATGCGCTCATTGTGTATGATGTGCAGGACGAGTCTTCCCGTACTGCAGAAGTGCGTCCTTTCCCTTTTCAGCCGGCGATGGATCCGGTGGATTTTTCCACGCAGTATCTGGCTGAATTGAAATTGCCAAAGATCATTTACCGACCAGCCGGAAAATATACCAAAGAAGAGATCACTGAATGGTTCAATAGTTTACAGCAAAATGAATTTCATCCTGTATTAGTAGGGATCCCTTCTCCCGATTATGTGCCTAGAATATCCCTGCCGGAAGCTTACGCAATTTGGTCGAATTACAAAGAAACTTCTGTTCTGGGAGCAATTACGATTCCGGAGAGACATGTGTTGTTGAATGATGAGGATCAAAGAATTTTAGATAAAGTAAAAAGTGGTGTTTCTTATTTTGTATCGCAATGTGTATTGAATGAAGAATACAGTATCAATATGCTGAAAGCATTGAAAAGTGCCTGCGATAAAACCGGTGAGCAAGTTCCTACCATTATTTTTACTTTAAGTACCTGTGGTTCACTGAAAACCCTTCATTTTATTGAATGGTTGGGTATTCACGTTGCTGATGCACATAAAGCACGCCTGCAAAATGCTGCAAATATCTTACACGAATCGGTGCTGATTTGCGAAGAAATTGCGCAAAGCCTATCCGAATATTGCGTACAAAACAATATCCCTTTCGGTTTCAATATCGAAAGCGTATCAACCCGTAAGGAAGAAATAGAAGCTTCGTTATTACTTCTTGATAAAACAGCAGCGATACTGAAAGCAAAATCTTTGGTAGATCAGGATTAAGGGGCTTTTTTAGGATAAGCAATCCTGACTTTTAGCAAAAGTACTTTCTATGATTTCGTTGTAGTGCTTGAATTTTTCGAGGCACCACTTGCGCAAACTGCGCACTTCTTCGCTTTTACACAACCATTTGATGGCTTTTTCAAGCTCTTTCTTAAATAAGTCCCTATCGAAACTTACTTTTTCTAAAATCTCCTTGCTCAGTTCAAACATAACTCCTCCTCTTAAAAATTTCCAGTATAGAAGGTAAGAAAAAAAAGAAGCCTTTACAATGAAAGGCTTCTTTTTATGAAAATATTTTTTGAAGATTATTTACTCAGTTCTTTCAGTTTTGCGAGGAATTCCGCTTCGCTGTTTTCATTGAATATTTTTTGTTCCCACAGCACTTTTCCCTGTGCATTTACAATAAACAGATGAGGAGGGAAAGTGGCGCCCAATGAGCGGAAAACCTGCTTGTCGGGATCCAGCAAAAAGTTAAATTTCCAGCCTTTGTTCTTGATGAAAGGAATGATCTCAGTCTCGTGTTCTTTGGCATCAATAGATACTGCGTAAAATGGAACGTTGAGTTCATTCATTTTTGTTGTTAGTGAATTGTACTGCGCAACGCAGTTGGTGCACCACATCGCCCAGAAGGAAACTACGGTTACCTTATTTCCCTTTACAGCTTCTTTGAGGTTTACAGTTTTGCCGTCGATGGAGGACAAATTAACAGAAGGCAGAACCTTTTCCTGCGCATTCATTCCCAGAGTAAGTAACGCAAATGATACTAAAGCCAAGACCTTTTTCATATATAGACTGTTTTATGCAGTTAATCCTAAAATCAAGCCAAAATACGGTAAAAAGATAAAAAAATAAATTTAGCTCAATGCTCTGATGATATTCACAGCCTTTGGAACACCGGTGCTGGCGCCTTCTTTAATAACAGTGAGATTGCTTATTCCGCCAGTCGGACAGTCATTCGGATCGATGAGGAAAGTCTGGCAATAGGGCGGTACAAAATTCACCAAACCTGCAGCCGGATAAACATTCAGTGATGTGCCGATAATAAGGAGGAAATCGGCATTGTACATCATTTTCTGTGCGATCTCAATATTCGGTACCATTTCACCAAACCAAACGATATGTGGTCGCAGTTGCGCACCTTTTTCACATTTGTCACCCATGTTGATGTTTTTATGGCCAATGTCGTATACCAGTTTAGCATCGGCAGTGCTACGTACTTTTGTGAGTTCACCATGGAGATGCAGAATTTTGGAGGATCCTGCTTTTTCATGCAAATCATCCACATTTTGTGTGATGATCTGCACATCAAAATCCTTCTCCAGATCTACCAATGCAAGGTGGCCTGGATTGGGTTTCGCGGTGGCACACTGTTCACGGCGTTTGTTATAAAACTCCTGAACCAACCCGGGATTTTTGGCCCAGGCTTCGGGAGTAGCCACATCATAAACATTATAATTTTCCCACAAGCCGTCGCTATCGCGAAAAGTTTTGAGTCCACTTTCAGCGCTAATGCCTGCACCAGTAAGAACTAAGACCTTTTTCATTTTCTCCTGAGATTTTAAAAAGTGGGTCAAAATTAGTACTATTACACGTGAAAAAAGAACCGCTTAATCAAAAGGACAATGAGTAAAGTCAGGAAACAGGAAGCGTTAGACTACCACGCGCAGGGTCGTCCGGGAAAAATAGAAGTTATTCCATCTAAGCCTTACCACACACAAAGAGACTTATCGTTGGCCTATTCGCCGGGTGTTGCAGAGCCTTGTCTCGCTATTGCAGAAAATCCCGATGATGCCTATAAATACACTGCCAAGAGAAATTTAGTGGCCGTAATTTCCAACGGTACAGCCGTATTGGGATTGGGCGATATAGGCGCGCTGGCTTCCAAGCCGGTGATGGAGGGAAAAGGCCTGCTCTTCAAAATCTTTGCAGATATTGACGTTTTTGATATTGAAATTGATGCTACCAACGTCGACCTTTTTGTACAAACGGTAAAGGCCATTGCGCCGACTTTCGGTGGTATCAACCTCGAAGATATCAAGGCTCCCGAATGTTTTGAAATTGAACAGCGACTCAAACAGGAACTCAATATTCCTTTGATGCACGATGATCAGCATGGCACAGCCATTATCACTGGCGCGGCTTTGCTGAACGCGCTGGAGCTCACTAACCGAAAAATAGAAGAAATTAAAGTTGTGGTAAGCGGTGCCGGTCCGTCGGCCATCAGCTGCGCCAAACTCTATCTGGCTTTAGGTGCCAGAGTGGAAAATATTTACATGTTCGATTCCAAGGGCATGATTACCAAGGACAGGAAGAATCTCGATGAACAGAAGCAGCTTTTCGCAAACGACAAATCTTTTCCTGATCTCGCTGCCGCGATGAAGGATGCCGATATGTTTTTGGGTTTGTCGCGCGGTAATATCGTGAATAAATCAATGATACAGGCAATGGCAAAGAACCCTATCGTTTTTGCCTGCGCCAATCCTGATCCCGAAATTCCATATGATGAAGCAATTTCCGCAAGGCCCGATGTTATTGTGGCTACGGGTCGCTCCGATCATCCAAACCAGGTGAACAACGTGTTGGGTTTTCCTTTCATTTTTCGCGGTGCGCTGGATGTACATGCATCTACCATCAATGAGGAGATGAAATTGGCTGCTGTACGCGCCATTGCTGCGCTGGCAAAGGAGACTGTGCCTGAGGAAGTGAACCAGGCTTATAGCACCAAAAACCTTGTTTTTGGTAAAGATTATATCATTCCAAAGCCGCTTGATCCACGTTTGCTTACGATTGTTTCTCCTGCTGTTGCCAAGGCTGCAGTGGATTCGGGTGTGGCACGCAGTCCTATCACCGACTGGGATAAATACAAGCAGGACCTGTCATTGCGCATGGGCCTCGATAAAAAGATAATGAACCAGATTACACAGCAGGCGAAGAAAAATCCGAAGCGCGTGGTCTTTGTTGAAGCTGATAATTACAGTGTGCTGAAAGCCGCGCAGGTAGTGAAAGATGAAGGTATTGCCAAACCAATATTGCTGGGTAGTAAATCTGTTATTCAGCAACTGATTGCCGATAATAAGCTGGAGCTTTCAGATGCGACTATCATCGATACCCGCAGTGCGGAAGTAGAGGAAAAGCGCAATGCCTACGCACAAATGCTTTTTGAAAAGCGCCAGCGAAAAGGGTATACTTTGCACGAATCGCGCATTGCCATGCGCAACCGAAACCACTTTGGCTCCATGATGGTGGAGCAGGGTGAGGCCGACGCGCTGATCACCGGTATCACCAGGAATTACCGCGATAGTGTGCGCCCGCCTCTACTTGTTGTAGGTATGGACAAGCAGCACCAGATTATTGCGGGGATGTACATGATCATCACCAAAAAAGGAACTTTCTTTTTCTCTGATACTACCGTAAATCAGGAACCAACAGCAGAAGATCTTGTGAAAATTACGGTACTTACTTACGATGCAGTGAAACGCTTCAACGTTGAACCACGTATTGCCTTGCTTTCCTATTCCAACTTCGGTACATCCAAAGGAGCACAGGCGGTAAAGGTGAATGAAGCTGTGAGAATATTGCATGAAAAATATCCGCACATTTGTGTAGATGGCGAAATACAAGGGAATTTTGCGGTGAACTCCGATTTGAGGATGAGCAAATTCCCTTTCTCTAAACTGGGCGACCAGCAGACGAATACGCTCATTTTCCCTGATCTCGGATCAGGCAATATCGCGTATAAGCTCATTCAGGAAATGGGGGAGACAGAGGCCATCGGACCGATTTTGCTGGGCATGCGCAAGTCGGTACACGTACTGCAGCTCGGTGCATCGGTGAGGGAAATAGTGAATATGGCAACCATCGCTGTGGTGGATGCACATCAAAAACAGGAACAATTATGATCAATCATTTATCGGGCAGGCTCGTTGAAAAAACGCCCGCGTCACTGGTGATAGAATGTGGCGGAGTAGGCTATTTTGTGCATATTTCGTTGTATACCTATGATAAACTCGGCAAAGAAGAAAATTGTAAAATCCTCACGCATTTATCTATTAAGGAAGATGCCCATACACTTTATGGCTTCCTCACCGAAGCCGAAAGAAGTATGTTCCGCCAGCTGATATCGGTATCGGGAGTTGGTGCAAATACAGCGCGGCTGATTTTATCTTCCATGGATCCCGACAGAATCTCGGGTGCAATTGCTATTGCTGATGTTGGCAGCTTAAAAGCCATTAAGGGAATTGGTGAAAAAACAGCCCAGCGCATCATTCTTGAGCTAAAAGGTAAGGTGAGCAAGCAAAGCGAAGGATCGGTATTTTCTTCAGGAGCGCACAATACCAATAGGGAAGAAGCGTTATCTGCGTTGCTTATGCTGGGCTTCAGTAAGGCAGGGGTAGAAAAAGTGTTGCAAAAATTAATAAACGAAAATCCGGCGTATAGCGTTGAGGAGTTGGTCAAACTGGCTCTTAAGAATTTGTAGGTGAAAAAGAATTTCAGAAATAATCATCCGCGTTGGCTTGTATTCGTGTTGCTGCAAGTGGCATTTGCTCAGTTGGTGTATGCGCAAACGACCGTTGATTCCCTGAATCCAAAAACCTTTACCGATGATCCTGCAGCTGTTAAAGAAGAAGTTACTTACGATCCCGAAACCAAAACTTACAAAAAAGTAAAGAAGATCGGCGATCTTGTGGTGGGTACACAAATCATGACTTTTGATCAGTATTGGAATGAAAGATACCAGCAGGCTGAAAAAAAATATTTCCAGGAAAAAGTACAGCAGGAGAATTTCGATAAGGAAAAACCTTTGTTGCCTCAGCTCAAGTTGCCAGGTGGCGGATTGATGGATGGATTGTTCGGCAACAATAAAGTGGAAATCAAACCTACCGGTTCGGCCGAATTGATCTTCGGATTGAATTCCTCCACCACTAAAAACCCAGCTATTCCAGTACGAAACCAAACGAATACCAACTTCCAGTTCAACCAGAAAATACAGTTGAACATCGTGGGTACCATTGGCGATAAACTCAAGCTTACCACCAATTACAACACCGAATCTACCTTCGATTTCGAGAACCAGATGAAACTGGAATACACCGGAAGTGAAGATGAAATCGTGAAGAAAATTGAAGTGGGGAATGTGAGTTTGCCTTTGCAAACCCAGCTCATCCAGGGCGGACAAACTCTCTTCGGGGTGAAAAGTGAATTGCAGTTTGGTAAGCTCAACGTAACGTCTGTAATCACCCAGCAGAAAGGGGAAGCGAAAACTGTTCAAACCGCTGGAGGGGTGCAGGTGAAGGAATTCAAGATTCAGGCCGACAGCTACGAACCTAACCGCCACTTCTTCCTCGCTCAGTATTTTGCCGAGCATTACGACACTGCTCTTGCGGCACTTCCTTTTGTGAACTCTGCTGTACAAATCACCAGAATTGAAGTGTGGACCACCAACGTAGGAAACAACAACAATGAGGATTCCAGGAAGATTGTTGGTTTCATCGATTTGGGAGAACATGATCCTTATGATCCGTTGCTCGTCATTAATTCATCGGTCAATTATCCTTACAGTGATATCAATAGTTTGTACAGTACCGTTGCCGGAAATCCCGATATCCGGAATTTTACCAATGCCAGTACATCCCTCGTTGGAATGGGTTATACAGAAGGTTCGCACTTCAATAAAATTGAAAATGCGCGCAAGCTGAAACCAGAGGAATTTACCTTTCATCCGCAGCTGGGTTATATTTCATTGAACAGCGAATTGAATGCCGATCAGATTCTTGCTGTGGCTTTTCAGTACACGATTACCGGTGTCGCTGGTGTGTTTCAGGTGGGTGAATTCAGTAACGATGTTACCAACAACACTCAGGCGCTTTTTGTGAAATTGCTCAAAACCAACACCGTTAACAATACGCACTTGCCTACTTGGGAATTGATGATGAAAAATGTGTATTACCTTGGTGAATCGGGTATCAAGGGCGAGACTTTCCAGATGCAGATTTTATACACTGATCCTACTACCAACCAAGATGTTAACTTTATCGATCTCGGTGGCAACAACTCAAAAAGATGGGTGGAGCTGATGGGTGCCGACCAGATGAATATCCAGCAGGATAAGGTTCCCGATGGCTTTTACGATTTTATTGAAGGTGTCACCATCAAAGCCAATGCGGGAAGGATTTTCTTTCCGGTGCGTAAACCTTTTGGTGAATATCTGAGGAATCAACTCAGTCCGGCACTGGCTAATAAATACGCTTTCGATTCGCTTTACACGGTTACGCCTGTCAACGCCAAATTGAAGTTTCCAGTTAAGGATCGTTTTAAATTCTGGGTGAAGTTTGAGAGTAGCCAGTCGTCGGTTATTAATCTCGGAACCATGAATGTTCCGCAAGGATCAGTGGTGGTGAATGCCGGTGGTAAGCGACTTACGGAAAACATTGATTATACAGTGAACTACAGTGCAGGGCAGGTGACCATCATCAATGAGGGGATCCTCAATTCGGCAACACCTGTTTCTGTTTCTTCTGAAGCAAATACGCTGTTGAGTATTCAAACCAAAAACCTCATAGGATCACACCTCGAGTATAAATTTTCCAACAATTTCAATATTGGAGGTACGGTGATGAACTTAACAGAAAGGCCACTCACAACGAAAGTGGATATTGGTCAGGAACCTATGTCGAATACCATTTGGGGACTCAATACCAAATACAGATCTGATTTGCCATTGGTGACTAAGTTGATCGATAAGTTGCCGTTGTTGTCAACAAAGGAGATGTCGACGATCGATGTTACTGCTGAAGGGGCTCAGCTTTTACCAGGGACTTCCAACGCGATTGAAAATCTTAACAGCGGGCAGGGAGAATCCTTCATCGATAATTTTGAAGGCTCTGAGATGAATACCACCCTTAGCGTAAGAACCACGTGGTTTCCGGCTTCCACGCCTTATGGCTTACCTGATATGTTTCCGGAAGGACAGCTTAGCGGATATGCCAATGCCTTTAACCGCGCTAAATTATCGTGGTACAACATCGATCCTTTGTTCAGTGATAATAGCGGACTTACACCGGCATATCTGAAAAATGATCCGGCGCAGCAAAACAATAACTTCGTGAGGCCTATCAACCAGTCGGAAGTTTTTCCGCAAAAATCGGCACAGAATGGAATTACACCCAATATCGTTACTCTGGATCTTGCTTATTATCCTTCGGAAAGAGGTCAGTACAACTTCGATACATTGCCAGGAACTGTTTCTGCAGGGGTAGACAAAGACGGGAAATTACTGAATCCTGAATCGCGCTGGGGAGGCATTATGCGTCGTATCGAAACGCCCGATTTTGAAGCTACCAATATCGAGTTCCTTGAATTCTGGATGATGGATCCATTTTACAACGGTGCGCAAAATGATTATGATATTTTCGGTGGTTCGCAGGAAGGGGGAGATTTGTACATCCACATCGGAAATTTGTCGGAAGATGTGTTGCGCGATTCCCGAAAATCTTTTGAGAATGGTTTGCCTGTCAATGCTACTGATCTGAGTGGAGTGGATACCACTGTGTGGGGTTTGGTGCCGTCGGGGCTTAACCTGGTGAATGCCTTCAACACTGATCCTGCTTCACGCCCTTTCCAGGACGTAGGCTATGATGGTTTATCGGATGGAAGAGAACAAACTTTTTACAATTCCTACCTGAACTTCTATAACAAGCAATTTGGCTCAATCCCGCTCGCTGTTGCCAATGACCCGTCGGCTGACGATTTCAGGCATTACCGCGATGAAAATTTCAATACAGCACAAACCAAAGTAATCGACAGATATAAAGAATTCAGTGGTGTGGATGGTAACTCTCCAGCCAGCACTAATTCCAATTTTCTGGCCTCTGCGACTACTATCCCGGATATTGAAGACTTGAATAGGGACAATACTCTGAACGAAGGTGAAAGCTATTATCAATATCACATTTCCCTTCGTCCGCAGGACCTGGAAATTCAAGATCAGGAAGCCGGAAAAAATTATCTTAACAACATTATTAATCCATCAAATGTTGCAGCAATCAATGGTTACAATGCATCATTGAGTTCACGATGGATTCACTTCCGTATTCCTGTGCGCAAGCCTGAATTGGCAGTGGGATCGATTCAGGATTTCCGCTCTATGCGCTACATCAGGGTTTTCCTCAAAGGCTGGAAAGATCCGGTGATTCTGCGTTTTGGTAAAATAGATCTCGTGAGGGAAACATGGAGAAAATATGAGAGTCAGCTGAAGGGTGATTGCGAATTTGTAGCGACAGATAATAACGCACATTTTGTGGTGACTTCCATCAACGTGGAAGAGGACAGTCAGAAAGAACCAATTCCTTACATTCCTCCTGTGCAAAGGGTGTACAACGTGCAAACGCAATCTACCATGAATGAGCAGGCTTTGTATCTCAATGTGGATGATCTGGATGGTTGCGACAGTCGCGCGGCGTTTAAAAATACTTCCATCGACATGCGTGCTTACAACTGTTTGAAAATGTTTGTGCATGCCGAGAAAAAAGGAAATGCTTCTGAAGATTACAACAATAAGATGAGTGTGTTTTTGCGCATGGGATCTGATTTTGATGATAACTATTACGAGTATGAAATCCCTCTGAAATTCACCGAACCCGGAACTTTTGATCCTACAAATACAGAGGCTGCCATTGCAGCGATATGGCCATCGGAAAATGCTTTTGATTTCGATTTGTCAGTACTCACCGATGCGAAAATTCTCCGCAATTCGAGTGTGGAATCTGATCCTGGAAACTTCTTTAAAAACCAGCGTTACCGGGTAGTGCACGGAAAAAATAATGTGTATGTGAAAGGTTCTCCTACGATGTCATCAATCAAGGTAATTATGATTGGTGTGAGGAACAACGGTGATCCCGGACAAAAACGTTCGGTGGGTGTATGGGCGAATGAGTTGCGCCTGTCGTGCTTCAATGATCAGAGCGGATGGGCAGCAACAGCAACGGTAACAATGAAGATGGCTGATTTCGCTAACTTATCTGTCACTGGTAAAATGTATACTCCGGGTTGGGGGAATATTACTGATAAGGTTGCCGACCGGAAGAAGGAATATTATGAAATGTACGATGCTTTGGCAAGTCTGGAACTTGGTAAGTTAGTGCCTTCCAAATACAATGTTTCTATTCCTTTGTACCTCGGTTATTCAGAGACTTTCCAGAATCAGCAATTCAATCCACTGGATCAGGATGTGCAAATGAACAGGCTTGATCCCGAGCTGCGGAAAAAAGTGCAGGACAGTACGCAAACCTATCAGCGGCGAAGGAGTTTGAACTTATCCAATGTGCGGAAAAATCGCAGTAGTACCAGTACATCAAAACCGATGCCTTACGACATTGAGAACTTTGATGCTACTTATGTTTTCAATGAAACATTCAAGAGCGATGTGAATACGCGCTACAATGTGTTGCAAACCTATAAGGGTGCGCTCAATTATAATTTCCAGCACCAACCTAAAAACTTCCAGCCATTTATTCAGAGTCCGATCATTGGCTTCTACAAAAAAGTGGTGAACAACAATTATGAAGACAAAGAAAGTGAGCTGCAGCAAGCGATTGATCAAACTAAAAAACAGGAGGGGCAACCTCAACTGAAGAAACTGGAAAATGATCTGAAAGAAATAAAAGAAAAAAGAGACGCTTTCAATAAGCGCACGAAAACACTGATGCAAACGCCTTACAATAAACTGGGAAGAGAATTCAATTTTTATCTTGTTCCGTCGCGTGTTTCTATACGCAATGATTGGAATCGCCTGTACAATGAAAGTGTGGTAAGAAACAATTCTGATGCGGTTTTACTCATCACACCAGTGTACAATAAAAACTTTTTCTGGGACAGGAATTACGATGTAAGCTGGGATTTTACGAAGGCTTTGAAATTCAAGTACACTGCTGCCAATCGCTCAAGAATTGATGAAGCGCCGGGCAAGAGCGATATCAAATGGGAAAATATCATGGGCAAGGGTCATGAGTTCGGACGAACAACGAACTATTCGCAAACTCTTGATTTCAATTATGAATTGCCATTGAAGAAAATTCCTTTTACAGATTGGATTACTGCCAACGCTAAATATACGGCGAAGATGGACTGGCAGGCTGCGCCGCTTTCTTTCCAGGAAGTAGGGAACACCATTTCCAATAACAACACCAAGCAGCTCACGGCGAATTTCAACTTCGTGAATTTTTACAATAAGGTACCTTATCTCAAAAAAGTAAATAACAATGCGAACAAAACTCCGCAACAAAGAAAAACAGAGAATAAAGCGGAAGCAGATACTACCAAGAAAAAACCTTTGGTGGAACCTGCAGATATTGGAAATGCAGGTGTGCGTTTGCTGATGATGGTGCGCAACGCTTCATTTACTTATTCGGAAAACAACGGAACCTTCCTGCCGGGTTATGTTCCGGGGACCACTGTTTTCGGGATGGATCCTGGTATTGGTGCGCCGGGTGTAGGATTTTTATTTGGCAGTCAGGAAGATATTATCACCCGCGCTGCGCACAATGGCTGGCTTACGAGCAATTCCGACATGCTCAATACGCGATACTCGCGATCGCACACCGAAAATCTGAGTCTGCGCGCTACTGTTGAACCCATCACTAAAATGCGTATTGAATTCACAGGCACACGTACTTTTGGTAAAGATTCTTCTTTTGTTTACCGATTGGATAAAGACAACAACTTCACCAATTTTCCTTCAGCTACAACAACTTCCTTTACTTTCAGCATCACCACAATTACTCTGGGGTCGGCTTTTCAGTTGCCAAACAAGGAAAATTCTTCGGCGGTATATGACGACTTCGTGAACAACAGGGCGGTGATTGCGCAGCGCCTTGCTGCCGACAATCCGAATGCAGATTTGTCGAATCAGAAAGGTGGTTTCCCTGTGGGCTACGGACGAACACAAACCGATGTAATGGTGCAATCTTTTGTAACTGCATACACCGGTGGTAATCCGGGTTCTTCACGACTGAAAGTGATGTCGAAAATTCCAATGCCAAACTGGAGGTTGAATTACGATGGTTTCATGAGGTTGCCATTTATCAACAAGCATTTCCAATCGTTTACCTGCAGTCATTCCTATACATCAACATTGAATATGGGCTTTGCCAAAAACCTTGCTTTTGAAGACGATGGTTTTGGGTATACATTGCAGAAAGACAGTACTGGCAATTACATTTCCAAGTACAATTACACCAGCGGAATTGTGATTTCAGAGCAATTGAGTCCGCTCATTAAAATTGATGCTACATTGAAAAGTAGCTGGATCGCCAAATTTGAGTTGAAGAAAACAAGGACAGTATCGTTGAACATGATCGGATTATCAGTGTCCGAAATTTCTACCTTCGCTATCACGGCTGGAACGGGTTACAAAATCAAGGATGTGCGATTGCCTTTTTCCATCCTGGGAAAAAAAATAAAAAGTAATCTGGATTTGCGTGCTGACCTTACATTGAACCAGAGTAAATCAGTGTTGCGTAAGGAAGGGGATAATCCGCAGGTACAAACAGGAAGCAATATTGTGAGCATTACGACATCGGCAGACTACGTTTTGAGTTCGAAGTTGAATCTGCGGATATTTTATGATATAGCTTTCAATACGCCTGCTAATTCACTGGCCTTCCCTACTTCCAATTCCAAAGGTGGAATTACCTTGCGTTATACCTTGTAAAAAATCGCTGTCCTATTTGTGATTTCCCCCCGAATCACTTAAGTTTGCCCCACACAAAAAATTACAGCAATGAATATTCCTGCAGAACTGAAATACACTAAAGATCACGAATGGATCAAAGTAGATGGAGACATCGCCACAATTGGTATTACCGACTTTGCGCAAAGCGAACTTGGAGATATCGTTTATGTTGAAATTGAAACTGTAGGTGAAACTCTTTCTCAGGAAGAAGTGTTCGGTACTGTTGAGGCAGTGAAAACTGTTTCTGATTTGTTTATGCCTGTGAGCGGACAGATACTGGAATTTAACTCAGGTATTGAAGCTGCACCAGAATCTGTTAACCAGGATCCTTACGGCAAAGGCTGGATGATCAAGGTGAAAGTTACAGATCCTTCACAATTGTCGGGGTTACTCTCTGCAGATGCATACAAAGCATCGATTGGAAAATAATAATCCTGTGTTTTTTAAACACAATTATAAAAGTATAATGCTATCGCTTGCGGTAGCATTTTTTTGTTTGGTTCCATTAGGTGATGCCACTCCTCCTCGTATTCCCTTTTTCGATAAATATGTGCATGCTTTTTTATTCGGCGCTCTCACTTTTGTGCTGATTGGCGATTTGAGCAAGCAGCAGCGTTACGCTGAAAAAGCGCTGTGGATAGCGGTGGTTTATTCCCTCATTTACGGATTAGTGATTGAAATCCTGCAGGAAGATATGCATCTTGGGAGAGCTTTTGAATGGCTGGATTTTGTTGCCGATGGCGCAGGAGTATTAGTCGCTGTGCTATTGTATCTATTGTTTACTAAGGGATTTAAAAGATAGTTGCTTGAATCAAAGTTCAGACAATTATCCAATAATCAGCTGACCGATATAAAAATACAGGATCAATCCGAAAATGTCATTGGTGGTGGTGATAAAAGGACCGGTGGCCAGAGCGGGATTAATTTTAAATCTGTTCAGCAATAAGGGAATAAAGGTACCCAATATCGCCGCAAAAATAATCACCGACAACAACGCGATACTTACTGTAACACAAATTTGTGAATCGATATTCGATACCAGGTTTAGCGCCAGTAAGAGCAATGAACACACCAATCCGTTGATGAGTCCGAAACCAGTTTCTTTCACCAGTCTCTGCACGATAGAACCTTTTAAAGTATTGTTGGCCAGGCCCTGCACCACAATAGCCGAAGATTGTACTCCAACATTTCCTCCCATAGCACCGATAAGCGGAATGAAAATCACCATTTCAGGATGCTTTGATAAATCGAAACCGAGTAATACATGCGCACTGCCTACACCCCCAATCATGCCCACGAGCAGCCATGGTAAGCGTGCCTTGGTCACCTGCCACACGGAGTCATGGGCTTCAACGGTATCCGAGAGGCCAGAGGCCATTTGGTAATCCCTTTCGGCTTCTTCCTTGATCACATCCACCACGTCATCAATGGTGATTCTGCCTTTCAGTCGGTTTAAATCATCTACCACGGGAAGTACAACCAAATCGTACTTTTCCATGATCTGCGCCACTTCCGAACTTTGTGTATGTGCTTTCACTGAGATGACGTCTCTATTTACTACATCTTCAATTTTGGTATTAGAAGGTGTAAGAATCAAGCTTTTCAGGGAAAGTGTTCCAATGAGTTTATTGTTATCGTCCACCACATATACAGTGTGGATGGTTTCAATGTATTCGGCTTGTTTACGCAGCTCCTGCACGCATTCCAGCACATCCCAGGTGCTGTTTACTTTAAAAAGCTCCTTTGCCATCAAACCACCTGCGGAGTCATCGGGATAGTTGAGGAGATCCACAATGTTGCTGGCTTTTTTCACATCGTCGATCAGAGAAATAACTTTCGTTCTTTTCTCTTTTGGCAGCTCCATGATTAAGTCGGCGGCATCATCCGACTCCATGTATTCAATGGCTTTGCGCGCAATTTGCTCAGGCGTTAAACTGTTGAGCAAATCTTTCCTCTCATCTTCTTCCAGCTCAGCAATGGTCTCCGAAATCAGTTCTCCCGGCACGATATCACAGAAGGTTTTTGTTTCATCGAGCGTGAGTTGCTGCAGGATATCAGCCATGTCGGCAGGGTGCAGCTCAACAATCAGTTCATTGATTTCGTCCAATGACTGACTGAGGATCGCCTGCTTCAGATCCTTGATGAAATTATCGTTTTGTTCGTGCTGCATGGCGCAAAAGTAAAGATGTAAAAGTCAAAAGGCAAATCATACTGCCTGGCACGCGTTTTTATATGTATGGGACAAGTGCATATGGGTCAGGGTTGTTCAATGAATTGCAATAGCTACTATCCACACTTACCACTTGCTACCATTAATTATCTGTCGCAAGGAGTGCTGAAAAAGCAGATGGGCAGATGTTAATGGTAAGCAGGCAGGTAGTACCTCCTTTTCTTTTTCAATAGAACTTCTTATCTTGATCATGTTGGATAATTTTTTACCCATGAAATTCAGGAAGGTCATTTTTGCCGCTTCATTCTTATTTGTGCTTTTTCTGCTCTTTGCTTTCCAGAAGCAGAAAGAGAGTGTGAGGAGTAAGTATATTCCGAAGGATATGATATTGATTGAAGGGGATTCGGTGTTGGGGTCGTTTTATGTGGGTATGCACGAAGAGACGAATATTGATTATTTGACTTATTTGTCGTGGCTCAATAGCGTTTTCGGACGATCATCGTATCCTGAAGTGTATTATCAGGCTTTACCTGATTCTTCTTTATGGACAGACAATAAAGTGAATGATCCTATAATTAATTCAAGTTGCTATTTGAAAAGAGGGTAAACAAGTGTTTGTAGATTTGTTTTGCGAACCAATCAAGAACAATACAAATGCTTACCCGAGATAAAATTATAGGAATATTTTGTTTGATAGACGATATAATGCAAAA
>JBJTOK010000056.1:0-2210 GCA_046074525.1 Flavobacteriales bacterium
GCCCCGAACATTGCTTAATTCAACTGCTTTTTGTTTGAATTCCTTGCTGTAATTTTTTCTTTCTTTTTTCATTTGATTAAGGTATTAATTGTTTGACAATTTGACCTTAACTTCGTGTCCATTCAAATGTAGTAAGTTCAGATTGACCTTGGGGAATTTTTCTCAAAGCGCCTTAGATGTTCTTTTGATATTACTTGATATAGCAGGGGTTTCCGGGGAGGATTTGTTGAGTGATGTGGTGAATTCTTTTTCACAGGGAGAAGATAAAGTGGGAGATTTTATAAACCATTTTAATTCATTACATCCATCCAGTCCTATTACTGCTTTATCAGAAGGATCAATAGATGAAATTTTGCTTGATTTAGCGGAGCAGATTAATAATATTCCTTCGCTGGATTATTTTGAAACTATATTCAATGATTTTATTGCATACGGTCGTTCAATAGAAGGACAGTTTGAAAACTTATTTAGTACTCTTAAAGAGAGATTTTCCGATGTTGATCTAAATACTATTTTACAATTATTCATCCCTGAAGTTGGATTTAGTTTAAATGATATCAGCTTAGGATTAAAATTTCCTACGCACGTTTTAAAACGCATTGATGAAACTACATCTGAACCTCTGAAAGATGAAGAAGGAAATGAAGTTCCATCCATTTTAAAATTTACAGCTGGTAAGGTTTCTTATAACACAGCTGTAGGTTTTAAGTTTGAAAACGAGTCTTCTTTAACTCTTCCGAAATCTCAGATAGGCCAAACAGGTCTTACTTTGGATGTAAAGAAAATGAAGCTCGATTTGAGCGACAAAACGAACATTCCTGAAGCAACAGCAGCTGGATATTCCAATGATTTCAAAGGTGTATATGCCCAGTTTTTGGAAATAGGTTTGCCCGCCAAATGGTTTGAAAAGCAAGAACCAGAAGATGAAGAGAGCGAGACTTTGGCCATTTTCGGAAGAAATATATTAATTGGTACTGGCGGTATCTCAGGTACAGTTGGATTGGAAGTGGTACAGGCGTATGATCCGGAAACGGATGAAACGCCACCACCGCCACTGCCTCCTGAAGCACCGGCACCAGGTGAAGATCCTGTAGAGTTAAAGTTTAAATTAGGAGAAAACCTCATCATCGGTTTCAGTGAATTCACCATGGAATTCAAGCAAAGTGAAATCGTTAAAAGTACAGTGAAGGGAAGTATCACCGTCCCTAAGCTGACAGATGCCAATGACGAGGAAGCCAGATTCAATATTGAAGCTTTCTTTGGCAACGACGGAGATTTCAGCATTAAAACAAAAATTGACAACGGTTACATCTTAAAATATAAGAACTATTTCGAGTTCAATGTTTTTGAAGCCAGTGTTGGAAGAGTGGATGAACACTTCTATTTTGAAGTGACAGGAACCCTGCATTTTCCAGAAGATACTGCTGTAGGAGAAGTGCTCAAAAGTGACCTGGAAATCAAGAAACTCCGCATCTGGGACAATGGCCGCATGGAAATACAGGGAGGAAAAATTCCTATTCCATTGCCTAAGCCAATAAAACTCGGCCCTGCCGAAATCAGTATCACGGCCATCCACTTTGGTTCGCACCAACAGAAATTAGGTGATGTTATGCGTAAGTACAACTACTTTGGTTTTGACGGCGGTGTAAGCGTAAACCCAGGTGGCGTTGATGCCAGTGGTGACGGTATCAAATATTACTATACAGTTGACAATGATGAGCATGATAATACTGGCGACAGCTTTATTAAAATTGATAGCTTGCGCCTCGAACTTGTCATCCCTGGCACCGCCAGCAAAGATGCTGCTACCGCCATTATAGAGGGGTATATAGCCATTAAAAATGAAGGAGGTGCTCCTGGGAGTTCGAGGGACGGACGGTAATTATTAACACTAAAAGCATTAGGACTTACGGACTTTGAAAATGATGATAAGTATTGAATACAACCAACAAACAGATTGCTTGGTTTTTGAAAAAGGATAATAAAATGAGTAAAGAAATTGAATTAGTAAAATATCGGGTAAGGGACAGCTCCCACTTATTAGCCGAAATAAAAAAAGAGATTAATAAAATACATGGAAGCAAGTAATATACTAATATATCAAACGGAAGACGGGCTTACTAAAATTGAAACTCGTTTGGAAGGTGAAACGGTTTGGTTGACTATTGATCAAATGGTTGAATTGTTTCAAAAATCGCGTTCAACGATTA
>JBJTOK010000057.1:0-13301 GCA_046074525.1 Flavobacteriales bacterium
TCCATTTAATGAATTACATCGACCTCTTTGTATTTCTTAATAATCCCGATTTATTACCCAAATACTCAACACAATCTTGCAATCACTTCACTTTGTCCATTGATTTTAAAACATGACAAATTTTCCCCGGACAACAATGAAACAAGTTCGGGATCACAAATGTGATTCATTGCCTGTTAATATTTACGAATGATGTTACGTGTGGACAACTCATGTCGTGCTGAACTTTTATCAGGATTTACGTTACTCTGAGTACAATTTAAAAATCGTAATTCACCGAGAAATAAAACATTCTGTCTTTTTTGAATACCGCATCTTCAATGCCCCAGGACCAGTCGGCGCGAAGGAAATAGCCCCACAGCAAGGTGCGCAAACCGAAACCATAACCAGCGATGACAGGGTCGCGCTGACTTTTCAACGAAACAATACCGGTGTAATCTTTTCCACCAAGTACAATGGTTTGGTTGTTGAGCGAATTGCTTTCGGAAAAAGGGGAGAAACCCGACCATGCTGTTCCTGCATCGAAGAAGCCGATCACCTGAATGTTTTTGATGAAGCCAGAAGAAATCGGTTTGTCGTAAAAATGTTTCACTATAGGCCAGCGCAGTTCGGCATTGATCACCGCAAAGTTGCTTCCGTTGCGGGCGTTTTGAATGAATCCGCGCATGTGGCAGGCGAGGGTTTGGAAGGCGTATTGCTGTCCGCTGCGCAGTTTTGATACCGGCTCAGGATTGAAAGTCGGCGCCAGCCAGCCGTCCACTCCCCCCATATAATAAAGCAATCGTTCGTTGCCTCCCGACACCGATCCGGCGATTCTTCCTGCAAAAATTAAATTCCTGTAAATGGAGATGTAACGACGGTAATCGGCACCCAGCACAAAAGTATTTTTACTGAGGTTGTTGAACTGCTGATAGTATTCGCCAAAAACCTTGAAGCGACTGCCATATCGGATGTTTAGGTCTCTTTCTCGTGTGGCATCAAACACATATTCGGCACGCAGTACCGAGCGGTAGGTGCGTGCAGCAGGAGTGGATAAAGAGGTTGTATCTGTGGTGAGTGCCTCCAGATCGTCGTAGCGCAACGTTGCCGAACCCGCTACCCTGTTCACGATGCTGAAAGGCCATGAGGCTTTGTAGGTTGCTTCATAAGTCGCGTTTTGAAAGATGGTAGTATTGTCAACGAATTCATTCACCTTGCGGTAAAAAACATATTGTTTGTCGAGTTGTTTTTTCCTGTTTTCAAAACTCAGGAAAGCCTCGTTGTTGCGTAGTCCCGAGAAGCGGAAACCTCCTACAACAAAGTAATCTTCAAGAAGGTCGGCGGTACCGAATTTGATGAGCGGACTCACACCGGGATTGCTGAATGTTGCGCCGCCAGTGTAGTTTTGATAAATGGGATTGATGAAATTGTTAGTGAGTTCCACCACTGCATAATCGGCCTGGAAAGCAGGTTCATAAATCCATTCTTTGGCGCGCAGCGCGGCCGGGGAAGAATTGTACTTCAGGGTTGGTTTTTGTTTTTCAGGTTCAACAGTTGTCGGTTTTTCCTGTTTCGGCTGAGGTTTTTCTTTTTTGTCCGATTCAAAAACGTAGTCAGTGATGTCAATGAAATCAGGATCTTTCCTGAATTCATCAATATCTCTGTCATTGGCAATATAGCGATCACTTTTTGGAGATGGTAAAGTATCGGTTTTTAGAGGCGTATTGGTTTTGTTGAGGTAAGAACCAGTGAGTGAAGATGTTTTTCCGGCGCGGATTTCTGTTTTGGGAATGAGCATCAGGTAGTCTTTTCCTTTGTAGCGAATTACTTCTGAAATACTTCCCGATCGTGCGTTTGAGTGAAGGAAATTGATGTTTCGGTTGTAATTGCTTGCTGTTGCATTGTGCGCAAAATAGCGGTAGTGTGTGATGGTATCGATGTGTGTAATCGCGCTATCGAAACGTGCGATATGCCTGTTGTAAGTTCCATTTTCATCGGAGAGGTAAATGATTTCATCCTTGTTTAATTCTGCAGGATACAATTCGTCGGAATCGGGTGTATTGCTTACTCTTCTCAACACCTGTCGGTCGCCGAATCGCTGCGATTTTTTAGCGGCATAATCGTACACAAACAAATCGTAATGTTCACCATGCAAGGTGTTTTTCAATCCGGCTGCGGAAAGCGTGTCGTTATCGCGGTTAGAGGCAAACACGATTTGTGAACCTCCTTTGATAAACTGCGGATGGATATCATCAAAAAAATCATCGGTAATTCTCTCCTGGAAATTGCTTTGCACATCGTAAACATAGATGTCGGTTTTGCCCATGTACACTGCCGAAAAAATGATTTTTTTCCCATCAGGAGAATATTCGGCATCGAGCAATTGTTCAAACTTGAAGACCTTATTTTTTTGGAAAGTCTTGTCTTTAATGGAGTAGAGCCACCATTGTATTTCTCCCTTGCTTTCAAAAAACAGCGACAGGATTTCTCCTGAGCTGTGCCACGACAACAGCGGATAGTTGTAATCTACAGGCAAATCCAGCGGATAGCCTTTCTTGAAAATGCGCTTTCTTTTTTGTGTTTCATTGTCGTAGAGCCAAACTTTAATTTGTCCGGATTTATTAGTGGTGTAAGCGATGTATTTGTTATCAGGCGAAAGCTTTAGTTGGTTGTACACTCTGTTTTTCCTGATTTTGATGGGGAGGGTGAAGTTTTTTTCCGGACTGTTTTTTCCAACGCTGTTTTCCGCGAAGTATTTCATTTGAGCTTCCCGCCAGTCGGCCAGCAGATTTTCAGTGGTTTTCCCTAAAATGAAGATGAAGGCATTGTCGGCACTGTGCGCCACTTTGGTCATGTACAGCAGTCGCGATACATTGTCCCAGCCGTAAGTATCCACAATGTATTTCCATATCGAATGACCTGTTATTCTTGCTTCTTCGGAGGTGAGCCTGTTAAAATTCTTCAATTTTCCCTGATCGAGCGCATCCTTCAGTTTATTGTTGAGAGTGGCATTATTGTTTTCGGTGAGGAAGGAAACGAGTCCGAGATAATACCAGTCGGGCAACGGCCCAACAGTTGAGCTTTTCACCATCTCCGTCAGGTTTTCACCATACACCAGTTTATTGATGAGTATGCTGGTGATTCCTGCTCTCAGACTCTTCATCAGATTGCTGTGTGAGCCATCAAAATAAACAAAGAGTTTATTGCCTTCTATGCGCGAGATACCGCCCATATCCTGTCTTTCCTCGGCGATGTTGCCCAGGTTGCTTTGCATGAAGCGGTGAAAGGAATTGTAAACAACGATTTCAAATTTATGCTGGATGCTGTAATCGAAAAAAGCTTCCATTTCATTTACTACCGCATTGGCTGAAAATGCTGTATAATCAGCCAGTTCCTTGCCTTCGGTGTAAAAGTAAATGTCGAATTTTGTATAGCGGTAATACGACCACAGGAAGTCGTTGTACTGCACCCTGTTTTTTCCAAAATCCATTTGCGTCCCATTGTAAAATTGGGATTGAACGGTGAGGGAAATCAGCAGCAGTATGGCGATTAAAAATCTCATTGTAACGAATATAGCAACTCTTTGCCTTTTTTGGCGTCTTATATTGCAAGGGGCATGAATATTTTTTATCTTGACAGGATGCACATAGGGACACGTTTAACATTCATTTGTATTGCGCTTGTATTTTTTTCTTCCTGTAAGAAAGATCCTATCGTTGTGGATGGCAATGAAGCTCCGCCGGATGCCACTGTTGAAACGGTAGTGAAGGAAAATTATGTCAACAAGCTATATATTTCCCTTTTAGGAAGAAAGGCTACCGCTGCTGAGTTTGATGCAGGTTTGGTGCTTGTTAACCAGCACAATTTCTCGAAGGCTGATCGACGTGAACTGATTGATTTTATTCAGGCCAAGTCGGAGTTTTTCGATAATGAATTTAAAATCATTTGTGCAAACCTCCTCAATGAATCCGATACGTCTGAGGCCCGCATGTGGATCAATATTTACAAGCAGGGACAGCAATCTACCAATGATAAGGATGCCATCGCATGGGCGCAGATGGAGATTGATCGTTTGGAGCCCTTCATACCTCTCGTAGATGAACTCACTGCTGGTAATATCTCTTTTGTTGATGTGCATAAAACCTGTATCAACAATACGTTGTATGATATGGTGAACATGGGCACACAAAATTTTGTTACTTCTATGTACCAGAATTTTCTTTTCCGTGAACCTACTGATTCGGCGCTGGTGAACAGCATCCGCATGATTGATTACGATCCGGCGAAATATCCTTCTCCTTTTGTTTTCTCTCAGGAAGGCCATTCCAAAACAGATTTTATCTCGATATTTTTCAGCAGTAATGAATATTATGAGGGCCAGGTACGTGCTCAATTCAAACGGTTTTTGTTCAGGGAACCTACCACGGAGGAAATGTCGGGACAAAGCATTTTATACAAGAACAGCAAGGATTTTAAAGCATTACAGAAATATATTTTAGCGGGAGATGAGTATGCCGGACTTAAATAAAACAATCTATATACTGCTTTTTTCGCTGGCGTTATTGTCGTGCAGAAAAGAGGAGAAATACGTGTACGCTGTCAATACGGAAACCGTAAGTGAAGCTGGAGTGAAGAAGCCAAACGTGAAAACCAACACTGAGTTTATTTCTATTACCTATAGCGATATTTTTGGAGGCACTGTGCCCAGCACACAGCTCACTAAACTGCAAACAGGTTACCTTGCTTTTGGTGACAAAGGTATTCTGGAAGACTTGATCATCAGGGGATTTCTGAATAAGAGCGGAAAGAAATTTCCAACCACTATTGGTTCCGACGTGAAGCTGTTTATCAGTGATGCTTACAAGAAAATTTACAACAGGCTGCCGAATGAATATGAAATCTATTATCTCGAAGATCTGATTACGAAAAATCCGAACATCACCGCCGAAATGTTTTATTATGCGCTGATGACATCGAATGAGTACCGACAATTTTAATGTATGAAAAGAAGAGCATTTTTACGAAAAGCAGGTATAGCAACAGCAGGAGCTTTTGTACTGCCTTACATCCTCCCGTCGGGACGCCTCTTCGCCGCTACCGGCAACAGGAAGGTGAACCATGTGGTGCTGGTGCTCTTTGCCGGAGGACTCCGCAACATTGAAACGGTAAAACAAAATCAAAGCAATCTGATGTCGACGATGCTGAAGGATATCACTCCTTTCAGCGTGCAGGCCGGTATCGCTGATGTACTTCCTGCTTCACCCCTGGGTTCAAAACGCCTTCAGGAATACGGCACGCTGATGAAGGAGTTCCGCTTCAAATCGGGACCGACAGGCCACTTCAATGGACACATCACCGCGCTAACGGGCCGTTACAGCATGGAGGACATTAACCTGCGCACCAATCCCGATTATCCTACGATTTTTGAATACTACCGCAAACATAACGATACTGCTTTTACAAGTTCGGGACTCAATACCTGGTGGCTTTCCGATTATCTCGGACCGTATCCCGCGCTGAATTACAGTTCTTATCCTGGTTATGGTGCAGCCTATGGTGCCAATTACCTGCAGCCAAATTCCCTGATCAACGGGGATGGATATAATGCCATCGGCAATCCGAAAAATTTCACCAGCGAGCAAATGGAAATGGTGAATAAGATTCGCGGATTTTGTGATGCTAATTTCGCTAATCAGTACGCTGCCGAATCGGTTGGTGTAGTGAATACCGAAAGCGAAAGAGATGAAATCAAGCAGTTTCTGAAAGAACTTTACCAGGGAATTTCTTCGCCAGGATATAATAGCTGGGGCTTTGGCAGTGGGATGAGCAATGACCTCATGCATATTTACTATGCAGAAAAAGTAATCCAGAAGTTCAAACCTGAATTAACGGTGTTAAACATGCAGGATGTAGATATCTGTCACACTGATTTCACCAAGTATTGCAATGGTTTGCGTAAAGCCGACTGGGGTGTATCTCACCTTTGGAATACTATTGAAAATACACCGGGAATGGCGGGTGATACCGTGATGATAGTAGTGCCTGAACATGGTAGGAATTTTACTCCGAATACAGTTGTAGATGCTTATGGTCGTCCGGCCTACGATCACAACAGCGACGCTACTTCACGTGAAATTTTCTGCATGGTTGTCGGTCCGGCCAACGTAGTTCACCAGGATAAAGTAGTAACTCAACAGTATGGTGAAAGCATTGATGTAGTGCCTACCATTGCTGAATTATTGGGCTTCCGGGATCGTATTCCTGGTGGTTTGCTTTCCGGTAAAGTGTTGAATGAAGCAATTAAATAGAACATGAAATATTCATTATTCCAAAATAGAAATGCCAAATAATGAATATTCCATTTGACCATTGAAAAAACAATTATGTGCAAATGAAAAGAAAAAACTATATCGTTTTATTCTTGGTTCCACTCTTCGTTGCAGTGCTCATTCTGGACGCCTGCAAAAAAGATCCTGCACCAAAAAATCCTTACGACGATGTGGATTATGGCGCTGATGCGTTGTTGGATACTCTCGATAAATATTCGATTACTGCTTTGCACCGTGATATTGTTTTCCCGAAATGCGCCAAGCCGGGTTGTCACGACGGTCATTTTGAACCCGATTTCCGCACAGTGGAATCTACTTATTCAACTACGGTGTATCAGCAGATTACCAAGAACAATGCAGCCAAGGAATTTGTTTACAGAGTTGTTCCCGGAAAATCTGGTGAAAGTGTTTTGTACGAGCGCATCAGCAATTGTTGTTTTGTAAATACCAACGATCGAATGCCCCAGGATAATATTGGGAAACCATTGCCTGATGAGGATTTAGAGCGTATCAAAAAATGGATCGATGATGGTGCAAAAGATGTTTTTGGTCAGGTTGCCGCTGCTCCCAACGCATTACCGCAATTTCCATGGTGGAGTGCTTTCGATGATAAATTCCCCGCACAGTGGAATTCTATCAGCAACGATACCAACCGAATTAATGACATTGGTGACCAACCTGTGCTAATGAAACCCAATCAAGTGTTCACACTGATTCCATGGATGAGCGACGATAAAACAAAAGTGGCCGACTTTACCAATTGCAAGCTCCTGTTTTCTTACGATCAGTACGATTTTTCATCGCCGGTGAAAACGGTGATTCCTGTGAAGCAAACCTACGGGCAGAATTCTTTTTGGGTGAGTACGGTGAACACCGCGGGCTTGCTTTCTGATACTATTATTTACATGCGTTTTTACTGCAACGATGGCGATCATGCACAGGACACGGAGTTCCCAACCAACTCGTTGTGGAAGGGCTATAGAACTTACTGGTCGCTTTATCTCAAACCTTAAATGAAAATGTACAAACTATATATTGCCGCGCTTTCTGTTTTTCTTTTTTCAGCCTGCAAAAAGGAAGTGGAAAGTACTGCGCCCGGCATCACTTTCAAAAGTATTTCTCCTTCTGCCGTTGAAATTGGAAAAGACAATATCACCATCACTTTTTCTTATTCTGATAATGATGGTGATTTAGGTGAAAACAGTGCTGATGTAAAAAATATGTTTGTGAAAGACAATCGCAATGGAGTTTTATACCAATTCCGTATTCCGCAATTGGCGCCTAGTGGAGCCACTATCGCGATACAGGGTGATTTGAATATTGCTATGCCTAACGTTGGCATCAGCGATGGAAAAACAAGTGAATCGGCTACCTTCGATATTTATGTGAAGGACAGGGCAGGGAATCAAAGCAATACAGTGACTTCCACGACTGTAACGATTACTGCACCTTAACTTTCCCGTATCGGGAGATCTAAAATCTTGAGACTCTGCATATAAAACTATGTCAATTGATCATTTTCAGTTTTTTCTCTACCATTACAATCGCTAGAATCAGGGAGAGAACAAAAAAGCTAATTGTGAATAGCAGTGACAGTTCTGGAAGGAAGAAGACGGTAGATAATTGTATGAGCAGTGCGGTGATTCCGGAATACAGCATATATTTCCTTGAATATTTTTGAGCTGCATCCCATGCTTCCTGACTTTTCATCGACTGTCGGGTGCGATATCCATGGAAGTAATTAATCTTTCTGGAAGGAAAAATATAAGCCAATAGAGGAACAACTAACATGAGTATTCCAACGATAAAATGAGCAATAATAGGTTCATCCATAAGAGTAAATTACTCCAGCAACCAATTCGTCGCTGCTTCTTCGGTGCTGAAAGTTTTGAATTTGAAATGATCCATCTGCGCTGATGATTTGGCAAAGATGAAGCTAAGCGCGGTTTCTTTGGGATGGGCTACGATAAATGCTTCCTTAACGGTTTTGAATCGGCGTTTGGCGGAAGCCACATCAGTACCGAATTTTTTTAGTTCCTCGGGAGTGAATACGAAATCAGCTTTATCGGCATAGGCGAGCAGCAAAGCATCATCTGGAACGTTGGGATGTTCCTTGATAGTCTTTGCATTTTCATACAAATCCGCAACAGTGATTCGTCCTATAAAACAGAATTTCAGGATGCGGTTTCCAGCATCGTATTCATAAGTAATCATAACAGCAAGTTGTAAAGTGTGTCCCCCAATGGAATTTATAAAAAATCGGGGAGAAGACAAAGTTAAGCTGCAATATTTTCCATTGCAAAAACCCAATTTCTGAGTGAGTTAATAAGTTGAAAATAAAATCTTGCCACTCTTCCGATTGGTATTGGAGATCGATATCTTCAATACATAAGTTATAATAATATAGTAGACATTCTTCCTAACGATGTCCAATATTGGGGGAAAGCAGTTTGTTCTCCTTTGAACTAAATAGGATTGCTTTTTTCTTTGAGTGTAAAAAAATTTTGCAATGACGTATGTTGCATTAAGCATTCACCATCACCTCTGCCTTAATCGCCTCCAGCAACATGTCACATTCTAATTTTGTGATATTGAGTGGTGGCAATAAGCGCAGGATATCAGGGTTGGAAGCGCCGCCGGTGAAGATTTTATGTTTGCTAAGCAGGTTGTCGCGCACTTGTTTTCCGCCTTCGAGAAGAACACCTATCATTAATCCACGACCGGTGATTTTTTTCACTTGTGGAATTTCAAGTAATTTCTTGATGAGGTAATCGCCTAACATCGCCGCGTTGGTGATTAGGTTTTCTTCTTCCATCACTTCGAGTACCGCCAATGCTGCAGCGCACGCGAGATGGTTACCACCGAAGGTAGTGCCGAGCAAACCGCTGCTGGCTTTGAATTTCGGGTGAATCAAAACGCCGCCGATAGGGAAGCCGTTGCCCATCCCTTTGGCTATGGTTACCACATCGGCCTGAATGCCAGAGTGCTGGTGCGAGAAGAATTTTCCTGTACGTCCGTAGCCGCTTTGCACTTCATCTAAAATCAATACTGCATCATATTTGTCGGCCAGTTTGCGCAAGCCTTTCAAAAATTCAACAGAAGGCTCTACAATTCCTGCCACACCTTGAATTCCTTCAATGATGATACCGCCTACATCGCCTTTTTTCAATTCGGTTTCTACTGCGTTAAGATCTTCCAGCGGAATATATTTTGCATCCAGTGCGCCGTTGAAAGCCGATTTCATTTTTGGATAATCAGTCACTTGCAAAGCGCCTGAAGTTCGGCCGTGGAAAGCTTTATCGAAAGCGATGATGCGTGGTTTTCCTGTGTGGAAAGACGCCAGTTTCAAAGCGTTTTCACAAGCTTCAGCTCCTGAATTGATAAGGAATAAATTGTAATCGGGATAACCTGAGGCGTTGCCCAGTTTCTCGGCCAATTGCTTTTGAATTGGGATGATTACAGAGTTAGAGTAAAAGGCTATTTTTTCGAGTTGTTCCTCTACTCTTTTTACATAATGCGGATGAGTGTGACCAATCGAAATCACAGCGTGACCGCCATAAAAATCAAGGTATTTCTCGCCTTTGCTGTCGTATACATAGCAGCCCTCGGCCTTTACAGGTTCGATAGCGAAGAGAGGATAAACGTCGAATAATTTCATTTCAAAAAAATTTAATAGCCAATAGATTTCAATTTTAATCCTGTCGTTTCTTCCAATCCGAAAACCAGGTTAAAATTCTGCACGGCATGTCCGCTCGCGCCTTTTAGAAGGTTGTCGATGGCGCTTTGAATCAAGATTTGTCCGTCATGAACTTCCACCTGAAGAAAACATTTGTTAGTGGCAACAACCTGTTTCATGTCTAAATCGTCTTTCACAATGCTCACGAAAGGATGGGTTGCGTAAAAATCCTGATAGAGCTTCAAAGCCTCATCAGCTGTGCCTTTCCATGGAGTATATACAGAAGCTAAAATACCTCTTGCAAAGTTTCCGCGGTAAGGAATAAAGTTCACTGCTTCAGAAAAACCTTTCTGTAATTTGCCTAAGGTTGCCTTGATTTCTTTTAAGTGCTGATGCGTAAATTGCTTGTAAACACTGATGTTTCCTTCGCGCCAGCTGAAATGCGTGGTGTCGGATAAACCTCTTCCTGCACCGGTTGAACCGGTAATTGCAGAAATGTGTATCGCGCCGGAAAGCATATTGGCAGCGGCCAGTGGAAGTAGGGCTAATTGAATAGCGGTTGCAAAACAACCCGGATTGGCAATGCGATTGGCCTTTTTAATTTCGTCGCGCTGGAACTCCGGCAAGCCATAAACAAAGCCTTCGTAATCGCGGTTAACATCGGTGAAGCTGTGACGGAAATCGGTGCTGAGATCAATGATTTTTGTTGACGCAGCAATTTGATTGTCTTTTACAAAATCCTTAGATTTTCCGTGCGGAAGGCACAAAAACAAGGCATCTACTTCCTGCAATTCTCCGCTGAAACTCATTTCGGTATCGCCCAGCAAATCGCTGTGCACTGCATACAACTTGTTGCCTGCGTTGCTGGTGCTGTGTACAAATTTGATGTATACGTTAGGGTGGTGCAAAAGCAAACGCAAGAGTTCGCCTCCTGTATAGCCTGCGCCACCTGCAATTCCAACCGTAATCTTCTTCATTATTGCTCGTTTACTTTGTAATAAATAATGTTCTGCATCGCTGCGATTTTTGAAAAACCACGTACGTCGTTACCGCTCCATGAATTGTTCATTTCGCCGTACTGACCGGCTTTTGAAGCCATCAAATCGAATTTAGATTCAATGCCCTGCAGGTAGAAATTGCGTGGCGACACGTGAACGAAAGCTTTTCCTGTTACTGTTTTTTGAGTATCCGCTAAGAAAGATTCGATGTTTCTCATCACTGGGTCGAGGTATTGTCCTTCGTGCAACAATGTTCCGTACCAGTTGGCCAATTGCTCTTTCCAGTACATCTGCCATTTGGTGAGCGTATGTTTTTCCAGCAGGTGGTGCGCCTTGATGATGATGAGCGGGGCAGCAGCTTCAAAACCAACACGGCCTTTGATACCGATGATGGTGTCGCCTACGTGGATATCACGGCCAACGCCATAAGGCGCAGCGATTTCGCTAATTTTTTTAATAGCATCTACCGGATTAGCGTAGCTTTTTCCGTTCACGCCAACAGGCTCACCATTCTTGAATTCAATTTCAATCACTTCTTCACCGGTTTTGGTGATTTGTGTCGGCCAGGCTTCTTCAGGCAAATAACCTTTGGAAGTAAGGGTTTCTTTTCCGCCTACGCTGGTGCCCCAGATGCCCTGGTTGATGGAATACAAAGCCTTATCGTAGTTGCCTTCAATGCCGTGTTTTTTGAGATAATCGATTTCTTCCTGGCGCGATAGTTTTTCATCGCGGATAGGAGTGATGATTTCTACGTCCGGACAAATAACGGCGAAGGCCATATCGAAACGAACCTGGTCGTTTCCGGCACCGGTGCTGCCGTGCGCGATAGCTTTCGCGTCAAGCGTTTTAGCATACTCGGCAATGGCAACCGCCTGGAAAATACGCTCGGCACTAACGCTGAGCGGGTAGGTGTTGTTTTTCAGAATATTGCCGTAAATCAAATACTTGATGCAATCTTTGTAAAAGCGATCAGCCAGATTTAAAGTTTTGTGAGAAGCAACGCCCAAATACTTGGCGCGGTCTTCAATGCGCTTCAATTCTTCGGCAGAAAAGCCGCCGGTGTCCACCAATGCGGAGTGCACTTCGTAGCCTTTATCGGCCAGGTATTTAACGCAATAGCTGGTGTCTAATCCACCACTGAATGCCAGGAGAACTTTTTTTGCCATAATTATTTCTTTTCTGAATTATCGTCGGTTTTTTTCTTTTCGTTCGGGTCCATGAGCATGCCGGTGCACAAACACATCTTGCGGTTGGTACGCGTGAGGATATCGTAATTCACGCAGCTCATACAGCCTTTCCAGAACTCTTCATCGTCGGTGAGTTCGGAGAAAGTAGCCGGACGGTAGCCCAGCTCGGTGTTGATCTTCATCACCGGCAGTGAAGTGGTGAGTCCGAAGATCTTCGCATCCGGATACTTGGTGCGTGACAGCTCGAAAGCCTTGTATTTAATTTGTTTTGCGAGTCCGTGCTGACGGTAATTTTCGTCAACAATGAGTCCCGAATTGGCCACATATTTATTGTGACTCCAGGTTTCAATATAGCAGAAGCCAATCACCTTATCGCCGTCGAGAGCGATGATGGCCTTGCCTTCGTCGATTTTTAGCTGGATGTATTCAGGTTTTCTTTTCGCTATACCGGTGCCCCTTTTCTTGGCGGCATCTTCTATCATGTGGCAGATGGTTTCTGCGTATTGGTAGTGATCGTGGTTAGCTATTAAAACTTCAATTGCCATTTCTTTAAAAATTAAGCTTAATAATGTGTTGTTGATTGATAAACTTTTCCGGTGAAACGGAACAGCCTTCCGCGAAGGAGGCTATATTAACGCTGTACCCCATGGGGTGTGCGTCCCGGCCTGCGAGGCCTGGTAAAGAATGGTAATTTGTTTGCAATATGTTTTTCCTTTAAAAACATGAGGGGCAAAAATAAGAAAAAATTGAAATGGAAAAGGGATTTTTTTCTATTTAACGATAGAGGGAAACTATTTGAAAACAGGTTCTTTTCCCGCGTATGTCATCCTGATGTACTCCGAAGGACCTATCGCTCTGCTTGTCACGTGCATTCTGCGCGAGCTCCGCTATGTTTAGCGAAGCGTAACTTGGCGGAATCTTTTCTTGAAGCTTTCAGCTTCTCTTCTTTTTCAAAGAAGCAAAGTTTTTACTTTTTCCTTGATGAAAAAGTAATAAATAATTCAAGTTGCTATTTTATAAAGTTGTTTAATTGTAAGGCAAAAATAAAAAGCATCAACTTCATTAAGAAGCCATTGATAGTAACAGCATGAATGGCTCTTGGAAATAACTTTTTAATATCGCTGATAGCTGT
>JBJTOK010000058.1:0-2909 GCA_046074525.1 Flavobacteriales bacterium
TCTATTGCGTTGGATGAGTTTGTGTTTGCAGTTTGTGATCCATCGTAATCGTTAGATCTTGCAGTACTGCTTACTCCGTCATGCACATGATAAAGCCTGTTGCTTAGGAGATCATTCCCTGACTTATTGTAAGTATAAGTAAGGTTGTCCATGCTTGCACTTCCATTTTGCAGCAAGGAATTTCTCTTGAGACTCGTGATGTTGCCATTCATATCATAATCGATATGGCTGTAGTAGCTACTACTTTCCTTGGCTGCATCCAATGAGGCTGTCAGCCAACTGTTGCTGCTGATGATTTCTTCGTTTGTACTTGCGTTGCGGAATACCTGCACTTCTTTGAGGCGGTACATTTGATCGTAAGAATAGGTACTCAGTTGCGTTTGGGCTTTGATTTTCGTTACATCATTTGGATCAGTACTATAGATCGCTGTTGCGCTCGTTGTAATGCTTCCGTTGTATAAATCTTTGCTTGCTGCTTGTGCTGCGGAGCCAATTAGTGATACCTCGAAGTGATCCTGACCATAAACATTCCCCACCGTTTTGTAATCGCCTTTGAAGTAGCCCAAACTAAAGCCTGCGGCATCTCTTGCAAAATACTTGTTGCTCGTTTTGTATTTACCGGTCGATGCTGTTGCGTGGCCTTGATAATCGCCTGGCGTCGCTGACGCCGCGTCGGCGCCGATGTCTCTTCTTGAGGAAAGAGTTGCAGAGTTCATGCCTTTCAGTTCACCTCTTATCGTGAAAGCTAAATCTATTCCTTGTATCTGGTGCTTGCCTATTTCTATTCGCGCCTTGGCGCCGTGCATGTAGAAAATATTCTTGCTCTCCTGATTCCAGATTACATTGTCCTGAGAAGTGTAAGTTCGCTTGAGGCGGTTCAGTTCATCGTATTCGTATTTGCTGTAAAACTGATCTTGTTTATTCGGCTGGTAAGAAACTATATTTACAAAGCCGGTAAATAAATCATAATCGTAGTTCAGCGTTTTAAACCTTTGCGCCGAACTCGCCAGATCTTTATGATCCTGAATAAATGTCTCTGCTAAGCCATGCTCGTTGTAGCCATAGTAATAAGCCATGCTGCTGTTGAGCTGAATCGTGCTTGGTGCTCCCTGGTGTGCTGTGAGGTCCTCACCTGGATTACCTTCGTAGTATTCCACCGCCGTGATGCGGTTACGGGTATGTTGCAAGCCTTTGTTTTTGCCGTAAGTAGTGAACTCATTTTTTGCTGCTAAATAATCGCTGTTGAAGTTTTCATTGATGTTTTGATCGATTACAGGAACATCATAGTAGATTTTTGTTACTTCCTTTTTCTCTCCAAGTTGCAGCCAGCCTTGGTAGGTTTTAATTCCGGTAGTAGCTGTTTCTTTAGCGATGTTGTCGTTCATTGCATAGGACGAGGAAACAGATACTTCGCCCGTTTCTACTATACGCCCACGACTGTCGAAGTTAGTGAAGCTGTATCTTATCCTGTCTTCATTGTCTGCCTCTGCCTGATTGGAGTTTTGACTCACTATCAAGCGACCAATATTGTCATAAAAGAATTTGCTCTCCCCCTGATCGGTGGTAATGCTCCTCCGAACTTCGCCCAAACTGTTATAGGTAAACTTGTTCACCTGTGCGATAAGGTGCTGGTCTTCTAAATAGATCGGACCATCATTTACACTGCTGGTATTGACATTGGTGTTGCGGAATGCCTGCACCTGAGCGATCTTCGTTGGACTTAGCAATCGTACTCCTTCAGGATATACAGTAGCTACCAGATTTCCAACCAAATCATAATAATACAAAGTGTACTGGTATTCGTTGTGGGTGTATTTCAAAGTGAGGTTTTCACCAATGCCGCTGCCACTTAAACACTGCTTGTCGTATTCCATTTTGAAGCGGTTCAGCTCGGCTTCCAGCTTACGGTTCCATTCTGCTCTCGCATCCCACTCGGCACGAACTTCTGCTTCCTTGTAGCAATCGAATTTCCCGCAGCCGTCCATCAGTTCTGGTGCTACAGAGCCTGTGGTAGAGAATAAAAGGGCATCGTAGTTTTTTGCATGGATGTTTTGTATCCACAGTCGGATATCGGTTGTATCGTAAACTGTTTCAAAATTCACTTTTGTAATTACACTGGAATTCTCCACCGTTACTTTTGGATACAACTTCTTGTAGCGGTTGAAGATTCTTTGCACTATCGCATCACTGCCTCCCGTGTTATCATTTACTGTGGTGCTGTTTATGGTCACACTCTCTCCAAATACCGCCGGAGCATTTGTGTTGTACTTAGCTCTCCACTCCTCATTGCGCATGGATAATAGTTCAGATGCAAAACAAAGTGGCGTTTCTCCTTTTGGTGCCGAACAGGTTTCTGTGCTTACAGAAGATGCATTTTCTACGGATGACAGTTCCTGGCCCGATTGTGTGTTGAAACTATTGTAGCCATATACTTTTTTACCATTGATCCTGTAGGTAATCCTGAACGGCGTTTGGTCGCAGCCTAAATTCGTTGGCGCTCCGGACGGATTCCAATCTATTTCTACTTCAGGATAATAATCATTTATGTACTGAGAAATCAGTTCTTCCATCTCTGTATCAGTAGTAGCAGAAGTAAAGGTTGAGCCAGGAATACTTACCACGGTTACCAGCTTATCATCAGAACTTTCGCTTAAGCCCTTGTTGCCGATTTTAATCTCAAAGCCACTGGACTGGTAAAAATTAATCAGCGAGCTGTTGCAGAAAGTACCGCACATATAAAAGCTCACCTTCTCACAACAATCACTGGTATAACGAACAGGAATATCCTTGATCACTGTGCCACTTTCATTCACCACATCAAATAATAAGAATGGATAATTGCTGATATTCGATTGTGCTGTAGTGCTTAATCTCACTACATTCTTTAGTGGATCATACACCGCTGTAAA
>JBJTOK010000059.1:0-159049 GCA_046074525.1 Flavobacteriales bacterium
ACTTAAAGGGCAATCGCTCAGAAAAAAAATATCCGACAAAAAATAAATGGAAAATTTATCTTTAACTTAATTATTACGATGCTCTTTATTTTTTGGCATAGTCAAGCCGAAATCTCTGGCATAGTCACTCCGAAATACACACCTTAATCCCATTTTCATTTCTGCAAACTAGATGATTAAAATTCAGGTGTTGTTTTAGGAACTTAAAAAAGATCTCGATTTCCCATCGTTGATCCATCCTTTTATTATTCGATAGGTGCGTGTTGTTTTTATATCATTCTTCCCGCCAAGATAAACCTCTATATCTTCGCATAGTTTAATCTTTCCCTTTTGATTCAAAGAAAGGTCGATGACATTCATACTCCAATTCACTAGTTTTGCTGCAATACTAACATAGGTGCTATCCGCTTTCACTAAAGCTTTTTCTTCTTTCAAAAAGGCATTATAACTGGTAAATATTTGAGAAAAAAGTTGTTCAAAATAAGAAGCATTAATGGTGCATATTCTATCTCGAATCGAATTGTATTTTGTTGTAAAATCATTACCAGAAAGCTGTTTAAATTGGGCGGAACTTACATAAGACTCCATAATTCTCAAGCTTAATTTCTGACTACTGAGCATGGAGTATAAAATCAATTTAAAAACTACCAAGCCGGAAAGTTTTTTTACCTGATGATCAACTTTTGTTTCAGCCGAGATAAAATCTAAGTTTTCTTGAGGAAGTAATTTTATGAGCTGCTCAAAATCCATGAGCTAAAATTAGAAACTAAAAATCACACAATTAACTGTATATCAATTATTTATAAACATGTTATTGTGGGTTTCGAACACTTATGGGCGAGGCCTCTATTATAGTAACGCCGCTTAGGCAAAAGAAGCCTAAGCAGGAGCGGGGCAAAGGCTTTTCCAGGAAAAATCCTATTTTCGCAGTGAATGAAATGTTTGTATGCTCGAACATTCCATAGAGATAAATACCATGAAAGCAGTCCTCCTCATTCAACTCGGTACTCCCGATGCTCCTGAAAAACCGGCGGTGAAGAAATACCTCAAGGAATTTCTCAGCGATCCGCGCGTGATTGATTATCCAACTTTGAAGAGAACTTTGCTGGTGAATGGCATTATCATTCCGGCGCGATTGAATAACTCTACCGAGATTTACAAAAAAGTGTGGACGGAGAAAGGATCTCCTTTACTGCTGCACACGGAGGATCTGACAAAAAAATTGCAGGAAGCACTTGGTGCCAATTACCTGGTGAAATATGCCATGCGTTACCAAAAACCCTCGCTGGAGCAAGTGCTGGCCGAACTGGAGAAAAAAGCCATTGAGGAAATCATTGTAATTCCTTTGTATCCGCAATATGCATCTTCTTCTACCGGCACCGCCGTACAGAAATTCATGGAGATAGTTTCCAAATGGGAGGTAACACCGAATTTCCGGGTGATCAGCCGCTTTTACGACAACGATGATTTCATCGCAGCCTTTGCCGAAAAAGGAAATCAGCACAACTGGAAAGACTACGATAAAGTGGTTTTTTCTTTCCATGGTTTGCCGGTGCGCCACCTGGAAAAAGGGTGCAAGGTGCCTAACTGCCGCGCTGAAGATTGCACTACAAAATGTGTTGATGCCAGAAAGTATTGCTACCGTTCTACATCCTACGAAACCGCCCGACGCATCGCAAAAAAAATGGGCATTCCTGAAGAACACTACACGGTTTCTTTCCAATCCCGTTTGGGAAAGGAACAATGGATTATGCCCTATTCCGATCAAATCATCAAGGATCTGGCAAAACAAGGGGCTAAAAAATTACTCATGTTTTCCCCTGCTTTCGTGGCCGATTGTTTGGAAACCATTGTGGAAATCGGACATGAATACCATGAGATTTTCCGTGAGCACGGAGGGGAAAAAGTGCAGCTGGTGGAAAGTCTGAATAGCTCCGACAGCTGGGTGAAAGCGCTCAAAGGCATGGTGGAAAAATAGCCCTTCGATTTGTAATCTTACCCGTAATTTAATTTTCATTGCAGTTGGGCATTTCCTACTATTAGGATACTACTAACAACCCATAGCATGAAAAAAAATATTTACGCTACGCTATTGCTGGCATTTTCCGTATTGAACAATGTTTATGCCCAGGAATTTCCTTATCCCGCCCTGGTGGGCTATTGGGAAGCATGGAACAAAAATGTAAAACTCGCACAGATTGATCCCAGCTACAATGTCATTGAAGTTTCCTTTGCTACCACCAAGGGGATGTCCACCTGCAACATGGAATTTGCCGTTCCCTGGTTTTACAGCTCGGCGAATGCTTTCAAGGCCGATATACAAACGCTGCACAACCAGAACAGAAAAGTATTGATCAGTATTGGAGGGGCTGCCGATGCAGTTTATTTGCCCGACTACCTTGCTAAGGATACTTTCGTTACTACAATGAATACTATACTGGATACGTATCCTTTTGACGGCATTGACCTCGATTTAGAGACCAGTTCTCTTGGGTTTTCTAATATCACACTGGCCAATCCAACGGATTCGGCGCTCATTAATATTATTGACGCTACCAAGGAAATTTTGCAGCATTACCAATTGAAGCATGGTAAAAGATGTTTTTTAACCATGGCACCGGAGGTTCTGTATGTACAGGGTGCGATCAATGCCAATGGAAACGGGAACTATCTTCCCATCATTGATGCTTTGCGCGATGATTTGGATTTGCTCATGGTGCAGCTGTATAATGCCGGAAGTGCTTATACTTCCAGTGGTTTGATGGTGTATCCTGCTACTGCCGATTATATTATTGGGTTGACTGAATCCGTGATTTTAGGATATAATTTGCATTTGTCGGGTGGAAAATACGAGCATTTTTCCGGACTTCCCGCGAGGAAAGTGGCGGTGGGCCTTCCTTCCTGTGCTACTGCCGGCGGAAAATATACCGATACCCTGACGGTGTCGAAAGCAGTAAAATACCTTTTGGGGACAGGTCCTAAGCCGGGGACTTATACTTTGGTGAATCCTTCGGCCACCGCCAGTTTAGGAGGGATCATGACCTGGTCGATCAACAAAGATTTATCCTGCATCACCACCCCCTCCAACAGTTTTGTGCGCAACTTTGAAAAGTTATATGGAGCAGTGGGTGTGACAGAAAACACCAATAATGAAGTGGCTATTTACCCGAATCCGGCTAATGATAGAGTTTTTGTGAATGTGCATTATCCTTCGGAACTCCAGATTTACAGCGCTTTTGGCCTACTCGTGCTGGAACAAGAAATCAGCGCTCAGCAAAGTGTTGATTTGTCGGCGTTGTCATCCGGACTCTATATCATTAAAGTTGGCACGCAAACAACAAGATTAATCAAAGAATAAACTAATTTTATCCCTGATGAACGGGGATAAAAGAATTATTGAAACGCTGGTCTGGGACAACAATGTTGAGCCTTTGCTTGCTGCTGCTGTCCTGCAGGATATTGCTGTATTTCTTAATCCACATTCAGTTGCTGCAGGTTACGAAAGTATCTTGGCTTTAGGCGACAAACAATCGGTGAGCGGTAAAGCGAAAAAAGCTTTATGGGAAATCGCACAACTGAAAAAATATGCCGATCATATTTTCGGATTTTTCGGTTACGACCTGAAGAATGAAATTGAAAATTTGGTTTCTAAAAATACTGATGGTAGCGACTTTCCCGATTATTTCTTTTTTCAGCCGAAGCTGATTGTCCGACTTTCAAAAGCGCAATTGCAACTGGAATATTTTGAAGAAGACAAGGGATTTACCCAGCAGATAAAAAGCGATTTTCTGAAAAAAAAGCCGGAAAAATTTTCTTCAAAATCCCTTTCTCTTTCGCCACGAATTTCGCGTGAACAGTATATTGCTACGGTTGATCAATTGAAAAATCATATTCATCGTGGTGATGTGTATGAAGTAAATTTCTGTCAGGAATTTTTTGCAGAGAATGTGGAAATAAGCGTTTTGCCTGTGTTTCAGCAGATGATGAAAAAATCGCCAACGCCTTTTTCCTCTTTCCTGAAGATCAATGAACATTATTTGCTGTGTGCTTCTCCTGAAAGATTTTTGAAGAAGGAAGGAACGAAAGTTCTCTCACAACCCATCAAAGGCACTGCCCGCAGGGGTTCTACTGCTGAGGAAGATCAGAAAAACAAAACAGCACTCGCCGAAAGCGCGAAGGAAAAAAGTGAAAATGTGATGATAGTTGATTTGGTGAGGAATGATTTATCCACCGTCGCTATTGCAGGAACAGTAAGGGTGGAGGAGCTTTTTGGTATTCACACTTTTCCGCAGTGGCACCAGATGATTTCTACGGTTTCCTGTGAAGTGGAGAAGGAGAAAGAGGCGCTGCAAATCATCCAAAAATGCTTTCCGATGGGCTCTATGACAGGTGCGCCAAAGGTAAGGGCAATGCAGTTGATAGAAGAATATGAATCGATGAAGCGCGGCATTTATTCGGGTGCCGTTGGTTATATCGGTGAAAACGATAATTTTGATTTCAATGTCGTCATCCGCAGCGTAGTTTACAACGCGACAAAAAAATATGTCTCTGTTTCTGTAGGCAGCGCCATCACTGCCAATTGTGATGCGCAGCAGGAATATGAGGAGTGTTTAACCAAGGCGGAAGTCCTCTTTAAAATTTTAAGGAATGAACAGTGAATTCAAAAAATACATCCATCAGCATCCCGTTTTCGGTAAGGACGATACGCTGCTGTTGGCAGTAAGTGGCGGGGTAGATTCGGTAGTTTTGTTGCATCTGCTGCATAACGAAGGCTATAAAATAGCGATAGGCCACTGCAATTTTTCTCTGCGTGGAAAGGAATCAGATGACGAAGAAAAATTCGTTCGGAAGCTGGCTAAAACCATGGGAATACAGATTTATGTGAACCAGTTCAACACTCTTGAATATGCTAAATTCCGGAGCATTTCAACGCAGATGGCGGCGCGTGAATTGCGTTATGAGTGGTTCAACCAGCTCTGCATCGAACACGATTATACCCGCATTGTGGTAGCGCATCATCTTGATGATCAGCTGGAGACGGTTTTAATGAATTTAACCCGTGGCACAGGCATTATGGGACTTGCTGGCATGGAGCCTTTGCACGGTAATGTGGCGCGTCCGCTGCTTTTTGCCACACGTGAGGAAATCCTCGCCTATGCTGCAAAACACAAGTTGCAATGGAGGGAAGATTCCAGCAACAATGAAGATAAGTATGCCCGCAACAAGATCCGACATCATGCAGTTCCTGTGTTGAAATCCATCAATCCCGGACTCTATCAAACTTTCACGCATACTGAACAAAGAATAAAAAATGTGCAAACGATTTATGCCAAAGTAAAATCGGATTTTCTTGTTCATGCATCCTTTGATGGCGGATGGAAATTTCCTGTTAAAAAGACAATGGCTGATGCGTATCAGGAAGCGCTCTTCCGTGAAATTCTGGTGGATTTCGGATTTTCCCATTCGCAGGTGGAAGATGTGCTGAAATCTGCTACTGCTGCCTCCGGTAAGCAGTTTCTGGGCGATCATTGCCGGTTGATCAAAGACAGGAAAGAATGGGTTCTAACACCGCATACCAAGGAAGAGCATGATTATGAATTGAATGATGGACAGGATGTTCTGGTACCTGTGAAAATTGATGTTGTAGTGAAATCGGCAAAGGCTCTTAAAATTTCACGGGATGCTAAAATGGCTTATCTTGATTATGGCAAACTGACTTTCCCGCTCAAACTGCGAAAATGGAAAAAGGGCGATTTCTTTTATCCTTTTGGCATGAAAGGAAAGGTGAAGCTGAGTGATTATTTCGTGAACCATAAATTTTCACTGGCCGATAAGGAAAACGTGTGGATACTGGAATCAGGAAATGATATAGTATGGCTGGTTGGTCACCGTATCGATGAGCGCTTCAAGATTGGTAAGGACACAAAAAAAGTATATCTTGCACACCTCAAATAACGCTATGGCTGACGAAATTTTATTTGAAGAAAAGCAATACCTCGGGACCAACAAAATGCATCTCCTCATCCGTTTGGTGATTGCAATGGGCTGTTTTTCGCTATACCATTTTTCCGCTGCCGACGACGAAACCAAGGAATTGTTTTTTATATTGGGTACTACAGCACTCGCCATTTCAGTTTTACTGGTTTTCGTATTACACATCAGCACAGTGGTGACATCGGGCAGTTTGGTGCTGGATGGCTTCTGGATGGCGAGAAGAGTGAAAATTGACTTGAACAGTATTGTGAGTGCAGAGGTGACTATTTATCCGCGCTTTATGATGCACCGCGCAGTGTACAATTTGCACATGAAAGGAACCATTAAGTTTTTCACCAAAGGCAGTCAGGCTGTGCTGCTCACCGACAGGGATGGATTAAAATATTGCATTGGCAGTCAGAAGGCTAGAGAATTATGTGCTGCCATTCAGAAACAAATTCAAACCCCAAAAGTATAACCGCAAGGTTTTAATATATAAATACTACTAAAGAGATTTTTTAAAAGCATACGATATGACAGCACATAAATCTTCAGCATCCCAGCCAAGCGCGCAGTTGATCGACAAAGAACAGGTGAAATTATTGAGGTTCAATAGTGCTGATGTTCTGGCTACCAAACAAGAACAGCTGCAAAGATATATCGACTTGCAGAGAGCGGCCGCAATGGGCGCCACCAACAAATCCAACGTGAAAATTTATTTCAAGTCGTATCAGGGCAACCGCTACAAGGTGGAAGCTACTATATGGGCCGTGACCGAGCAGAACATTACGTTGAAGGGAGAAGTCATGATCCCTATCATCAGTATCTATAAAGTCGGTTTATTTTAGTCGCTGCTTTTTTCTTAACCATTTTTTACGCTCTTCCGGTTGCTCATTGCAGCAATTGTTATATCTTGGATTCAGCTAAAAAAATATGGGCAAATTAAAATTTATTCTCCCGCTATTGATCTTGCTGCAGTCGGCTGTAGCCTTTGCTCAAATTGAGGATCCCGTTAAGTGGCAGTTTCCTGCAACCAAAAAAAGCGATTGTATCTACGTGCTGGTTTTTAAGGCCAAGGTTGACAAGGGCTGGCATTTGTATTCACAAAATATTCCTGCTGAGGGAGGCCCTGTCCCTACTTCCTTCAATTTCAATGAAGGAGAATACAGAATGGTGGGCAAGGTCAATGAACCAGCCGCACATTCGTTCTACGATTCTTCTTTTGCCATGAAACTTTCCTACCATGAAGGAACAGTTGCTTTCACCCAGGAGATACAACTCATCAACGATAAAAAACAAAAAATTACCGGTCAGCTGCAGTACATGTGCTGCAATGATCACGAATGCTTACCTCCTGAGACAAAGAATTTTTCTTTTGAGGTAATGGGAAGTCCTGGCTGTGCAGCAATGAAAGCGAAGCAGCCAGTGGTGGCGCCTGTTAAAGCAGTGGAAAGCAAAAAACCTGTTTCAGGAGCGCACGACACTGTGAAAGTATGCTGCGACGGCATGGCAAATAAAAACAGCAACTATGTAGATGCAGCAGGACTCGATATTAAAAAATATCGTTTCAGTGAAAAATCCTGCGGATCGAAATTCATTAATAAAGAAGAAGCAGAATCCTACTGGATTTTGTTCTTGCTGGCTTTTGGCGCCGGGATTTTTGCTTTGCTTACGCCTTGTGTTTTTCCGATGATTCCGATGACGGTGACCTTTTTTATGAACGATGCCGAATCTAAGGCTCATGGGCGTTCGAAGGCGGTTTTCTTTGGCGTTAGTATCATCTTTATTTTCTGTTTGATAGGTACGCTGTTCAGTCTGGCTTTCGGCGATGACGCGGCTAATTTACTGGCAACGCACTGGATTCCGAATATCATTTTCTTCCTCATTTTTATTGCTTTTGCAGCTTCCTTCTTTGGTTTGTTTGAGCTGACTTTACCAAGCTCATGGGTCAATAAAGCCGATAGCCGTGCCGACAAAGGTGGTTATGTGGGTGTGTTCTTTATGGCGCTCACAACGGTATTGGTTTCTTTTTCCTGTACCGGACCTATCGTAAGTACCTTGCTGGTAGAATCTTCCAGAGGCGAGTTGATCCATCCTTTGGTTGGAATGCTGGGCTTTTCAACAGCTTTGGCCCTTCCTTTTACCTTATTTGCCTTTTTCCCTTCGTGGATGCGTTCCCTGCCTAAATCAGGCGGATGGCTCAATGCAGTGAAAGTGGTTTTTGGCTTTATTGAACTGGCTTTGGCGCTGAAGTTCCTTAGTGTTGCTGATCTGACGGAGCATTGGGGTATTCTGGATCGTGATATTTATATCGGATTATGGATCGTGATTTTTACTTTGATGGGTTGCTACCTCTTAGGATGGATCAGGTTTTCACACGATTCAGAAGTGAAACATATTGGTGTTCCGCGACTTGGTTTTATCATCGCTACCTTCGGATTTGTGATTTATTTGCTACCTGGCCTGCTGGGTGCTCCACTCAAGTTTTTGAGTGGCTATCTGCCGCCGATGAGCTCCCATGATTTCAATATTCTGGCGAAAAACCGAACTGCCGACGAATGGAATATCAAGCCTAAATACAGCGATGTGCTGCATGCTCCGCTTGGCATCAACGCTTTCTTCGAATACGAGGAGGGAATGGCAGTGGCTGAACAATTGGGTAAACCTGTTTTACTTGATTTTACCGGTTTGGGCTGTGTGAATTGCCGTCGTGTGGAAGACAATGTCTGGACCGATCCGCAAGTGCTGAAAATGCTTACGGAGGATTATGTGGTGATCTCTCTCTATGTGGATGAAAGAACCATTGAGCTGCCGAGCTATGAGCAATACATCTCGAAGTTCGATGGCAGGAAAATCGTTACGCTTGCCCAGAAAAATGCGGATATACAAAAATGCTGGTTCGACAGGAATGGTCAGCCTTTCTACGCGCTTATGAATAACAACGAGCAATTGCTCAATGATCCAATCGATTACCAAACCGCGAAATCACCTTCCGAGTTTCTTAAGTTTCTGACTGAGGGGAAGGCAAAATACGCGCTCAATAGAAAGTAGTTTTTTAATCCTATTTCTTCCCGCAACTGCACTCAGGAGCTGTGCTGTAATTGTTGTATATCTTCAATTGATTTTCTGCTTTTGGATAGTTTCTATCCACTGTAGATAACACCATTTGGTTGGTGTTTAGATCGAAGGTGGCGATCTTTATTTTGGTGTATAATTTCATCTCCTTGTCTACCAGCGCGAAATAGTTACCATCCTGATAATACCATTCCTGTGTGTGGTATTCCAGGTCAAAGGCATACAGCACTTTTTTCTTGTTGAAATCGAAAACAGTAATGCCTCCCATATCTGAATCATACGGCGAAAAGAGATAGCGCTGATCGGCAGAGATATAAAAAGGCCCACCTGATTTTTCGGTAAGTTTTCCAGAGGAATCAAGAATAAAGACCAGTCCGTTATAATCTCCGAATTTGGAGAAAATGAAATAATCAGCTCGTGGCTGAACATCAGGAAAGAAGAGTCCGGAACAACTTCCTACCGGCTCAATATACTTGAAGAATATTTTATTCGTGATTTTCCCTTTGTTGCTGATGTGTGCCCAGGCCCGGCAATATAAATTAGTGCTGTCATTGGGTTTTATCTGCAAACTTCTCACTTGTTTGAATTCAATGGTATAGGTGAGAAAGCTAGCGCTGTCAGTTTTTACTTCGTACCTGTCGGCTGGATAATCAGCGGCGTTGAAAGGCTCGTATTCATCGGAGCTTTGCGCCATGACTGTTGAAAAGCAAAGCAAGCCGCATAGAATAGGTGCTAAAATTTTCATTTCTGGAGAGGGGGAAAGATCCTGAAACGAGTCCAGGATCTATAGTCTGCTTATATTTTCTCAACAGTAACTGCTGTACCGTAGGCCAAAACCTCGGTGAGTCCGCTCATTACTTCATTGGCATCGTAACGCATATTGATGATAGCGTTGGCCCCTTGTTGTTCGGCGTGTTTGATCATGAAGTGAAGTGCTTCGGCGCGAGCATTTTCGCATAGTTCAGTGTAAATGGTGTTTCTTCCGCCGAAGATGCTCATGAAGCTACCTGCAAAATTTCCTACGATGCTTCGTGAACGAACAGTAATTCCGCGAACGAGTCCGAGTTGTTGCGTTACTTTATAACCTTCCAGAGCGTTGGATGTGGTGATCAGCATTTTTTCTTTCATATGTAGATAATTAATTTTTGATGGTGATAAGGAATAAGGTCACATATGTTTTTTATTTCAGAGGGGTTCATGAATCTGCGATTTCGCCTTATTTCATTGGTGTCCCGATGCATTGGGACGTATTAGGGCTCATTTCCTGTTATTCAGTGTTTGATTATTCACCTGTAATATCTTTAACAATCTGCTTTACCGGTCGGATGGAGTGGATGTGCTCAATGCTTGGTCCCGCACACCATACGGTTTGGTAAGTAGCGCCGAAAGCCGCTTTTTCAATGGCTTTCATGCCCCGTAAAGCAACAAACAATTTTACATATTTCTTTAACCACTTATTCTTCTTTAACAATTTTTCAAGCCAGTTGACTTCGGTGCCCAGACTTTGAACATAGGGTGTATTGATCACTGTGAGATGGGAGCCCGACAATTTGCTGGTGAGCACAATGTCTTTTGCGCCATATTGAATCAATGCGTTTTTATAATCTGCGCTTACCGGACTTTCTTCCGAAGCGATAAATACCGTTCCGATAGATAAACCGTCGGCACCCAGCGCGAGCATTTTTTTATATTCTTCATGTGTAGCAACACCTCCTGCGGAGATTACCGGAATCTTACAGTGTTTTTTCAGCAGGGGAATGAGCTCTTCGGGCTTTGCCGGCCCGCAATGTCCACCTGCGTTGGAATTCACTGCAATCAGGCCATCAGCCCCTAATGCCTCCACTTTTTGTGCATATTTCAAATCCACTACATCGCAATATACTTTGATGCCTGCAGGCTTGCATTTATTAATCACTTCTTCCGGACTTCCGAGGGAAGTAATGATGAAAGCTACTTTCAGCTCCAGGCATGTTTTGAGCTGGCTATCGAGTTTGAAATTGGATTTGTTTACGATGAGATTAACGCCAAAAGGCTGCTGCGTTTTGCTGCGTATCTCCAAAATAGCCTTGCGGAATTCTTCATCTGTGCGGTAGTTCAATGCCGGAACAGCAGCAGTGATACCGCTTTCCAGTGCAGCAATGAGCATTTTGGCATTTGACACCAGAAACATTGGTGCCATGATAATGGGATATTTTATTCCTAAGGATTTGGCCAGCGCGTATTCACCCATGATCTACAAATCATCAGGATCGGTGGCGGCAGCAAATTTCTTTTTAGGAGGCTTGATGTGCTTGGTGAAAACCACGTTGATGATTTCATCTTCAGTGGTGAGCATTGATTTTGAAATGCCGCTGGTAATGGTCATTTCTTCCTTGTGTTTGTAGTTTTTTACCATTGGGGTTTCCTCGTAGGTGCCATCAGAAAATCTTCTGTACATGGCAACAATAACACCTTTTTCTACTTTTACTTTTCCAGGGATACATTCCGCTGTAGTGCCTTTGCGGATGGTAATTACAATGTCTTCGTGCCAGCCATCTTCCACGATGAAAGCGCCTCTTTCAGCAAATTTCTTCGAGTATTTCTCATAGCAGTTGGCAGAAGTTTCTTGTGCGATAGACACTGTAGAAACCAATAACAGTAGGCCAAGTAGAACTTTGTTCATCAGATAAAAATTTAATTGCTCTTTATTGTAAGTCTAAAATAGGAAAAAATACGCAACGGAGAACCGCGGATCGGATTAAAAGATTATTTTTACCGCAACTAAACAAAAAACCCTTCGGGGTTCACAAAATTCATTTTATGTTGATCAAAACTTTTGGATGTACCGTCACGGGTATTGATGCCACTGTTATTACTGTTGAGGTAAACGTGATGCCCGGGACGAAATTTTTCTTAGTCGGCTTACCCGATAATGCTGTTAAGGAAAGTCAGATGCGCATCGAATCGGCGCTTAAACACAACGGCTACCGCATGCCGGGGAAGAAAATCATCGTCAATATGGCCCCGGCCGATATCAAGAAACAGGGATCGGCTTATGATTTGGCAATTGCTCTGGGGATTATTGCGGCTTCCGGACAAATGGAGACGGATGAATTCCATCAATACATTTTGTTGGGGGAACTCTCGCTGGATGGCACTTTGCAGCCTATCAAGGGCGTGCTGCCCATTGCCATCAAAGCGCGACAAATGGGCTACAAGGGCATTATCCTTCCGGAGGAAAACGGGGAGGAAGCCGCGATCGTTGATCAATTGGAAGTTTACCCCATGAAGAATCTGAAGGAAGTAATTGATTTCTTCGTTCTGAAAAGCGAGCGAAAGCAGCCTTTGATCTTTGATACGAGACTTCATTTCCTTAAGGAACAAAACATTGTGGAATTCGATTTCAACGAAGTAAAAGGCCAGGAAAATGTTAAGCGCTCCCTGGAAATTGCAGCTGCTGGCGGACACAACGTGATTCTCATCGGTCCGCCGGGCGCCGGGAAAACAATGCTGGCGAAACGACTGCCTACTATCCTTCCACCGCTGAGTTTGCACGAAGCGCTGGAAACTACCAAAATCCATTCGGTGGCAGGACAGTTGAAAGGCAGTCGGGGACTGGTTTCGCTTCGCCCTTTCCGTAATCCGCATCATACTATTTCCGATGTTGCATTGGTGGGAGGTGGGGCTTCTCCGAAGCCCGGCGAGATTTCACTGGCCCACAACGGGGTGTTGTTTTTGGATGAACTGCCCGAGTTTAAAAGAAGCGCTTTGGAGGTGATGCGTCAGCCGCTGGAAGATAGGGTGGTGAGTATTTCCCGCGCAAAATTTGATGTGCAGTATCCGGCCTCTTTCATGCTTATCGCGTCGATGAATCCTTGTCCTTGCGGATTTTATAATCATCCCGATAAAGAATGCGTTTGTAATCCCGGTGATGTACAACGTTATCTCAATAAAATTTCCGGACCGATGATGGATCGCATTGATTTGCATGTGGAAGTAACGCCTGTTTCCTTTGATGAGTTAACGGTACAAAGAAGTACCGAACCCAGTTTATCCATTCGCGAAAGAGTTATAAGAGCACGCATTATCCAGCAGGAGCGCTATGCCGAAGATGAAGGCATTCACTGCAATGCGCAGATGCAGCCGCGGCACATCAAGGATTTTTGTCAGCTGGATCCGTCGTGTAAAACTCTATTGAAAACCGCAATGGAGAAACTGGATCTGTCGGCGCGGGCTTACGACAGGATATTGAAAGTTTCCCGGACCGTTGCTGATTTAGATAATTCAGCGAGCATTGGGCAACAGCATTTGGCGGAAGCTATTCAATATAGAAGTTTGGATAGAGGCAGTTGGGCGGGTTAATTATTGTGCTCATTGGACTTTGTAACTTTTTCGTTCCCTGTCGTATTAGTAAGAAAATCCTTTCTATGGCGGCATTCAGAAATCTTTCAATTATTGCTCTCGACAAATCTGTTCCTGATAACGTAGTAATTGAATTTGCGGTTACCGGTGCATTGAAAGAGGAATTCAAATTTCATCCCGGACAGTTCGTGATTGTGAAGTATGTGGTGGATGGAAAAGAATACAAAAGAAGTTATTCTATCAGTTCTTCATCTATGGCTGATGTTCCTTTGCAACTTACAGTAAAGCGGGTGGGACAGGGAATTACCTCCAACTACGCCAATAATTTTTTGAAGGTGGGAGATACACTTGATGTGACCACCCCCCGCGGAAAATTTTGCATTGAACTCAATCCCGAAATCAGGAAAACATATTTTCTCATCGCTGCCGGAAGTGGTATTGCGCCGATGCATTCTATGCTTCAATCGGTATTGGCAGGAGAGCCGAAAAGTGAAATCCGCTTGTTGTATGGCAACAGGGATGATGACAACGTTATTTTTGGAAAAGAGATCATGGCCTTTGCGGCTCAGCATCCCGATCGCTTAAAAGTGCAACATGTGCTGAGTCGTCAATCGAAACCGCTTAACCTTTTAAAAGATGAAAACATCTGGGAAGGCCGCATCAATGAGGTCATGCTGAAAAAATACTTCTCACCGCCATTGCCCGAAGATTACAAGGTTTTTGTTTGCGGACCCACAGAGATGAACCTGGCCTGTAAAGAAATCATGGGCAATCTTGCTTTGCCACAAGACAGGGTACACATTGAATTCTTTGGTAAAGTATAACTCGAAATATTTAAACCACGTAGCAGAGTCCATTCCTGCCCACAGCCGATAACTTGAAGTTGTCGTTCACAGTGGTTTGATATTAAGAGGAGAAGCGCAGCTTCGGTCTTCCGACTCAGTGATCTCCAGCGTTAAGCGGTTTTCTTTATGGGCAAAACTCTGTGATCTCAGTGCCCTGCCGTTTAAAAATTAAGCTTTATCTTTCCTTCCGAGATGAAAAAATTACTCAGCTATTTTGTTCCTCAGAAGGGAAAAGTTTACAAATCTAAAATCAGCGGTCAGCTCGAACTGAACTGGTATGATGGCAAGCTGATGCTCGATTCGGAAAACGCCAATTATTCGTATGGAGCGCTGCAACGCGCATTGGCCGAGGGTTTGCACCACATCGGGAACAGCAGGGTAGAAAGTTTCAAGCAGATTTTAGTGTTGGGCATGGGCGCCGGATCAGTGATAGAAACGCTGCGCAAGGATTTTCAAAACAAAGGGAAAATCACCGCTGTGGAAATGGATCCTGTGGTGGTGGACATCGCTAAAAAATATTTCAGGGTAGATACTTTTTCCAATTTATATATTGTCATGCAGGACGCTTTTGTTTTTGTGAAGGAGAGCACAAGCAAGTACGATTTCATCATCGTTGATTTATTCATTGATCGCCAAACTCCCGAACAGTTTTCTTCTCCCGAATTTCTGGAGTCCCTCATCAAAATGCTTTCTCCTGAAGGAAGAGTGTTGTTCAATACCGTAAACGTTGAGGATGAATTCACGGCGAGGAATAACAAAATGATTTCTCTTTTTGAGAAAACGTGTTCAGTAGAAGTGCTCAAAGGCATTGAGGGGGGTAATGACCTGATCCTTCTGCAGAAAAAGTAAACTCTTTACACGTTTCCGTTGTAGTAAAGCACAAACCAAAAATTTATTGAATGAAAAAACTGCTACTTGCTATCGCTACATCCGCATCTTTTTCCCTCAATGCGCAAATCGAATATCCTGGCACTGTCACGCTGCTTGGCTCTGCAACAACAGTTTTCGATTATTCTGCCTCCAATTGTAATACTATTGATATTCCTGATGCTCCTGCCCGTGCATTCAGAGATGCATCTGGTAAGATCAATCTCATTGCTACGCATTACACCAATTGGAGAATGACAGGATCTGATTTCACTTCTCTTACCAAGGATTGCAAATGGAAATGCTTTACTGTCGAACCTCATTTTTGATAACGGGGAAATGGGCATTGACATGGCCGGCGACAATGCAGTAAATGGTAACGATGCGCAGGACAGCGATACAGGTGTTCCAAATGCGGGCCAGAATTTCCCTGAGCTAGATGGCGCTTATGCTGGCGCCAGTGACATCAGGGTAACCGGGAATTTCAATTCAGTGCCAAACTCAACTTATAAAATCCAGTATTTCTATAATGATGTCTGTGATGGCAGTGGTAATGGGGAAGGACAAACATTGATTGGCACCCAAACCATCACTACTGATGCCAACGGAGATGCGTCGATCAATAAAACTTTCTCAATGACTGTAACTGTTGGAAGTTATGTGTCTGCTTTGGCTACCGATGCTTCCAATAATACTTCCGAGTTTTCTGCCTGCCAGATTGTGGACTTGGAAACTGCCGTAAACAAAGCGAATGCATCTGCAGTGAAGGTTTATCCGAATATTACACGCGACAATGTATCGGTGAGTGCCGATAAATCTTTTACTTACACTGTTTATGATCAGCAGGGAAGAGAGGTTATTCAGGGCACATCAAAATCTGAAAATTTTGTAATCTCTTTCAGCAACCTCAGCGAGGGGCTCTACGTACTAAAACTCGTGGGTAACAATTGGGTTAGCCAGGAAAAAATTATTAAGGAATAGAGAAAGAGGAGGGAGATAACCATTGGGGTGGAACATCCCGCAGCTGTAAAAGGTTGCGGGATGTTTTTTTGTGGACCTTATTGTTTTCTACAACGACTATTCAAAAAAAACCGCGAAGTTGATAAAACTTCGCGGAGTGTTCTTGCATTAAAATATTCAATTAAGCCACTTCCATTTTCCCGTGGCACTGCTTATATTTCTTTCCACTTCCGCAAGGACAAGGATCGTTGCGTCCTACTTTTACTTCGGCTTTGATCGGCTCCTGTTTTGGTTTTGCCGGTGCGCGATCCAGTTCGGCTGCATCCTGGTGACTTGTTTTTAAATTTTTGTCGGGAAGTTCTTCTCTCGCCGCTTCACGCACCTGTGGTTGCTGTCCGCCATTGCCCTGCATAATTTCCGCCCTGAAGAGGAAAGCACCGATATCAGCATTCATCTTATTCACCATCTGCTTAAAGATGTTGAAGGATTCAAACTTATAAATCAACAGAGGATCTTTCTGCTCGATAGCTGCGTTCTGTACGTTGTTGCGCAGATCATCCATTTCGCGCAAATGCTCTCTCCATGCTTCATCGATATTGAAGAGTACTATGTTTTTCTCGAAAGCATTGCGTATTTCTTTTCCTTGTGTTTCGTATGCTTTGCGCAGATTTACTGCAATCTGGAAAACATTCTGTCCGTTGGTAGAAAATGGAATAGCGATGTTGGTGAACTGTTGTCCCTGAGTTTCATAAACATTCTTCACCACCGGCCAGGCCTGATTGCGCAGTCTCTCCGTTTTTTCTTCGTAGGTCTTCAGCACCAGTGCAGAAAGTTTTGCAAAGAGATCTTCACTTTTCATCGATTGGAATTCTTCCTGCGAGAAAGGAGATTCAATAGCAAATACTCTGATCATCTCCATGCGGAAACCTTCGTAATCCTTGATGTCATGGTAGCCTGCGATAACGCTTTCAGTAATATCGAGAAGAAGGTTGGAAATATCCACACTTAGTCTTTCTCCGTTCAATGCGTTGCGTCGACGTTTGTAAATTACTTCACGCTGCGCGTTCATCACGTTATCGTATTCGAGCAATCGCTTACGGATACCGAAGTTATTTTCCTCTACTTTTTTCTGGGCACGCTCAATAGATTTTGTAATCATTCCAGCTTGAATCACTTCGCCTTCCTTGTAGCCCATGCGGTCCATGATACGTGCAATTCTTTCCGATCCGAAACGGCGCATCAGGGGGTCTTCCAGAGATACAAAGAACTGTGAAGTTCCCGGATCCCCTTGTCGACCCGAACGACCGCGCAACTGGCGGTCAACGCGACGGGAGTCATGGCGCTCGGTACCGATAATGGCGAGACCACCTGCCTTACGCACTTCTTCAGAAAGCTTGATATCCGTACCCCTTCCTGCCATGTTTGTAGCGATAGTTACCATCGCCGATTGTCCGGCCTCCTTCACGATTTGTGCTTCCTGCTGGTGGCGTTTCGCATTGAGGGTGTTGTGCTTGATGCCGCGCATTTGGAGCATACGGCTGAGTAATTCTGATATTTCAACGGAGGTAGTACCAACGAGTACTGGTCGGCCAGCCTTAGTGATTTCGGCAATCTCCTCAATTACGGCGTTGTATTTTTCACGTTGGGTTTTGTACACTTTATCCTCCATGTCCTTACGTGTTACCGGACGGTTGGTAGGAATAGTAGTTACATCAAGATTGTAGATATCCCAGAGTTCCTGCGCTTCAGTTTCTGCAGTACCTGTCATACCTGCCAGCTTGTGGTACATCCTGAAATAATTCTGCAGGGTGATGCTGGCATGGGTTTGTGTGGTAGCTTCAATCTTCACATTTTCTTTTGCTTCAACAGCCTGGTGCAATCCATCGCTCCAGCGGCGACCATCCATGATACGGCCAGTTTGCTCGTCAACGATTTTTACCTGGTTGTCGATGATCACATATTCCACATCTTTTTCGAAGAGAGTGTAAGCTTTCAGCAATTGGTTCATGGTATGGATACGATCGGCTTTCACGCCGTAGTCCTTGATGTAGGCCTCTTTCGCAGCGCGCTTCTCTTTGTCGCTCAAGCTTGAGCTTTCAATTTTTGCTACTTCCGATCCAAGATCCGTCATCACGAAGAAATCGCGGTCTTCCACGAATTGTGCGAGGTGATCGATTCCCTTTTCGGTGAGTTCTATAGAGTTGTGTTTTTCATCAATTACGAAATACAATTCAGAGTCGGCAACACGCATTTGCTTGCCTTGTTCCTGCATGTGGAAGTTTTCGGTTTTCTGCAATTGCTGCTTGATGCCTGGCTCACTGAGGAATTTGATTAATGCCTTATTCTTCGGTAAACCGCGGTGGGCACGAAGAAGGGCAACGCCTCCTTCATCCTTGTTTCCTTCAGTAAGTAATTTCTTGGCATCGGCCAATGCTTTGGTAACATAAGCTTTTTGTGCGGTCACCAGTTTTTCAACGAAAGGCTTGAGTTCATTGAACTGTAAGTTTTGTTTTTGTCGGGTCGCACCTGAGATAATCAACGGTGTTCTGGCATCATCAATCAATACCGAATCCACCTCATCCACAATGGCGAAGTGGTGTTTGCGCTGCACGAGCTGGTCGAGGCTGGTGGACATGTTGTCTCTCAGGTAATCGAAACCAAATTCGTTGTTGGTGCCGTAAGTGATATCAGATCTGTAAGCTTTTTTCCTTCCTTCGGAATGTGATTCGTAGCGGTCGATACAGTCGATGCTGAGTCCATGGAACTCAAACAACGGCGCCATCCATTCGCAGTCCCTTTTGGCGAGGTAGTCGTTCACGGTTACCAGGTGAACACCTTTGCCAGCCAGGGCGTTGAGGTAAACAGGAAGGGTAGCCACGAGGGTTTTTCCTTCCCCCGTACTCATCTCGGAGATTTTTCCTTTGTGGAGGTTGATTCCCCCAATGAGCTGTACATCGTAGTGGATCATGTCCCACTTGATTTCGTTGCCACCGGCAGTCCAGGAATTGAAGTAAATGGCTTTATCGCCTTCAATTTCCAAGTTGTCCTTGCGGGTTGCGACTTCCCTGTCAAAATCGTTGGCAGTTACTTCCACTTCCTCGTTTTCGGTGAAGCGGCGGGCAGTATCTTTAACAACAGCGAAGGCTTCAGGAAGGATTTCCAAAAGAACTTCTTCAATTTTTTCGTCGATTTTTTTCACCAGAGCATCGATGGCTGCGTAGTTTTTTTCTTTTTCTTCAACGCTGAGTCCAATTTCTTCAGAGGCTTTTTTGAGTTCCTCGATTTGCTTTTCTTCAGCGGCATAACGCTCGGCAATGCGCTTTTTCAGTTCGGTAGTTTTGGCGCGCAATTGGTCATTCGATAAAGGGGAGAGCTTAGCGTACTCCACTTTGGTTTGCTCAACCAGAGGCATTATTTCTTTGATATCGCGATCGGATTTTTTTCCAAAAAGGGCGGTAAAGATTTTTTCTATTGCTGCAATCATGAAGCGTGTTTTTTTATAAGGATTCCAAATTTACTCTAAATCGGTCAATACAAAAATTAATCCGCCAGGAGATTTCTGACTTATTGGCGTGGAAATAGCTGGTATTCTGGAACTGAGGCCATAAAGTCAGTATTAAGGAGCCGAATTAAAACAACCCGCTGCCCAGTGCGGCATGCTTCAGTTGATGTACGTTTGTCGCCTTCATTTTTTTGCACAGGATCCTCCGGTAGCTGTAAACAGTTGGTACACTTAATTTTAGTTCTGAGGCAATTTGCTCGGTGCTGAAGTCTTTGGTGATGAGAAAAAGGATGGCCAGTTCCTTTTGATTGAATTTGTCAAGTTTGTCGTAATGGAAGAAGCGTTGTGCTTTTATGAGTTCAACTTTTCCATCCTTCCTTCTCTTGAAGGTGGAAAAACAAATAAAATCGTCTTCCTTAAAATCATTGATGTTGATGATGAAGGAGGCTACAATGTGAGGCACTTTTTTGTAAGCACTTTTTACAATGCAAATATTGTTGCGCAGCCAGATATAGTCGCCTTTCGCTGTTTTGTATTTGCTGGTATAAACAAAGCTGATATTGCAAGGGTCGTCGAAGGCGCTGTGAATGGCCAATTGCCTGAACATGGATGGAAGAACAAATTTGTTGTAAATGCTTGCATGTTCAGGATGTATGAGTTCCACCATATAGTCGGGCCCTTTTTCCATAAAAACCTCAGCAGCAGTGCCCACCACCGAATAGTAGTTGCTGCTAATGAATTCCAGTTCCCTGGTGAATAAATTGTAAATGTGTATTGCTTCAGGGCTTTTTTCGAAAAAAGTAGACAATTCATCAAATTGAGTCCTGACATTCTTGTCTTTTAAAAGTTCCGCGATTTCATTGAACTGGTAAAACTGATTGCCCAGCTTTTCAATGGTTTTTGATATTTCGTTTGATACCTCAGGTTTCATCACTTTAATTTAAACCGTTATTAGCTGCAAACTGAATCAATTGATGCACATTCAATGAGTTGGATTTTTTTAGCAAGCTCTTTCGGTGAAAATATACGGTTCTCGGACTAATGAACATTTCCTCCGAAATTTGTTTTGTTGAATAGCCTTTCGTAATGAGATAAAGAATACTCAATTCTTTCCTGGTGAATGAAGTGCTTTTTTGCAGACTTAGATAGCGCTTCACTTTAGAGGCTTCAAAACGTTGGTTTTTACCTCTTTTGTACGTTGAAAAAGTAAGCATTTCGTCTTGAACAAACGAGGTAATATCTGTAGCAAAAACCAGCACTATTCTGGGTATTTTTTTCATGGCTGTTTCGGCAACACATAAGTTGTTCATCAGCCAGATATTCTTTCCCTCCGGACCTTTTACCTTGAATGTACACATGAAGCGGATATCTTTAGGATTGGCTGCCAGGCAATGTGCGCTGTACTGCCTGAACATGGAGGGAAGCACCTCCTTGTTGTAGATTTCAGCGTGATCGGGATGAATAAGCTCTACCAGCGAGTCGGGCCCTTTTTTAAGTATTTCCGATGCGGGCTGCCCTGTGATTTGTTCATAGTTCGGACTGATATACTCCAGCTTTGATTTCATTAAGTCGTATACCAATACTGATTCGGGAAGTTTTTTGAATATGGAATTGCCTACCTCATTTTTAAATTGACGAATGTATTCGGCATTTGAAAAATCAAAATGACGCTCGTGCACTGGAAAAAAGCGATCACTTAGTTTCCCAATGGTTTTCATGATGGCACTTTGTTTCGCGATTCTCATCAACTTTTTAGTTTTTTCTTGATGTTTTTCCTAATCGTGCTTACTGTGTGCATGCTTATTCCAAGCTTTGCACTTATTTCCCTGCTTTTTAATCCCTCATTGAGCAACTGTTGAATTTCGTTTTCGCGCTTGCTGAGGATCTGCGTTTTCCAAGTTGGAATAACTGATTTCTTTGATATGAGTTCATAGTTTCCAGAAGATTTCTCTTTCTCTACAGTGAAGATGATTTTGCTGAAAGAGGTTTCTTTGGTAATGTCTGAAGCAAAAATTAGCAGTGTATTGTTGGCCTGCGAAAGATAACTGTAACGCATGAGGAATATATGTTGCTGCTCTTTTTCTCCAATGGGAAGATTGATGGAAAAGCGGTACTTATCAATGTTTTCGGGTTCATCCACAGTTGTTTGGAGTAATGAATCCACAGTGCTTTTGTAGGGCTCGCACACCAGATTTGTCATGTGTTCATTATGGTATGCGAGGGATTCAAAAACAGGTGGAGGCAGTATGTTTTTGCAATTCGGACTCATGTACAAATAGCGATGCACATTCATGTCGTAAATCATCACCACAGAGGCCGAAAAGGTGTAAATAGCCGAAAAAAGACCATTTTCCAGAGACTGAATAAATTCATTCAGTTCGGTTTTTGATGTAAGTGGGTGCATAGGTTAGGTCCCTGATTTCAAATTCGAATTTAATTAAAATTCATGTTTTACAAATGAAAAAGGGCTGCCCTTTTGGAGCAGCCCCTTTGAAGCAACGGGTAATGAAAACTATTCAACAATAAATTTCACTGTTTTGTTTTGATTGCATTGCGCATCAAAAATGGTGGCGAAATATACTCCTTTGCTTAGGTTATGAGCCGAAATCATCTGGGTGCCATTCTTCTCGCTGATGAATTGTTTGTACACCGACTGACCAATAATATTGGTGATTTCAATGTAGTTGTTTTCATCTGCAGAGGTGAAGTGGTAAGTGATTTTTGATTCGTTCACCACCGGTGAAGGGAAAATGTTGAGATCAAAAATAACGCCTTCTCCCAGCAAAGAGTTTACGTTAGTAGATCCCTTGCCAACAATTTCCACATTCGCCCAGTCGCCGTTGATCATGCCATAACCTGTTTTCAAATCGTTGATGGTTAAGGCCTGTCCGTCGAGTTTACGAACAGTGATGTAATAGCAGGTACCTCTGTTGTCCCATTGTGATGGAGTGTAGTTGGTAGAACGCAGGTAGTTGCTGCTGGCATCATCATTCCACAGGAAGCGGCTGTCGTTTCCTGAAATGCTGATGTCTTCCGACATATCCACAATTTTCAGTGTTTGTGGATTGTACTCCAGCCCGAGGTCGAAACCGTAAGCAATTGCTGTATCAGGAGTAAAATAATTTACTGCGATACGGTAATCGGTAGAGTTCAATTTTTCAGCCTTTTGTAAATTGATGTTGAAGGTAAATGGACTCAGCGTTTTTTCCTGATCTTCTGTTTTCAGGTAATAGTTGGAGGTGTAGTATTTACTGGTGTAGTTCACCACATCACCCAACAAAATTCCTCTAAACAACTCTTTCGGACTGTCGGCGCATTGTTCTTGAATAGTGATGCATTCAGGAACATTTGGCACATTGTCTCTCCAGTAACGTACTTTACCATCATTGAATGGATAAGCGGTGGAGATTTTGAAATCAGGATTGGTATTCATGATGTCCGGATCAATGAATCTCCAGTCGAGAGAAGGTTTTCCTTTCTGGTTTTGTACTTGTTTGAATTCAGTGATTTCTCCCACCAATCTGCGTTGCAACTGGGTGATGTCGTTAGCACGCACAGAGTCACTCATGTTCACGTCGGCAGCAATCATTTGTCCGGCTGTAGGAATGAAAACATTCGGACAACTGCTGAGTACCTGCTGATCCACGCAACTGTAATTGTTCAATGTGGTAATGTATTCCATAGCACGGGTATCACGTGCATTCACGTGATCAAGCAAATTGAGTTTGGTGTTGTTGTTGATGTCTCGCTTGATTTGAATTACGTTTTTGCTTGAGCTTACCGGTACATTGAACGTATTGGATAAGTTGGTGCCTTGATAAGTTCCCAATACTTTTCCACCGCAGGAATCAAGTACAGTAATGGTGTTCAACGCGCCATTGATGGTTCCGGTGTTGTGTGTAAGTTCCTGGTAAAATAAAAAGGTTCCGGCTTTTTTGTAAGGTTGGTAATACTCCAGAGTACCAGCAAATTTGCCGGTTCCTGTTACCGTGAAAGTTCCTTTATCCCAGCACACTGGTCGTTCAAAGTAGGTGTAAGATTCCGACATTTCACGCATGGTGAAATCGAATGTTGTGCCAGCTGCAGGTGATTTAACCACAGTAAATGGAACGCAGATAACTAGACCCGAATCAACAAACTGAGGGGAACCTGGTCCAGGGTAGTTGTTGTAGTAAATACTGATATTGGCATGTCCGATATTTTTATCGGTTTCCACCGAAGGAGCAGTATTAACACTAATTGCGTAAGTTCCCGGAAAGTTTATGAATCGCACTACTTTCCCCAGGTTAGAATTGTTTACGGTTGTCACCGGGGATACGTAACGCTTATCGTAACGCAAAGTGAAATCCATGCCAATAATCCCTTTTCTAACAGGAACTAAGGCATTTATCGGTACACAAATGTTTTTGTCAGAACTTCCGCATACCCATTTTACATCGGCAATATCGTATTCAAAGCCCACATTAATGGTGTGTTGTGCTGAAGCGCTTCTGCCAGCGGCATCGTGTACTACCACCTGGTAAGTGGTATTCACCGTTGGTTTAACAATTAGTGAATCGGCAGTTCCAAGGATAATCGAAGAGCCAACTTTAGTCCATTCGTAAGTCAATGGATAAGTAACGCAATTGCCTGGGCTGTTAGGAACAACAGCTTTTAATACAATCGGAGAGCTGCCGCTTTCGTTGCCACAGATGACATTTCCTCCATTAATTTTAACGGTAAAGCTATCAGGACAAGCTTTGTACCTTGGAACAATCGTATCTAATTCTGATAATGCTGTTCCGCAAAAAGCTGATCCGGTAGTGAGGATAGAGGTTTTTGAAGTAGCTACATAAGTGTTACAGCCGCTTGCAACTTTAGCGTCGAAATCCAAAGTAATGGTTTCGTTTCTTGCTCCCTGTACTACAGCACCAGCAAAAGGAACTGTATTGAAAACAGTATCCTTCATATTGATATTGTACACTTCTTTATTAGCGGTGGTGCTGTTATCGCTAACGGAATAAAATACAGGACGGGATAATGCGGCTGCACCATACCTAAGCACGATACTGTTGGTATCCAGCGTCAAGCCATCAGGGAAATCAACGAGATAGTTTACCTTGTTTACTTCAGATCCAGTGCTGGTGAGGGTGTAGCTGTAGTGGATTTTCGGATTGCTGCAATCTCCGGATGACGCTGCGCTAACAACACCCTGAATGCCCGAAGCAATGGAGTAGGCTTTAATTTCCTGCTCAGAGTAGTAACACAGATTGCTGTAGCTGGTTACCGTGCTTGGCCAGTTGTTACAATCCCAACCGTAACCTGCAAAGAAGGATGCAGGTGTGTTCGGATCGTTGAAGCACTTGCTAAGTGATCCATTGATTATTAAATTGATGTTGGTGTTAACACCAATGGTAGAATGCCTGTTAAAGGGATCAACCTTATAAAGGACAGTTACGATGTTCCCACTGGTACTTCTGGTGATTTCACTTACTTCCAGAGGTTGAGGCGAAGTAAGGCTAATACTGCCGAATTGAGTTTGATCGTAACGAATGGTGACAAAAGGGAATTTTGCAGGAGATCCATTACTACCATTGTTCAATGCAAAGTTGATATTGAATTTACTTGTTGTTACAGCTACAACACCTGTTGTGCTTAAAGTACTTGTAAGTTGGTTAACAGGAGTGGCCAATTCGTATCCTGGATATTCCGATACAAATACATCTTTGTCGGTCAATGAATCCAGATCAAAGTAGGCTTTGAAACGATATTGTTTTCCAAGAGCTGAAGTGTCGGAAGTTTGCTGTGGTGTAAAATCTCTTCCTGCAGGAATTTCTCCGCATACAGCTTCATTGAAAATATGAACATAAGTAATGACATGCTCATCTACTTGTCGGTATACATTTTGATTCCAACCTTTTGTAGGTGTGAGGTCGGTTACAGTATTGTACATATTCGGAATTGACAAATTAGCCATAGTGTATGTAATGCCATTGATTTTCGCAGAAGTCGCAGCTCCGGATGCTACACCAGGTCCATGGTATGTGCCGTAGTTATAATCCTTAGGAGTTGATTTTCCTTCGTCATACATGGTGCTTTCGATAGCGGTTAAACGATAGCCTTCCGGAGTTAGGGCATCAATCGCTTCAATCATTGGAGCCGGACGGAACTCATTAACAAAGAGCTTAGGAAATTCATAAGTTCCAATAGATGAGAAAAAGGATAATACTCGGTATTTATACCCATTTTTAATTGATTTTCGTGATTTTTGAAATGAAAAAGCCTTGCTGTTTTGCAGCAAGGCTTTTTATCAGTGAATTTCTTTTTTCTAATATTCGTCTTCGTTGAAGAGGAAATCGTCTTTGGTAGGATAATCCGGCCAGATTTCTTCGATGGATTCGTAAGGCTCACCTTCGTCTTCAATTTCCTGAAGGTTTTCAATCACTTCCATTGGTGCGCCCGAACGCTGAGCATAATCAATCAATTCATCCTTAGTAGCTGGCCAAGGGGCGTCTGTCAAATAGGAGGCTAATTCAAGTGTCCAGTACATATAATAGTGTTTAAAATGTCTTTGGTTTAGAACGCAAAAATAGATTTTTTGTTTACACTACAAAGAAAAAAACAAAATAAATCGCTGAGGTGCTGGACAATAGGTTTCGGGCACTATTTTTTATAGGGGATCCAGGCTTGTTCCAGCACCTTGGCATCGGCGCCGGTTTTGCGAGCAAGCACAAAAAGATAGTCGGAAAGCCGGTTCAATAATTTAATCATGTGCGGATGTAAATGTGATTCCAGATTCAGCTTCACGATTTTTCTTTCTGTTCTTCTGCAAACAGCCCGGCAAACATGAATGTGTGATACCACAATGTTTCCGCCCGGAAGAACGAAATGTTTCATTTCAGGCAGAGTTTTGTTCATATCGTCAATAGCTTTTTCCAGTTCACCAACCAGGTGTTCATTGAACTCAGGAAGAGGCAGTGATTTTTTATCGGGAACAGCTGCAAGATGTGCACCGATGGTAAACAATTCGGTTTGAATATCAATGATGAGATTTTGCTGGCGGGAGGAAATTTTCAATGAGCGTACCAGGCCCAAATAAGAGTTGAGTTCATCCAAAGTTCCATAGGCTTCCAGTCGTAAATCACTTTTTGATACGCGCATTCCGCCGTACAATCCTGTTTCTCCTGAATCTCCTGTTTTGGTGTAAATCTTTGAACTCATTTGTAATGCCCTCCCGAACTAAAATAGAAAAATAGAATTTAAAACAAGAATTTTCGGAAATCCTTTCACTATTCTTTCTTCTTTTTCAGTTCTCTGGTATTGATGAAGAAATTTAAACCGGTGGCAAAGTTGAACATTTGATAATTGTCGATGTTGTACCTACTTAAGGGGAAACTTGCTGAAGCGCTAACGAAATAATGGACTTTTCTTCCCAGGTTCATCCTGATTCCTGGTTCGAAAAAGTAGCTCTCATTTTGGTAGACCTTATCATCATACTCCCGGTAATAAGGAAACTGGACTCCTGCAGTGGCGCCCTCAGTTTGATATTGTTCAAGCTCATAATAGCTGAGGTAGGTGAAACGGGATGAAAGCCCAATTTCGAAGTCTTTGTGTTTTACTCCGATGTTGCCTTGCAGAAAGCCTTTATAATATCTGTCTTTTTGTAATACATTAAGCTTTGAGTAGCTGCCCCATTCGTGTTCAAAGAAGTTGTGTACTTCGCCCATTCCACCTCCTGCATATATTTCATAAATCACCGGAGTTTTTCCAATGGTGGAGAAGTAACCTATTCCTGCCGTTCCACAGGAGTTGAAGAGTGTTTTTTCACTTAAAGTTTTTGCAGTGCTGTAAATTCTCTGATAGCTGGCTATGATTCCGATTTTATCATTGATGGCGTAAGCGCCTTGAAATTCCAGCTGTGAATGGTCGTAAGATTTACCGGCTTCACCAGCCGAAATTCCTGCCGCCAGCTGTAAATCGCCTTTTTTCTTCAGAAGCGGAGTATGAGGCATAGCATTAGAATAAAAGATGTGGGAGCAACTGCTGAGGAGCAGGGTAGAGGAGAGAAGTAAAACAACAGATCGTAGCATAGCTTTTTTTTCGGCTAAACTACTTTCATGAGCTGCGGAGATCGAATTGATTGTTGCCACCGCCAAAGAATAAATTGGCAGAATTTGCAAGCGAACTTAAAATTGCAAAGTGAAATGTTCTTTCTCTCTTCCTTTCTTAAAGAAGACGAGTCCGATAAAAAACAGGTCTACAGTAGCCGTTACATCAGGATGCTGCTGTATTTCCTTCCATGCTTTTTCCATTCCTTCGCTCCAGTGGATGTCATCAAAAATGATTACGCTGTTTTCGTGGATGAGGGGCAAACACTGCTGGAAATAGCGAACAGTTGGTTCATACTGGTGATTGCCATCGATGAATACAAAATCGAGGGAGCTTAGCTGGCGGAGCACCTTTTCAAAGGTCTCATCGAAATTTCCAACTGTAATTTCAACGTTGTTGAGTTTCAGTGAATCAAAAACTTTGCGGGCAACTTTGGCGGTTTCCGGACAACCTTCAAGCGTATGCACTTTAGTGCTTTTATTGGCTGCAGCGAGATAAGAGGTAGAGAGTCCAAGGGATGTTCCCAGCTCCACGATATTTTTCGCTTGTAAATGTAAGGCAAGCCGGAAAAATAATTTCCCGAATTTCTGGGGTTTGGCGGCACGCTGTGCAATGTCTTTTATTTTGCGTTTTCGTCCGTTGCCAAACTGCGAGCCCGCACCGAAATCAGTGATGGTAATTTCATTTTCATTTTTCAGCAAAGCCTTTCTTGCGCCTTCAATCTCGTCAAAAGGATAATAATGATCCTTGGATAAAATCACTTTGGAGTACAATTCAAAAATAAAAGGAGAATGAATGCTATAGCGGCTTTTGGCCCTTATCAGGTAGAGAAGATATCGTATTGCGGTTTTCAGTAAATGCACTGTCCAAACATACATTATTTCACTGAATAGAGAAAAAACTGCCTTACCGGGAGGAGGGGGAGGAAGGGGCTGGCAAGGCAGTTTTGTTGGAGGAGTTAGTTTTTAATTTCAATCATCAACATTTCGTCCAAAGGGATGTTTTTGCCGGCTACATCTTTAGCTTTTATTCCTTCAAAGAATATTTTGTCTCCTTTGCCAACAGTATTTAAAGCGGCCATGACTTTACTATCAAACTCACCTTTTGGACATTTTATAGTTCCCTTTCCATTTCCGGTTCTATCAATGATTGTCATTTCAAATCCATTAACATAGCATGGTAGATTGAATACAAAAGAAGGATCATAAAGAACCTCTATTTTTTGCCCTTTGCTCACGGCAATTTTCTTTTTGAATTCAATTAATGTGTAAGACTGTTTTCCTGATTTATCAAAATAAAAGGCACGTGGAGTAGGCAAGGATTTCACTCTGAATTCCATTTGCCCCAAATTCACTTTTTGTCCATTTACTTCTGCATATACAGTAATTTTTGCCAGACCTAGTCGGGATGGTTTTGCCATAAACTTTCCATCACCCGTTCTCATCAAAGTGCCATTGTCGATTTGAGGTTGAATTTTATCGGAAGCAATACCTGGTACGGAAATCGAAATAGGATTTTCAGGGCCTAGATACATCACATTCATTTTATCTACAGATACTACGGCCGATGGTTGTGCAACGAGGTATTTGTTTTCAAAAGGATAGGTGAGGAATTCTCCTTTGCGTTTCGGATTGGGATGAGGAATTCTTACAACGCCCTTCCAGGTGTGTTCGCCAACAGAACTGCCTAAACTGGAAAATTTACCGAAGCCATCTTTAATATCCAGTGTATCTACTTTGGAAAAGAATTTCAATTGACCACTTTTATTGAATAGGTCCATATCGTAGTCGCCCACCAAAATAATAGGTTGTTGAGTGGTGTCGGAGGCAGCCAGAAATATTTGTGCATTGTACTGATCTCCTTTAAGTACATAACTACTTTGCGCAATTGTCGCCGCCTGGATCTTATTCACTTTGTAATTGTCTATTCCCAATTCCTCATAGAGGTAGTTGATCGTGATGGATTCAGCATTTCTTAAGTACGACTGGATATTGCTGAGGTTGGCAGTAACGGCAGCCAGAGGCAAATGCTCCGAAATTCCTGCTTCCCAGGTGGTTTTGTTGCCTTCGTAATCCTTGTATTCATCGGTGGCGAGTAAGGTGGAAAGACTCTGGCGGATAGCAGTATCTTTTTTGTCGATAAGAGCAACTATTTGTGTTTTCAATGCAGTGATTTTTTTTCTTAAATCTTCACCGTGGCCCTTAGTCATCAAATATTCAGCACCAATATCCTGGTTATCTTTCGCCAGCGGAATGCCATTTTCATCTACACCACCGGTATTGTCGATTAGCCATTTTTTGTGTGTTGCTATCAGCGCATTGAGTTTCTGGATTTCACTTTTCACAATTTTGGCATTTTTTAAGGTTTCTTTGGCTTTGGTGGAATTGGTGGCTGCAGCCATTTCAATTTTGCCATATACCGGCTCCACGTTCTCCACAAAATTATTCGCTGTTAGGTCGATGCCGCTCTCCAGTTTGAGGAAGGCATCCAATAGATCCTTGGAGGCGTTCATTGCGAGCATCGCCAGTAATACCAGGTACATGATGCCTATCATTTGCTGTCGGGGACTGAGTTTTTCTGCTGACATACTTTTAGGTTTTTATGGGTTTTGTTTCTCCATCAATGCACAAAAAAAGCATTGGTTACAGTCAGCAGTATTTAATAAAATTTAGGTCGCCCGAAACATTTTTTCAGGCCTCCTCTAAACTTTTACAATTTTTCCCTATTGTATTTGCTTTAAAATGCGTATATTCGCCGTCCTTTTTCTGCGTATTTTTTTAAAATTATAGATTGATTGTATGACTGAGAATCAAGGATTGTATCACCCATCATTCGAGCACGACTCTTGCGGGATCGGATTTGTAGCGAATCTTAAGAACAAAAAATCAAATAAAATTATTCAGGATGCCATCGACATGCTGGAGAACATGGAACACCGTGGCGGTTGCGGTTGCGAACCTGAAACAGGTGATGGTGCCGGGGTATTGCTCCAGGTACCTCACGAATTTTTCAAGAAGGAACTGAAGAAACAGGACATCGAGCTGCCGGAATTCGGCCAGTTTGGTGTGTGTATGACATTCTTTCCGCAGGATGCTACTGAAAAACAGCGCTGCAAGGACCTCTTTGTGGAATATGCTGTTCGTCTTGGTTTCGACGTGATTGGTTTCCGTGTGGTGCCTACTGATAACAGCATGCTGGGGGCCACTTCCAAGAGAGTGGAGCCACATGTAGAACAGATTTTCCTGACTTTCAAAGACAGCAAAGATCCTGAAGCGCTGGAAAGAAGATTGTGCGTATTGAGAAAATATGCCAACCGTAACATCCACCGCGAAATGCCAACGACTTACGACAGCTTCCATATTACTTCAAGCTCTTACAAAGTCATCGTTTATAAAGGTCAGCTCCGTACCAACCAGCTGCGACCTTACTACAAAGATTTACAAACCAAGGATATTGCTTCTGCCATGGCAGTGGTTCACTCCCGTTTTTCTACCAATACCACTGCAAAATGGAGATTGGCTCAGCCTTTCCGTTTCATTGCCCACAACGGTGAAATCAACACGATTAAGGGTAACGTAAACTGGATGCGTTCTAAACAGGTGTTGTTGGAAAGCACCTTGTTTACTGTAGAAGAAATCGACTGGATGATGCCGATTTGCGACATCAACCGTTCCGACTCCTCTAACCTCGATAACGTAGTAGAAATCCTTACGTTGGGTGGTCGTCCGATGGCGCAGGTAATGATGATGCTGGTTCCTGAGGCTTGGCAGCAAAATCCTGATATGCGTGAGGAAAAACGCGCGTTCTACGAGTATTACTCTTCTATCATGGAGCCTTGGGACGGTCCGGCGTCTATTTCTTTTACCGATGGTAAAGTGGTAGGTGCTACTCTCGATAGAAATGGTTTACGTCCTTCCAGATACTGTGTGCTTGATGATGATACTTTGATTATGTCATCTGAAGCAGGTTCTTTGCCAGTGGATGAAGCGAAGGTGATTGAAAAAGGTCGTTTGCAACCGGGTAAAATTTTTGTTGCCGACTTAGAGAAAGGCCGTATCATTTCTGATAAAGAATTGAAAGATGAAATTTGTTCTGCTCGTCCATATGGTAGATGGTTAAAAGAGAACAAACTTTCTTTGAAAGATTTGGCTCGACCAATTAAAAAAACCAATGCACCGGCCAAAGGCATGGAGTTATTACAAAAGCAAATTGCTTACGGTTTTACCCGTGAAGACTTATATACTATTCTGGAGCCAATGGCGAAGGAAGGTGCCGAGCCAATTGGGTCAATGGGTACTGATGTTCCGTTGGCTGTGTTGTCATCACAGAGTCAGCATTTATCCAACTATTTCAAACAATTGTTTGCTCAGGTTTCTAACCCTCCGATCGACCCGATCCGCGAGAAGGTGATCATGTCATTGTATACCAACCTGGGTTCACAAAAAAATATCTTGGCCGAAACGCCTGAACACTGCCGTCAGATTCATTTAGATAATCCGCTATTGTCGAATGGTCAGCTGGATAAGCTGCGCAAACTGAACGATGGTGCATTTAAATCATACACTATTAATGCTATTTTCAGTGCGTCGGATCGTCCGGGCACATTAGAAAATGCTATAGATGAAATCTGTGCTAATGCAGAGCGTGCTACTTTAATGGGATGCAACATTTTAATTATCTCTGATAGAAATGTTGATCAAAACACTGCACCAATTCCTTCTTTATTAGCAGTGGGCGCTATACATAGCAGTCTCATCAAGAAAGGATTGAGAACCAGAACAAGCTTAGTTGTTGAAGCTGGTGATGCTATAGAAGTGCACCATTTTGCTACGTTGATTGGTTTTGGAGCCAATGCGGTGAATGCTTACCTCGCTGGTGACACAATCCGTAACATGTTTGAAGAGGAATTGGAAAGTGGTGAAACCACCATTAAAAAATTATTGGGTAACTACAGCAAAGCGATCAACTATGGATTGTTGAAAGTGTTCTCTAAAATGGGTATTTCAACAGTACAGTCATACCAAGGAGCGCAAATTTTTGAAGCCCTCGGTATTGGTCCGGCTGTAATTGAAAAATGCTTTAGTGGTACTGTTTCTCGTATCAAAGGGATGACTTTTGACGATTTAGCGAAGGAGGCTTTGATTCGTCACAAACGTGCTTACCAAAATACTTCATTAGATAAACACTTATTTATTGGTGGATATTATCAATGGAAGCGTAAAGGTGAAGCGCACTTGTTCAATCCTGAGTCGATCTCTTTATTGCAAAAAGCTACAAGAACAAACGATGTGAACGTTTACAAACAGTTCGCTCAAAAAATAAACGACCAAAGTCAGCAAGCGCTTACTTTAAGAAGTATGCTACAGTTGAAAAAAGGAACACCAATTCCTTTGGATCAGGTGGAATCGAAAGAAAGCATTTTTAAACGTTTTGCTACTGGTGCCATGTCCTTCGGATCAATTTCTTATGAGGCGCACAGCACCTTGGCTATTGCGATGAACCGCATTGGTGGTAAATCCAATTCGGGTGAAGGTGGTGAAGATGAAATCCGTTACGAGAAAAAAGCCAATGGCGATTGGGAAAGAAGTGCTATTAAACAGGTTGCTTCCGGACGCTTCGGTGTAACTGCGTACTACCTTACTAATGCTGATGAATTACAAATTAAAATTGCTCAGGGAGCGAAGCCTGGTGAAGGTGGACAGCTGCCGGGTCATAAAGTTGATGAATGGATCGGAAGAGTGCGTCACTCCACGCCAGGAGTTGGTTTGATTTCTCCTCCTCCTCACCACGATATTTATTCTATTGAGGATTTAGCTCAGCTTATTTACGATTTGAAAAATGCCAACCGTGCTGCACGTATCAACGTGAAACTGGTGTCTGAAGCAGGTGTTGGTACTATCGCATCAGGTGTTGCTAAAGCAAAAGGAGATGTGGTGCTCATCGCTGGTTATGATGGTGGTACCGGTGCTTCTCCATTGAGCTCAATTCGTCATGCAGGTTTGCCATGGGAATTGGGATTGGCCGAAACACACCAAACATTATTACAAAACGACTTGAGAAGCCGTATCACTGTTCAAACCGACGGACAGCTGAGAACTGGTCGTGATATCGCCATCGCTACTTTATTAGGTGCTGAAGAATGGGGTATCGCTACTGCATCATTGGTTGTGGCAGGTTGTATCATGATGCGTAAATGTCATTTAAATACTTGTCCGGTGGGTGTTGCTACTCAAGATCCTGAGTTAAGAAAACTCTTTACAGGAAATCCAGACCACGTTGTGAACTACTTCACTTTTGTAGCTGAAGATCTTCGCTCTATCATGGCAGAACTTGGTTTCCGCACTATTGATGAAATGGTGGGAAGAACAGATATGCTCGAAGTAAAATACAATGAGCCGAACTGGAAAACCAAAAACTTAGATTTATCTCCTTTATTATACCGTCCGCAAGTTGCTGCTGATGTTGGTTCATACAAGCAAAAAGACCAAGATCATGAGATCAACGATGTTGTTGACCGCAAGCTCATCGAAGTGGCGAAACCGGCACTCGAAAGCGGTAAGAAGGTGAAGAAGGAATTCAAGATCATCAATACCGACCGTTCGGTAGGGGCTATGCTCTCTAACGAGATCTGTAAAGTATACGGAGGCAAAGGCTTGCCGGAAGGAACTATCGACATTAAATTCGTTGGTTCAGCGGGTCAGTCTTTCGGTGGCTTTACTACCAAGGGCGTTCGTTTCACTGTAGAAGGTGAAGCCAATGACTACTTCGGTAAAGGCTTGTCTGGCGCCGAACTCGTGATCTATCCAAACAAGAAAGCTAAGTTTGTAGCTGAAGACAATATGATCATTGGTAACGTTGCTTTTTATGGCGCTACTTCAGGAAAAGCTTTTATCCGCGGACAAGCGGGCGAGCGTTTCTGCGTGCGTAACTCAGGTGTGACCACTGTAGTGGAAGGCATCGGTGACCACGGTGTGGAATACATGACAGGCGGACGTGTAGTAGTGCTCGGTAAAACCGGAAGAAACTTCGGTGCCGGTATGAGCGGTGGTTACGCTTACATTTGGGACAAGTGGAAAGAATTCACAAGCAATTTCAATAACGAATTATCCGATATCGAAGCTTTGTCAGCTGAGGATGTTGCTGAATTGAAAGGCTTGATCGAAGAGCATTTCCAATATACCGAAAGTGCTGTAGCCAAAGGCATTCTCGAGAACTGGGAAAGAGAACTCAAGTACTTCAAAAAGATAATGCCACGCGACTACAAGCGTGTGATGGAAAAGAAGAAAGCTGAAAAAAAAGAAAAAAAAGAACTCGTTAAATAATTCTGAGATTTTAATTCTTAATTCTGAATTGAATTAAAAATTAAGAACTAGAAATTAAATATTAATGCAATGGGCCAAACAGACGGATTTTTAAAGTTCGACAGAAAATTACCGGATTACGAGAAACCGGCAGACAGAGTAAAACACTATAAGGAGTTTTACAAACCTTTTACCGAAGAGCAAACACGCCAGCAGGCTGCACGCTGCATGAACTGCGGTGTTCCGTTTTGTCACAGCGGCTGTCCGCTTGGAAATGTAATCCCTGAGTTTAATGATGCGGTTTACCGCAAGGAGTGGAAATATGCTTACGATATCCTGAGCACCACGAATAACTTCCCTGAATTCACCGGTCGTATTTGTCCGGCTCCATGCGAAGGTTCTTGCGTGCTTGGCATCAACAAACCACCGGTAGCTATTGAACACATTGAAAAAAGCATTATCGAGGAAGCCTACAAACAAGGCTGGGTAAAACCAAATACCAACATCAAGAGAACGGGCAAGAAAGTAGCCGTGGTGGGATCTGGTCCTGCTGGTTTAGCTGCTGCCGATCAATTGAACAAAGCCGGTCATTTCGTGGCGGTTTACGAAAGAGCACAAAAGCCGGGAGGCTTGCTGCGCTTCGGTATTCCTGATTTCAAACTCGATAAAAAAGTAGTAGAAAGAAGAATCAAGGTGATGGAAGAAGAAGGCGTGATCTTCAAATGCGGAGTGAACGTTGGGGTGGACATTAAAAAAGAAGAATTACTGGAAAACTTCGACGCCATTGTATTGGCTGGTGGAGCAACTAATCCAAGAGATGTACAAATTCCTGGTCGCGAATTCAAAGGCATTTATCCTGCGATGGAATTCCTGTCGCAAAACAATGCCCGTGTTTCTAAACTGAAACAACAAAATCAACGCGGACAAGAAGTGGAAGAAATATTGGCTACAGGTAAAAATGTAGTAGTGATTGGTGGTGGTGATACAGGTTCCGACTGTGTGGGAACTTCTAACCGTCACGGCGCAAAGTCCATTACCCAATTAGAAATTGCTCCTAAGCCTTCTGAAGGTCGTGGTAATAACAATCCTTGGCCGGAATGGCCTTTGATCCTGCGTACTTCTTCTTCACACGAAGAAGGTGCCGACAGAAAATGGAGCATCCTCACTAAAGAGTTTGTTGGCGATAAAAACGGAAATTTAACCGGATTGAAAATCGCTGAAATCGATTGGTATAAAGACGCTTCAGGAAAACAGGCTTTCAAGGAAGTTCCGGGCACTGAAAAGGTATTGCCAGCCGAATTGATTACAATTGCTGCCGGTTTCCTCGGACCAGAGCACAATGGTTTACTCGATGCTTTAGGCGTTGAGTACGATGAAAGAAGCAATGTAAAAGCCAATACCAGAGATTACGCTACTTCGGTAGAAAGAGTATTTGCTGCGGGCGATATGCGTCGCGGACAATCCCTGGTGGTTTGGGCCATCAGCGAAGGCCGTGAGTGTGCCAAGGCGGTAGATACTTATTTGATGGGCGACACCGCTCTTGAATCGAAAGATTTATCGATGCTTGCTTTAGGTTAATCCTATGAAAATATTCCGAAGGCTGTTCCTCCTTTTGTGTTTTGCTTTTGCGGCAAACACAATGTATAGCCAGCAGGAAGATACTTATTCCCCCTTCCGCATCACGCATTTCAAGGAAGGGGGATTTTCTGTTTATTATAGTGGTTATGCCATAGCTCCAACTCTGAGTTATTGGTTCCGCATGAATTTTTATGAGTACAATGAGTTCGTTTCGGTATCGGCTTCAGCGCCACTGAGTATTAGCGCGTACTTTAGCAGCTACTCGGGAGGTTTTCTGGCTTTGGATTTGCCCCTGACAGCCGATATCAATTTCGGCAACAGGGCAAATGATGAAACTGATTTTCCTATCGGGGGCTTTGTGGGTGCCGGAGGTGCTTTCAACCTCATGTATGCCTGGGGTGCAAGTCGCTCTTACGGTCCGCTTTTGCACACAGGCCTTCGTACTACAGCCGGCGGCAAAGATCTTACTTTGCGTTTTTCCTATTTGTTCGGCATTGACGGTACTTCCGATAGTTCACCTGCAACAGATACGAATCCAGGAGTGTGGGGCGTTGGCGTTTTTTATGGCCTTTGATGACTCACGAGAATCAGACATATACCCGTGTTGATTATGCAGGACTCTTCCTGTCGAATCAGATTTTTGATGCCTGCACTTTCATCAACTGTAACTTTACTTCCGCCAACTTATCCAATGCAGAATTTATTGATTGCATTTTTCAGGATTGTAATTTCAGTTTAACGGTGATGAATGGTGCGTCCCTCAAAGGCATCAGCTTTAAAAGTTGTAAAATTCAAGGCATTGATTTTTCTGCATGCAATGATTTCCTGTTATCATTTTCTTTTGAGAAATGCATTCTGGATTACTCGAATTTCTATCGGAAAAAAATTAAAAACACGGTGTTTAAGGACTGCTCATTACGAGAAGTTGATTTCAGTAACGCTGATTTAACAGCTGCTGATTTTTCCAATAGTGATTTGTTGCGTGCCATCTTTCAGCAAAGCATTTTGGAGAAAGCTGATTTCCGAACAGCGCGCAATTATTCTATCGACCTTGAGAAAAACAAGGTGAAGAAAGCTGCCTTTTCATCTTCAGGCATCGCCGGCCTGCTGGATAAATACCAACTCAGAATAGAGTAATTCTATACATCTCCCAGTACGTCATTGCGAGGAGTGTACCCACGACGAAGCAACCTCCTTGTCATGTAGATTATATATTATGATGAGCTTGCTTCGTCGTGGGTACACTCCTCGCAATGACCTACCGCGGACTATCCCTTCGTCGGGAAATTTTCTCCATCCATAGATTTAACATGATTTTTTTATTGCGCTTTAAGTGTAAATAGGTGCAAAAACGTACTCCTATTCTCCTTTAGTTATCAAGGATTTCTGTCAATATTTCTGTGTGTCATAAACGCAAAGCGTATTTATATAACTAACTGTAAATCAGATTTGTAACTTGACACTGGCACAATTTAAATGTATCATTGCGCCGGGGGATGTTTTCAATCAAACTTTTGTATGACCATTATTTCGCATCGTAACATAGTACGACCGCTTTTTGCTGCCTTTTGTTTCTTCATCTTTATGAGTTTTGAATCGAAAGGGGTGGTGTGGTATGTCAACGACAACTCCACCAGCGGAGATATTTATTGCTCGGCGGCGGGGAGCGATGTCACCGGTACGGGTTCTTCATCGGCTCCTTATCAAACGGTGACTTATGTTATCAATAACAAGACTTTGGGTGCTAACGATATTGTATACATCGACGCTGGTACCTACAACGAAAGATGGTTGATCAATTCCAACGCTGATGGTGGTACATCTGGTAATCCCCTCAGCTTTATTGGCGCCGGTATCACTTTGAGCAAGAACATTGTAACCTCAGCCGTAGAGGCGGTGTCGATAGGCAATGGCTCAGGTACGGGCAACAGCTATATCACCATCAAAAATATGTACTTTGAAACCCAAAATAGCGGGAGCAATACTGCTTATGTTGGTACAAATACCACCAACATTATCTTTCATACCTGTTCTTTTAAAACGGTGTCGGCTGTATCGGCAATGTTTTACCAGTCGGACAATTGCAGGGTGATGTCCTGTACAGTAAATACCAGCGGGAACGGATTGGAAATCTATTTCGGATCGGGTCATATTTTTGATGGCAATACCATCACGATGACTTCCAAGGCTACTGGTAACCGTCAGGGAATTTTCTTAACCGGAACCGGTTCGGGTACCGATGTGGCGAACAACAATACCATTTCGAGTAATAAAATCAGTGGTGGTAATTACGGATTAGACATCCAGCAACAAGGCACAGGCAATGTGTGGCAAAACAATTTTATATGGGATTGCGACTATGGTATTTTTGCAGATAACGGAGGATTGACCCATGGCGCCAATACTTTTAAATTCAACTCTATCCGCGCCGATAAGTACTGCATCCGCGGTGATTTCCAGTCGTGGACCATCAAGAACAATATTTTTTATCTCGCAGGAGGGGCAGGTTACTATTGTGTGTTTATGAATGATGCGAGCAATGACCCTACCACGCTGAATTACAATTTATATTATTATCCAACAGCAGGTGGACAAGCGGCCTACAGGAATGGCACTTCCTATGCTACTTTGGCCAGCTGGAAGAATGTGTTCAATAGCGATGAAGCGAATGGTATCACCGGCAACCCCAATTACAGCAGTTCTACCAATCTCGAGATCACAGCCGGATCTGCTGCTATTGATGCCGCCAATTCCGATGCCACAGTGACCGATGATGTACGAAGAAATCCTTCTTACGTCCGTGCAGCTGCGAACCAGGATATTGGTGCTTTCGAATACAACAATGCCGTGCTGCCCGTGGAGCTGGTGGATTTTTCTGCATATTATGATCCTGCAGGAAATATAGTCAACTGGACTACCGCGTCGGAAATTAATAACGATTATTTTGTGCTTGAATCTTCCCTCGACGGCAGTACTTTTTTGCCAGTATATTACACCAAGGGAGCAGGTAATTCAATGGCTTTACTTCACTATTCTTTTACTGATCAGCTTTATAAAAACACAGCAGTAGTTTATTACCGCTTAAAGCAAAGCGACTATGACGGAACCACTTCATACTCTGCCATTGTTGCGGTAGAAATGAAATCAGGACAAAGTGCTTTTCTGATTTATCCCAATCCATCCAACGGAAAAAATATTTCCATTATTTTTTCTTCACCAGCTTTTGAGCAGCCGGCTTCTCTGATGATTTTTGATGCTGCGGGAAAGATGCTGATGGAACAGCAAATCGTTTTCACTGCCAGCAGCCACGTGTTGAATCTTGCGCAGGAATTACCTACCGGAATTTATTTCATTACCCTTCAAACAACGGATCAATCTCACAGTAAGAAACTATTTGTTGAATAACAACAACTGGTGCCTAGTAGAGAAAAAGGGAAGTGTAGGGCTTCCCTTTTTTTATCTATTTCAGTACGATTTGTTTTGTTGCAACGGTATTTCCATTGGAGTCGACAATATTCACAAGATAGATGCCTGCTCCCGTCCAGGCACTTAAATCCAGGGATAGGCTCTGCTGAGTGATGAAAGCGTTGTACACCTGTTGCGACTGAGCATTGTATATGCTGAGGGTATAACCGTTGAGCATCTGGAAAGCACCGAAATCAATGTTAAGGTGATCGTTGGCAGGATTAGGATACAGTTTCAACTGCAGCTGATCGATTTGCGGAATACCTGTTTTTAATTGGAGAACCAAAGTATCGCTTGTATTTGCATGGATGGTATCATAAACGGTAATGTGAATAGTATCGTTCACCTGCACAGTATCGTATTTGGTGGTGGTTGAATCAATGTTTAAAACAACAGTGTCGGTAGTATCGCTGCACTGGTCGTTGGATACAATACAGCGGAAAGCATCTTTATTCATGTAAAGTGCTGCTACCAGTACTTTGCAATCGTTGGCATTATCGGCGCCGTAGAAACAGTTGGAAGGTACATTAATGAATCCATTGCCGTCGTTCACCTGCCACTGGTAATTCACTATTTTTTCTTTTGATACCGTCCAGAAAGATGCAGATCCACCTCCCTGTGCAGTAGCATCGGTAGGTTGTATTGCAATAAAATTATTACATGGATTTTCTTCACTGCACAGTATTTTTGATTCCTGAGGAGAGAGTGCACGATCGTAAATTCTTACGTCATCAATGCTGCCTTTGAAATAGTTGTTGCTGGAATGTCTTGATGCACCAATGATGGTTTTGCTTAAACCATCCACAGAATGGTTCAGGCCCGAAGTTGTTTGTGAAAGTTCAAAACAATCCAGGTAAATTTTAGTTCCTCCATTGCCTGTAAGCATCAGTACGTGATGCCATTCATTAGTAGTGATAGGAGCTTCCGCTCTTTGGTAACCGATGGCCAAAGTTACTTTTTCAACACCGCCCACCTTCATTACATTCACCACGGTGAGACCGTTTTTTACAGCTGCAAAATCCGATGCGTAAATTACTCTAGCTGTAGTTTCCACAACTTGAGCATTGAACCAAAAACTCACAGTGCGTTCGGCATTGTCGTAGGCATCCTGAAGGTCGATGTAAGAACTCCCGTTGAAGGAATAGGCCGATTTAGGGTTGTTGAAGCGATCGGTGGTTAAAGTGGCTCCTGAGATTACTCCGTTTGTCATCGACATTTTGTTATTGGCGTTTCCCGAGAAAGAAAAATGGGCCACCAGTCCGGAATCAATATTGTTTTGGGCAGAGCTTGTTACTGTTGCAAGTACAGCAAGAGAGAGGGTTAATAATGTTTTCATCGCAGTTTTTTTAGTAGTAGTGGGGCCAAAGCTAATTCAAATTTTGTTTCCTGTCAACAAAATTGATTTCCATCAATAATCCCTCTATTATTTAGCTCCCTCATTGTACACTCATCAACTATCGTTATATTAGCGCGACGATTGAAAGCGCTAATCAACAGAGACCCGAAAACGAGATGGCAACCTTAGAGAAATTTCAAAATAACGTAGCGGTTAAATACCAGATTTTCAACAGCTTATTTTTAACCCTTCCTTTTGAAGAAGTAACCGACGTGGGCGTTACCCTTCCTTTGTTGTTCCAGGATTGTAAGGACGGATTTGAGCAAAATAAAACGCCCCAGGAAATTGTAGAACAGTTCTTCAAGAAAAGAACAAAAATCAAGAGCCAGGAGGAAATCAACAAGCTAATTTTCAAATTCATTCAATACATCGAGCGCCAGGTGGTGCTCTTTGATGCCATTGAGGATTCAGCCTTTGAGAAGATCAACGACCTCGACGGACAAGGGACTGTCAGATACCTTTTCAACCGTTCGGAGAATGCACACCGTACTGAAAAATTATTGGATAAACTGAACGATTTCAAAGTTCGTCCTGTACTCACCGCTCACCCTACCCAGTTTTATCCTAGCCGAGTACTCACTATCATCAACGACCTTGAAGTAGCCATTCGCGATAATGATTTGCGTACTATCAACGACTTACTGCGTCAGTTGGGAAGAACTCCATTTGTTTCTAAGGAAAAACCTACACCGCTCGATGAAGCGATGCGTTTGATGTGGTACCTCGAATATGTTTTTTATCATTCCATTCCCCGTATCCACAGTCGTATCCGCAAGCAAATGCGACTCATGGGGGTTGAGGTGGAAGATTTCGATAATAACCTTATCGACCTCGGTTTCTGGCCGGGAGGTGATCGCGATGGAAATCCGTTTGTAACAGCCGATATCACGAGAAAAGTAGCTGCTGAGCTCCGACAAAAAGTATTTATTTGTTACTACCGCGATTTGCGCTCATTGCGTCGCCGACTTACTTTCAGCGGGATAGATGAGCGCATGGAATTGATCTATAGCACCCTCTCGAATACTATTTTCAATACCGACGGCAAGCGCTACCACACCAAGGAAGATTTGCTTAAAGACCTTCACTATATCCGTGTGCTTATTATGGAGCAGCACAACGGACTTTTTGTGCACCTGCTGGATGAGCTGATATGGAAAGTGAAAATTTTCGGTTTCCATTTCGCAATTCTTGATGTGCGCCAGGATTCACGTATCCATGGCAAAGTGCTCAGTGATGTTTTTGCTGCGATGGCCGAAGGAAAACTGAAAGATTCAGTAAAAGGAAAAATCCCGAAAAATTATGATGAGCTCTCACAAGCCAAGAAAATCTCGACTTTGCTAACGCTCGAAGGAAATATCGATCCATATCTCTTTGAAGATGAAATGACCCGCGAGACACTGAAGTCTTTTTATGTGATTCGTGATATTCAAAAAGCCAATGGTGAAATCGCCTGCCACCGTTACATCATCAGCAACACGCAAAGCGCTGTGAACATGATGGAGGTATATGCGCTCGCCCGCATCTGCGGATGGGAAAAGGAAATGAATCTTGATATCGTGCCGCTGTTTGAAACCATTGATGATTTGGTGAATGCCAACGATATTATGGAGACAATGTATAGCAACGATGTGTATGCCGCTCACTTAAAATACCGTGCGAAAAAACAATACATCATGCTTGGTTTCTCCGATGGAACTAAGGATGGCGGTTACCTGATGGCCAACTGGTCAATCTTCCGCGCTAAAGAAAACCTCACTGAAATTGCCCGCAAGAGCAAGGTGAGTGTGGTGTTTTTTGATGGCCGAGGCGGTCCGCCGGCACGTGGCGGTGGAAATACCAATAAGTTTTATTCCAGTTTAGGCGATCGCATCGAAGACGATGAAATCCAGCTCACTGTTCAGGGACAAACCATTTCTTCCAACTTCGGAACAGTGGATTCATCGCAGTACAATATCGAGCAATTGATTTGTGCGGGCCTGGAAAACTATGTGTTTAAAGGTGATGTAATTAAGTTGTCCGACAAGCACCGTGAGCTCATCGACGATATGGCACAGGAGGCTTACAACGAATACTGCCGCTTCAAGGCCGATCCTAAATTCATCGAATATCTGGAAGAAGTAAGTGTGCTTCAATACTACGGAAAGACCAATATCGGATCTCGTCCAAGCAAGCGAAAGAAAGCGGATAAACTGACTTTAGGCGACCTTCGTGCAATTCCTTTCGTAGGTGCGTGGACGCAAATGAAACAAAACGTACCGGGCTTTTTCGGTTTCGGAACTGCGATCAAGAAATACAAGGATGCCGGTCGCATCGATGAGATCAAGGATCTTTACCAGAAATCATTGTTCTTCAGAACCCTGGCGGAAAACTCAATGATGTCGCTGTCGAAAACATATTTCCCTCTTACAGCATATCTCGCTAACGACAAGAAATTCGGGAAGTTCTGGAAGTGGATTCATGAAGAGTATACCACAACTAAAACGTTGTTGCTTGAGATTTCAGGAATGGATTCCCTGCTCGAAAATCAGCCGTCGAACCAGGCTTCTATCCAGATGCGCGAGAACATTATTCTGCCTTTGATCACCATTCAGCAATATGCCCTGATGAATCTCAAGGCGATTGAAAAAGGGGAGAGTAAGAATGCGGAAATGGCACCGGCATTTGAAAAAATGATTATTCGTGCTTTCTTCGGAAGCATTAATGCGAGTAGGAATTCGGCTTAAATTTACTGATAGTGCTCCGCGTTGACTAAGCCATGAACGCGGAGCGCCTTTAGTTAGTGAATCACTCCTCAAAGTTTTACTTCACACATTTTCAATCTTCACCTTTTGATTTTTCTGTAGCGTTCACTAGCGGAAACGGAAGATCTGTTACATTTTTTGAAAGTATTTATTGATGCAGTTTCGTATTAGTACCTTCAGATTTTTGCGTTGCAGGCCATCATGTTGTATATTCGCATTTACAACAGCTATGGTAAAGAAGCAAAAATATTGGAGTTACGAAAAGTCGAAGACCTACGTGCATACACTGGAATTGAGTGGTGTTGTGCATTGGTGGGCTTATGCCAGGGGCAAACTGGAAAGTATGCCTTTGCTCCCAAACGAAATCCCGAAGGCACCGGATATTGTTTACAGCAAAACCGGAGAGTGGAAGGGCTGGAGAGATTTTTTAGGTAAGGAAGACATGGTGGTGAAATGGTCCTACGACAAAGCGAAAGCTTATGTTCGTACCCTTGGACTCACTTCTATGTATGAATGGTTTGATTATTACAGAGCCAACAAACATAAAGATCCCAACCTCAAAAATATTCCATTGTCGGCAAGGGCAAGATATATGAAAAAAGGAGAGTGGCAATCCTGGTTGGATTTTCTGGGTGCTGCACAAAGAAATCCTGAGAGATTTTTGAGTTACGATGAGGCCAAAAAGAAGGTGCACAAGCTGGGTATAAAAAATACTGCCGAATGGTTTGAGCGCGTAAAAGGAAAAGATTCTGATTTGTACGAGTTACTTTTAACCATTCCTAAGGACCCTAAGCGCATTTATGGCGAAGAGTTCAAAGGGTGGAGGGATTGGTTTGGAAAAGCCTATCACAATAAAAAAGAAAAGACCTGGATGTCTTACAAAAAGGCGAGTGCGTTTGCATTCTCCACTGGGGTTAGGAACGCCAGTGAGTGGTTTGAGTACGTTCGTGGAAAGCAATCAGGCCGACCACCATTACCAGCTCTTGTTCCCCGATCTCCGCATCATGTGTATGCAGAGGAGTGGGTTGACTGGGCACATTTTCTGCAAAGAAGGTTAACCAGAAGAAAGAAATAAAAAAAAAGAGCGCAGATTTTTCTGCGCTTTTTTGTTACCTTCTAATAAAAAAGGTCCTGATTTTTTTCAGGACCTTTCTTTTGTTTGGATAAAGTTATTTAGTCAGTAAAAATCCTTTACTCATTTTATCAATCATCACTGTAAAATCACCAGCTTCAGTAATCCATTCGTTTTTAGCGTTCACGAAGGCCAAATCTTTAGGATGGATGACGAAAGTCACCACAGTGCTTTCTCCGGCCTTTAAGCTCACTTTAGAAAAGCCTCTGAGGCGTTTGTTGGACGGGGTGATGCTTGCATATTCATCACGTACGTACAATTGCACTACTTCTTTTCCTTCGCGCTTTCCTGTATTGGTCACTTTCACGCTCACTTTCACGCTGTCGCTCATGCCGATTTTTGTTTTGTCTATCGTGAGATCGCTGTATTGGAAAGAAGTATAGCTCAAGCCAGAACCAAAAGTGTATTGCGGATTGATTTCATTGAAGCCGAAAGTCTGGTCGCGTGTTTCAGAGAATTTATAATCGTAAGTAGAGAAAGAGCCTGTGTATCGCGGATAAGTGAAAGGCAATTTTCCGCTTGGATTGGCATCGCCAAAAAGAATCTCGGCAATAGCTCTTCCGCCTTCATTTCCAGGATGGTAAGCCATCACAACAGCTGCCACGAGCGGTTCAATTTCAGAGATGATTCTTGGGCGGTTTTCGGCCAAAACAAGAATGATAGGCTTTCCTGTTTTTGCGAGTTCTTTTACAAGATTCATTTGCACTTTGTCCATAGTTAAGTCGTCGATATCACCAGGTTTTTCTGCGCTTGGCTTTTCACCCAGGCACACGATGATGTAATCTACATTGGCTGCTTCTTTTACAGCTGCTGCCGTATTCACGTCTTTATCGTACGATGTCCCTTCTACATACACCGCCTTGGCAGCGCCGATTTCATCTTGTATCGCCTGGTAAACAGTTTTCTTTCCCGGAGTGTTGAATTTGGTTTCCACTCCCTGCCAGGTGTGAGTCCATGCACCATTCAGAGGATTCATCAAGTTGGCAGCAACGCCTGTTACCAACACTTTTTTCTCTTTGCTCAGTGGCAAAGTAGTGTTTTGATTTTTGAGTAATGTAATAGATTCCAATGCTGCCTGATAGCTGGCATCAGCAAATTCAGCCGATCCGAATTTTGAATAATTCTTCATGCCATAGTAAGGATGCTCAAACAAGCCCAGCTTGAATTTTACGCGCAGGATTCGGCGTACTGCATCGTCAATTCTCGACATCGGTACTTTGCCTTCGTTCACCAGTTCAATCAGGTATTTGCAGAAAGAAACATCAAGTGGGGTCATGCTCATGTCGATACCGGCATTGATGGCCATGGCTACAGCATCTTTATAGGTAGGTGCCACTTTGTGCACCGTGTGAAGCATGATAATATCTTCCCAGTCGGTAACAGCAAAACCTTCAAATTTCAATTCCTGTTTTAGTATTTCAGTTAGGATATGGTAATCGGCATGTACCGGCGATCCGTTGATTTCAGAGGAGTTCACCATCACCGTCATGGCGCCGTTTTTAATGGCGTTGGCAAAAGGTACCAGATAGTATTCGCGCAGCAATCGCTCAGGCATCAAAATAGGCGTGCGGTCTTTCCCTGAAACGGAATAACTGTATCCCACGTAATGTTTCAGGCAAGCAGCTACTTTTTCAGGATGGTTGAAATTATCGCCCTGATAGCCTTTTACAATAGCATTTCCCATTTGTGTGGCGAGGTAAGGATCTTCACCATAGGTCTCAAAAAAACGCGACCACAATGGCTGTCTGCCTAAATCCAATACAGGAGAAAAGTTCCACGGGATGGCCGATGCGCGCACTTCGTAAGCACAAACAGAACCCCCTTTTTCGGCCAGTGATGGATTCCATGTAGCGGCCATGCCCAACTCTTGCGGGAACATCGTGGAGCCTTGGGTATACGTAGCGCCATGAATAGCATCGATACCATACAACACAGGAATTTTCAACCGTGTTTTTTCGGTAGCTACTTTCTGTATTTGTGTAATGAGTTCAAACCATTTTTCGCGTGGCAAGGCAGAGGTTCCTGTGTTTAAAATAGAGCCAACATGATAGTGCAGCAAAACAGAATCCAATTTCACCTGGTCGATTTCCATGGTTTTGCCATCAGTGAGTGGCTGACCTTTGCACACCATATCTAGGGTGAGTTGAGTCATCTGACCTACCTTCTCCTGAAGAGTCATGGATGAGATTAGCTGATCGATTTTTGCTTCAACAGATTGTTGTGCGGATAAAGTTGTACCTACTGCACAAAACAACGCTAGGGATAAGTTTCTGAGCTTCACAATTGAAAAATTTTACGCAATTATATTAAGGTTGATAAGGTTTATTAGTGGTGAAAATAACGTGATCAAAAGCCACTGACACAGCCTTGGACTCCGGAGGAGTTGCATCCGACAGCAACACAAAAGTTACTGCGGTGAGCTTATCCGGTTTGCCAGGCGTTGACACATCATCCAGTAAGCTGGCATAAGGGACACTGATCAGTTTCCAGCCAGTCCAGTCGGGACGGATATTGAGGTGTCTTGATGTTACTCCGTCTTCAGCAAAATTTACCAGGAACCAGGTATCTGATTGTCCTGTACCGTAAACCATAATGTTGAAATATACCTTGTTACTATCGGCTGCCAAAGGATAGTAAGTGCCATAATTAGTGGCAGCATCTTTGGCTTTCACCTCCACGAAATTTACGTAAGGAGTGATGCTATTGGAGCCTGGCGCTTTTTGCCATGGAGTTCCTGTTATGTATATGTATTTGTTGCCATCGGCTTGTGTGTATGAAGTATTAGTGAGCGTGAATTTAGGCCAGTCGGTACCCCAGCTCAGTGTTTTCGAGATGTTGGAAAAATCACTCACCAGCACACCGTTTTTATCGAGGTTTTTTTGTCCGGTCACCGCAATGGTCTTCGAGTGAGAGCCAGTTGTGTTTTTAAAACTGAGCGTTGCTGTTACATTTTCCTTCTGGAAAGAAGGCGCATCATTAGCCGTTCCTATCCATTTGGCGTTTGAGATATCTACTGTACTGGAGATGCCTTCAAAGGTTTTTGTTGCACCGCTTGTCGCACCTGTAATAGTTACCAGCCAGTTGGTTTCCTTTTCAAACTTGGCAGTAAAATGTACTTCCTCGTCCTTTGAAAAATCAACGGTGGTTTTACTTGCATCAAAAGCTTCGACGATAGTCACTGGTCCGTACAAACCAGTGATATCGGGGCCCATTGTTTCCTTTTTGCAGGACCAGCCTATTATCAAAAGTGAAGCGAAGCCGGTTATGATTAAAAATAAGTTCTTCATAGTTCCTCAATTAAAAGTTCATGTTGAACATCACTAAGAACTGACTCAGTGTATAGTTGTTGGCACTTGTAGTATTGTCCTGGTAATTGAAAATGTGGTATTGTGCAGTGAGGTATGATTTTTCGCTAAAGCGGTATTTTAAGCCGGCAGCAATAAGACCTTGTCCCACATTGATGTTTTTCATCGCAGAGAAGTTGGTGATATCGTTGTATTTGTCTCTTACCGCAATGAATTCATTTCCTTGAGAAGCCAGTACTTTGAATCCTCCCAGAACACTGATTCTCTTGAATACTTCTACTTCGAGTCCGAGATCAAGGACGCTGTTGACCAGACTTACTGATTGAAGTGTATCGCCACCACGTTTGGTAGATTCCATGCTGTATCCGGCACTCAGTGTGATTTGTTTTTTCCAGCCCAGGAATTTATGAATGTTCACATCCACACCACCTTTCAGCACAAGGAATTTACGGAGGTTGCTAGAACCTTCACCGGCAATATCAGATAGGTAGGCAGCTTCAACATCGGCAATAATTCTTTCCAGAGAATCTTTGTACTGTATATTCAAATTAACGCCAGCTCTGTTTGGTGTAGCTTTTCCGTAAGGTTGAGCGTTGCCGTAAATCGGGTTGTAAGCCATCAGTGTTCTAACAATGCCCTGATTGTAAATCGAAGGATCGATGATGAGATCGAAAGCACTGATGCCGCGGGTTAACGTATTGTTGTAGTTGGTCAGTGTTGCTGGTGTGTTGGTATAGTCTACCCGTTTTGTTTGTGCTGCTGAACTGTAGAACTGTGGAGAAACAAAAGAGTAATCAGCAGTGATGATGAGGTTTTGTTTTCTCAGGTTCAATTGCAAGCCAGCATCATAAAAATAACCTGATCGGAGTGTTGACTTATAATCTTTGAAGGCATAATGAGAATTACCTCCTTCGCCAATCAATATCAACTGCGCGTTTTGTCCATTAATGATTTTGAATTCAATTTCTCCTGTTGCAACTGGGTTTTGAGCAGATAAAGTATCAATAGCGGTAGAGGCACCGATATCGTATAAATTGATATAATTTCCAGCCAATTTCAGTCGGCTGCTTTGGGTAATGGTGATTTTCCCACCCGCATGGAAAGAAGAAGGAATGACGGCATAGCTTGCCCTGTTTCTGAGGAAGAAACCATCAAAGCGAACAGTGTCCAAAAATGACTGGTTGAAAGCAAGTGAGAAGTTAGTTGCAGCACCTTGCTGCCACCAAGCATTACCGCGGTTGCTGAGGTTTTCATAGTTGGTGTAGTCGTTGCGCAGATTGTGGAAAATACTGGCTTCGTTTACCGCTCCTTCAGAAGTGTTGTTGAAGAAAGTATAAGGTGTAAGTTTCATGTAGAGGTCACCCACCTGATAGTTGAAATATTTAGCTACAGTTCCTTTTACAGAAAGCTGGCGCAGCGTTGCGGAGGCGCCGGCAGTATAAAATCCGTTGAAGTTATTGTTGAAGCGGATGATGGCCTGGATCTCCGTTTTTTTGTCGGGATTGACATTGATGCCCAAGTCCATCAGCACATGCCCCTTGCTGGTATTGTCGGGATTTGTGGTGTCGGCAGGCGTCATATTGCTTTGTTGCTGCAGCGCACGGGCATAAGCACCAAATTTAATTTTATCATCCTGCGCATTCAGGAACTGAATGTTGATGAGCAGTAAGCAAGCTAAGATGGTTGTTGGCTTCATGGTGTAGGTATATATATTTTTCATATCTCTCATTTCTATTAGAACATTATTTTCAATTCAAGCGTGCCTTCATTTCCTGAGAATTTTTCAGTAGCGAAGTTTTTGTCTTCAAAGGAGAACCATCTTTGGCGAAGGTAAAGTGTTGTTGAGCTGGACAGGGTGAAGTCGAAACCAACACCCACTGCCTTTCCTACCTGATCGCGCGGCAGGTTGTTTGTGCCTAAATCTGTTTTCTGATTTCCTTTGATGAATTCCATCCCGCCATAAAGGGTAAGAATGAAATTTTTATGCAGCTGATAGTAAACGTCCATTTCATGGTATGCTGCCCTGATATATGCTGTGTTATCGAATTTAGGTATGGCCGAGAATTGTTTTTGTACCGAGCTGAAGGTTCCGAGGTAGTTGGCATAAATATCCTTGCCAAATAACTTCTCCTTCAATTTTACCTGGAAGTCAAAGGCATTGTAAAATCTTCTGAACTGCGCTGTCCCGTCGGCCGCAGTGTCGCTTAGGGATACTCTTTCGTAAGCTCCGCGGTAGTAGGTGCCTACACGGCCATTCGGACCGAACATGCCGTTCAGCGGGAATACGCCAGGTAATCTCGACCACAATAAACTGTTGATTCTATGACCGTAGTTGATCACTCTGCCGTTAGGCAATAATTCCATCTCCGCAGAGATCTGCGTCCCGGTGGATACTGCGAATTTCCATACTTTGAAATTGGTGTTCAGTGCACCGCCTCTTCTGTTGTTGGCGAGGTCGCCCACATTGTCGAGTGACGGACCGAAAGGAGTCAGCACATTAGCTCCCAATGTTCCCTGAAAACCAGTGTACACTTCCTGTATTGTAGTGTTATTGAAGTTGGCAACGTTACTGGTGAAGCTTTTCCCGATTTGGAAATAACGGAGATCCAAAGGAATGAAAGTGTATTTTTTAGGGATGGTAAGATTGAAGATAATCCCCTCGCTCCAGTTTTCCGGATAATTCGGACTCACATATCTTCCCGCGCCTACTTCACCATTCAGACCGATGCCTTTGTATTTAAAGGAGAATTCGGTAGTGAAGATGTTCCACTGTACGTCATTTTTCGATTGAATACTATCAGAACGGTTGAAGTTATTGAAGGTGTTCAGACTCACATAATTGCTGCCTTTCAGGTTTTTTTTGAGGCGTACACCAAGGTTTTGAGACGGGCGCACTTCGTTTTCCCTGTTGATGCCGCCGTTGGCTCCTGTGCGGCCCCAGAACAAATCAATGTTCGTGTTGATCTTATTGATCTTTCCCGTCATCATAAAGCCTTTGAAAGCCTGTGATCCAAAACGGTTATCCTGTTCAATGGTTCCGTTGTAATAGTAAGATGCGTAGCGGCTCTTGATATTTCCTGCCGGATCCCACGGTCTTCTTTCAAACAAGCTGAAACGGTTGTAGCCAACGTTGGCTCCAAAAGTAAATGGAGTTAATTTGGTCCATTCAATACCCCCTGCAATGAGGAAGAAATTACCAATGTCGGTATTGATGCTTCCACGAAGTACTGCCGTAAAAAACGGACTTACTGTTGGGTAAGCACCTGTACCTGGCCCCTGGTACATAAGGAAAGGATTGGCGATCATCACCTCTGTTCCCACACTGGTAGTAGGCGTCGGACTGCCTCCTAAATAAAGGAACATCATCGGATCGAAATAGCCATCGCCAACACTCATCGTACGCTTATTGCCAGCGCCATAAGGCGTACTCATATTGCGGTTGTAGAAATAACCTCTGTAATAACCCCCTGCAGCGATGCCACTCATGAATTCCTTAATCAGAGATTTCTCCACGGGAGTAGTAGTAATTCCATCGGAGGAATTTTGTCGCACCAGTGAGTGCCTTTTCAGCGACCATGGCGTGAAGGTAGCCTTAAGTGAATCTGTTTCAGATTGCTGGGCGTAGGAATTGATCCCTGCGCAGCAAGCCAACAGAAGCAAAAGGATTTTTGTTTTATGTTTTTTAATATGCATCATCAGAGAGCTTATAATGAGTGATTATTTTTTCTTGTATACGCGTACATAATCGACAAACATGTACTTCGGGAAAGTTGTTGCTTCATCGGGCGGACCAGGCCAGTCGCCACCAATTGCAAGGTTGAGAATCATATGAAAATTCTGGTCGAAAGGCCATCTTTGTGGCGCCACGTCAGTATTTTTCTTGGTGTGATAAAGGTGGTTGTCAAAATACCAGCGGATTTCATTGGGTTCCCATTCTACAGAATACACATGGAACTCCGTCGACAAATCTCCTCTTCTTGCGTTGATCGTATCTCCAAGATGTGAGTTATTTGGCCATGGCTGACCGAAGTGAATGGTTCCATAGCAGGTTTTTGGCTGGTGACCAATGGATTCCATAATATCAATCTCCCCGCTTTGCGGCCAGGTACCGTAAACATAATCCGTCGGGAGCATCCATATGGCTGGCCAAACACCTTGTTGCACGGGGGTTTTGGCACGGATATCAAAACGGCCATAGGTCCAGTTGGCTTTGTAGCGCGTATTCAATCGGCCCGAAGTGAAAAACTTCCCCTTATAATTTTGTTTGATGGCCTTAATAACCAGATATTTTTTGTCGATGATGTAAGTATTGGCTTTCGACTTGACATAGTACTGTAATTCGTTGTTTCCACCGCCATCGCCATTTACCTCATGGTTCCATTTGGTGCTGTCGATTTCGGTGCCGTCGAATTCGTCGGCCCATATTAAGTCCCAGCCTTCTTTTTTAATTCCTTCCTTAAAACCGTTATCGGGTGTGGAAGTAGGGTCAATAGCAATCTGGTCGTTGGCCGATTGGTATAAATCGGGTTGTTCAACGAAGCTCACTTGCGAGCACCTGCTTGAAAACAGGGCAAGGCAGAGCAGTGTGAATAAACTGAAGTTTGTTCTTAGCATGTGCTTAAAGCTTAATTTTTAGTTTTCTTTACGAAGCGAATCTCATCTAGATACAGTGTGCCTACAGGAAGTGTCATGTAAAGCAAAGTATTTACTCGGGCAAGGTCGGCTCCTTTGATGCTGATGGAGTATTTTTTCCATTCGGTACCGATTTCCAGGAAAGTGTCATTCACTTTCTCTTCCGCTATTTCGCCTCCTCCGCCACCAACACCAATTTCAGGAAGAATGTAAGCTTGGTCGCCTGCTTCCGCACGTGCGTAAAATTCCAGTTTGTCGTAAGGAGTGAGATCTGGTAATTTTTTGTCTGGTGACACCCCAACATTCCACGCGCCGGTAAACTGAATATGCAGGCCTCTCCAGGATTCAGTATTGTCGGTGGTGATTTTGAAACAGTTTTCTCCTTTGTAAGGATTGTCCTTGCAATTGGGATCGACTTTCATGCTTTTTCCGTTATTTTCGCCCATAAATCCGGTAGGGATGCCATGCTTGAAATAATCGGAATACACTAAATAACTTTCTTCTTCCTGGGCTACAAAAGAAAATACTGTCGCTAAAAAGAAGATTGAAAACAGGATTTTGTACTTGTTACTCATAGGGGTCATGGTTAGTGAGTTATAGCAATGATAAGTTTTAATTGCCCAGAAATCAAGCGAAAAGGGAAAATATTTGCCCAAAGCGCAAAATTATGTAAGTAGTTGACAATCAAATATATAAAAAAATATGCATTGCGCTTACATCACAACTTTCCGGAGTGCTAATATACTGATTTTTAAAGTAAATGTAAAAAATACACTAACTTTATTTATCGGATCAGTCACAAGCAACTTTTTTGTTAAAATGGATGGAGGGATAAGAGAAAGTTTTGAGTGTGTTTGTAAGCACCATGGCTTTAACGACGGTGCAGTGTGATAAAAGACTAAGAAAACAAAGAGATCATGGAGGCTTTCTCCATGATCTCTTGATGAGGGGCCACTCTTGCATTTATTTTAACCAAATCGATAGGACAAGGGATGTTATAGCTGCTAGAATGAAGAATGCCGGCAGGATCCATATCATTTCGGCCAGCATTAAGGCTGCCAGTAGCATTAATATAGTAAGCACTGCATAGATCAGGTATCTTTTAGAATCCGATTTTTGAGCCTTGCCGTGGACAATTCTTCTTGCTCCCAGTATAAATAGAGCGTATAAGGCAAGGGGTACTACAATCATAATAATGAATCCCAGTACCAATGCTCCAGAACAGTATATGCCACATCCTAAGGCGGCAATAGCTATCCCCAGAGCAATAGTAACAGCTAAGAATACAACTAACAACCAATCTTTGTTGCTAGATTCTCTTCAGAAATATCCTTTTCTTTTTTATCGCTTGCATGTTCGCTGCTTGTGCTGATCTCTGTTTGTTGGCTATTAATAATATTTGTTGTGTGTTGATTGGCAAAGGTCATCACGAGCCCGAAACCTGTAACGATCAACAGCATATCCACCATTTTTCTATATAAGTAGGACTTTTTGAAAGAGTAAGCAGCCAGTGCTAAGGCACCTGTAGAAAGCAATGCTGCATTAGTGTGTTCAGACATATTTACATCCATGTCTTTTAAGGTGAGTCCGGTGGCATACGCGAGTCCGGCAATTCCCATATGCAATACTGGAATAAGCATTCTTGTTTTCCATTTGTTTTTGGCTGCCCATTGAGAAATGCGTTGTGCTTTTTTCTTTTTGCCGATGAATGCAGTGGCGCCCAGGCCAAGTAATCCGGCTAGTAGGAGAGAGGTTAAAGCAATGTTTTGCTTTGCTTCTTTTGCTATTGGTTGGTGAATTTGTTTTTGTTGAGTAGTGTTGCTTTTTTTCTCGGAAAGTCCTTTGTTTTCTCCCCGCTTCATGCTTCTGGTAAGAATATTTTCATCGCTGTTAATGTTTATGGAAGAGTTTAAGACTTTGGGCTGGGGCATTTTTCTTTCTGCGCTATCGCCCTGTTTTGGAAGTGTTGCCGATTGAAGAACAACTGTTTTTTGTGGTTGATTTTCGTGTTTTTGCGCTGCGACAACATTGCCTCTTACCTCCCAGTGATAGCCAGATCTGTATTTTCTTTTTTCCACTGAGCAGGACTGGCTGAAGAGCAATAATGTAAAGGCAATTAGGGGTAAGGATTTTTTCATGGTTTAAAATTTATGGGGCGAAAATATATTCTAAACCAGGGCTATTTTTATTGATGTTTACCACGGGAGATGATTTGGTTGCAGTTTTTGCAAATGGCGCAAAAAAAAGGATAATGATTGCTCATTATCCTTTCTACTATAGGGGTATAGTTGGTTCTTAGTTCAAGAAAAGTCTTTGTGTAGAAACTCCTTCAGCAGTTCTGATGCTGATGTAGTAGATGCCAGCTGTTTTTCCAGACAGGTCGATAACTATATTGGATTGGTTGGTGCTGGAAGTGAAAATTTCCTGACCCAATACATTTGATACAGAAACCGTTACCAATTCAGAGTTTTTGTTCAGGTTGACGTTCACCAATCCGTTAGAAGGATTTGGGTAAACAGACACAATCTCATTGCTCAATGTTTTTACTGAGTTGGCGAGAGCTGCACCAATTTGAAGTTTGTCAATGGTGATGGTTCCGTTCAATGCTTTTTTGTATTCAGCGGCATCAGCTTCACCTACTCGGTAAGTGTAGGCACTGCTAGCCCATCCCGGATTGATTTTAAAACGGATGCTGGTAATTTTTGTAGAATCTACAGCGCCTTGTGCGCTACCTGCATTACCATAATGATCTTCAAACTGACCGGTAAAATCGTAAGAAAATGCTTTTACAGGATCTCCTGCTTTGATATTAAAGAACAAAGGCTGTCCAGGCAAATCAAGTGGTTTGTCAGTGATGTGACCGTTCTCATCTACCAGGAGAACTTCAAAGCCAACAGTTTGAGTAGTGCTTGCCTTGATAGATACTATCGGCTTGTTTCCTGAAACAGAAAAGTCTAATGGGGTATCGAATACGATGTCGAATTGATCCCACTCCCCATGTCCTGCAGCGGTAATAGTCCAATTGCTTCCGTCGCTGGCATGTGTGAAAGCACCGCTTCCGCTTGGAGAAGGAGCTGTAGAAAAGTCGTTGCTGTAAACAATAGTTTGCGCATTTGCAGTGAGTCCTAAGAACAACACACCTGCAATACTAAGTAGATTTTTTTTCATTGGTATCGGTATTAGAATTAGTTTATAGAACAATGATAGATGTTATTTATCGATTTGTCAAGAAGAAAAATAAAATAAATAATTTGTAAAGCATTGAAAAATATGTAGTTAAAATGTACTAAAATACACTAACATTGCGTTTAGAGCAATTTGTAATAATTTGAAAATGAGTTGATTGATATTTTTTGTAAAGGTGAATTTTTGCGGTTGGGTGGCAACAAAGCGGCTTGCAAAAATTTCCACATCGCTAATCGTCAATGCGGGAATTTATTGGATACGAAATTTTGGAGCAATCTTCAAGTACACTCAGCTGATTGTGGCGAAGTCTTTTTAGGCCTTCAGCTCCTCTTTTCTCTTCTTCCTGCCTCACTAAAAGCGCCTCAAGACCGAAGCTGCGCTTCTCTTCATGGTATCAAAGCTCTGGCAGCGCTTTGTTGCTTATCTCCAATGCTGGCCCGTCTCTAAACACGTGCCTGCAAATAAAGTCAGCGACCTATTCTTTGGCCGCAGATTCATAATAATAAATTGGATTGTAGTTACTTCTCCTCCTCTGGATTCAAAACCAGCTGGCTCCAGCCATCCTGCTCTTTATCCTTGGATTTTTTTCTCTTGGCCATCACTTCATGAATCTTCTTATTGAAGGTCCAGCAGGTACTTTGGCGCAGAGAGAGGATATTGGAAAGTTCCAAAGAGGTAATTTTCTCCTTGTTCGCAAATACAAGGAATAGAAGATAGAAAGCTTTATTGATAGGGAATTTCAGCTTATGGAAAATAGTGTCCACTGTTGGTGATTCGTCGTAACGGCACTTGGTGCAGCGACGGTAGTATTCATCTTTCCCTTCACACCATTTTGGATTTCCACATTTCTTACAGGCGTAGCCTTTCGACCATTTAAGATCAACCAGGTATTTCAAACAGCTATCCTTGTCTGGAAAAATTCTGCTGAATTCCTCAAAGTTCACTTCCTTCATCAATACTCTCGCCTTGGTGAGTTCTTTCACATTGGTTTTCAGTTGTTTGTTGTCCTCATTCAGCAAAGCGTTCATACGATTGATTTCTTCGTAGGCATCTTTCAACTCAATGTTTTTAGCATCCAAATCACGTGTGCGCTCCTGCACTTTTTCCTCTAATTCTCGGTTGACTTTGTCTTTCAGCAATTCATTTTCCTTAAGCTGTTCAATCACCCTTTGTTGCGCTGCTTGCTGCTTGGCACGGATGAGCTTGATACGATCGCCCAGCGCCAGCGAAAGAATCACGATCTCGAACACAAAACCGATGTTGAAAGAGTACACAAATAAAATGTTGTCGGAGTGGATAAGTCCGCTCATCCTGAAAGCCAGGAAGATAATAGTCACTATCATGAATGAATAACCAATGATGAAATAGCGTGCCTGGTGCAAACCCTTTCGAATACAAAGAATAGAAGCAATGTAAATGAAGAGGAAGGGCAGCAGGTAAAACTCAAAATGCAGTCGCATACCTATCACTATGCCCACAAAGAAAAAAGCAATGTAGAAAAGCATGATGATGTTCAAAGCCTTGTTGATCTTAGGCAGCAGGGTTTTTAATTCGAGGAAGCTCTTGGCGTAAAAAGTAAAGGTGAGGAGCAACAACAGGGGGGCGACCTGACTGATAACTGGATTCAATTCAGGCGCTCCGGGCCACAGATACTGGAAACCAAGTCCATCTTCCGCCAGTGAAACCATCGCACAGCAAATGACATAGAGCACATAATGCAGGTAAACCCTGTCTTTCAGCGAGAAGAACATGATGAGGTTATAAAGCCCCATAATGACCAATATCCCGTAGAATAAGCCCAGCAGATAATACTCAGCCAGGGCATATCTGGCAAAAGAAGAAGTAGAGCGGATTTTGAAAATGAATGGATTTTTATTGCCCGATTTTACGCGTACAAAGTAAGTCTGGGCTGTAGTCCCCACATTGATATCAAACACAAAATTTTTGTGCGAATAGGGTCTTATCCCGAAATCAGAAGTAAAGCCCGCCTTCTCTTTCACATAAATCAAGGAATCATTCTCGGCCTGTTTGTACAGCTCAAAATTATCGATATGGGAGTCGCTGTTTTCCAATATATAATGCTTGCTTAAAGGATGGGCGGCTTTCAGCTGGAACTTGATCCAGTATGTAGATTCCGGATTTTTAATGTAGGCAAAACGCTCGGCCTCATTGTAGGGGGTGAATTGCCCAAGATGACTGGGAGCAGCAACATCAGTAATTTCCAGTTTATTGCTCTTGTCCTCCAGGATCTCGGTTGCTTTTCCTTCAATAAGGTAATCGTCACTGATTTTTTCATCCAGTACGATCACCTTTTGTGAAAAGGCATCGCCAGCCTGAAACAGGAAAATGATTAGCGCAATTATTTTGTATGTCTTTCGGATCATCCTGTACATGTGCTATTTTGCAATGCTGCTGATACTAAAAAAGTGCAGACTAAGTTTCATTTCGATTTTATCTAATAACTGTGACTTTCCCGAACATTATTTTTTCTACTTCTTTATCGTTTTTGCCCATCACAGTAAAGGCAATTTTGTATACATAAACATCTATCTGTGCATAGTGACCATACTTTCCTTTGCCGTCCCAGCCAGTATTGATGTCGGTGGAAGTAAAAATATTCTCTCCCCAGCGATTGAAGATATCCATTCGGAAAGTCAGGAGATTGAGGGCTTGCGGGACGAATGTATTGTTCTTAGGATCTCCGTTGGGAGTAAAGGCGTTCGGGATGTAAATGGAGTAAGGACAGTTTTCATCAAAAGTAATGGTGTCACTTATTTCCGGACAGTCGCCGCTCTTTATTCGAACAATATACTGTCCGGCCACAGTTGCCAAAAATTGTTTATTAGTACTGTTGTCCTGCCAGAGGTAAGTTCGGTCGGTGCTGACATCACCACTGTTCAGCAATACCTGGTCGCCTGCACATAAGGTGGAATCTTCTCCCAGTTCAATAGCTGGAAGCGCTTTTACAATTATGGTTACGCTTTGGGTATCGTCTGGACATATTCCGTTCGATACTGTCCACAACAGTTTGCTGCTACTGCCGTTGCTCAGGCCCGTTACTCCGCTTGTCGCCGAAGTAACATCGTTAATATTGGCTGGTCCCGAAAGTACTTTCCAGGCACCCGTTCCAATTACGGGAGTTATTGCTGCCAAGGTTGTTGAACTAGTGCAAATGCTTTGATCGGCACCAGCATCGGCAGTACTTGGCAGAGCATCAATAATAATATCTACAGTGTCCTTTGTAGCGCAAACGCCATTGGAAATCTCCCATACAAAAGTGTTTTTGCCCGTAGTTAAATTGCCCGCTGCTGATGCCGGGTCATTAGCTGTGGTAACGCTTCCGCCTGTGAGCGAAGTCCATGTCCCTGTTTCCGTTAATGAAGGATTATTTCCTGAAAGCACTGCTGCAGTGGTATTGCAAAGTGTTTGATCCTCCCCGGCATTGGCAGTGGTTGGTGCGGCCAGACTCTGGATATTTACAGTAGTGCTGGATGCGGCACAAGCACCGTTGATGATGGTCCACACAAAAGAATTTGCTCCTGTGAGAAGTCCGGTCACTGTTGGTGTTGGAGAGGTTATACTTGAAAAACTTCCGCCGCCCGTAGCAGTCGTCCATATCCCTGTTCCCACTATGGGTTGATTTCCATTCAAGGTAATACTGGAGCCACAAACAGAAGCGTCATCCCCAGCATCAGATGGAGTGGGGAGAGCGTTGAAAACCACAGGAGTTCCCTTGGCCACCGATAAACAAGGATCGGTCAGGTCAACGCCACCGTTACCATCATTGGTCCCTACAACAGAAGAGATGTAGTAGGTCAATCCATATTGCATCGGATTTGCAAAAGTAAATGACGGAGTAGAACTGCTGTTAAAAACAGTTCCCAGTAATGTACCATTGTTGTCATGTAAATAATAAATGAGGACATCGTCTCCATCTAAGCTGGATCCAGTAGCAGCCGCCGCCGCCGCCGGGGTATTTTCACAAACGGTGAGAGGTGTTTGCGACATAGTTCCTGCGTTGGTTACACAATTACAGTTTTTCGATCCGGCAACAATATTCGGAGTGCAATTGTATTTGTCTTTTACGATGAATGAATAAGCAGTACCGCTTGGAATTGGTGCGCTGGTGAAGGTGTTTCCAACAAGAGTTCCTGGTCCGCCCGGTCCCCCGCCGCTCACCAGTACCTGATACGACGCGGCATCGCCGCCACTCATGGTGAAACTAACAGTGTAATCTGAAGTGCCATTGCAGGTTTCCGAGAATGTAGGAGTGGATGGCGCTTGTGCGCTTTTTACATCCACTGTGTCGGAATCCATACATCCATTGGCATCAGTTACATCCACGGAGTAAGTCCCGGCAGCAGACACACTGATGGTTTTCGATGTTTCGGAAGTCGACCAGGTGTAAGTCCCAACAGTGCCAGCATCTAAAGTAATTGTTGCTGCCTGACAAACAACGGTGTCTTGACCTAAAGAAACCGCAGGCAGTGCGTTGAATACTACAGGTGTTCCCGGCGCTACCGACGAGCAGGCATCAGTAAGATCAACAGCGCCCGTTCCATCGTTATTTCCTGCTACAGCGGAGATATAATAAGTAGTGCCGTAGGTCATCGTGCCCTTGAAAGTAAAGGAAGGAGAAGATCCTTTATCGTAAATGGTGCCTAAGGCATTGCCACTTGCGCTGTGCAGGTAATACACAAGTACGTCATTGGGGTCGGCAACATTATCTCCGTTGTGTTTTGCAATAGCATGTGCGGTGTCGCCACATACCTTGATTGGTGCGGTATTCATAGTTCCCGCGTTGGTGAGGCAGGCACATATTTTCGTCCCTGAAATGGTGTCTTTATCGCAGTTATTTTTGTCGGTGACCACAAAGGAATAGTTCGATCCGCTGTTGATGAGAGCGCTCGTGAAAGAACTGGCAGTCAGTGTTCCTGGTCCGCCCGAACCTCCTCCTATCACTGCAACAGAGTAAGGCGCTTCACCACCGGTAATATCAAAAGTAAGGGTATACGCCGTTCCTGCGCCGTTGCATACTTTATTGATATTTTCCGTGTTGATGGTGTCTTTCAGCTGAACAGTGAAAGTGTCTTTCTTCACAATACAATTGCTGATGTTGTAACTCACGTGATATTCACCGGCAGCGGAAGCCAGGTAAGAAGAAGAAGTTGCGCCGCTTATGTCGGTTCCGTTTTTATCCCACTGGTAATTCGTTGCGCAGGTGGTGTCCCTGGCTGTTAACTTTATCGGGTTGTTCGGACAAGTCACGTAAATGCTATCGGGCTTGTAAGGATCCGGACATTTATTGAATACGTAAATGGAATCCTCTGCGGGCAAAAGGAAGCAACGACCATCGGAGAAAGTCACTTTTGTTTTTGCAAAGGCTCCTGCAGGATTGTATACCACATAGTTTTTGCAGCCATTTTTTGTAAATACAGCATAAGTCGGCATATCGGCAGTAGTGGTGGCATCTACTGTCCCGAGTTTATCCAGCGCATAAATCCATTGATAGGTGTGGGCCTTTGTTTCTCCTGTTTGCGGAATGTAAGTTGCTTCATTGGCCTGAAATACACTTTTTGCCGAGGCATTGTCGAACAAGGCCTGAAAGCACCAAATAATGTCTTTGAAGTCGGTGTGGGGTGCTCCGATTTTACTGTTGACATTCAGGTTGTTTGTTGTCATTTCATTGTAGTTATCTGCGGCAGCGGCTTGATTCAAGCCGAGATATAAAGAACTTGCGTTGATAGGTAAGAAGCTGATACCATGGTTGTATTCAGGATTGTACGGTCCTGGCCACATTGCGCTTCCGAACCATGTTTGATAATTAACGCCCCAGCCCCACACCATACCAGCGGTATTGAACCAGTTGCCTGGAGGGTAAACTGCCTTGTCCTCATCCTGCCAGTATTGTCGGTACCCCTCAATTTCAGTGGCATAAAGAAAAGCGCCTAAATCCCGTAAGGTTTTGTTGTTGGTTTCAGTTCCCCAAAGAGCTACACCCGAAGCGAAGTTAAGGGCTTCAGAGCTGGATTCCTGATTATTCCCCGCCGTAAAATTGGCGTGGCCCGAAGCCCATGAATGTCCGGCATAAGGATCGAAATATCGAAGAAAAGGGAATTGCGTATTGCTTCTGTCCCAGTTGGCAACGTCTTTAATAAGCATTTCTACCATAGGACCCCATTGGGTTTCCCAGGTATTATTGGGCTCAAATCTGGCTACAGTAGCGGCCGCCTTAACAAAATAACCATAGCCAAAATGGTGGTCATTGAGCTGTCGGTCCGATTCAAAAGCCGAAGGCATGCCTATAAGTGATTGGAAGTTGGCGTCGTAGTAAAACTGGTCATCATTGGGTGCAGCAGCTTTTCCGGTGGTGAACCAGCGTTGCAAATAGTTTTTAGTCCAGGTGAGTAAGGTATTCCGCGAAGTAATGTCTCCTACCATGTCGGCCAGTTCAGCGAGGTCACATACCTTTTGTAAGGCCACACCTGCGCCATAAATAGCCAGGGAAGCATTGTCGGCATAGAAAAAGTAATTTTTTCCTTTAGCTACTTCCTGCTTTACGTAGTTAGCAATGCTGGCCTTGTTATAAGTTCCATAGTCGGGCATAGTAGGTAAAAATCCATGGTTGGTATGGGCATTGACGAAGGAAGTTCCTTCATAGACTTTCATTTCCCCACGTGCTGTTTTTGGATAAGAATAAGCTGTTGCAGAAGCTGAAGAGGAGGCATCAATATTTTTCCACTGATGGCGGTACATGGCCATAAGGGTTTTGGTTTCGGTACTGTTTCCCTGTGGAGTAGTGGTACAAGTGAAAGTGTTTTTTACCAAAGCTTTACATTCATCGTATTCCCATGAAACTTTTGTGTCGGTAATAAAGGCAAAAGCGAATTTGGCATAATAAGCCAGGGTAGCCGGAGAATTGTCGGGCAATACAGCGATGGAAAAATAATCTTGTCCGGCCGGCAATTGAACTTTTTGAGCGTCACGAGGGACATTATTATAAACCATGTCTCCTTCCATCTGGTTAAGGATATAGGAAGAGCTCAAGGTGGTTCCCGGAGGTAAAAATATACCGTAATGCTTACCGAGGATGGTCACTCCTCTTGCTTCAACAGAGGCATTGGAAATAGTGGCAAAAGGAGCAGGTGTGCCGGCAACGTAACGCAAAGTAGGATTGCTTGTCCCGGCTTTCTTAAAGTAAACATAAGGGAAACCATGTCCGGACGTGGCTTCAAGAACTCTTCCAGCGCCGTCGTCCCATTGCATGGTCACCGACCAGTCGCCATAACTTTTTACTTTGGTTCCTATATTGGCTGGGACATCCATTCCGTCCAATCCCACCCATAAATGATTTTCGCGATAATAATGGTAGTCTACTATACCTGAACCTGCATTGTTAGAGTACACCGGATTGTCTTCATATGCCATATTTAATCCATATCTGGTGGCCTGTATGCTCAAAGGGTGCGGATGCATGAGGAAGGAATAGGGAGCAATCAGCCAGTCGGGAAAATAAGTGCTGTTGGGCATTTCATAGCTCCAGATAGCCGATGACCACCAGTCGTTGGTTTGAATTGGCTGAGAAAAACCTGGAACTACTTTTGGCTTTGCCCCTGTGCGGTCAACGTTGTCCACCCGCTGATAGTGGCTGGTACCGGGTGCGGGATTATTGGGTAGGATGGTAGCGCCTGTTGGTAAAGACAAGGTGTAACTCCCAGCTCCAACATTAACTGTCTGCGAAAAGACAGAAGTAGAAAGTACTATGGCTAGAATAAATAATCGGATACTCATCTTTACAGGGTTACGTTGCGGATAAAAAACAGTTGACGTATAAAAACCAGTTGTAAGCATATTCCCAATTTAAGGTTAATCTCAGCAGAAACAAAGTAAAACTGCTAAAAGTTACAGGTTAAACTGTTGATTTACAATTAATTAGATTGCTATTAATTTGCGCGTATGAAGCAATTGTGTGTAGTTTTAAATAAATGATTTTCAATTGTTTGAAAATTCGAATAACACTTGATTTTTGCGCTTAGAAAACAATTACCCCCTGAATTTTTTTCAGGGGGTGATAAGAAGTGAATGGAATTTGAATGTGCTTTTTTAATCCTTGAGCAATGTTACATAACCCGTTTGCTCATAGCTTTTATTGGAAGAGTCGGTGTAGTTAACAATCCAGTAATAAGTTCCGGTGGAGGCAAGTTTATTCTGGAAGAGTCCATCCCATACCGGGACTGTTGGCAGGTTATTCTCAAACATTTTGAGTCCCCATCTGTCGTAAACCACAAAGTGCATCACCAAAATGTTTTCACTATAGAAATTGTAATTACCACCTAACCCTCCTTTGATTTCTTCTTTTTCATTTCCGCATGGACGGAAATCGTCGTTGACGCCGTCATTGTTAGGAGTGAAAACATTAGGGAAACAAAGCTCAATGGCATCACAATGCTCATCCACATAAATGGTGTCACTTGCCGAGCAATCAAATTGGTTGGTAACAGTCACCCAAACGCTGTCGATGTGCGACAATGAAGCAGTGTTGTCAGCATCGCCAGTCGACCATAATATAGAACTATAAGTATTGGCAATAGTGTCTTGCCAGAGTTGATTACCAGTAAAGCAAACTGTGGTATCGCCACCCAGGGAAACAGCTGGTTTGGGATGAATAGTTACTGTAAAAGAAGCCGACGCCTGACAATTATTATTGTCGGTTACTACTACCGAATGATTGCCGCTGCCATTCACTGTAAGTGTGCTTAAAGCGCCTGCTGCGCCACCGTCCCAAGCATAGGTTGCAGGAGTAATAATAGTAGCATTTGCCGTAGCATCCAAAACAATAGTTCCGCAAGAGGAGGTATCATTCAAATTCATTACTGGAAAAGCGTTTACAGCAAGTGTTGCTGTATTGCTGCTGGTACAGGTGGTTGAAGGATCGGTGTAGGTGTAGGTAATTACATGCGGCCCCGTTGTAGTGGATGAAGGATCATAATTAGCGCCGTTTACGCCGCTGCCTGAATAAGTTCCACCCACAGGAGAGCCTCCGGTTAAGGCGAAAGCTGCTGTATTGATACAGGTGGAGGGAGTGCCGAGAGCCAGTGTTACAACAGGCAATGCATCCACAGTGATCTGATCCGTTGCTGTATTCACGCAAGTAGTCAGCGGATCTGTGTAAGAGTATGTGATGGTATGCGGCCCATTGCCGGCAACACTTGCGGTGAAAGTATTTCCGCCCGTTACCCCCGTTCCCGAGAAAGTTCCGCCGGTTGGTAATCCGCCGCTCAGGGCGAAAGCTGCCAGATCCCGACATACTTCATTATCTGCCAGAGTGAAAGTCACCACTGGTAAAGCATTAATAGTAATAGCTTTTAAAGCTGTTGCACCGCAGGCACCTGGGGTGGTGTAATAAATAGTATCAATGCCTGGATTGGCCAGTTTCGGATCATAATAGCCCGACGCAACATTGGTCATTCCCAGTCCGCTGAAAGTACTGAAAGTCCCGCCAGGTGTGTTGACCTCAATGGTATCCACAGCGCCATTGATACAATAACTGGAAGCTGGTGAAGTGATAATAGGTGGAATGGAAGCAGGAATTACAACCTGAGCTGTATCTGATATCTTCATACAAACTTTGCCAATGTTGCCTGTAGCGGCTACCAGCAAACGGAACCATCCACTGCCGGAGATATTAGACAGGGTTACTTTTCCGCCTGTTACCACTGCTGTAGCGGTGGAATCAGCCCATGTGAATCCACCATCGTGGCTCACCTGCCATTTGTAATCCAGACCGTTGGTTAATGCTTTCGATACGATACTCACTTTTGTTGGATCGCAGTCGCTCAAATTACTTGCAGCAGTATCAATCGCTGGTACATCGGCGATAGGGTTGCAGCATTTCTCTGTAATCTGGATAGGTACGGGATCACAGGTGCTCATCACATTGAAGTTGAGATCAGCGAACATGTAGTGACTCGCATTCGGATTAGCAATGGTTACTATGCCGCCAACATTCTTATTGATGGTGCCCTGGTATTCGAAGTTGGTACTTTCGCTGGAAGTTAAGGTATAAGTTCCGGCAGGCAGGGTCCAGTTAGTATTAACGGTGGTATTCGGACTGCCGTTGGCAGAACAAGGAATGTTCTGTGTGGTGGTTAAAGTCAGTGAGGAACCGTCGGTAATGGTATAGGTCACCGGTTTGGACGATCCGTTGTTACACTGACCTCCACCCTGCAGTGGCGCCCATTCATTGAAGAATACCTTAAAGGAATTCAATACTACTGTTTGAGTAGTGGTAAAAGTCAAAGAAGTTGGTGTAGCATCAGGCCATCCTGTAGAGTTAGGGATAGAGGCAGGTCCGCCGCTTCCCAGCGGATTGGAAGTTGGGAGATCCTGTACCCATAAAGTCTGATTGCCGCTGGTTCCATTCGGTACATGCCAATCATAGGAAATACTGGTGCTGAGCAAAGGTGACATGCTTTGGTTGGCCGACCAGTTGTAGGTTTTACCGTTACCAATGTTGAGCGTAACCACAGTATCGGCGCAAATATCATAATCCAAATTCGTAGGAGCAACAGGTACTGAAGAAGTCACGTTGAAAGATCCACTATAGCCACAGCCCGATCCACCTGCTGCGGTAACAGTTACATTGTGCGCTCCTGCAGTAGTCACAGTGTAATTTCTGTTAGAACTTGTTCCCGACGGACCGCTCCAGCTGATAGAAGCAATGGAGGAATTGGGAATGTTGAATCCGGCGTCGAGTGTGTATTGAGATGGTGTGCAAAGATCCAAGTCGGGGAGGGCCATTGAGAAGTTGCTGGTGACCACAACTGTATCAGTGATCGGACAACCCAATCCCGCCGAGTCGATGCACACGTAGTAGGTTCCTGCAGTGTTCACAGTAGTGGTTGGAGTAGAAGAACCGAAGGAAGTGAGTCCCGAGTTTTTCCAGGTGAAAGTTTTGTTGGTTGAACTCAGCTTGGTATCCAGCAACGCCGAACCACCGCCAGTGCACAGGGATGCCTGGCTCACCATGAGTTTCTTGGGCTGAAGTGCATCAACGTTCGGAATGTTACCGCAACTGCTGTTGAAGGAGATATCGTCTAAAGCCAGGTCATTTCCCTGCGATTGTTTTTTTACGTTTTCGAGTCCGATGATAATATCACTTTGCGTACCTGCCGGGGATTTCCAGGTAACATAGTAAGGAATCCATTGTCCTGAAGTAGGATAGGGCAGGTCAATATCGGCACCTACCGCTACACCATTGATTCTCAACTGAACCTGTGAAGGGTTGTTCAATCCCAGGGGAGATTGATTTGATACGTTGGCCAGCCAGCAAGAGAAGAAATAAGTTGTGTTTGGTGTGAGGTCGGCAGCCTTAATTGTTTGCTGCCAAAGGTTGGTATTGTTGGAGTTTCCCACGTCGATGAGCATGAGGTTGGTTCCGCTGTGCGCTGTGGTAGGCAACATGTAGGTATTGTTGGCATTGTTGGCGTTTTGCACAATCCCCCATTGGTTCACTGCTACCGGACCGTTGTAATTTCCGCTGTTCGGAAGAGTGCTGGAAAAGGAGCCATCGAGGCCATTGATCCCTTTTTCGAAGCTTCCGTTGATTACCAACTCATTGCTTGGGTTGGGCGGACAAATTACCTGACTTTCCCCCGCTAAAGGAGCGAGTAAAACGATCAGGCTGCTAAAGAATATTTTACAGTTCATGTTTGGATTTTTACAGTAAGGGCTAAAACCCTGACATTCACTGCAAGTTACAGCCATATGGATGGCCTTTGTTGTACACAAGTCCGGATTGATGATAAACCCGTCCGCCAAATCAGGATTGAGTTTGGAGTGTAGGTATTGAGAGGCTTATACTCACATTTTTGGACACGAAATTCAATGCAAAATGTTTTGTTTGTTTGAGGGGAGGTCGCTGGATTAAAAAGCAAAAGGCTGCTTTCCTTTGGAGGAAAAGCAGCCTGCTATAAGGAATAAATCACTTCAGAATTTACATGAAAATCAACACAGGGCTTTCCAGTGCTTTTTTCAGTGTTTGCAGAAAGGCAGCACCTGTAGCGCCATCCACCACGCGGTGGTCGCAGCTCAATGTTACTTTCATCATATTGCCTGGCACCACGGCGCCGTTTTTAACAACCGGTACCTGACGGATACCACCAACCGCTAAAATACAAGCATCTGGTGGGTTGATGATGGCGGTGAATTCCTCAATACCGAACATTCCCAGGTTGGAGATAGTGAAGGTATTTCCGGCCCAGTCATCAGGCGTTAATTTCTTGGTTTTGGCTCTTGCAGCGTAATCTTTCACTTCAGCAGAGATTTCCTCTACTGATTTGGTATTGGCGAATTTTACTACAGGAACGATCAATCCGTCTTCCACAGCCATAGCCACACCGATATGGATATGCTCATTGTAGCGGATTCTGTCGCCCAGCCATGAAGAGTTGATTACAGGGTGTTTGCCCAAAGAATAGGCAACTGCTTTCAGCACAAGGTCATTGAAAGAAACTTTTGCACCGCTTTCTTCGATGATTACTTTACGCACTTTCATAATCTCATCCATATCAATATCCATGGTGAGGTAGAAATGCGGAGCAGTAAAGAGGGATTCGCTGAGTCGGGAAGCGATGATTTTTCTCATTTGAGAAATACCTACTTCGCTGAAGCTTTCTATTTGAGCTGCTTTCGCGTTTGGAGCATAATTATCGATATCTCTTTTCACTACTCTTCCTCCATCACCTGAACCTCTTACTTTAGCGAGGTTAATGTGCCTTTCTTCCGCCAGTTTTTTGGCGAGTGGAGAAACAAAGAGGCGACCGGTATTTTCAGCTGGCGCAGGCGCCGCTTTTTTAGCAGCAGGTGCGGCAGGTGTTGGTGCAGCGGCTGGAGCCGGAGCTTTTGCTTCCGCTTTTGGAGCTGGCGCAGCAGCAGGGGCCGGAGCAGCTTCAGTAGCAGCTGGTTTTTTGTCTTTTTCAGCAGCAATCAGTGCAGAGACATCCTCTCCCGGTTTCCCGAGGATAGCAAGGATAGAATCCACAGGAGCAGTTTGTCCTTTTTCGCAACCAATATACAGGAGAGTACCATCCTGGAAAGATTCAAATTCCATGGTGGCTTTATCACTTTCGATTTCAGCGAGTAATTCTCCGGATTTTACAGTGTCTCCAACTTTTTTGTGCCATTCCGCCACCACTCCGGAAGTCATGGTGTCACTCAATTTGGGCATTTTTACAATTTCGGCCATAGGGGTATCTTTATTAGTCCATTATAAAAGGGTAATCCTTTTGGTGGTAAACATCTTTGTACAATTCATCCAGTTCAGGGAAAGCAGATTCTTCGGCAAACTTAACGCTTTCGTCTACCTTTGCTTTCACTCTTTCCTCAATCGCTTCGAGTTCTTTTTCGGTAGCGTATTTTTTCTCCTTAATGGTATTCAATACGGAGTTCAAAGGATCCTGGTCTTTGTAGCACTCCACTTCCTCCTTGGTTCTATATTTTGCAGGATCCGACATGGAGTGTCCTTTATAGCGGTAAGTTCTGATTTCGAGGAGGGTTGGTCCATCGCCTTTTCTTCCTCGGGCAGCAGCTTCTTCCACTGCATCAGCCACGGCTTCACATCTCATCCCGTCAACAGGGAAAGAAGGCATGTCGTAGGCAAGTCCTAATTTATAAAGATCAGTAACATTGGAAGTTCTTTCAACAGAAGTACCCATTGCATACTGGTTGTTTTCAATAACAAAAATTACCGGAAGCTTCCAGGTCATAGCCATGTTAAGGGCTTCGTGGAAAGCACCCTGACGAACGGCACCGTCGCCCATGAAGCAAAGTGTTACCGCTTTATTGCCGTTGTATTTATCGGCGAAAGCGATACCTGCACCCAGTGGGATCTGCGCACCAACGATACCGTGACCGCCAAAGAAATTATGTTCTTTGTCGAACATGTGCATTGAACCACCTTTTCCTTTAGAAATACCGGTGATTTTGCCATATAATTCCGCCATAATCAATTTAGGGTCTGAACCTCTTCCTATAGGGTGGGCGTGATCTCTATAGGTTGTAATCATTTTGTCTTCTGGGGTAAGTACTGCTTCGCAACCTGCTACTACTGCTTCCTGTCCGATATAGAGGTGACAGAAACCTCTGATTTTTTGTTGTATGTAAAGCTGACCGGCTTTTTCCTCAAACTTGCGGATGAGGAGCATGAGCTCATACCACATCAGGTAGGTCTCCTTGCCATACTTTTCTTTTACTTCTTTTTTTGCCATGATTTATTGATAGATTGAATCAGGCAAAAATAGAAATCTTTGTGAGAAAACTGATAGAAAGCACCAGATTTTGTGAATACCCAACCCTGATACTGCGAAATAGCAGAAAAGAAAATGCGGCAGTAAATTAGATCTTGTGAATGAGTGCTACGGCGTATGCATTAACGCCAAGTTCCGAACCAACATAACCCAGCTTTTCATTGGTGGTGGCCTTGATGGAGATCTGGCTCTCCTCAATTTTCATTACACCAGCAAGGGTGGCGCGCATGGCTGGAATGTGAGGGGCAATTTTAGGACGTTCAAGTGAAAGTGTCACATCAATATTACCCACTGCATAGCTGTTTTTTTTCAGCAGTTCCATCACTTTTGCAAGGAGGATCTTGCTGTCGATGCCTTTGAATTCTTTCGAGGTGTCGGGAAAGTGTTTGCCAATGTCGCCTAATGCTGCAGCACCGAGCAGGGCATCGCAAATAGCGTGAATCATTACATCTGCATCTGAATGGCCGAGTGCGCCCTTGTAATGCTCGATTTTTATTCCACCAAGCCACAGATCGCGCCCTTCCACCATCTGGTGAACGTCAAAGCCAAAACCGATTCTGAAAGGATACATGATTATTGTTCTTTTTCTTCAGCGGCCTTGATATCGTCGAAGTTAAATGAAAGTGTGAAGCGCAGCGTATTATCCAGAGGATTGTTGCGCAGCATGGAAACCAGATAAGAAAAATCCAGATTGAAAATGCTGTATTTCAAGCCAGCGCCCATTGTGAAATACTGACGGTTTCCTTTGTTTGGTGATTCGTAGAAGTATCCGGCTCTCAGGAAAAATTGCTTATCGTAAGCGTATTCCAATCCACCTGAAATATTGATCTCCTGCAGTTCTTCTCGAAATCCGCCCGGAGCATCATAAAACGACTGGAATACTGCCTGCGGTACAGATACATTAGGGTCCATTCCTTTGGAAATAATCTTTGTTCCGTCCGATAATGTACTGTCCTGACCTGAAGTGGTTTTCAAATATTCAGGAAGAGTAGGGACAAGAAGTTTATTGAGATCTACCATGAAGGTAATTCTGTTGTAATCATCGATATCAATGGCCAGGGAAGTTCCCAGTTTCATGTTCATGGGGATGAAGTTTCGCTTGCCTGAATCGGTGTAGCTGATTTTGTTCCCGAGGTTGGAAATGTTTAGTCCAGCTGCCCATAAGCCTTTATTTTTCCCAAGTTTCACTTCGGATCTATAGAAGCCCGAGAGGTCGGCAGCCACAGCGTTAGCTGGTTTTGTAGAAGCATCCACCCCTTGGGTGAGGTTAGAGTAAACATAACGGAGTGTAAACGCACCCGAGAAACTTTTGCTGAGTTTGTGTGCGTAGCCCAGGTCCACTGCCAGCTCATTCGGTGTACGCGAACCAAGGGAAGCACCATTCTGGTCGGTGAAATCAATTTTACCCAAACTGAAATATCTTAATGACCCGCCAAGCGTTCCCTTGTTGCTAAGGCGCTGAAAAAAAGAAAGGTAACCGAGGTTGATATCAGGAACCAATGTTTTAAGCCATGGTGTATAGGCGATGGCAATACCCGATTGTTTTTCGATGAAGGCCAGTTTTGAAGCATTCCAGTGCATTGATGTTGCATCAGGAGAAGAGGCCACACCAGCATCACCCATAGCACCACCGCGTGATTCAGGGGCAATGAGCAGGAAAGGAACGGATGTAGTGATTGGATTGATTCCTATTCTTTTAAACTGGTCGGAGCCGTTCTGGCTATATGCGTTTACAAAAACTAAAGACAGAGCTGCTAAAGCGTAAATTCTTTTATTGTTCAGGATGTTCATCATGCTCGAATTTCTACAAATATATAATAAACCTTGTTATTTCAGAATCACCAGTTTTTCGGTCTTTTCAGCGTATTGGCCGTTTTCAGTCTGCACTTTCAAATGGTAAATATAAACGCCTTTTCCGATGGCATCGCCGTAGTCATCAAGTCCGTCCCAGGCGATTGGCGCAGGTTTATAACGCTCACTGGCTTCTATTGTTGTGTTGATGTTTTTTACAAGTTTTCCGGCAATACTGTAAATCTGTATCTGCACGTTGAGCGTGCCGATAGGCTGATTGTGCTCAAACCAGAATTCAGTTCGTGTGGTGAAAGGGTTAGGATAGTTGAGTACATGACTCAGCGCAAGCTCGGCAGAAGAAGAGACATAAAAAGTGGTGTTGCTTTCCGCAGAGTTATTGTTGACATCCCAAACCTTAAGGCTTAACTGATGCTCCCCTTCACTTAAATTTTCAAGAGGATAGCTGATTTTTCCTCGTTTATAGCTATCGAGATCAGCTTCATAAAAGGAATTTAAAATCATCGACTGGCTGCTTTGTTTGTCGAGTGTAGCTACAATGTCGTGACCAATATTATTACCTGTGGTGTTGATCCCGCTTTCGTCGTACAGCACCACGAAAATTTTCGGATTCTGGTTGGTGAGCCCACCTGTCACAAAACTGGAATCGTTCATGTACAAATCTACTTCCGGCCCCTCATTGTCGCCTGAGCTTGATGAATCGGTTCCTCCGATCATGAAGTTTTCAAAAAAACCACCGGCATCAGTACTTTCATTGGCTACATAATAGCTGATTTTTCCGTTTCCGTATTGATAGCTGATGTCTTTTGGAACGATGAATTCAAAGGCAAACAAACCATTGGATACTGTGGCTTTTCCCTTGTAAAGAATATTGCTTTGCATATCGAAATCGATAGTGGATTTGCTGATGTTGTTCAGCGTTTTCATGTCTTGTGACTTATCGTATATTGTTGGGTAAATAATACCGTTGTAGGTGGATAGGAATTTCCCCTGCCTGTCTACCAGCTTGCCTTCCACCTTCACTTTCATCAGGGCCTTGAGGGTATCATTTCCTAAACCAACAGGATGCTGGTTGATAGCGGTAGTTACCACCTTTTCCAGAGGAAAGGCCAGGGTAAGTGCAGGGTCTCCCATCAGGAAAAATTTTCTTTTGTTGTTGTAGGTTCCATTGCTGGTAAGGGTTTTGGCTTCTTCCAAAGCGAGTCCCAAAGTAGGCGGGGTAGTGCTTTTCAGGAAGGTGCGCTTAAAAAAGTTTTTGGAGAAATCGAGGTTGGATGAGCCATAAACGAGGCGGGTAGTGGTGAGCTGACCTATCCCTCCGCCGTTAGCATTGAGCAATACATATTCTCCGGCTGATACTCTTTGCGGGTCATCAAAGCGGCTGAATTCACAGGTTGCGGTGACAAAGAAAGGCAGATGCGTAAAGTTGTTCCATTGGTTGATTTGCTGAATGCCCAGCACACGCTCATCGGCCCAGCCTGCTTCTCCCCCGTGCCCTACGTAGCTTACTATCAAAGCACCTTTGTCCATCACTTGGTTGATGCCGCGTTCCACATCGGGATATCTTCCGCCGCCGGCAGAAGATTGCTTGATAAAAGCATCGAAATAAATCTTATCGTGATTGTAGCTGCTATCGAGTCCGCGGAGCAGCTTCGAGAGGGTTTCACAGCCGTTGATGTGCTCTGCGTAATCATAGTTTCCGTTGGGATCACTACCGTCATCTGCGACAAAAACAACCTGATTACGCCAGTCGCCAAATGCGCCATTGATGTAAGGAGTTACTTTACTTTCCACCGCTATTTTACTTCCGTGTCCGGCATAATGGATGATCTTGTTCACGACGCCGTCGGCCTGCTCCAGGGTGGTTACAGGAAAGCGACCTATTCCAATGTCAACATTATCTGAAGAGTTAGGATCCATATCCCCTTCATTATCATCAAGAAAGCCAAAGTAGTCGTCGGTAGCATATGAAGAAGTCGGGTCATTCGATTCGCTTGATTCATAAACGGGCACAAAATCACCACTTGCCACTTTTCCTTTATAGTCGTAGCTACCATCGCCAAACATCAACAAATATTTAGGTAGTTCCGCTGGAGAAGCTGCTTTTTTATAGAAATAGCGCATCATATTCCTTATAGCCGTAACATCTTTAGCCCCTGATGAAAATTCGTTGTACACTTGCATAGGAGTAACCAGTAGTACATCCAGATTGCTGTATGATTCATGGAAATCGGCCAGTTTTTTTGCGGCACTCAGGAATTCGGGAGCGCAAACAATCACATAATCCACACTTCCTATTCCATGAATATTTTGGTTGGCAACACTTCCCACAAAAGTTGGGGACGAGAAATCGCTTCCCGAGAAAACGATGTATTCCTTAAGGGTGTCGGCAGCTTGTTTGAAAGAAATCTGGCCGCTGTTAAAATTGTAATCCTGGTTTTTTACATTCAATATGTTGCTGATGTCCCAAACCGTCTCCGTACCACTAGTGCTGCTGATTTGATAAAGTACCACATTGCCGCTGCCCCTGGTAGATGCATCGCGGAAAGAAAGCGAACTTCCCGACATTACCAGATTTCTTCTAACAATCACTTCCATATAGTTCAGCCAGGATTCCGCTTCATTGTTGGGAAGGGAGTAGGTCATCTTGATTGTGAAGTTGGAGGATGACGGCGTAAAGCTGTTATTCAACGAGGTTTTTATCACGGTGTAAGGATCATCATAGCCTGTGGAAATAGGCGTGATACTGCTAAGTGAAGTTGGGAGTGGGGTTCCGTTCACATCAAAAGCCATCGCAGAGGTTTGTGTGGAACGTGTCGCCAACTGTACATTCATTATTGCCGGCGTTGAAAGATCTATGTTCGGGAAAGAAAAATTGTACAATCGTTGCTTGGTTACGATATTGAAAAGGTCGCCGTACCAAACTCTTCCCGATTTAATAAAATTATAACTGTCGTTTTCCTGGAAGGAGTAATCGTCGAATTTTGTGGCGGTGTGTGTGTTAGCAGCAGCGTCCTGACTCTGTGCACTAATCCTCTTGCCCGGACCCAGATCAAAATTAAGGAAGTAGCAGGCTTCATCGGCATATACATTATACTGGTGCGTGTATTTTGATGAGTTAGTGTCGAACTTCCATGTATGTGGTCCGCGGGCATAAAAAAGTACGTAGTCGTTATCATTAAAAACTCCGTCGTTTTCACCGGAAACCATGATTGCGTTTTCCTGTAAGTCATCGGGAGTGTAAGTGCTAATGAGCTCGGGAAGCATTCCTCCGCCATTGCCGTAAATACGGATATACTGGGGATTAATAGCCGACGGGTTGACTCCCATGCTTTGTAGAAAAGCCTTATCGATTTTATAAATCCCCGAAGCTGACACTTTTATTTTGTACCAGCTTCCAGATGCGAGAACACTTGGCGTACTTGTTTTATAGGCACTTTTACCCATCGCGGCAACTTTGGCGGGAGCGGGATCTTTTATTTCTAATTCAAAAGACAACAACTTTTCCGCCTGGCCCTGCGCGTTTTTGCGTAAGCCCGCCACAAACACCTGTGCCACGCTGTTTTTGCGATAAGTAGCGATGCGCTTTTCCACAATAAAATCGTTGGGGAGTGTGAGGTTGTTTACGCCCTTGCTTTCAGTCGCGCTGAGCAGTTCGGTTTTGAGCACTTTGAACTGAACTTCAAAAGAAGATACATTGCTGTTAAGGATTTGGTTTTGCTGGAAAAACGGGACTTGCCCGTAAGCGCTAAGTTCTGATGAATTATCAAAAGGCGCGTTGTCCTTTCTCAGGGTGGTATCAAACCATTTGTTGTTCCAAACGAGGGTGACTTCTGCGGAAAACGCAGAGCTTACAAGCGAAATAAATAATATGGTGAGCAAAGATTTCATTGATTCAGCTTCTCAAACGCCTTACATGCGAAGATATTATTTTAAAATGACCAGTTTTTCAAGAACATTGTCGGAAGTGCCATTGTCGCTCTTCACCTTTATTTTGTAGATGTATACACCACGACCTATTGCATCACCGTAGTCATCAAGTCCATCCCATTCTATCGGTCCAACTCTCTTTTCATCGGCATATACGGCTTCATTGATTGTTTTGATCAGTTTACCCGAAACAGTAAAAATCTGAAGGGTAACTTCCAGGTTTTTTCCTACCTGGTTGTGTTCAAAGTAAAAACCTGTGCGGGTAGTAAAAGGATTAGGGTAATTCAGCACATGTTCCAAAGCGGTATTTGCATCAGTTGATACAATGAATTCGGTATAAGCCCGGGATGAATTGTTGTAAGTGTCCCACACTTTGGCCTCCACGGTATGCCTCCCTTCACTGAGATCTTCCAGGCGGTATTCAATTTTTCCTTTCTGGTAATTGTTGAGTGCTGCTTCGTAATGTGTTGAAAGTGCGATGACTTTGCCGGTGTTGTTATCCAGAATAGCCGACATCTCATGACCGATATCTCCGGACATTAGATTGATACCACTTGAGTCGCTTATGTCAATAATCATGAGCGGTGAAGCATCGGTAATGTCTCCCGACATAAAAGAAGAATCGTTCATGTAAATGGATAGTTCCGGACCGCTCGCATCTGCTGCCGCGTTATCGAATGTGCCACCAATAATGATGGTTTTATTATTTCCTGCAGCGTCAATTCCAGCACCGTTTTCCGCATACAGACTGATTTTTCCGTTGCCATAGGCCGCAGCAATATCTTTGGGAACCATGAATTCAAAACTGAAAGCGCCCTGTATGACGGAGGCACTCCCTTTGAAAATCGTGTTTTGCTGCAGAGTAAAAGAGTAGGGGGAATTACTGCCGTCGTTGGCGAGGGTGTTATAATCAACAGGTTGATCAATTATTCTCGGATAGATTTTTCCGTTGTAGGTGGTCAGTTTAGTGCCATTCGCATCAGTAACTCTGCCTTCAATTTTTACTTTCATCAGCGCTTTCATAGTGTCGGTAACGCTGTTGTCGTATGCGCTGCTCACTTTATCCACAGTGATTTTGTAGCGCGGAAAAGCCATGCTCAGGGCAGGGTCGCCGAGCAGGGTAAAATTACGATCATTTGTTCCTCCGTTATTCGTCACCTTGGTAGCTTTGAATATATCCCCTAAACGGGTTTTGTAACCTTGAGGTTGGCTGAAAGCGACATTATAAAATGTTTTATTTAAGTTAAAATTTGGCGTGGAAAAAACTAGTCGCACTGTAGATAAAAGGGCAATGGCCCCGCCCTTTGGATTCAGGAAAAGCAGCTCTCCCGCCGATGACCTGTCGGGAAGGTCATATCTGCTGAACTCACAGGTAGCAGTAACGAAAAGTGGCATTTTAACACCATTATTTAGGGCGATGATATCGGAAGTTTCGAAAACAGCTTCGCCTGTGAGTCCGTCCTCGCCACCGTGACCTGTGTAATTTACAAGGAAAAGTCCCTCATTGATGCGCTTTGTCCATGCTTCATTGGCTTCAGGATAACGATCGCCGGCTGTGGAAGAGGTTTGTTTGTAGGCATCAATATAAATCTTGTCGACGTTATATTGCGGCTGCTCATTTTCCATTTTCACAGCCAGCTGGTTGGCCTGGTGGAGATGGATATTGAAGTCCTCATCATCGGCAACAAACAGTGCTTCATTTCTCCAAGGACCGAAAACCTGGCTTTGCTCTTGTTTTAAGTAAGTGTTGGAGCCATCAAAATAATTGCAGTAGGCAAAAACCTTATCTACCACGATTTTAGCATCTTCAGGGGTTTTTACTGGGAAACGACCAATGCCCAGATCCAGAAGATCGGGATCGTAAGTGCCCCAGTTTCCTTCACTGTCGTCCAGCAATCCGAAGAAATCATCGGATGTGTAGGAGGCAGTATTCTTCATGGAATTTACAGATTGGTAAGTGGGGATGAAATTGCGGCTTCCTTTGAGAATGTTTTTGTAATCGTAGGTGCCATCCCCAAAAAGCAGTAGGTATTTAGGTAATTCAGTGGGTCCGGAAGCCTTGTCGTACAACATTTTCATGAAGTCGCGAAGCGCAACGATATCTTCCACACCACCGGAAAATTCATTGTAAATTTCGTTGATATCGACGACCAATACGCTCAGGGAATCAATATTCTGGTGAAAATCAGCAAGGCGTTTTGCCTCGCTCCTGAAATCGGAATGGGTAACAATAATAAGCTGGGCAGGGGAAAGGGCATGCAGGTTTTGGTTTTTGATTTCTCCGCAATAACCGGGTGTTGCAGCATCAAGTGGATTAAAGACTACAAACTCTCTAAGGGAATCGGTAGCAGCATTGAAAACCATGGAATCACCAGAAAAAGTGAAAAGCTGGGCTCTGGCAGTAGTGAAATCGCTGATGTCCCATAACTGCAGTCCGCCGTTAGTTCCGGTGATTTTATAATGCGCTACATTTCCACTGCCAACACTAAGCTGATCACGGAAAAAAAGCGGACTTCCCTTGTAAATCAATTTTCTTCTACCCGTTGCTTCTATGAAGTTGATCCAGCCTTCTCCGAAAGCATCGTAGGCCGTCATTTGTACTTCAACTTCAATAGTGTCCTTGGTAGGGGAGAAGGAAAAAATAATGCTTTTGCTTTTGGCAATATCGTCGGTAGAATTGCCACTGATTTTCGGGATGTTGGCAGATGAGGAACCGCTCCCAGCACTCACAAGGAAGTCGGTGCCATTATTATTCATGCTTTTGGCGTAAAGCTGTGCATTTACGGTAATATTGGATGAAGATTCAACTTCCTGAAAAACAAATCGGAAATCCTGTTTTCCGCTGCCCAGGAAATGATTGCCCAGCCACAAACGGCCACTGCCCAGCAAATTGGCTTCATCCTGTTCATGGAATAAATTTTCATCGAAGGCATTGACTTCCTTTGTGTAAGGAAGAGCCGATTCTGCCTGGTCGTTAAATGCTTTTGGTGAATCGGCGTTGATCGTCAGGAAATAAAAAACCGAATCGGTGTAAAGATTGTAATCATGGGTATAGCTGCCATTGTACTTCCATAAATGCGGACCTTCGGCGTAAAACAGAATGTAATCTCCATCATCAAAAATATTATTGCCGTTATCGACTCTTTTTACTGCCAGTTCAGGAAGGTCATCGTAGCGACTTTCACTATTGGGATATGGTAGCATTTTCCCGCCGCGGCTGTGAATTTTGATATTGTTGAGTGAAGAGATGGAACTAAGGTCAATTCCCGCATTTTTAATGGCAGAGTAATCAATTTTGTAAATGCCGGAGGCAGTGACTCCCCATTTGTACCATTTACCTTTTGCCAATACCGATTTGCTGGCAGCATAGTATTCGCCGGCCTTTTGAGGCTTGGGAGAGGTAAAGCTTTCAATGCGGTAATCAAAGGATTGTATTCTTTGCACTTTTCCTGAGGCGTCAATAAACAATGGAAAAACCGATAGGGTCACTACTGTTTTTTTTGCTGAAAGTCCTTTCTGATACTTCCATTCGGGTGCCGTCGGCAGGTCTTTTGCAGGAAAGTTCGGTTGTTCGAGAGGTGAAAAGAGGATGTTGCTCAAGCTCACCTTTACCGAATCGGGGTTGCCGGAAAGAATACGCGTTTCATTGTGGAAAGCGATCTGGAAATTTTGATTGTCTTGAATGACAAGGGAATCCGACGATAAGTCGGCATGAAAACTTTGTGCAGAAAGACTTTCTAAACACAAAATCAAAAAATATACTATAAAAGCTGAAACTTGTCTCACGAATATAAAGTAAGTATTTTCCGGTGTGAATCTTAAATTTTTTTTCTGTCCAAAAGCAGATTAAAACGTGATTTGTAAAAAAAATATTGTTACCTTTTGACTTCCTATCATTATATTAGGGTATTAGGTTTGTAAAAATAATTTGTATAATTGTGCCTGTGGAAAGTAAAACTACCGTAATGTTTAGTAAGCTGGGCGTGTTTACGCTATTGATGATTCTAAGCGAGTTATTCAATCCAACGCAGCTCTCTGCTCAGGATCCTGAGTTTACACAATTTTATGCTAATCCATTGTATCTGAATCCCGCCATGGCCGGGACTCATCGCTGTCCAAGGTTCATCTCGAACTACAGGAACCAATGGCCTGCAATTTCAGGAACTTTTGTGACCTACAGCGCCTCTTACGATCAGCACGTTGATATCCTTTCAGGAGGTGTGGGAGTGCTCGTTACCCAGGACCGTGCAGGTGAAGGAACCTTAAATACTTTGAATGCAAGCTTGTTGTATTCTTACCATTTGCCCGTAACAAAATCTTTCTCCATTAAAGTTGGTTTCCAGGGAACATATCACCAGAAATCGGTAGACTGGAGCAAACTGACATTTGGGGACATGATCGATGCAAAAATCGGTTTCTCCAAACCAACACAGGAAATTCAACCGAATACCACTGTTTCAATGGTGGATTTCTCCGCTGGTATTCTCGGTTATAGCAAAACATTTTTCATCGGTGGTGCCGTGCACCATATCCTCGAGCCTAACGAAGCTTTCTTCGCCGGCAATGAGAGTCCGCTACCAATGAAGTTTACAGGTCACGCCGGTGCCGTAATTCCAATTGGCCAGCAGCCTAAAGGCCGAAACAAGGGAATGCCGCAAAGCTCAATCTCTCCGAACGTATTGTTCCGTATGCAAAAAGATTTCCAGCAATTGAATTTAGGTGTATATGTTACCAAAGGACCTATTGTTGGTGGTATCTGGTACAGAAACTCCGATTCATTTATTTTGCTCGTAGGTGTACAGCAGGGCTTCTTTAAATTTGGATACAGCTATGATGTGACTGTTTCTAAGTTGAGTAATGCCACTGCGGGGTCACATGAAATTTCACTGGCTTTGTTGTTTGATTGTAAGCCTAGAACGAAAAAATTCAGACCATTAAGTTGTCCGTCATTTTAAAACTTTGAATATTAATTAAAATTATATGAACCCTAGATTGCATTTAAAAGGTAGTGTTTGTGCGATAGCAACCCTTGCTTTATTTGGTTGCGGGAAAGATGTATCCAATACAACTGGTTGGAACAACAACGACCCTAAAAATGGAGGTTTTGAGGTACAGCCTTATGGCGAACAGGAAACTGGTCCTGGTTTGATCTTGGTTGAAGGTGGTAGATTTACCATGGGCCAGAACGAACAGGATGTAATGTATGAGTGGGACAGCAAGCCACGCACTATGTCGGTTTCTTCTTTTTATATGGATGAAACTGAAATTCGTAATATCGACTGGAGAGAATATGTATACTGGCTGAACCGTGTATTCGCGCAATCGTATCCAGAGGTGCCTAAAAAAGCCCTTCCTGATACCCTTGCGTGGAGAGATGAGCTGGCTTATACCGAAGAATATATTGAGTGGTACTACCGCCACCCTGCTTACAACGAATACCCTGTTGTGGGTGTTAACTGGTTACAGGCTACCGACTATTGCATCTGGAGAACTGACCGCGTGAATGAGATGATCCTCATCCGTGAAGGTATCCTTAAGGTGAATCCTAACCAGCAGGATGATGACAACTTTAATACTGATGCTTACCTGAACGGACAATATGTAGGTGAGGTGAAAGGTGACCTTGTTAACCTTGACCCTAACACCGGTGGTTTCAGAAAGGTAATGCGTGAAGATGGCATTCTTTTGCCAAAGTACCGCCTTCCAACAGAAGCTGAATGGGAATATGCTGCTATCGGTTTGATCGGAAATACAATTGATGAGCGTATCATCGACCGCCGAATTTACCCATGGAATGGTCACTGGGTGCGTAATAAAGATGATAAGTGGCAAGGTGAAATGATGGCCAACATCATGCGCGCCAAAGGAGATATGATGGGTGTGGCCAGCAAGCTCAATGATGCTGCTGATATCACCGCTCCGGTAAGATCTTTCTGGCCTAACGATTACGGTCTGTACCACATGGCGGGTAACGTATCTGAATGGGTAATGGACGTTTACCGTCCGCTAACCGGCGAAGATGCTAACGAGTTCCGTGCTTTCAGGGGTAATGTTTACAAAACCCTTCAGGAAGACCCTTCTGAACCAGATGTTTTGGCTGAAAAAGACAGTTTAGGCCGCATGGTTTACAGAGAAGTGGACGTAGAAAAAGATAACCTTGCACAAAGAAGAAACTATAAGAGAGCTAATAATATCGACTTCCTTGACGGTGACTTTACTTCTTCAGTGTACTTCGCTGATGAAGGATACAAAGATGCTGCAAAGCAAAACAAGTTGATGTATGAGAATGCAGCTCCAACTGTAGAAGGTCACTCCATGATGTCTCAAAGAACAAGGGTATACAAAGGTGGTTCATGGAAAGACAGAACCTACTGGATGGTACCAGGTACAAGAAGATATCTGGATGAAGATCAGGCAACCGACTATCTTGGCTTCAGATGTGCGATGCACAGAGTGGGAAGTCCGGTACCTTACGGAGAGAAATAGTTAACAACATCCTTCTGATATTTCAAAATCCCTCAGCTCATTTGCTGCGGGATTTTTTTTTAATTTCACGTCATGCAGATTCATGAGCTTTATCAACTGTTCCTGAAGCAGGATCAGAAGATTTGTACCGACACCAGAAAAATTGAAAGTGGCGCTATTTATTTCGCTTTAAAAGGAGGTAATTTTGATGCGAACAGCTTCGCCCTTGCGGCCATTGAAGGGGGCTGTTCTTATGCTGTTATCGACAATCCGGCCATTAAGCACGAGCAATGCATCGTAGTGGATGACGCGCTGAAGACCTTGCAGGATCTGGCCACTTACCATCGAAGACAATTCACAATCCCAGTAATGGGTATTACGGGCACCAACGGAAAAACAACTACGAAAGAATTGGTGTCAGCAGTATTATCAACGCAACTGAAAGTGCACTATACCAAAGGTAATCTGAATAATCACATCGGTGTGCCACTTACGTTGCTTTCCATGCGTAAGGATGCCGAAATTGCCATCATTGAAATGGGGGCCAATCATCCTTTGGAAATTGAGTTTTTATGCAATATCGCTGAGCCGACTTATGGCATGGTAACCAATATGGGAAAGGCGCATCTGGAAGGATTTGGCGGCTTTGAAGGTGTGGTGAAAACCAAATCGGAGATGTATGATTTCGCCGCTAAACACAGTGGGAAAATATTTGTAAATGCTGCCGATGACTTATTGATGAAGCAGTCGGCGCATGTGAAACAGCGTATCTTGTACCAGAACGCAGGCTTTTTCGGAGACGTGCGTGCACTCTCCCCTTATGTTTGCGCCATGCTGCGCATTGGAAAGGAAGAAACGGAAATTAATACGAAACTTTTTGGCGAGCACAATCTCATCAATATGGTTGCTGCAGCGGCTGTAGGCAGGGAATTTGGCATCAGCACAGCCAATATCAAAAAGGCTCTGGAAGCCTACCAGCCTGATAATAACCGATCACAAATCAAGAAATCTGCAAAAGGAAATACTTTGATTCTGGATGCTTACAATGCCAATCCAACCAGTATGACCATGGCGATCAGGGCTTTTGCCAATGTCACCGGAAAAAATAAAATTGCCATCGTGGGCGATATGCTGGAGCTGGGTGATGCAGCTGAAACAGAACATCAAAATATCATACGTTTGCTGGAGCTCAATAATATCAAAGCTTTGCTGGTTGGACCAGTATTCAAGAGCTGCGGATCAAAATTTCCAAGTTTTGAGAATTCTGCTGAATTGAAAATCTCTACGGAAATTAAAGAAATTGCAGGCGCTACCGTATTAATCAAAGGCTCTCGCGGTATCAAACTGGAAGTGGTAGAGGAAGTTTTATAAATGTCTGAACCCTTATTGACTTGATTAAACGATTAAAGAGATGATTAGCAAGATCCTTTTTATCGTTTATAATCAAGTGAATATGGTTTCAGACAAATAGAAAGATTATTCCATTTTCCCTATATAGAAAGTAAACTCCAGTAAGCCCCTGAATCCTGAATAGAAGAAGGAGTTGTTGAATGCAGTCATCCCTACACCGGATTCCACTGTAAAACTGATCCTCTTGTTGCCCATCGGGAAAACTTCCGCACCTACAGGGATGAAAGTATTGTAAGAAGTGTAATTTGCAGTCGACGTATGTGTGAAAGAAGTGCCTAATCCGATTCCGAAGTAAGGTTTCGCATTATCAGAGGTGAATACACGCATAATACCGCTTATGCTCGGACTCACCGTAAAAGAGGAATTGCTTCCTATACCAAGTCCAAATCTGCCTATCAGTCCCAGATTCTTGCTGTGATCGCTTTTGATGTTCAGTCCGCCATTGCCTAATCCAAGTCCGATTTGAGCAAAGGAAAGCGCGCTAATAAAACAGAATATTAGTACTGCGGTAATTTTCTTCATAATGATTTAGTGTTTTTGCGTTTCCATTAAAGTACGCAAGAATTTCGCAAAAGAAAAATCCCGGAACGACTTGTTCCGGGATCTCTCGGCTTTATTGATTGCTTAATCCAGCGATCCTATCATTTTTTCCGGACGAACCCATTCATCAAATTCTTCCGCTTTGAGGTAACCGAGTCGAACGGCTTCGTGCTTCAGCGTAGTTCCGTTTTTATGAGCTGTTTGCGCGATTTCAGCAGCTTTGTAATAACCAATCTTGGTGTTCAGCGCTGTTACAAGCATCAGGGAATTGTTAAGGTGCTCCTGCACTCTTTGTGTATTTGGCTGAATGCCTACTGCACAGTTTTCCGTGAAGGAAACACAGGCATCACCAATCAGTCTTGCTGAATGCAGGAAGTTGTAAATCATCAATGGCTTGAATACATTCAGTTCAAAATGGCCGTTCATGCCACCTATAGAGATCGCAACGTCATTACCCAATACCTGGCAGCAAACCATTGTAAGGGCTTCACACTGTGTTGGATTTTCTTTTCCAGGCATGATAGAGGAGCCTGGTTCGTTGGCAGGAATGGTAATTTCACCGATGCCTGAGCGCGGACCAGAGCATAACATGCGGATGTCGCTTGCGATTTTCATGAGGCTTACCGCCAGTTGCTTCAGGGCTCCGTGTGTTTCAACGATAGCGTCGTGTGCTGCCAATGATTCAAATTTGTTTTCTGCAGTAACGAAAGGGAGTCCCGTCAGCTGCGCAATATTTTTTGCTACCAGTTCAGCATAACCCTTAGGCGTGTTGATTCCTGTACCTACTGCTGTCCCGCCCAAAGCAAGTTCAGAAAGGTGAGCAAGGGTATTGTTAAGCGCCTTCAGGCCGTGATCCAGCTGAGATACATAACCGCTGAACTCTTGTCCGAGTGTTAATGGCGTAGCATCCATGAAGTGGGTTCTTCCAATCTTCACTACTGCTTTCATTTCCTGTGATTTCTGGGCCAGGCAATCTCTCAGTTTTTTAACTCCGGGAATGGTGGTTTGAATCACTATTTTGTAAGCTGCAATGTGCATTGCAGTAGGGAAAGTATCGTTGGAAGATTGTGATTTGTTTACATCGTCGTTGGCGTTGAGGAGTTTTTCTCCTTTGCCTAACTGGTTGCCAAGAATTACATGGGCACGGTTGGCAATCACTTCATTAACATTCATGTTCGATTGGGTTCCTGATCCCGTTTGCCATACTACCAAAGGAAACTGGTCGTTGAGTTTGCCGGCGAGGATTTCATCGCAAACAGCGGAAATAGCATCCGACTTATCTTTGCTAAGTACACCCAGACTCTCATTGGTTTTTGCAGCAGCTTTCTTCAGGTAAGCAAAAGCTTCAATAATTTCCTGCGGCATTTTGTTATTGCCTATCTTGAAATTCTGGATAGAACGTTGTGTTTGCGCCGCCCAGTATTTATCGGCAGCAACCTGAATTTCCCCTAAGGTGTCTTTTTCGATTCTGTATTCCATGTTATAAGTATTTTTTAAGTTTTGCATCGGAACTCACGTCGTTTACAAATTGCTTGATTTGCTGTTCGTCGTCTTTCGGGCAAATCAGCAAAACACTGTCGGAATCAACAACGATGAAGTTCTTGAGGCCGCTGGCTACTACAAGTTTTCCATTGGCTACATTGAAGATATTGTTTTCGGAATTGTACAACTTAACGTTTTTACCGATCACAGCATTCTCCTTAGCATCCTTCTCCAGATGGTCGTAAACAGAACCCCAGGTTCCGAGATCCGTCCAGCCGAATTCGCAAGGCAGTACATAGACATTCTTCGCTTTTTCCATCACACCATAATCGATAGAAATATTGGTGCACTCGGAATAGGCTTTGGTAATGAAAGCCTCTTCCTGTGGTGTATTGTAAGCGTCTATCCCTTCCTTGAAAATGTTATTGATTTCAGGAAGATTTTTTTCAAGGGCTTTGATAATGCTTTTTGCCGACCAGATGAAAATCCCGCTATTCCAGGAAAAATCACCGCTTTGCAGGAAAAACTTCGCCATCTCCAGATTTGGTTTTTCGGTGAAGGTTTTTACTTTCTTCAGTTTTGCTTCATGCTTGAATGACTCATCGGTAGCCTGAATATAGCCGTAGCCTGTATCGGGACGGTTAGGCTCAATGCCTAGCGTTACGAGGATGTCCTCTTTAGAACAGGCATCCAGTGCGGTTTTCAGCACATCTGTAAAAACCTCTTCTTTCAGTATAAGGTGGTCGGATGGTGCAATGATGAGGCGGGCGTCAGGATTGAGTGCTGCAATCTTGTGAGAGGCATAAGCTACACAGGGAGCGGTATTCCTGCGTTGCGGCTCGCATAGGATCCTGCTGCTGTCCATTTGCGGCAGTTGTTCCTGTATCAAATCCTTGTATTCCACATTGGCAACAATGAAAATATTTTCTTTCGGACAAACCTTTTCGATTCGTTCAAAAGTGAGCTGCAACAAGGTTTTGCCAACATTTAAAATATCGAGGAATTGTTTTGGTTTGGAGCTTTTGCTGATTGGCCAGAACCTGCTTCCGATCCCTCCGGCCATGATAATACAGTAATTGTTTTTCATTGAATTGTCAGTCATTTTTCTTTAGGGCAACTAAAGTATTAAAATTGCGCGGAAAACGAGCTCAAAAATGCATTAAAATGCATTACAGCGAATATCTTCTCAGTTGACTTGCTCCACAGGCGTGGAAGCATAGATGGTGTACCACCTTTTATTACCGAGATTGTAGCATTTATAGCGTACGCGGATTTTCTCTTTTTTGCGGAAAACCTCAGCTCTTTCAGTCAGTTTGAAATGGCTATTGAAGGGCAATTCATGCAATACCGTTTGTGGTTTGTGCTTATCGGCAATCTTGATGGCATTGAGCAAAATATGATTGCTGTAGATATTAGCCTTCAGATTATCGCCCTCCTGATCAATCGCCTTACGCAAAACAACCGGAAGGCGGGTATTTTTTTGGAGTTTATTGAGCATCATCTGAAAATTTGCTTTCCATTCTTTTCCATGCGGTTGAACTCGGGAACCGTATTCTTTCCAGGTAATGAGATGGGCCCATTCGTGGAGGAAAACAATCAAGAGGAAGTAAGGGGTTAAATCTCGGTTAAGTTCTATGGTCAGCGGTTTTGAGCGTGATCGGCTGAAACAGCCCAAACGACCTTTTCGTGGTTCAGTGATGTTCAGGTCGAATTCATGTCCTCTCACCAGGGAGTGAACAAAAACAATGGAAGAAGCAGGGAGGCGCTTGTAGAAATCGGCGCGGCTGCTATATTTTCTCAACTCTTTCCAGTTTTTCATTGCTTTTTGTGAATGAAGGACAATCGCTACACTTATCTTTTTTTAAACCTTTGCAAGCAGAAAACATCACCATGCAGCAAAAACCGAAAGCAATAATTTTTTCCATACGGGAAGGTTTATAACATCGTAAATTTAATAAAATGATTTTCTAAATAATGTCTATTTTTGAGAAAAATAGCTCGGATGATTAACATTTTAACACATTTAGGTGCATACTTCCTAATGTTGCGTAAGACCTTCACGAAACCCGAGAAAATGAAAATCTTTTTTAAGAGGTTAGCCGTTGAAATTGAGCTTATTGGTGTTGACTCCCTCGCCCTTGTCTCTATCCTCTCCCTTTTCATGGGTGCAGTAATCCTGATACAGAGCGCATACAACTTTGAAAATCCTTTGATTCCGCCATATGCAGAAGGGGTGGCTACGCGGGACTCCATGCTGCTTGAATTTTCGCCCACTATCATTTGTTTGATCCTTGTTGGAAAGGTAGGTTCCAGCATCGCCTCCGAACTGGGGACCATGCGTGTAACCGAGCAAATTGATGCTTTACAGATCATGGGGGTTAATCCCTTGAACCACCTTGTGTTACCTAAAATCCTTGCTGGGGTAATCATCATTCCTTTCCTGATTATTGCCAGTATGACCCTTGGGATCTTCGGTGGCTTCCTGGCTACGCTCATCACCGATTCGGTGTCGTCCAACAAGTATATATATGGTATCAGGTACGGATTCGTACCGTATTATATTACCTATGCTCTAACTAAAACGGCTGTTTTTGCTTTTATTCTCACTTCAGTTTCTTCATACCATGGCTACAATGCCAAAGGCGGAGCGCTTGAAGTTGGCCGCTCAAGCACCAAAGCGGTGGTTTACAGTACGATAATGATTATCCTCTTCAATCTTATACTCACTAAATTGCTTCTGAACTAATGATAGAAGTGGGCAATATATCCAAGCTGTTTGTCGACAGGAAAATTCTTTCCGAGGTGTCCATGTACCTTGAAACGGGAAAGGTGAATATGATCATCGGACAGAGTGGTGCCGGGAAGTCGGTGTTTTTGAAATGCCTCGTCGGACTCGTTGAACCCGATGCTGGGGAAATATGGTACGACGGCCGTAATTTCACTGACATGGATTATGATCAGAAGAAAGAAATTAGAAAGGAGATAGGTATGCTTTTCCAGGGGGCTGCACTTTTTGATTCTCTCACTGTTGAGGAAAACGTAGCCTTTCCGCTGGAGATGTTCACCAAAATGACAAAAGCCGAAAGAATAGAGCGGGCCAATTTCTGTCTGAAAAGAGTAAATCTTCCCAATTCCAATAAACTATATCCCGATGAAATCAGCGGTGGTATGAAAAAGAGGGTGGCTATTGCCCGCGCCATCGCCATGAATCCGAAATACCTGTTTTGCGATGAGCCAAACTCCGGACTCGATCCGCAAACATCTATCGTGATTGATAACCTTATTCGTGAGATTACACTTGAATATAATATGACCACAGTTGTAATTTCCCACGACATGAACTCGGTAATGGAAATTTCTGATAATATCTTCTTTATTTTCAGCGGACAGAAATGGTGGGAGGGAACGCGCTCCACACTTTTAAAAACCGACAATAAAGAATTGTGTGATTTTGTTTACGCTTCTTCCTTCATGAAGGAATTCAAGAAAAGTCAGCAACTCTGATTTACTCCTTCACAAATTTCTTTATCTCCCCATTATTCAAGGAATACAAGTAAATACCTGAACTCAATTCATTCAGGTTGATTTGCGCGAAATGCTGTCCGGCCGACTGATTTCCTTCTTCTTGTTGCAAAACAACCTGACCAGTGATATCATAAATACGCAGGGTAATGCCGTCTTCCTTTTGCAGCGAATAAGCAATCAACGCTTGTTCACTAGCCGGATTCGGAAAGCAGTTTCCTGTAGAAAGTTCATTGGATTTATCGGTGATTCCCAGCCAGTCGTCATCATATGAGGTCTTTGCTCTTACCCAGTGGTGCTCAGGAAAATCCTTTGGCCAGATCCAGGCGGGAAAGAAGGTTTCGTACCACGGCGACATTGGATTCATATTGTCATAATAAGCCCAGTAGGAACAATTCCATTCGCCAGGATTGTAGGCGGGAAAGGTATTCGGCCCCTGTTCTTCCCAGCCAAAGCCATTGAAGGTATTGCCCATTTTAGTAATGGTGTCGTTGACGGTGTACGTGAAGCCCGGTTTGAAGCTTACGCCAACTACAATATTTTGTCCGCCCTTAAATCTCGGTAAAGAAGGATGAATAGTGATGGAAGAAATGCCAGGATCCTGTTTATCACCTGCATAATCTGGGGTCAGCAGAATAGGAATAATTTGTTTTTTCGGGATGTCGAGTTCACCTATTCCACTGGCTGTGGCCTTGAATTTTAAGGCTTTAAAAGGCAGTGAATTCACACCATAATTAGCTTGGACGGTGGTGCCGTTGTAGTTAGCAAAGCCTTGAAGATAGCCGGTACTCACTGTTGAATCACTCCCTATTTCCACAAAAAGGGTATCTACAATGTTTGCATTCGTATTTCTATAATATTGAAAAAGAATGGTAACGGAATCAATGTTGTAAGAAAGAAATTTCCCAAAGTCAGGATCTACAAGGGTTTTGAATATCTCGGCCTTAGGATCGATGATGGTGGCCTCCATATAGTTTGTGCTGCGACCCACTCCTGAGCTACCATACTCAAAATAAGCAGAATCAGGGAAAAGGTAGGCATTTAGAAAAGGCGCATTATCACTGCTGTAGTTTTCGTTGGTGATCAGTCCGAAATCATACCATGATTCCACAATAACGCCTCTGTAATCACCTTCCTGTTTCACATCATAAGGTCTTGCCTTGCTTTCAGGAAAATTCAAGGGACTATCGAATTGCGTTTGCGCATCCGCTATTTGTGAAAGCAGGAAGCAACCGGCGAGCAGTAAGAATTTTTTCATGACAAAGGAGTGTTTGCTGAGCTGAAATTAAGCAAAGCAAAGTGCATTGCCAAAATAATTACGCCAGCTCTTTGCTGTACTCTTCCGTTGGAACGCAGCTGCAAACAAGGTTTCTGTCGCCGTAGGCATTGTCGATTCTGTTGACTGTCGACCAGAATTTGTTTTCTGCTAAGTAAGGCAGCGGAGTGACTGCTTTATCGCGGGAGTACGGACGTTGCCAGTCGCCCAAAATATCAGCCAGAGTATGCGGTGAATTTTTCAGCACGTTATTTTCCTTGTCGGCAATGCCATCTTCAATTTCAGCGATTTCCTTGCGGATTTCTATCATCGCTTTGCAGAAACGGTCGAGTTCCGATTTTGATTCGCTTTCGGTTGGTTCAATCATCAGGGTGCCAGCTACAGGGAAGCTCACGGTTGGTGCGTGGAAACCATAATCAATCAAGCGTTTCGCGATGTCCATAACTTCAATGCCAGCGCTTTGTTTAAAGCCACGGCAATCGAGAATCATTTCGTGCGCCACTTTATTGTTTTTCCCTTGGTAGAGAACTGGATAATAGTTTTCCAGTTTTACTTTCAGGTAGTTCGCATTCAACATTGCCATTCTCGTGGATTCTGTAACCCCTTCAGTACCTAGCATTCGGATATAACCATAAGAAATGAGGAGGATCAGCGCGCTGCTGAAAGGAGCTGCAGCAACAGCAGGAATACCTTTTTCCGATTTTTCGTAATCCATCGGATGCGATGGCAGGTAAGGCACCAAGTGTTTTGCAACACCGATAGGACCCATGCCCGGACCGCCACCACCGTGAGGAATGGCGAAGGTTTTGTGGAGGTTGAGGTGACAAACATCAGCACCGATATTAGCCGGATTAGTCAATCCAACCTGCGCATTCATATTGGCACCATCCATATATACTTGACCGCCATATTGGTGAATAGCAGCGGTAATTTCCTTAATGCCTTCTTCGTACACCCCGTGGGTGGAAGGATAAGTCACCATCACACAAGCTAAATTCTCTTTGTGTTGTTCTGCTTTTTCTTTGAGGTCTTGAAGATCGATATTTCCCTGATCATCACATTTCACGAGTACGATGTCCATGCCCGCCATCGCAGCAGAGGCAGGATTGGTACCGTGAGCAGAAGTAGGGATCAAAGCGATATTTCTTTGTGTTTGTCCGATACCATCGAGGTAAGCCTTGATCACCAGCAAACCTGCAAGTTCACCTTGCGCTCCTGAATTCGGCTGGAAGGAAACACCACTGAAACCAGTGATTTCTTTCAGATAAGTGCCCAGGTCATTGATCACCTCCTGGTAGCCCAGGGTTTGTTCTTTAGGAGCAAAAGGGTGCATGCCATTGAACAGAGGATTGCTGAGCGGCATCATTTCCGCAGCAGCATTGAGTTTCATGGTACATGATCCAAGGGAAATCATGGAGTGAACCAATGAAAGGTCTTTATTCTCCAGGCGCTTGATGTAGCGCATCATTTCAGTTTCGGAGTGGAAAGTATTGAAAACAGGGTGGGTGAGGTATGGAGAAGTTCTATTGACTGCTTTAGAAAAAGCTGCTTTTTGAACTTGTTCTTTAGTAACGCTAACGGCCGATTTCCCTGTAGCTGCAGCCAGGGCAGCGAGCAATTTATTAATATCATCAACTGAAGTGCTCTCGTCTATAGCAAGCAAAATCCTGCCGTTGAGTTGTCCAACATTGATTTCTGCTTTCAGCGTATTTTCAACGATTTTGGCAGCCAAAGCCTTGTCTGCCTCGATACAAAGTGTATCAAAATAATTGGCAGATACACAGTTCAAACCAAGCGCGGCGATTTTTTCTTTCACTAAAGAAGCTTTCTGGTGTACTTCGGTAGCGATGGACTTGATGCCCTCTTGTCCATGATAAACCGCGTACATACTTGCCATGATGGCCAGTAAAGCCTGGGCAGTACAAATGTTGGAAGTTGCTTTATCGCGCTTGATATGCTGTTCGCGAGTTTGCAGCGCCATGCGGTAAGCTTTTTTGCCGCGGGCATCAATGGAAATACCAATGATACGTCCCGGCATATTTCTCTTGTATTCATCTTTTGCAGCAAAGAAAGCAGCGTGCGGACCGCCGAAGCCCATAGGAACGCCAAAACGCTGACTGTTACCGAAAACGATATCAGCACCGAATTTCGCAGGCTCTTCCAGCAAACAAAGGGAAAGCAAATCGGTAGCCACCGCCACCGGAACACCTTTCGCATGTGCTGCATCAACAAACGGGTTATAGTTTTCTACCACTCCGTAAGCATTTGGATATTGCACCAAAGCCCCGAAATAAGTGTCATTCAACTCAGATTTTTTGTAATCGCCAACAACGAGCTCAATGCCCAAGACTTTTGTTCTGGCCTTCAAAACATCAATGGTTTGCGGGAAACAACTTTCATCAACGAAGAAAGTATTTGCATTTTTTTTCACCGCATCACGGCTGCGGGAGTTGAGCAGCATGATCATGGCTTCTGCAGCGGCAGTAGCTTCATCCAAAAGAGAAGCATTGGCGATATCCATGCCAGTAAGATCCAGTACCATTGTCTGGAAATTCAGCAAAGCCTCCAATCGGCCTTGTGCAATTTCCGCCTGATAAGGCGTGTATGCAGTATACCATCCCGGGTTCTCGAAAACATTTCTCAGGATCACTGGAGGAGTGATGCATCCGTAGTAACCGAGTCCGATATAAGATTTGAATAATTTATTTTTATTGGCAACAGCAGTAATGTGGCTGAGGTATTCACTTTCGCTCATTGCTGCAGGCAGGTTGAGTTGCTTTGGCAGGCGGATATGTTGCGGAACAATATTGTTTACCAATTGTTCGGTGGAAGCAGCTCCCGTGAGGGTCAGCATTTCGTTGATGTCAGCTTGCGCCGAGCCAATGTGTCTCTGTTGAAAATTTGTTGCCATAAATGATTGTTGAATAAGGCAACAAAATTACGCTTTTTGTTTGGGAAAGGGCAGTAAATACTCAAACTTTTACAAGTTTTTATTCACTGGCATAGTTTCTTATATTTGACAGATAAACAAAGAGAATGAAAAAGATTGTTCCGATTTTATTAACAATGATTTTTGCTTGTGGCTTCGTTGCTGCACAAGATAAAATAGAATTGTTGAGCGGCAGGATAAGAACAGGTGTCATTGATCATGAAACCGACACCTATATTTACTACAGCAAAAAAGGAAAAGGACTCAAAAGCAGAGTGAACAAAGAAAGGGTTTTTCGTGTTATGAAATCTGTGGGAGACACGGTTTACGTTTACAAACAAGATACTTTACTTGAAGATGATTACAGCATTGAGCAAATTGAAAAACACATCGCCGGACAAAAAGAAGCTCGTAAATATTACAAACCATGGAAAACCGGCGTTGGTGCTTTTGTGATTGGTGGTGCCGGTGGTGTTCTGCCTTTCTTTTATGCCTTTATTCCTTCTTCCCTCTACGCTACTTTGGTAGGAACATGGCACATGGATGAATCCAATTTCATTGCTTCTGATGAGACTTTGCTTTCCGATGAATATTTTGTGAATGGGTATGAGCTGGCCGCGCGTGGAAAGAAATTGAAATATACGCTTATAGGAAGTGTTGCGGGAATTACAACGGGGATGATTATCATGTATATTATCAATCCTTATAGAGGTCCTAGTACCTGGTAAGATGAAAGCGTATTTGTTTGTAGGACTTGCTATTATGGGTCTAATGTTTTCATGTAAAGATGAATTAGAACCAAATCAAGGAGATTTGCAGAGAATAGTGAGGTTTAATCGTTTGTTTTTAAATTCTTACAGAGAGGCATGTAGAATTAAATACGAAAATTGGCCTTCTAAGAATAAAATGAATATGGCAATGGCTTTTTTTCCAAAGGATAGTCTTACCACATTCAAAGATCTTTTTGAGAATAAAATAATTAAAGACATTGATTTATGTGATGCCGGTTGCGTCATGTATAAACTAGCTCCTGATTATAACAATAATCTTTTTAAATCTGAATGGACAGAATTGTGGTTTGTCTATTATACCAAAAATAGCTTTTGTTTATGTCATAAAAGAATAAATGGTATGGATGTTAAAGATGATCAAATAGAGCCATATTCTAATAGTTGGTTTATTGTAAAAGCTAAAGGGAAAAGATATATTGGGGGGTAGCCTAGAATGGCGGCTTCCCGCGTGTGTCTGAGGTACTCCGAAGGACCTGTTGCCCTTTTCGTCATTTCTTCTTCTTTTCCAAAGAAGCAAAGACTTACTTTTTTGTCTTGACACAAAAAAGTATCCAAAAAAATTCAAGAGCCAATTTATGCTTCCCCCCGCATCGTGGCTCGGGCCTTCGCACGAAGCTAGCGGTCCATCTTGCGAATATGCTTGCGCATGCTTCACTCTTGGAGAAGAGGGCGTGTGTTGGATTGTGCGTGAGGAGGGAGATGGATTCTATACCATCGCTTTCTTAATCCCTATTTTAAAAACCTCAATCGTTTTCTTTATGTCTTCATTGCTGTGCGCAGAAGACATAAAGCCTACTTCATAACCCGACGGACCGAGATAAATTCCTTTTTCCAGCAGGAATTTATGCAGGATACGGAAGTGCTTCATTGATTTCGGATCAATGTCGGCAGCGCTTTTTATTTCCTTGTTAGAGAATCTCAGCCAAAAGATAGAACCTACAGAAACCATCTTAAATACCAGCTTTTCCTTGGCGGCGAATTTATTGATAGAGTCACAAAGCAATTTGGTTTTTGCTTCCAGACTCTTGTAAAATCCTTTTTTCAAACACTCGCTGAGTTGTGCTTTTCCGGCACTCATCGCCACCGGATTTCCGGAGAGGGTTCCTGCCTGGTATACCGGACCATCGGGAGCAATTTCCCTCATGATTTTAGCATTAGATCCGTAAGCGCCTACCGGCATTCCACCACCAATGATTTTACCGTAAGTGATAATGTCGGGTTTGATATTGTACAATCCTGCAGCCCCTTCAAATCCTACGCGGAAACCACTGATCACTTCATCAAAAATCAACAGCGCATCATGCTTTTTAGTGATCTCTCTCAAGCCTTTTAAATATTCTTTTCCTTGCAGCAAAAGCCCGTTGTTAGCAGGAACTGGCTCGATAATAATGCAAGCAATCTGGTTGTAATGAGTAGCAAAAGCTTTTTCCACGGCTTTCAGATCGTTGAGCGGAAGAACGATGGTTTCATTAGCGAAAGCTTCGGGAACACCTGCTGATGAAGAGGTTCCGAAGGTAGCTAATCCTGATCCTGCTTTCACTAACAAATGATCGGCGTGACCATGGTAGCAGCCTTCAAATTTGATGATCTTGTCCTTTCCTGTGTAACCGCGGGCCAGGCGGATCGCCGACATTACGGCTTCTGTTCCTGAACTTACGAAACGCAATTTTTCAATGAAGCGGTTGTTTTTGATGATGAGTTCGGCGAGTTCATTTTCCTGTACCGTTGGTGCACCATAAGACAAGCCATTCGCTGCCGATTTTTGTACCGCCTTCACTACTTTGTCGGGAGCGTGACCAAGAATCAGCGGTCCCCACGAACAACAATAGTCGATGTATTTGTTGCCGTCAATATCCTGTATTTTCGATCCTTTCCCTTTTGCGATAAAGAGCGGATCGCCGTCTACCGAGCCAAAGGCACGCACCGGAGAATTCACGCCGCCGGGAAAAAATGTTTTTGCTTTTTTAAATGCTGCTGCTGATTTTTTTGTTTTCATATTATTTCAGGAAAGGATTGTTCTTTTTTTCAAAACCAATGTTGGTTGGATCGCCATGACCAGGGAAAACCTCATAACCATCAGGCAGGGTGAATAATTTTTCTTTGATGCTTTTTACAAGTGTGGCCATGTTGCCGAAAGGCAAATCGGTTCTTCCAATACTCATTTGAAACAACACATCACCGCCAATTACAAAGCCATCTTTATGGCTTACAAAAGCGAGATGTCCGGGCGCATGTCCCGGTACAAAAAGGATGTCGAGTTTTGAATTTCCAAAAGAGATCACATCGCCTTCTTCCAGGAAAATTTCAATTTCCGGCGAAGGATTGCAATTGATGCCATATTGTTTTCCCCACAGCGGAGATCCTTCCAGGATAGGTTTTTCCAGCTTATTGGCTTCAAGTTTCAATTTGAATTTATCGGCAATCATGCCATTGCCCAAAATATGATCGATATGGCAATGAGTGTTTAAAAGATGAACTGGTTTTAAGTTGTTTTCGCTGATGAAATTCAGTAATGCCATTTCTTCACTGCTGGTGTAACAGCCCGGATCAATGATCACACATTCCTTTGTTTCATCAAAGAGCACATAAGTGTTTTCATAAAAAGGATTGAACGGGAAATATTGAATCTGAATCATTTTTCTTTTTGTTGGATGCCAAAGGTAAAATTTATCTTGTGTTTCACCCGTTTTACTTCTGCGAAAAAGCAGTTAAATCATGTCGCTGTAATTTTTAACTTAGTGATCTACGAAATCCGAAATCGCTTGCCACTTAAGAACCAAAATCTGTTTAATTCTCTTTACGCTTCCAAGGAAGGTGTATACGATGAGTTTGTTTCTCAACAACTTCAGGTGCGCGCACAATATGATGTGTTGTCGAAACAGTTTTCCGAGTACCAAACAAAGGATTATTGTAAGTTCAATGAAGAAGCAAAGATTGTTTTTTTCAATGAGGGCATCACCTTTGCCGTGTATTCCGACAATCCGCAGGGTTCAGAAAAAATATTTCCATTTGATTTTATTCCACGCATTATTCCTCACGATGAATGGACAAAAATTGAGAAGGGCGTTATACAGCGAAACATCGCTATCAATGAATTTTTGAAGGATCTCTACCACGAAAAAAGAATTTTAAAAGAGGGAATTGTTCCCAAGGAACTGATTTATTCCAGCGTGAACATGAATCCGGTGATGGAAGGTTTTATGCCGAAGGGCGGGATTTACAATCATATTTCGGGTACCGACATTATCCGTCACAGCGATGGAGAATATTATGTTTTGGAAGACAACGTGCGCTGTCCGTCGGGAGTGAGTTATGTACTTGCCAACAGAAATACTTTAAAGAAAACTTTTCCTAAATTGTTCAGCAAATGTCAGCCGCAATCCACTCAGGGTTATCCTGAACATTTGCTTACCATGCTGCAATCGGTCACACCAGGTGTGAGTGCTCCTAATTGTGTAGTGCTTACGCCAGGTATGTATAATTCGGCATATTTTGAACATTCATTTTTGGCACAAAGCATGGGTGTTGAATTGGTGGAAGGTCGCGATTTATTTGTAAAGAATGATGTAGTGTTCATGAAAACCATTCATGGTCCGCAACGTGTTCATGTAATTTACCGAAGAATTGATGATCCTTATCTGGATCCTCTCATTTTTAATCCTGACTCAGTGCTCGGGACTCCGGGATTAATGAGCGCATATCTGGCAGGAAATGTAACTCTGGTGAATGCACCAGGAACAGGCGTTGCCGACGATAAGGCGGTGTACGCCTATATGCCTGAGATTATCAAATATTACTTAGGCGAAGAACAAATTTTAAAGAATGTGCGCACTTACCGCTGTGGTGAAGAAGACGATTACAAATATGTGATTGACAACATCGATAAACTTGTAGTTAAACCTGTTGATGAATCGGGAGGTTATGGTATTCACATTGGCAATACGCTTAGCAAAGAAAAAATTGAAGAAGTAAAAAATATCATTCGCAGTGATCGTAGAAAATACATTGCGCAGCCAATTTTATCGTTGTCGGTGCATCCTACTTTCATTGAAGGCGATAACACGATAGAGCCGCGTCACATTGATTTGCGGACATTTTGTTTACTGGGGAATAATACACAATATGTGTTACCGGGAGGACTCACTCGTGTTGCTTTGAAGCGTGGAAATTTAATTGTTAATTCATCACAGGGCGGAGGCTCAAAAGATACCTGGGTACTGTAAAATATGTTGTCACGGATTGCAAATAATTTATTCTGGATGGGGCGCTACCTCGAGCGCATCGAACACACTGCGCGTTATACCAAAGTGAATTATTTTTCGGCGATGGATGCGCCGATTTCTATCAGTAAGGATTTTGTGTTGGAATCTATTCTGCGTATGAACGGAACGGATTTGTCTGCGGATAAATTCAATGAAGGCAATGTTTTGCAAACTATCGCTTTCGACAAAAAAAATCCGTCATCTATCATCAGTGGGGTCATTTTTTCTCGCGAAAATGCAAGAGGTGCCAGAGATGTCATCAGCACGGAGTTATGGGAATCCATCAATAAATATTATCATTTTGTATTGAATTACGACCAGGAGTCGTACCGAACTACAAGTCTTTTCGATTTCACCCAAAGTTCCATTGAGCATCTTACCATCATCAAGGGACAGATGGATGCTACAATGATTCATAATGAGGCTTGGTCCATCATGAAGTTGGGAATTTACCTTGAACGTGCAGCTCAAATTTTGCGAGCCGTGAAAACAAAATACGAAGATATTGTTGAGCTAAAAGGCACCGAAAAAGAAAATTCATCTTTGCTTTCGCACCAGCTGGCAGCTTTGCTGCGTGGTTTGGAATCGTTTGACATGAGCAGAAAGCACTACCGCAGGGCGCCTAATCTTAATGATTCATTGGAATTTTTGCTGTTGAATGATCGGTTTCCACGATCAGTGCTGAGCTGCCTGCATAAAATAACCGAACAAATTCATGTGATTAGTGCAACTAAAACACCATCCAAAGATTCAGCAGAGTTCCTCGCAAACAAAAAATATTCAGCATTAAAACATCTCAGCATCGAAGAGATTAATGAAGATTTGCCTACCTTCATCAACAATACCCAAAACGATATTTATCTCATTGGGGTGAAGCTGGTAGACGAATATTTTTCATTTTAAGATGCCTCAGTACAAACTAGAATATAACGCTGTCAACACCTATGGCAAGGAAGTTTGGGGAGCTTACCTTAAGTTTCTGATTCATCCATATTCGGCTTTAGGTGTACAAGTGAATTTTCCTATATTCAATACCAGTGTTCCCGGAAATTGGTGGCTCAGCAATGCCCGTCAAAAGGAAGTTAGCGAAATTTATTTCAACACTAATGGGCGTTTCAAGACAATGGAAATTTCCTATTCTGTTGAAGTGGGTGTACCCGAATTAAATCCTTTCGACCGGATATTCCTTAGTGAAGAAGAGGAAATAAGTATGATGCAAAGCAACAATTGGCTGGTCGACAATTATCAATACATTCATTTATCACCCCATCGTTTAAAAACATTTTTATCCGCCGAAGAAAGTCGGAAATTTAAGTGGAGTGAAAAGGGATATCTCATTGATAAAATAATTCATTTGCGCGATCAGGTGCATACGCAATTGGATTTTGTTCCAGAGGTAACAACTGTTAGTACAACGGCAAGGGAGGTACTGAAATTGGGCGAAGGCGTTTGTCAGGATTTTTCTCATGTTTTTTTAGCGCTTTTGCGCAATAATGGTGTTGCAGCACGTTATGTAAGTGGGTATCTGTACAACGGGGAAAACATTCGCGGAGCGTCGCAACTACATGCCTGGGTGGAGTGTCATATCCCCGGTTCAGGCTGGATTGGAATAGATCCTGCAAATAAACTTTTAGTTGATCATAATTATATTAAAATTTGCCATGGCTATGATTACGATGATTGTAAACCTGTTGCCGGGGTAATTAATACTTCAGCATCAGATCAATCTTCCACATACCAGGTGAACGTTCAGCAAATACAATAACATGACTTATTGCTTAGGAATAAAATTGAAAGAAGGTATCGTAGGCATTGCCGATACACGCATAACTTCAGGAACTGAAACTACTTCGGGAAAAAAATTATTTGTCCATGAAGATGGCGAAAACACTGTGTTTTTAATGACTTCTGGTTTGCGATCTATTCGCGATAAAGCACTTACTTATTTCAAGGAAGATTTGCAATCCGAGTCTTTCGATAAAATTTATAAAGTGGTAAATGCTTTCAGTAATCAGGTAAAAAAAGTGGCTCAGGAAGATAAGGAGTCGCTGCACGCTGCAGGCTTGCATTTTAATATTTATGCGCTGGTGGGCGGACAAATGAAGGGTGATACCGAGCCCTCCATGTTCCTGGTTTATCCTGAAGGAAACTGGATTGAAGTGGGTAGCTCTTCTCCATTTATGATCATAGGAAATTCGGGTTATGGAAAACCGATTTTGAATCGCTCCATTACTGTTGACTCCACCATTCCTTTTGCCTTAAAAACCGGATTGCTTTCTTTTGATTCCACGCGCGTTTGCGCCAACGACGTGGGTTATCCGATAGATGTTTTCGTTTATGAAAACAATTCCTTTAAAATAAAAACGCATCGCTTTGAAGAAAAGCACATGCGCCATCTGAGTGAGCAATGGGCAAAAATTCTCAATGAAGGCATCTCTAAAATGTCGGAAGAATTTGCTGATGTTTTTGTTCAGCCTAAAGTGAAAAGGAAAAATTCTGGAGTGAAGAAAAAACGTAAGTAGTCAACTCTTACTGTATGAGGATAGGGATAGTTTGTATTATTTCATGCTTGCTTTACTGTGTTTTATTTTCTGGTTTTTCCGGAAGAAGAATTCATGTCGCACCGCAGAAAAAGGAGCGTCCGCTCCGCACTAACCCTTATCAGGCTGTTGATCAGATAGCTTTGCTGATTCCTGCTGCAAGCATTAATTCTATTGAGAATTTGGCCCAATACATTTCTTCTAAAAGCGCTGATGACCTGAGCAAGGCGCGAATGATATTCAGGTGGATGACAAAAAATATCAAGTATGATGCAGCGGCCTATAATTCGGGAGTGCATGGGAATTGTGATGCACAATCTGTTTTTAAATCGAAAAAAAGTGTGTGTGAAGGATTTAGCAATTTATTTAAGGCGATAGCCGAAAAATGTGGTTTGGAAGCTGAAGTCATTCATGGATATGCTAAAGGCTATGGATATAGAACGGGACAGAAATTCAGGGAGGCAGATCACGCCTGGAACAAAGTAAAAATTAATGGCGAATGGAAATTGCTGGATGTAACCTGGGGAGAGGGTTATGGTGAAACTGAGAATGGAAAATTGAAAGTGATAAAGGAGTTTGAAGATTTTTGGTTTTGTACCGATCCCTATGCTTTCTTATTCAAGCATTATCCTGAAAATAAAACCGATTTATTTATTGCTGAGAGTTTTTCAAAAGAGCAATATGAAAACTTACAGAAGGTTGATCAGGATTTGTTTATTCTTGGTCTGGATCCTAAAATGGTTTTCACAAAGTCGCTGCAGGATCCTGTATATAGCACACCATTAGGATACGATACTGATTACGATTTAAAAGTGTTGACTTGCAGCGACAACAGAAAAATAAAGCCTGGTATTGAATTTAGCGTTGAAATTGAAACAAAGGAAAATCTGGAAATTGCTTTTGTCAATAACAACAATTGGATTTATTTTACGAAGGAAAATGGTAAATACATCGGTCGCATTGTGCCTAAAAAAGGAGAGCTCAGCGTGAATGTGAAGTTAGTAGGATTTGATCCTTCCTTCAATACTTTATTGCAGTATGTGGTGTCGGTGAAATAAATTATTTCCTGATAAGGTTAATCGCTTCTTCAGTAAATAATTCCCAGTTCTGATCGGGCATCCATACATCCCTGATGAAATTTCCTATTTCATCTTCTTCCAGTTTATTAATCGCGAAAAGATACAACGCCACAAAAACCGACGCGCGATAATTCGCCGCGCAATGCACAAGAATTTTTTTCTCGTTGTTGTTTTTCATGAGCGCGAAAAATTGTTCGATATCAGCTATCGTAGGATTATCAAACAACACAGGGATATGATGATATTCCATTTGCAGATTTTCCACCACACTTTTTTCATCTGCCAAAGAATAATCCTGATCCGCTAAACCAAGATTAATCACTACTTCAAAATCCTTGCTGATGCTTTTAAAATCTTCTGCAGAAGGTTGTCCGCAGCAGGAAAGGGAAGGAGATATTTGTAGAAAATTAAGCATGAGTAAAAATAGGAAATCGAAGGCTAATCTTTATACAAAAGCATTCCGCGTTTGTTAGCGTAACCGAAAAAATCACCATTCTCTGTGCCAACCCAATAAATATTCAACTCTTCTTCCGGCACCCAATGATTCTTTTTTTCCATTTGAAATTCTCCCTGATGACTGTAAAAAAAAGTGCTGCTATCGGTATGAATGATGTAATATTCATCGTTTTTGAAAACCCAGGGAGTATTGGCAAAAAGATGGTCTATAGCATCATAACCTTTCTCACCAGGATTCCCGAACAGGCATTTAAAATAATTTTCTTTGTTGATGGAATCCGCTGTGCAGTTGACTTCCAATTTGACGTTAATATTTTTCCTGAGAGAATCGGGAGAGAAAATAACTTCGCCTTTGTGATTGAAAAAATAGAATTCCATAGAAGAATAATTATAGCCTATAAAAACTCCCGGAATAATTTGTTCTATGTTATCAAAATCTAAATTGCTATGCCACGAGATGATCTGTTTCTCAAGCTTTGGTCCTATGTAGTACTCTTTGCTGTATATGGTTACTTTTGATTTTACATTACTCATGAATTCGCTATAAAAACCGTTTTGATAAAAATCTCCTGCTGAATTAGAATATTCAATAGGATAGGCCTTTTTTATTCCTGTTTTTAGATTAAGTACGTGCAGTGGATCATAGCTGCCTCGATAGATAAAATAATCTCCTAAGCCCCATCTGTTGTTGTAAGCGAATATGTTAAATGAGCCTATCACTTGTCCTTTAGCATCACAAATCGAGTATTCACCATTGTATTGCAAAAAGTAATCATCATTCAAATTCCAGACTCTTGTAATTTCGTAAGGAGACTGAATGAAAAAAGTGCCTATTTTTTCTGGTTTGTCATTGAGTAAAAAGTAATCTGCTAAGCCATGTCCTTCATTTGTAAAGAGGTATATGCCTCGCTTTCCTTTATAAGCGGTGTAAAATTTTCCAGGGAAGGTTAATTTGCGGGAAGGGTCGACAAACTCAAAAACAGAATTATTTAATTGTCCGATGTAGAAGGAATCGATAACTTGGATATAAGTATATTTCAGCGGTATAATGGTATTCCCTGTTGAATCAATAACTCCGCATAATTTTCCACGCTTGATTTCTGCGCTCTTTTTAAAATGATCTAGCCCATCCGCATAATTTAAAGTCACGCTATCCAGGGAATATAGTGCCGACAAATCATTTTCGCTGTAAACAGTTGTTTTATCCCATCTTTGTTTTGATTGGTTTGGCAAGGAATACAGCACTAAATTTTCGCCACTTGGATGGCCGTCGAGATATCCTTTTAAAGTTGCCATCAATTTATAGGAATATCTGTCATATATGTAATAAGTATTGTCACTTAAAAATGTATCGTTATGTGGGTTTTCAGTGAGAATGAAAAAATTTTTGAGGTAGACATATGAGCTTTCTGTTATATCGTAGGGATTATAGTAATATCCATTGGCAATAAGAGAATGTTTCGATAAGGAGTAGTAATTCATTTTTAAATCGGCGGATTTATATGTAAATAAATTAGTAGAAAGGAGATATCCAGGAAAGTTGGAAACCCTTCCTTTTCCTATGCGGAATAAAAGTCCTGAAGTGTTGAGTTGGTCGAACATTAAATATTCTTCAGACACAATTGAGATCTCGTCGATGCTGTCAAGGGCGCATGAAAAAACAACCTTTCCTCTTTTATTGATTACAGAAATAAGAGCGCTATCTGTTACAACTGCAAGATTGTGCTCAAAGAGTTCAACACGATCATATGCAGGCTTAATGAAAACTCTTCCATTGGTATCACAAAATCCCCATTTCTTGCCTGCTCTGTAAGGAATTAAAAGACGATCATTGGGTTTTATTTTCGCGTGAATTAAGGAAGTGCAAAACAACAATAAGAGGACAGTGAGAAGTTTCTTCATGTATTCATATTCCCGCAAAGGGAAAACGTTACATGTGCTTTAAAAAAAGAGAGTCGTATTCTTTAAGATTCAGCAATTTTTTTGGACCGTCAAATTTCAATTCCTTGGTTCTCTTTTTCAATTCTTCAAGAGAAGAAAATTCTTCGGTTTGTTGTGAAGCAAAATGAAAGATGAAATATGTTTTGTTTTTTTCTTCCGCGTATTGTTCTTCTATTATTCCTACTAGAATATTTTTATCATAAGTGAAATTCCTGATGCCTGAAATAGCTATGGATACACCCTCATTAGAGTTTTTTGAAATGTCTAGTATGTCTCTTTCATCATAAAGATTTCCGTAATCTCTCATGTCAAGGCAATGGATAGAATATGGATAGGGAAGAGGAAATCGGAACCAGTCGCGGATACCAAAATAAGTGTAGAATTTATTTGGGACCTTGTTTTTAAAGCTATCGGGTTCGTAGCTTTTTAAAAGTGCAATTTGCTTATTGGGATGGATAGTATCCAGCAAATATTCCCTGTTATCGGTGAGTGCTGCTGCAAGACCTTTCGCGATAGCATTTTTAATTTTTTTCTCGGTGTTATTAACGGCAGTACCCACTTTTGTTGCTGTTTCAACGGTTTTTATCATTACTAAGCTCAGGAAATAAGCAGCCACCGCAACGGTGATAAACAATGAAATGCTTCCTGTGATGAGCCATGCGATACGGGCTTTTCTTTCTTTCCATTTTACAATGGTGAAGATCAATCCGGTTACTGTAAGGAGTCCGAAAATGAAGATGGTAACAATGAGGAGAAAACTTTTAGCGATCATGGATGTAGATAATTTTAAGAAGCTATTTTGTAATCTTCCAAATTGTACTTAACGTTCAATTTAGCTTGATCAATTTTAAAATATTCTGCTGTTTTGCGGATAAAGGTTTTACCCATTCCCTTTTTATAGTTCAAAATATCGCTGATGGTTCCTTTGGAGACACCAATTTCCATCGCCAGTCGGGCAGCTGATATTTTATTGTCTTCCATGAGATGCCTGATAAATTCTACTGGATTTGATTTTACTGTTTTGTAAGAATGGCGTTCATCGTAGTCTTTAATTAAGACGAATAATAATTCAGCCTCTTCATTCTTGGTTTCATCCAATCCACGTGATACGCAGAGGGTGATTATTTTTTCGTATTTCTTGCAATATTCACGGTATTGCGTCTTTGTTGTTATTCTCGTGTACTTCATTTTATTTCAATTTTACAGACATCTACTTTATCATATTCAGCGTGGGTTCCAATGAACTTGATAAAGAGATGCACATATTTTTTTCCGAAAGCATATGCGCAAATCAAACGGTAATTGTTCCCTCCGACATTAAAAACCACGCGCTTACAGTTTAAAATATCGGTGTGGTTAAACGTTTTCAGAATGTCGTCAGGTTTATACCAGTTCGCTTCCTGCAATGCTTCCATAAACTTTGTGAATGAACTTTTTGCCCTTGCATTTTTTCTGCAATAATCATAAATGGTTTCTTCCAAAACCAATCGGACTTTCATAAGAATTGATGTAAATTTACAAAAGTTCGCAAAAGCGAACAAGTGTTGGGTGATACATTTTGTTTAGTTGAAGCGAAACTAAGGAAATTTTGAGATTTATCAAACGAGGTGAAACCTCTAGAGTAGGAAGATCGCTTAGGCAAAAAGAAGCCTAAGCGGAGCGGTGGATTCTATTTTGCTAAAATAAAAACTTCAAATTTTATCTTGTGAACGTTTTGATTTGTCTCAGATTCTTTTTTTCCTGCTCCTAAGTTAGCTAGAGCAACTTTTATTCCCCCTTTAAAATTGTTTTCTGTCGACTCGTTTACAACTATTGAAATGTCAAATTCAACCTTTTGTCCACTTTCTCCCGTGCCATGATTTCTATGGCTAACTAATTGAAAGCGATTTTTTTCAATGTTTGCTTCTTCGACGCCATTTACAACATCAAGGAGGGTATGTTTTATAAAGTCTTTGAGTTCCATTTTACACCAAAACCTCTCCCGTCATATCCTTTGGAATCTCCACACCCATTATTTTCAAAATAGTTGGAGCGATATCTCCCAGTTTTCCATTCTTGATTTTCTTGTAATCGCTATCAATTAAGAAGCAAGGAACAGGATTGGTGGTGTGGGCAGTATTTGGTGAACCATCAGGATTGATCACATAATCAGCGTTACCGTGGTCGGCGATGATGATGAAAGAAAATCCTTTTTTCGATCCGCATTCCACCACTTGTTTTACGCAGGAGTCAACAGTTTCTACTGCTTTTACCACTGCTTCATAAACGCCGGTGTGGCCTACCATATCAGGGTTTGCGAAGTTGAGGCAAAGGAAATCATCTTCGCCTTTATTGAGTTGTGCGCATACTTTATCGGTGAGTTCCTGAGCACTCATTTCGGGTTGCAAATCGTAAGTGGCCACTTTTGGTGAAGCAGCCATGATGCGTGTTTCGCCTTTGAAAGGTTCTTCTCTTCCGCCGGAGAAGAAGAAAGTAACGTGAGGATATTTTTCGGTTTCGGCAGCGCGAATTTGTTTTTTGCCCGCTTTCTCCAAAGCTTCTCCCATGGTCATGGTGAGATTGTCTTTTTCGTAAATTACGTGAACACCTTTGAAAGCTTCATCGTAACGCGCCATGGTTACATAGTACAAGTTAATTTTGTACATGTTTTGTTCATGGAAATCCTGTTGACTCAAAGTTTGTGTTATTTCACGACAACGGTCGGTACGGAAGTTGAAACAAATTACCACATCACCTTCTTTGATGGTGGCAGTAGGTTGTCCGGAAGCATTAGTAATTACAGTAGGTTTAACGAATTCATCGGTTTCATTTTTCGCGTAAGAAGCTTTCATTGCCTCTACAGGATCGGAGAATTTTTCACCGGCACCGTGTACCATAAGATCGTAAGCCAGCTTCACGCGCTCCCAGCGCTTATCGCGATCCATAGCATAATATCTTCCGCAGAGGGAAGCAATTTTTGCGTTTGTTTTTTTGATGTAATCCTGCAATTCTGTTACATAACCCAATCCGCTTTTAGGATCCACATCGCGACCGTCTGTAAAGGCATGGATAAACACGTCTTTCACGCCTTCGGTAGTGGCCATGTCACACAGTGCATACAGGTGTTTTTGTGAGGAGTGCACACCTCCCTCGGAGATCAATCCTAAAAAGTGTACCGCCTTATTTTTGTCTTTGGCTTCTTTGAAAGCTGCTTTCAATACAGGGTTGGAGAAAAAAGATTTGTCGCGCACGGCAACATTGATTCTCACCAAATCCTGATACACCACTCGACCCGCGCCGATGTTTAAGTGACCCACTTCAGAGTTACCCATTTGCCCTTCAGGCAAACCCACCTCTTCACCGCTGGTGATCAATTCGGAGTTTGGATATTTAGTGTATAATGAATCAACAAAAGGAGTGTTTGCGTTGAAAATAGCGTCGGATTTGGTTTTGTCACCTTTTCCCCAGCCGTCCATGATAATTAATGCAAATTTTTTAGACATAAGATAAAGTTTATTGAATCGGAAATTGAATCGTAAATATAGCACCTTTGGGAGAATTATCGCGAACTTCTATAGAGCCATTGTGCAGCTCCACTAAATTTTTAACGATAAAGAGTCCTAAACCTGTGCCTTTGTTTTTTCGGGTATTTTCATTCCCAATGCGGTAAAATTTCTGGAAAATATTTTTTTTCTCCACATCGGGAATTCCTTCTCCTTCGTCAGAAATACTAAGCAAAATCTGATTTTCCTTGTTTTTGAGGGTGATGATAATTTCACTGCCGGCATCAGAATATTTAGCGGCGTTTTCAAGAAGATTAACGATGATAGAAGACAGTCCTATTTCATCACCCATCATCATGAATTCACCATCAGAGTTATGCATAAAGGTGAAGCGGTGATTCTTAAGGAAGCCGCCCTGGTTGCGTTGTAGAACATCAGTAATAATTTTTTTCAATGAAGTTTTTTCCTTGTGAAGGATGAAAAGTTGTTCCTCAATTTTGGTAACGAGGAGAATATTTTCTACCATCTGGTTGAGTCGGTCGGCATTCTCCACGCCTTTATTCGCAAGGTCTTTCACCTGACCTTCTTCCAGCTTTCGCGAAGCAATGGTTTGCCACAAAAGTTTTATGGAAGCGATTGGTGTTTTCAGTTCGTGCGTGATAGCCATGAGAAAATTCCGTTGTTGCCGGCTCACGGCAATTTCCTTGCGGAAGGCGCGATAGGTGATGAAAGATCCGAAGAGCAGTAGCACAATAAATACTGAACCTTCGCCCAGCAGCATCCAGAATTTGCGATTGAGTTCTTCACCGTGATACACTTTTTTATAAAGGTTCCAGGTGTTGTGCAGCCACCAGATGCTTTGCAGCAAAATGTAGCACAACAGGATGGAGAAGATAACTTTAGCCTGCTTGATTTTATTCATGATAAAAGCCTTAGCGCCGAACTAAAATAGATGTTTTATTTGTTTTTCTCCCCCATTTCTATTGTGTATGTCATCCTGAGGGTACTCCCGAAGGACCCATCGTCCCTTTTATCACCTTCTTCGTCATTGCATTTGAGAGTAAGAAGGGGAAAGCCCTTTGGCATTCAGGCACTTTTTCTTCTTTTAAAAAGAAGCAAATCGATACTTTTTTGTCTTGAAACAAAAAAGTATCCAAAAAAAATTATGAGCCAGGATATGCTTCGGCCCGCCTCCTGTCTCAGGCCCCCGCACGAAGTTAACGGTCCATTCCAGATATTTCTTTTGATGTATACAGGATGATGTTACTTCTTCTCCACCCAATCCCCATTCTCCTTAATCAGCTCTATCAAAGCATCAACAGCTAAATCAGAAGAAATCGCTTTTTTCACTACTTCTTTTCCTTTGTACAATGTGATTTTACCAACGCCGGAACCTACGTAGCCATAATCGGCATCGGCCATTTCGCCCGGACCGTTTACAATGCAGCCCATAATGCCAATTTTAACGCCCTTAAGGTGATTGGTTACCGCGCGGATTTTAGCAGTGGTTTCCTGTAAATCGAAAAGTGTGCGTCCGCAAGATGGACAGGAAATATATTCGGTTTTGGAAATGCGGGTTCTGGTAGCTTGCAACACACCAAAGGCTTGTGAAGTTTGCGCCTGCAAAGCGATATCATCGGCTTTTATCCAGATGCCATCACCAAGCCCATCCAGCAGCAAGCCCCCAAAATCAGTAGCGGAATGCAACTGGAATTTTTCAGGTGTGGTATTCAGGTATTCTCTTTTCACGATGACCGGAAGAGAGATGTTATTTTCTATCAGCGCATTGAAAAAAGCGCGCTGTTCGGCCATGCCATGGGTATTGGTGGTTTTAAGCACCAGCGTTGTGTTTTTCATTCCTTTCAATGCAGGAATGATGGCGAGATTGTGTGCATGTACACTCAGGAAATCAGGAGAGCCCGCTTTTCCGATGGAATAGTGTCGCTCTTTTTTCTGCAGTTTTCCTTCGTTTTGTATGATGCCGAGTGTTCCTGGAATTTCAAAATCAATCTGGTTATCGCCCGCATAAATGTAATCTACTGCCATATCGCCGATAGTCCACTTGTCCATCGGCACCGAGTAAGTATAACCCACAGCAAATAAATTGGCGGGTTTTATTTCTTTTAATGCAGAGAGGTCGGCCACTACGACAGGCACTGCTTTTCCGCCAATGTTGTGCATTTCAGCAGAAGCACGTCTGTTGTATTCAAAAGGATTGATGTGGTAATTTTTTATGGGAGCGATTGCTTGATGGTCGGCTCTTGTTGTATATCTGTCGGCCAGGGCCTTAGCCACCGGAGCTTCAAATTCAGGGTCTTCCGTCAAGGAAACACGAATGGTATCGCCGAGTCCGTCTTCCAGCAAAGTACCTATACCCACAGCCGACTTGATGCGTCCGTCTTCACCATCCCCGGCTTCGGTAACACCGAGATGCAAAGGATAATTCATATTGTTTTCCTTCATTGTGGCCACCAGCAAGCGATAGGCCTGCACCATGATTTGCGTGTTGCTGGCCTTCATCGACAGCACGATGTTGTGGTAATTCAAATCTTCACAAATGCGAAGAAATTCCATGGCGGATTCCACCATGCCCAGCGGACTGTCGCCGTAGCGGCTCATGATCCTGTCGGACAATGATCCGTGGTTGGTGCCGATGCGCATTGCTGTTCCGTATTCTTTACAGATTTTCACCAGCGGCGTGAACTTTTCTCGAATCCTGTCGAGTTCACGATTGTATTCCGCATCGGTGTATTCTATGTTCTCGAATTTCTTTTTGTCGGCATAATTTCCCGGATTCACACGCACCTTTTCCACGATGCGTGCAGCGAGTTCGGCGGCGTTGGGAGTATAATGGATATCGGCAATCAGTGGTACATTGTAGCCACGGACACTCAATTCTTTTTTAATGTTGGCGAGATTTTCAGCTTCCTTGATACTTGGTGCTGTTATGCGTACATATTCACATCCGGCTTCTACCATGCGTATGGTTTGCTCAACGGTGGCGAGGGTATCCATGGTATCGGTGGTGGTCATCGACTGGATACGGATAGGATTTTTCCCTCCCAGCGGAACATCGCCAATGCGCACTTCACGCGTGAACCAGCGCTCGTATTTTGTAAGGTTGTTGGTGTACAAAGCCATGGAGCGAAATTAAGACTTTTAATCTTATTTTAGCAGGACAATGAAGCACATCTATTTAGATTATAATTCCACCACGCCCCTCGATCCGAAAGTGCTTGAATCGATGCTGCCCTATTTTACCCAAGAGTTTGGTAATGCCGCCAGTAGCACGCACCGCTACGGCTGGGTGGCTAAGGATGCTGTGGAAAGTGCCCGCCAACAGGTGGCTGAGCTGATAGGCGCTGAAAAAGGAGAAATTATTTTTACCTCTGGAGCTACTGAATCCATCAATCTCGCTTTACAAGGGATTTATAATCTTTTCAAAAAAGAAAAGAATCATTTAATTACAGTTAAAACCGAACATAAGGCCGTGCTGGATGTTCATGCTTTCCTGGAAAGGGAAGGCGCCGAAGTGACCTATCTGTCGGTAGATGCTTCAGGAAGGATTGATTTAAATGAGCTGGAAAAATCTATTACTGCTAAAACAGCATTGGTTTCGGTAATGCTGGCAAACAATGAAACGGGAGTGATTCAGGATATAGAGAAAATAGCAGCGATGGTACACGCCAGGAATTCTATTTTGTTTAGCGATGCCACTCAGGCCGTGGGCAAGATGCGGGTAAATGTGAATGAGCTGGGCATTGATGTAATGCCTTTATCGGCGCATAAAATTTACGGTCCGAAGGGTGTTGGAGCTCTTTATCTCCGTCGGAAATCACCACGGGTGCGCGCAGTGCCGATGATGTATGGGGGTGGACATGAAAATGGCTTGCGATCGGGGACACTCAATGTACCTGGGATAGTGGGGTTGGGAAAGGCTTGCGCAATATTGGAAATTGAAAACGAGTCGGAACGACTTTCCCAATTAAAGAAAGAACTGCTGAAAGGCTTGTTGGATAAAGGATTTGTAAGTAATGTTTCTTTGGAGAATACCTTGGAAAATACGCTCAGTCTGCGTCATAAAGAGATAATAGCCAGTGAGCTTCTGGTAAAAACCCGTGCGCTGGCTTACGCCTTAGGCTCCGCGTGCAATTCTGCAGATCCTTCACCATCGCACGTGCTGTCCGCCATGGGCCTGGACGAAAAGCAAATCAGATGCAGTATCCGGTTAAGCCTTGGTAGATACACCACTTCCGCTGACATCGCTCAGATTCTGAATATTTTTCATACAGCAATATAATTTTTACTTTTGCAGCCAAACTGGATGTAACATGAAATTTTTATTAAGTATTTCTTTAGCAGGACTATTGTCCTTTAGCGCATTCTCACAACAAAAACAATGGGTGGATTCCAAGGAATACATTACCGAGGGTATGAAGTATATTGTGGAGAAGGACTATGAAAGGGCCATTGATGAATTTCATCAGGTATCGGCCAACGATACCAACTATGTTCTGGCACAATTGGAGGAGGTATACTGCTATTCCAAACTCGACAAGGATTCTGTTGTGATAGGAAAATGCCGCATGATGATCCCGATGGAAACCAAGTTTGACCATCTTTTCAGGGAATACCTGATTGAAAGTATGCACCACATCAAGGATAGCGATGTTTTTGAGGAAATAGCCATGGCGAAGTCGAAATACCCTTTCAATGAAGATTTCATCCTCATGGAAGCTATCGCTAATAAGAAATTTGAGAATTACGATCAAAGCATCAAAGTGCTGCAAGACCTTATAAAGAGAAATCCTTTCAATAAAAACGCACATTTTCATCTGGGTTCTTTGATGGCCGATAAAGGAGATTTTATACGCGCTACCATTTCACTGGAATGCTTCTTAATGCTGTCATCTTCCTCCAATGTGAAAACCGCTTCGGCCATTACTATATTGAGCGACATGTTTAAAAACAAGCATGAAATTACCATCACCAATGTCAAGAAAGACGAGTTGTTTAAAGAAGTGGAAGAGCTGATTGAATCGGGACTTGCCTTGAAAAAAGCTTACAAAACCGATGCTCCGCTGGATGATCCTATCGTACGTCAAACGGATGTTCTGGTGAAAAATCTGGAATACAAAAAAGGAACCGCTGATTTCTGGATGGAGTTTTATGTTCCTTTCCTAAACAAGGTGAAATCACAGGGAATGCTGCGTGGCTATACTTACCAGTTCCTTTCGTTTATTGATGCCGATTTTATACAGGCTGGAGTGAAGAAATACAGGCCGGAAGTGGACAGATTCATCAAATTCGCTGCAGAATATTTTGATGATTTGCAGAGCAAATCCACTCTGGTGGTGCAAGGAAAAAGCGTTACGGAGAAGAAAGGCTACGATGATGGCAAATTACTCACTTTAGGGAAAAAAGAAGGGGATAAGTATGTAGGCACCTGGTATGTATTCCATCGTGCCGGATCACTACAGGCAGTGGTAAACTACAACAACAATGGTAAAAAGAACGACAGCGTTTATGAATACCACATGAACGGAAAACTGAAGTATCATTACTATTTTAAGAATGGCGTGCTGGAGGGAAAATATCTCGAATATTTCAGCAATGGCGAACTCAAATCGGAACTGTATTATAAAGGCGATTCACTGGATGGTTTGCAAAAAACCTTTTATGCCAATGGCTCTCCCAAGGAAACCATTGAGTACAAAAAAGGAAAGCGCAATGGAAAGATGGAGGAGTTCGACAATAACGGCAACAGGGTTTCGGAGCTGAATTACAAAAACGGGAAGTATGATGGTTTGCAAAAACTCTATCATATTGGTAATGTCCTGAAAAGAGAAATCTATTATAAAGATGGAATGGTTGAAGGTTCCAGCACTTCCTATTATACCAATGGAAAGGTGTCTTCCAAAGGATCTTTTGCCAAAGGCAATCCTGTTGGCAAATGGGAGGAATTTTTTGAGAACGGAAAACCAAAGCGCTTGTATTACCTCAATGCCGAAGGGAACTACATCGATTCTGCTTTGAATTATCACCATAACGGTCAGCTGGAAAGCGTGATGCTTTATAATAAAAAGAGTCAGCCTCACGGCCTTTACCGTGCATACAGTGCTGAAGGAAAACTTTTCAATACCTTATTCTATAAAAAAGGAGCCATCAAGAAATGGGAATATTTCTCTGCTGATGGAAAACTCATCAACTCTGGTGGCGCTAACCTTGTTAATTATAACGAGTATGGAAACATGGATTCCAAAGGTGCCCTCAAAAAGGATTACCGCACAGGCCGCTGGGAATTTTACTATCCTAACGGGGATATCTCAGCCATTGGCACTTATGATGAATATGGTCAGCTCAGCGGGACTTATGAAGAATATTATCACAATGGTACAGTAAAAAGCAAGACTACCTACGAAAACGGCGAGTTTAACGGTCCGTATAGCTACTACTACGAAAACGGGAAACTACAAACCGAAGGCTGGTATATCAACGGCGAGCATGCGGGAGAATGGACATGGTACTACCTCAATGGTAACGTTGAGCAAAAAACGTATTATATCAATGACGAAGCTAGTGGAACAGTTGAAAACTGGAATGCCGATAGTACCATGGAATATAGCAGAAGATACAAGGATCAGTTGTTTGAGGCATTGTGGCTGTATGGTCCCGATGATAAGCCTTTCCAGAAACTGGAAACCAAAAATGGCAATGGTGTCTTCACCTACCCTGCTGAAGGAGGGGCAATGGAATATAAAACGACTTACCGCTATGGGGTTTTACATGGCCGACAAACCAAAAAATTAAAAAGCGGAGTAGTGATCAGCGATGAAAATTATGAAGGTGGCCACCACCATGGCAAGCATGTGTATCGCTATCCTAACGGACAGCCGTCCCTGGAGTCGGATTATATGTATGGTGATTACCACGGCGCTTGGTACTATTATGCCGCCGATGGAACCATGACGCTGCAACGTCATTACTCCTACGGCAACTCCTGTGATTCAACGGTTTGGTATTATCCTTCCGGAGCACCAAAAATCAAGGAATTTTACAATGACATGGGCCAGGTCAGCGGTATTGTTACCTGGTATTTTGAGAACGGGAAGGTAAAAAGGCTCTCGCAACATGCTTATGGCGAAAGAGACGGCTGGACTTACGATTACGATCCGGAGGGTCGACTGATGTACAAGCGCTGGTATGAAAATGGAAATGTTGTTTTATTGAAAGGGTTGGCTGCTAATGGAAAAGATACTTTAACATTTGATGTTTATGGTAAATCGGATAGTGTTGTCGTTTACTACGATAATGGTAAACGCGCGCATTCCTGCTACTATAATCATGGCTTGCTGCATGGTACTTGGAAAAAATATTTCTACGACGGTAGTGTAATGGAGCAGGATGAGTATTTCTATGATGAATCGAATGGTGAAAGCATCGACTATTATATCAGTGGTAAAATTTACCAGATAGAACACAATAGCTACGGTGAGTCACACGGTGAGCAGTTATATTATTATGAAAACGGACAGCTTTTTGAACAGGAAAATCAGTACCTTGGAATCCTGCACGGCACAAATAAGTCGTACAATAAAAAAGGAGTCCCATTGGTTAATGCTGAATACAGACAGGGTGTCCTGATAAAAAATAACATGAAATGATGAGATCGTTTTTTGCAGTATCTTTCTTCTTAGTGCTGGGATTTCCCTTGTTTTCCCAGGTGGTGAGTTATGATTCCCTAAAAGCTAAATATCCTGATGAGTCGGCTGTTTTCACTCAGGACAAACACAGCATCGTCATCAATATGCACAAGGATAAGTTGCAGGTGTATTCCGATTATGTTTCAGAGATCTGGTTCCTTAAGGAAAACGCAAAATCTTACAGCGACCAGTCGATGTATTACACTTCCTTTTCCAAGATTTCTGATATCAACGCCTATACACTTATCCCTAAAGGAAAGCCGGGAAAATTCAAGAAGGAGAAAGTGACACTTTTCCAGGATAACGACATTTATTCGCCGTCAATTTTTTACAACGACAACAAGAAAAAAACCTTCATTTTCCCAAATGCGCAGCAGGGTGGAGCGGGTCACCTGGCCTACAGAAGTACTTATTCTGATCCGCGCTTTATTGATGAAACGTTCTATTTCAATAGTTATATTCCTTCGATGAATGCCGAGTTTTCGGTGACTTATCCCTCGAATGTAAAAATCTCTTACACGTTGCTCAACAGCGACAAGACGGATATCAAATTCAGCAAGACAGAGAAAAATGGGATGGTGACCTGCACTTGGACAGCCAGAAACCTGCCACCACTCAAAGGAGTGTATAACGCACCCACCAGAGGTTACTATGCACCGCACATCATTTTGCGTATAGCGGAAGTGGAGCATAGTAACGGACAAACAGAAAAAGTTTTTACCGATCGCGATGCTTTATACAACTGGCTCTACGATTTAGTGAAAGATGTAAATTCCGAGCACAACCAGGAATTGCAGTCGCTGGTAGATTCCCTCACCGGCAACATTAAATCGGAAGACGAAAAGGCCCGCGCAATTTTCAACTGGGTACAAACCAACGTGAAATACGTGGCTTTTGAAGATGGTATGGGCGGTTATATTCCGCGAAAGGCGCACATGGTTTGCCAGAAAAGGTATGGCGATTGCAAGGACATGGGAAGCATCATTACCACCATGCTGAAGTATGCCGGATTACAGGGCCACCTCACCTGGATTGGCAGCAGGGACATTCCTTATACCTTCAATGAAAATCCTACCGTTGGCGTGATCAATCACATGATATCGGCCTACAAACGCAAAGACGGTTCTTATCTTTTTCTTGATGGCGTTGGATCTTACACTCCGTATGGTTTTCCAACCGCTTTCATACAGGGAAAGGAAGCACTGATAGAAAGCGGTCTGGGCAAATACGATGTAGTGGTTGTCCCTATTATCCCTAAAGAAAAAAACACGAGGAAGGATGTGGTGACCATGCGCATCGAAAACAACTCTATTGTAGGCAAGGGCCACATTGAGTCTTATGGTTACGACAAGCTGGAATTCTTTGTATACAGGCTCATCAACAAATCCAATGAAAAAAGGACTGAGGCACTCAAGGACATGCTGGAAAAAGGCAGCAATAAAATGGATATCCATACCGCTGAATTCATCGGACTCGAGAACAGGGATACCAATCTCGTGATTAATTATGAATTCAAATTGCCCGACTATTGCAAGGTGGTGGGCGATGAGGTGTACATGAACATGAACCTTGAAAAGGACCTGAAAGGCAATAACCTCGATATCGCGAAGAGAAAAGGTATTCCTTACGAAAATCAATACAAGTATATAGATCAGGAAACCAACAAACTGGTGGTTCCTGCCGGCTATAAAGTAGAATACCTGCCGGGCAATTCACAATATAAAAATGATCTTTTCGGATTTAAAATCTCTTACCAGGTGGTGAACAACGAAGTGGTGATGAATAAAGAATTGTATGTGGATTATCTCTACCTGCACGAAGAAAATTTTGCGGCCTGGAACGACATGATTAAGGAGCTGAATAAGGCTTACAGCGAAGTAGTAATATTGAAAAAGAAATAAAAACCCTATGAGAAATATCCTGAGTTTATTCACCTTTTTGTTGGCATTGAATGTATCGGCACAGTCGGTGGGGAATACCGATTATGAAATGAAAAATTACGACTGGGAAGCTTCTCCTGTGTTGAGCAAAATCACCGAGGAGGAAAGCAAATTCAACATTGTGTTTATCAAGGATTTCCTCGTAACTGAGTATATGTACGTGGGTGATACCTTCTGCGAATTCAATACCGTTCACAAGAAAATTAAACTCAATACCGATGCCGGTGTGGAGATTTCCAATAAGGTGTACATCTCTACTTATTACGGCGAACAGGTGCTCGATCTGAAGGCGCGTTCTATCTCAAAGGATGGGAAAATCACAGTCTTCGACAGGAGCAATATCAAGCATGTAGACAATTATGAAAATGCCGGACCATTCACCATTTTCGCGCTGGAAGGCGTTGAGGTGGGCAGTGAAGTGGAATATGTCTATACCACTAAAGTGGCGATGACCGACCTCAATTATGACTCCCGTATTTTCCAGAGAAATTATCCGGTGAAAAACATGTCGTTCGAGTTTTACTACCCTAAACATCTGGAGTTTATCAGTAAGTCGTACAATGGTTTAGCAACAGCTGTAACCGATACCACGGATAACGGAAAAATGAAAATGTGGGTGAAGTCGGATTACATCAAAGCTGCTCCCGATGAAAAATATTCACCTGAAGACGCGGCCCTGCAACGCCTCGAGTTCAAGTTCAGCAAAAACAAATCTACAGGCAGAGACGCCGGAACATCATGGGATGATGCTGCTAAATATTATTACAGAAGAGCCTATGAGCACGGCGATCCGAAGAAGTACAAGGCGGAGATGAAGGCGGTGACTAAAATGCTCAAGGGGCTCGCTCTCGACAATCTGGATGAAGAGGATAAAATCCGAAAAATTGAGGAACACATCAAATCCTTTCTGCTCAATCCGGAGAGTCGCTACTACCTCGTTAATGATATTGTAAAGAACAAGGAAGCTACAGCTTTCGGACTCGTTCGTACTTTTGCCTTTGCGCTGACTGCCGCGGGAATCGATCACCAAATGGTGCTTACCAGCAACAAATATGAATTGCCATTCGATGGTGAATTCCAGTCGTGGCATTACCTCCAGAAATTCCTCATGTACTTTCCTAAGTACAACAAATTCCTCGCGCCGGGCGAAATGTATATGCGCTATGGCTTGGTGCCAAGCGGGTATGTTTATACCAATGGACTCTTCATCAAGGTGATTTCGCTGGGCGACCTGAAAAATGCTGTGGCCAGAATAGCGTACATCGATGGTCCGGACGAAACCTCAAACTACGATGATCTTGATGTTACTGTCAATTTCGGCAGCGATTTTTCTACCTGTGAAATGGATATTGTTCATTCACAAGGCGGATATTTTGCGCCGGGTTATCATCTCTGGGTGAAGAATTACAAGCAGGAGCAGAAGGATGAATTTGCTGATGATTTACTGAAATTTGCTACCGATGATTCGGAAGTGAAGGAATACACTTTCGGTCCGGACAAAGGTGGTGATATCCTAAAAAATCCATTCATCGCCAGTGGTAAAGTTCAGGCCAATTCTTTGGTGGAAAAAGCCGGTAACAAGTATATCTTCAATATCGGGAGTGTGATTGGCAAACAGGTGGAAATGTACCAGGAAAAAGCCCGCGAAACCGATATTTTGCTTTCTTATCCGCATGCTTACAACAGGGTGATCAAGTTCACGGTTCCTGAGGGTTATACAGTAAAAAATATCAATGACCTCAACATGGATGTGTACATGGAAGAGAATGGCAAAAGAATACTGGCTTTTGAAGTGACTTACGTGCAGGAGGGCAATACTTATACTGTAACCATCCACGAATATTACAAGAAACTCAGTATGCCTAAATCGGATATTGATCCTTTCAAAAAGGTGATCAATGCCGCTGCCGACTTCAACAAGCAGCAATTGATCATTGAGAAGAAGTAATGAGTAAAGGCGCAGATTACTGGATTGAACAACTAGGTTTGCAATCGCATCCGGAAGGGGGGCATTTCAGGGAAGTTTACCGCGCTGCTGAAATGCATGGCGACAGGAATATCGCTACCAGCATTTATTTTTTATTGAAGAATGGTGAGGTATCGCACCTCCACCGGCTCACTGCCGATGAGCTATGGTACTACCATGCCGGACAAGCTTTGAGGGTCACTGTAATTGATAAAAGCGGGAAATTAATCGAACATTTCGTTGGACCCGACCTGGAAAAAGGTCAGCAATTACAACTCATTATTCCTGCCGGAAGCATCTTTGGATCGGAAGTTATTGGTGTCCAGAACGACTTTTCCCTCGTGGGTTGTATGGTGAGTCCGGGTTTTGATTTCAGGGATTTTGAGCTCTTTACCACGTCTTCTCTCCTCCAAATTTATCCGCAATACGAACAACAAATAAAAAGGCTGACAAAGGAAAAGTATTTATATTAGAGCTTATGAACTCACGTTTATTTGCTTTAATACTACTTCTGAACAGTTGTGTGGCCTTTGCCTTTACGCCGGCGATGTACACCTATACCACCGCCGAATACGAAGTACACCAGGAAAATTACAGCGCTGTATTTGATGGCAATGGCTTGCTTTACGTGGCCAATGCTTACGCCGTGCTGGAATACGACGGCTATGAATGGAAAAAAATTCCGTTGCCTGATGGTAAGAGTCCGGTTTCCCTTTGCTATACCAACAACAAACTTTATGTCGGTGGCAACGATGAATTTGGTTATGTGTCGCGAGCTGCCAATGGCGTTTCTACTTATCATTCTTTACTTTCCTTACTGCCCGAAAAATCGAGGAAGGAAATAGGCTGGCTCGACCATTGTGCGGAAGCCAATGGTAAGATTTATTTTGGTAATGCGGAGCGGATTTTTGTTTACGACGGAACAGCAGTTTCTATTATGCAGCCCGCCAAAAACAATACTTTTTCTTTTATTGAGAATGAAGGCGGACAGTTGTATTTGTTTGAAAAAGGCAAGGGTATCGCCCTGCTGGAGAATAATGCTGCCGATTGGATAAGGGCCGGAGCCGAGCATCTCGACTTGAAAGGAATAGAAAAAATTTCTTCCAAATTGTTTTATCTCTATGCTGCTGATGGGGTGTATAAGTATGATGGTGTGCGTATTGAACGCATTGAAAAAACAGCCTTCCTGCAAAAGTATTCTGTTACTTCTGTATTGGCCGGACCGAACAGAAAAGTGATTTGTACGGAGCTGGGCGGTGTTTTCATTTTGGATGACCAATTCGACCTTAAATATCATTTCAACCAGAACAATAGCAAACTCACTACCAACTACATTTACAGCGCTGCCGAAAATAGGGAAGGCGATTTGTGTCTGGCTACGGCCAATGGTATTACACTGCTCAATCTCGGTACCTCCGTAGCGAGTATTGATGTGAGTGCCGGCTTGTATGGCGCTGGTTATTCTTCTTTACTGGTGGGCGATACCATGTATCTCGGCACGTCGCAGGGCTTGTTTTACGCAGCACACTGGAAAGCAAAAGGCGAGAAAAAATTTGAAAAAATTCCTGAAGTCAAATCTTACGTTTACGATATCCATTTGCAGGAGGGTGCACTTTTTTGCGGGAACCGCGCTGAGGTGTACCAGATTAAGGGCACCAGCGTTAAAATACTTTCTCCTGAAAATGGCAGGGGTGCCTGGAGAATGCATGCCGTTCCTGGTCGCAAAGACATTTTTATAGTCGGAACTTATTCGGGAATTGATGTGTATCGTTTACAAAACAATGCGTGGAAATTCTCTAATAAAATCGAAGGCTACAACGCTCCCGGAAGAAATTTCGAGTTCGATGAAGAAGGAAATATCTGGGTGGCGAGTGGCCTGGCCGGACTCTTCAAACTATCGGTTGATAAAGGCTATTCCAAGGTGGTGAAGAGTGAAGAGTTTTGCGAAAAACTCGGCAAGAAGAAAGATTATTTCATTGAATTGATCAAGACTGAAAATGCTATTTTGGTGTCTTCCTATGGTGGGATTTTCAAGGTGCAAAAAGGCGGATTAGTGAAAGATGAACAACTGAATTCCCTTGGTTTGCCTTTTGAGCGCATCCGTAAAATCAACGACAAATTAATTTACACCGTGCAGAAAAGTATGCCAGTTGTTTTGGTAAAAACCGACAAAGGCTTTGAGATTGATAATGCGCATATCCTTAACAATATTAAGGTAGAGCTGATTGGTAATTCTGAGCTCATCGATCTTTTCGCCAATGAGGAATACATTGTTGGAACACCTGATGGATTCATCGTTGCCAACAATGCATCGCCTAAAAAATTTTACGGAAAAATTTCGGTAAGAAGGATTCAGGATATTTTTTCTGATTCGCTGCTGAATATTGAAAACGGAGTGGTTTTGCCGTTTAGCGACAATAACCTGCGTTTCACTTTTGCTTATTCCCCGCTGGAAAGATTTTATTCTCTGGAGTGGTACATCATGCTGGAAGAAGATGGGAAAGGCGTTTGGCAGAAAGTAGATAAGACCCATTTCAAAGAATTTTCCAATTTGAAGGAAGGCGATTATACTTTCCGACTCAAGGTGGTGTGTCGCTATACTACGCTGGATGAAATGGCAGTTTCGTTTACTGTGCTGCCACCGTGGTACCGTACTACTTTAGCTAAGGTCATTTATGTGCTCCTGTTGCTCGTTGTGGTTTATCTGGTTTACCGCTTCAACCAGCAGCGCATGAAAAAACTGGCGGCTAAAATGACCGAGGAAAAGGAGAAAGAGCTACTTGTGCAGGAAAAAGAATTCAAGGCCGAATTGCTCAAGAAAGAGCTGCAGGAAAAAGAAACAGAGATGTCGTTTATGGCCCTCAATTACAGTCAGAAAAAAGATTTGCTGGAGCATGTCAGCGGCAAGTTGAACGATTTACTGGAGAAAATTGACGATCCGCGTGCGCTGCGTTCGGAGATAAAGGGACTGGAATATTCGCTCAATAATTCCGAAGGAGACGAAGAGAAAAAATGGAATGAATTCCAGATTTTGTTCAATAAAGAGCACAACGATTATCTGGATAAAATAAAGGCGATGGATCCGAAAATCAAGGAATCCATGCTGCTTATGTGTGTTTACATCCGCATGGGCAAGAGCAATAAGGACATCTGTAATCTCATCAATATTTCGATGACTGCGTTGGATAAACGTAAGTCGCGTTTGCGTGAAAAATTCAATGTACCGGAGGATGTGACGCTGAATGAGTTTTTGAGGTTGTTGTAATCGCGGACAAACGATGATAGGGGCGATAGGTCCTTCCTTCGTCGATGACAAATGTGATTCAGGGCGTAAAATCTTGTGTATAATTCCGCCTATGTCATCCTGACGAAGGAAGGACCTATCGCCCTTTCATAAATATTATTTTAGAACCGCGATTTTCCTATTTTTACCCAACTATCAATCGCTATTACTATGACAAAAAAACTGTTGGTTATCCTCCTTCTTTTTCCTTTGTGCACTTACGCACACACCTGGATAGATCCTTATTTTGATGAAGCCGTTGAAAATGCTGCTTTGATTTGCGTGGGAGAGGTAGAGAAATCCACAGATGCAGTCAATTCCATTAAGCTGATTGAAGTTTTCAAGGGAGATCAGATGAGCGGAGACGTGGTGAAGATTGTCTCTCCCGCTCATAGTCACGATCACAAAGGTGCGCAACTGAATAAAGGCGACCGTTTTTTCTTCATGGTAAAAAAAGGAAGGAAAGAGTATGAGCCTTTCTCCGAGACTTTCTGGAGGTTTGCAATGAATGATACTGTGGTTCGTGTTTCGGTGCGTGACCCTCTGTTGCGCATCAATATGGAAAGAAGGAGTTTTGAGACTTTCCTGAAACTCCTGATAAAAAATGCTTCACGTGAAGAAGGCGCTGCTTTTGCAGAAGAACAGGTGAAAAAACTGCTCACTACCGATCCGCTTACAAAAACCATGACTGATGTGGAGATTCAAATGTTTTCGCTGGAAGTTTTGTATCATTTCGGACAAGCGCAGCACGCCGCAAAGGCAAAACAATATCTGGCTTCTCCTTACTACCATATCCGCTGGTCGTGTGTGCGAGCGCTTTCAGGGTGTAAGGGTGCTGATGCGGAAAAAGCAATTATAGAGCACCTGGAAAATGAGGAGGAACTCACCGTTCAAAGTGTATTGGGAAAGGCAGTGTATGATATGGATCTGAAGGCAGCAAAAGGCATCCTAGAAAAACAAATTCCTGATCTATCGAATGAAGATGTCCACCTGGCTGCCAACATCATGAATCCTGTTTTCAATGAGCTTCCTTCTCCCCGTGATTCCTGGGGTGCTGCGCTGATGAAGATCAATGCAGTTGAGGGAACTTACGATGAGCTGGTGGCGAAGGCGCAGGAGTATTTGCTCACATATTCCGGTATCCGATGGAATATCCTGGAAAATAAAACGACTTACTATTCTTTGGAAGAAGCCTTATTGCATGCCGATTCGGCATTGATCCTGAACCTGTCGAATAAAGAACTTACAGAATTACCGGCCGACATTCAACAACTGAAAAACCTTAAAGCTCTTGATATATCGGGCAATAAATTGAAATCGCTGCCTGCCTATATCGCTAAGCTTGGTTTGCTTGAACTTAATCTGGCGCAAAATGAATTCACGGCTATTCCGGAGGTATTGTATCAATGTACAACGTTGACCAATATTAATTTTACTTCCAATCGTATTGAACGTCTCGATCTGCGGTTTTTTGCTTTAATTCAGCTGGAAGAATTGAGCTTCAGGATGAATAAACTGGATTCCTTGCCGGCAGAGATTTCTAAGCTCATTCATCTTAAAAAGGTAGAGTTGTATGGCAATCGCTTTGTGGATTTTCCGTTAGAGTTGATTGCTTGTCCGGAATTGAAGACAGTATTGATCGGCTCCAACTCCATCAAGCATTTGCCGGCAAAGGTAACGGAAATGAAGAAGCTGAAATACATTGATCTTTCCTACAATCCCCTGTCGTTAAAGGAGCGCAATGAAATTGCTAAGTTTCCAGCACGCATCGGCGTGAATACGGAAACCTACGACCGCTTTTTCTCAATTTACGAAGCCATGGAAAACGCCGATGCGGCAACAATTATCCATGATAGCTACAATGATTACAGTAAATTCAGTGGCGATATGAGCGTGCTCAAAAATGCGACGTCTATCGTGCTGACTGACGATAAACTCGAAATTTTTCCTGCCGGACTCACCCAGCTCAATAATCTGCAAACACTAGTGTTGTACGATAATAATCTTAAGGAAATTCCAAAAGAAATAGGAAACATGAAAGCACTCACTTTGCTCAATCTGCATAACAACCAGCTGACGACTCTCCCGAAAGAAATTGCGCTCTTGCCATTGACGAATCTCAATCTCAGCAAAAACAATTTTTCTGATGCGGAGAAGACGAAAATTGAAAGCTGGTTTGAAGGCAAATCCTGCAGCATTATTTGGTGAAATTCGGAATCTTGATTGACTTGATTAAAGGATGAAAAGGATTTTTAAGCATTGATCCTTAATCAAGTGAATCAAGATTCCGAAAAAATTCCCACACCGTAAATCCTTTACGGTTTCCCCGGATATCTTCGATTTATAAACCAATACAAAGGATTATGAACGAATATCTTTTTAACCTCTTCGGAAAATACGGAACAATCAAAGTAAGAATCAGCGCGCACAACGGCAATGAGGCTCTGCGTCTTGCCAAAGAACTTTACCCTTTCACAGAGCTGACCAGGGTGGTAACGATATAATGGATGGTTGATAAGGGTTCCGCCGGATCGCCTCGGCGGGACCTTTTAATTTTGCCATTTTCTGCTATATTTGTTTGATCTCACAAAAGCATTTGCAGAAGTCTTTTACCATAGCACTTAAACTATTTGTAGCGCTTGTATTATTCAATACCGGCGTTGCTTTTGCATTTACTCCTTCCATTTACACTTATACCACTAAGGAATACGACGGTCGGCAGGACAATACCGGCGCGGTTTTTGATGGAGAAGGTTTGCTTTATGTAGCTAACGCCTACGGTGTTTTGGAATATGATGGGTATACCTGGATCAAGACTTCCTTGCCTAACGGTAAGAGTCCGGTTTCCCTTTGTGTTTACGACAAAAAAATATTCGTCGGAGGAAATGATGAGATAGGTTATCTTTCCCGCGATGGAAAAGGTGTTTCGGCCTACCATTCTTTATTACCACTGCTTCCCGATTCTTTGAAAAAAGAAATAGGCTGGATGAATTATTGCGTGGAGCACAACGGAAGGGTGTATTTCGTTACCGATCACAGGATGTTTATCTACAACGGGACCTCCATAAGTATCATGAAACCACGTGCTGGTGGGAAGTTCACTTATCTCGGCAAAAATAACGGTCAGCTTTACCTCTATGAAAAAGGAAGGGGATTGGCCTCGTTGGAGAATGATAATTTTGTTTGGTTCGATGCCGATATTAAAAACCTGGAGCTGCGGGGCATAGAAAAAATTACATCAAAGCTTTATTATTTGTACACCAGCGATGGCATATATACCTTTGATGGCGCGCACTTGATGCGTTTGGGGAAAACAGATTTTTTAGCAAAGGAAGTCATAACACGCATCATCGCCGGCAAAGACCAGAAGGTGATTTGTACAGAGCTGGGAGGGGTGTATATTCTCGATGACCAGTTTGATGTGAAACACCATTTCGATCAAAGCAACAGCAAACTCACCACCAACTACATTTACGATGCTGCCGAGAACAAGCAGGGTGATTTGTGTTTGGCTACCGATAATGGTATTTCCATCGTGAACCTAAGTTCATCGGTATCCAATATTGATCTTTCATCCAATGTGTATGGTGCCGGATTGTCCTCTTTGCTGGTGGGCGACACCATGTATCTCGGAACATCGCAGGGACTTTATTTTGCCCCGCACTGGAGAGCCAAAGGCGAGAAAAAATTCATCAAGATACCGGGCGTAAAGGCTTTTGTGTATGATATCCATCTGCAAAACGGAGACTTGTTTTGTGGGAACCGATCGGATGTGTATAAAATCAATGGTGCTACAGCTACTGTCATCTCCCCCGAAAGCAATCGCGGTGCCTGGGGCCTGCATTCTGTGCCGGGAAGAAAGGACCTGTTTTTGGTGGGTACTTATTCGGGAATTGATGTTTACCAGGTAATAGATTTTGAATGGAATTTTTCCCATAAGATTGAAGGATATAAGCTATCGGCGATGAATTTGGAAATCGACCAGGATGGCAACATCTGGGTCGCCAGTGGCTTGTCGGGTTTTTTCAAATTGCATGTGGATGAGGATTTTAGCAAGGTGTTAACTTCCGAAGAATTTTGTGCGCAATTCGGAAAACAGAAAGATTATTTCATTGAGCTCATCAAGGTGGGCGGCCAGATTTTGGTGTCGTCCCATGGCGGTTTGTACAAGGTAGAAAGCGGAAAACTGGTGAAGGATGAGTACCTCAATTCACTCGGTTTGCCTTTTGAGCGTATCCGCAAGATCAACGATCAGCTCATTTACACGCTACAGGGGAAAACGCCTATCGTTTTGAGGAAAGCAGCCAAGGGTTTTGTGATTGATATTGCGCATATCCTTAACAATATTAAAGTGGAATTGATTGGTAATTCCGAGCTGATCGATCAGTTTTCGCAACAGGATTTTATTGCCGGAACCCCCGAAGGTTTTGTATTGGCAAACAATGCATCGGCCAAGAAATACTATGGTAAAATCACGATGCGGAAGATACAGGATATGTATTCCGACAGTTTGGTGGACATGAGCGGTGAAAGCATCGTGCTGCCTTTTAGCGACAATAATCTACGCTTCACTTTTGCGTATTCACCGCTGGAAAGATTTTACGATGTGGAATGGTACGCAATGCTGGAAGAAGATGGAAAGGGTGTATGGATGAAGGTGGAAAACGCCCATGTGAAGGAATTCTCCAATTTACAGGAGGGGGATTATGTTTTCCGATTGAAAGTGGTTTGCCGCTATACCACGCTGGATGAGGCTTCTGTAGCTTTTACTGTTTTACCTCCATGGTACCGCACTACGCTGGCTAAAATCATTTACTTCCTTTTGTTGCTTGGGGCTGCTTATCTGGCATATCGCTATTCTCAGCGCCGACTGGAAAAAGTAACCGATAAAATGACGGAGGAAAAAGAGCGTGAATTGCAGGTACAAGGCGATGAATTCAAGGCGGAATTACTCAAGAAGGAATTACAGGAAAAGGAAAATGAAATCTCTTTCATGGCTCTGAATTACAGTCAGAAACGCGAATTGATGGAAAGTGTGAGTGATAAGCTCAATGATTTGCTGGGCAAATTGGAAGATCCACGTGCGGTTCGTGTGGAGATCAAAGGCCTCATCAATTCCCTCAATAATTCTGAAGGAGACGATGAAAAAAAATGGCAGGAGTTCCAGATCCATTTCAATACAGAGCACAACCACTTCCTGGAGAAAATAAAAGAGATGGATCCTAAAATCAAGGAATCGGTTTTGCTGATGTGCACTTACATCCGAATGGGCAAGAGCAATAAAGACATTTGTAATTTGCTCAATATTTCCATCAATGCGCTCGATAAGCGTAAATCCCGTTTGCGTGAGAAATTCAATATCCCGGAAGAAATCACGGTAAATGAGTATTTGAGGCAGTTATAACTCACGACTCCCATTCATTCTCTCGCTGATTTTCCTCTCTCCCCAAAACCAGACATTTTCATGGAAACCTTATCAAATAAGGCTTCCGTATACGGACAAAACCCTGACAAGCGATTTTGTAGCTAGATCTCAATGGTTATAGGTGGTATATTCACTAATACTACGACTGAGTACTATGAAAAGAATTATCCCCATTATCGGCCTCCTTTTTCTGGCGCTTAATGCTAAAGCTCAGGGGCCTGTTTTATTCGACTGCCCACAATATCCTTCTTATGCCTTTTTCGATAGAAGCTGCTTAATCAAAACGGCTGCTCCTTACGGCGAAATCCGTTTGCCTCAGGGTGGGGTGGATGGACTTAACGAAGAGAGGCCGATGCATTTGAGCATTCCGACTAACCGTCCGACCTGGGCGCTGGGTATCGCACTGGCCTGGAACTACAACAGGAATATCATACAAAGGGTAGATCATCCCAAAATTTCTTACTGGATGGCCATTACCGGTCATGAAACAGGAATGGCCTGTGATTGTGGTGCACAATGGCCCGCTAACCGTACACCATGGAATTCATTGAGTCCGGCCTTTAACGCCAAATGTTCCGAAGGACTCACCCAGCACGATGGTTGTTTCCAGATGGAGGAGGCCAATGCCTGGTGTGGCGATTTGAACCAAACCTGGCCATGGAGATTCAAGCCGAATGAACACCAGCAGTACATTTCAAAAGAGCATTTTTCTACTGCTTGTTTAGGATTGGCTTATCGCAATATCCTTAACCATTATCTGATCGATTATGCCTGGGGCGTCGATATATGGCCGATTATCACGGCTACGCAGGATCCCAATGCCTACGAAAAACTGATGGCTTCGGGCTGGAATAGCTGGGCTGCCGCTGTGCAGGATAATGTTTCGGGAACAGCTGGTGGCGGTCAGGGGTTTAATTTGTATACTGCCGGCGGAAGAGCGGCCGCTATTGCTTCTACTAATTGGGATCTTACGGCTACTTCCAGCCGCTATCCTGAAGTGATTGGCTGGACCATGAATGCGCTGGAACAAAATACTACTTCGACTTACTACCATTACAACAATCCTATTGTGACTTCCACACCGGCTACTGCTCAGAATCATGTGGATTATGGTTATTACAATGCCAACATTACCTGGGCTGATGTAACTCAATTTTTAGGGGAAATTCTTCCTTTTTACAGTGAATTGACTCCTGCTCAAAATGCAGCTACCACTTCAAGAGCTCAGGCGGCTTTCAATGCAATTAATGGAGGTGCTCCTGTGCCTTTCAAGCAAATCGGGCCGGTGATTGATGAAATCATTCTCGGATTGCCTAAAGAAATTCCTCTGATGTCGGTGATACACAACGATGGTTTGCCTGCATACAACAACGGCTACCGTCAGTGTATCGGTGATTATGCTCCGGCCTCGCATATTGAAAATGTTACGGGAAGCGATACCATTTGCAAAGGTCAGTCGGTGATCCTGGAAGGAATGATTGATGGCGGCGACGGACCGAATCTCACTTATGCCTGGTTCAGGGATGGTATTGCCACGGGAATTACCACCAAGCAGATTGTTTTAACACCTTCGGCACTGGGCAATTTTGTTTACACGCTCAATGTATGTAATCCTACCTTAGGCGGTTGTGCTCCCGCGTGTTGTCCGAAAACCCTGGTAGTACAAAACTGTAATGCCTGTTCTATAGTCGCAACGGCCACTACCGTCAATACGCCCTGTCAGAACATGCACGGCGGAAAAATCAATCTCAATATTACGGGATCTACCAACTATACCATCACTTATGCGAGCGATGAATTCAGTGGTTCACAAACAGGGACTACGGCTGCAGCAACAATTGCTAATCTTCCCGATGGTTTGTACAACATTACTGTTCAGGACAATACCACAACCACCTGCAAGTTCAAATTATCGGCAGAAGTGAAATTCACCACGCCCATGAATGAAAAACTCACGGCTTCCATCCAAAGCATGACGAAATGTGATGCTGTTTTGAAAACGAAACTGGAACAGGATGAGTGCGAATGCGAATGGACAGTTTTTTTCGATACGCCTTATGCCGCCTGGGAAAGAGATGTTTTTGTGATCATTACTCCCTCTAATGGTGCGGCGATGCGTTTGAGAAAAGACGTGCTTGTGAATGCTTATCCGGCACCTGAAAAAGCCACTTTTAAAATGTGCAGTGGCGAGCACATCAAGTTTGAAATTGAAGTTCAACCGTCATCGGGATCCTGTACTGGTGTTGCTTCTTATAACGAGCAGAATGCACCTATTGAAGTGTACATCAAAAATCCGGCAGGAGTGAAGGTACAAACCTGGAATGTACCTATCAAAACAGCCAAGCAATACCAGAATTACCAGGTGTTTGATTATGTAGTGAACTGTCCTTATACTCCGGGAACTTATACCTATCTGTGGAATCCAGGGGCGCTTACAGGTACTCCGGCAAATGTGGCGGCCAATACACCAACTACTTATACCGTAGTAGCTACTAACACCGCAAATCCGCAGTGTACTTTAACCGATACAGTGTATGTTCCTTTCAATTGCAACAATACATGTGTGAAACCGAAGGCAGTTATTTCCGGATCTGATTCTATTTGCAATGGCGACAGTACTTTGATTTCTGTAGCGTTTACGGGTACAAAACCTTTTAAAATCAAGCTAAGCAATGGAGCTACGAAATGGACTGTTTCCAATATCAATTCCAATACCTATACATTCTTTGCAAAAAACACAGGAACTTATAAGGTGGATTCGGTGTGGAACCTGAATTGTGATACCCTGGGAACGGGCTCGGCTGTAGTGACCGTTCCTTCTAATTGCAACATTATTTGTGTGAAACCGAAGGCGGTGATTTCGGGATCCGATTCTATTTGCAAAGGCGACAGCACTTTGGTTTCTGTGGCGTTAACAGGGACAAAACCTTTTAAAATCAAGCTGAGCAATGGTGCTACAAATTGGACGGTTTCCAACATCAATTCGAATAGCTATTCTTTTTTCGCTAAAAACACCGGAACCTATAGGGTCGATTCTGTGTGGCATACAGGCTGTGATACTGCTGGATCGGGTTCGGCTGTGATTACTGTGGTAGAGGCTAAAGTGAATTTGGGTAGTGATACTGCTATTTGTCAGGGTGGAAGCGTTACGCTGGATGTCGGTGCCGGTTATAAAACCTACAGCTGGTGGGGTGGAAGTTCTGCGCAAACGAAGACGGTGACTACGGCCGGACAATACATTGTAAACGTCAACAACCAGATGGGTTGCAAGGCGAGTGATACACTCAATGTTACTTTGCTACCGGTTGTAAACGTTGATCTCGCTAATGATACGCTCGCTATTTGTCCGGGGAAAAGTGTGGTGCTTTCTCCAACTTTCAGTGGTGGAACAGGTGCGCTGACGCACAGCTGGAGCGGATGGGCAAGTGGCAATGGAAATACTTATAACGCTAATGCTGCAGGCTTGTATAAGATAACTACTACAGATAGCAAGGGTTGTAAGGACAACGACAGTATTTATATTAAGGTGAATACCAGTCTGACGGTGCATCTCAGTAACAAAACCATTTGTCCGGGCGATACGTTTGCTTTGAATTCGGGCTATGATGCGCTGAATTATTCTATATCATGGAATACGGGTTCTACAGCAGCATCTATTAATGCAACGGCGGCCGGAATTTACGGAGTGGTGGTGGATGATGGTAATGGCTGTAAGGGCAGTGATTCCATGACCTTGAGTTTGCACCCTGCTGTAAAGGTGAGCCTGGGTAGCGATAAAAATATTTGTCCAGGTGCAAGCGCTACACTTGATGCCGGTGCCGGTTTTATTTCCTACAAATGGTCGACAGGTGAAAATACACGAATGATAATTAAAGGTGCCAATACCTATCATGTATTGGTGAGCGATGCTAACGTGTGCAAAGCAAGAGATACGATTTCAGTCGTATCTCTTTCCAATCCTTCTGTTAACATTGGTAAAGATGTAGATACCTGTGCCGGAAATCCTGTGGTTTTGAGTGCTTTTGTGAATCCGGGCTGGACTTACCTCTGGAACAATAATTCCAGTCAGAATTCAATCGATGTGACCCAGTCAGGAACCTACTTTGTAGTGGTAACTGATGCCAATAACTGCAAGGGTGGCGATACAGCTGTAGTGGATTTTCGTTCGCAGCCTGTGGTGGATTTGCTGGAGGGTGCCGACAGTACTACGATTTGCGAAGGAGAAACATTAACTCTTGATGCGGGCAATTCGGGTGCGGGAATCAGCTATTTGTGGAACAATACAATTGGCAATCAGACGATGGAAGTAAGTGAGAGTGGTTTCTATGAAGTTATGGTGAGCAATGGCAGTTGTTCGGATACCGATAAAATCTACCTGCAAACCGTTACCATGCCCCAGAATATGCTGAGCGATACGATGAATGCTATTCATTCCAGCTATTGTTTCGATGATGAAGCACCCATTGTACTTTCTGCCGATATGAAGGATGGGGCGAACTATACTTATGTATGGAATACAGACGAAACAACAAGGGATATACAAATCACCCGACCAGGGACTTACTCGGTATTGATAAATCTGGGCAAGTGTGCGGTGAGTGATGAAATAACTATAGTGGACTACTGCAACTCTTCTTTCTTTGTACCGAATTCTTTCACCCCTAATGGCGACAATCATAACGAAGTTTTTTATGTAAGCGCCGAGCACATAGAGAATTTCGAAATAATGATTTTCAATCGCTGGGGCGAACTGATTTATTCAGGAAAAGATTTGGGCGAAGGCTGGGATGGTAAATATCAGGGCAAAGAAGTGCAGCAGGATGTATATGTATGGAAGGTGAAATACGAAATAAATTTACCGAACGGGAAAAATCTTGCAAAAGAAAGGATGGGACATGTGAGTGTGATTTATTGATTATTTGTAAGTATTTGAATATCAATAATAAATAAGTTTAATACGTTAAATGTCAGTGTAAAATATACGCCTTATTTTGCCTGCCAGAACACAGCCTTTTTTTTCGTGAATTTTAAAGATAATTGTCGAAAAAGCTTGACAACCCTTCTATTTTTTGTATATTTGATCCATACTTGCTTTGTTGAAAGATATAATAGTAGTAGTGTAAAAATTGCGTAGTTCTTTACAAGTTAGTTAGTAGTATCAAAGTTAAATTATACCCCCTATAGTGACTTTGAAATTTTTCAATCTTCAACAGAGCAAGTTTTTCCTACTAACACAAGAAACACAATATAAAAAAGCCATTCTGGGGCGTCAGAATGGCTTTTTCTTTTCCATCCACTTCATTGTAACAGAATAAAAATCAATTAGTTAATTATTTTATGCGTGATCTGTCAGTGTGTAAAAGTGCTGTTGGAGGTGCTTTGTACGGCCTTGTAAATTGCCCTTCGAGCCTTGGTAATGTAAATTTGAGTATGCTGCTTCGTTGTAGAAAATAGTAGTAGTAAAAATTGCGTAGTTCTTTTACAAAAGTTAGTTAGTAGTAGTCAAAGTTAATACTATACCCCCCTTTAGTGACTTTGAAAATAAAAAATCAATCTACAATGAAGTAAGTGAAGAGCCGCTCTGAGAAGAGCGGCTTTTTTTGTTTTATCCCGCGTTCGTCATTGCGAGAAGTTTTTGTACCGGAAAACTCGAAGCAATCCTTTTGCGTCGCGTTTCCCTCTCAGAGGAGAGGGGTGTGTTAGCTGGTGCGTTGGGAGGGAGATGGGTTAACGCGTGCTCCGCTAAGTTTAACGAAGCGTAACTTGGCGGAATCTTTTCTTGAAGCTTTCAGCTTCGATTATTCTTCTTTTCAAAAGAAGCAAAGACTTACTTTCTTCTCTTGAAAGAAAATAATCCAAGAGCCAGGATGCTTCCACCGCGCCTCGGCAAACACGCGTTGCCTCTGTTCCTCCGGCCGCGCTTTTTGCCTCACCTCCAGCGCTGGCCCGCCTCTTGGCTCGGGCTCCACACGAAGTTAGTACCCATTCTTGGTTTTTTTGTAAATGATTTAAGTTCAATTAATTACGTTTTTAATACGTAATCTGTCAGTTGTAAAAATGCAGCTTCGGAGGTGTTTTGTACGATGCATTTAATTGTGAAAGGGCAGTTGCAGGCGTAGCTTTGAATATGCTTGTTCTGCTACAAAAAATAGTAGTAGTAAAAATTGCGTAGTTCTTTTACAAAAGTTAGTTAGTAGTAATCAAAGTTAATACTATACCCCCCTTTAGTGACTTTGAAACAAAAATCAAATTTGGAGCAGAACAAGCTTTTTCTTTTGAGTATTTAGTTAGTTTATAAAAATAAAAAAGCCTCCGTCATCGACGGAGGCTTTTTTATTTGTCCTGTATTCTGATTATTGGTTGGTCAGTAATATGCGGATGTCAACCATTTCTTCGCGGTTGTATTTGTTGTCTGAACCCTTAAGCAATTCAATGAAGTAGTGAAATCTGTTTTCGCCTTCTTCCGGACCTTCAAACTCGAGGTCGAAATTGCCATTTCTCTCAATATATTCTCTGGAGAGTCTGAGTAATTTTGTAGCCAGCGGATCCTCTTCTGCAAGAGCGTAATTTCTGATTTCAGTCAGTTTAGCCGCAACAGCTGCAGGATCAAAGCCCTTGTCGGTGCTTTTGATCAAATCGTCAAGTAATTTATTTGCTTTAGGATCTTTCATATAATAGATAATTAAATTCGAGGGTCAAATGTAAGTCTTTGTTCCTGATTCCTCAAGAAGTCGGGAAACTATTTAAACAAAACAACATGGCCGATTTGCTCTTTCTGCAGTGGGCGCCCACTCTTCTGATCAACAGAGTAGGATAATTTCCAAACATAAACATCTTCTTCTACTGGCTGACCTTTATAAGAACCATTCCAGCCTTCGTCGGCATTATTGCTGCTAAAGATAAGTTCGCCCCAGCGGTTGAAAATAAGCAACTCAAAGTTTTCGAGATTCCTCCCTGCCGGCTTAAACTCATCATTGTGGTGATCGCCGTTAGGTGTGAAACAATTGGGAACAAATACCGTGGTTTCACAATAATCAATGACTTGTATCTGGTCTTGGGTTTCGCATTGCTTTCTGGAGATCTTTAGGGAGTAAAGTCCTTCTTTACTTGCATCGATATCGTTAGTGGTTTCCCCTGTGTTCCATTCTATTGTATAGTTGGTGTCGCTTATTCCCGCTGACAATGGCAGGAAATCCCTTTCCTTGAAACAGAAGAAAATAGACTGGTCGGCCAGGGGATTTTTAGGAACTGTTATCTCTTCAATAGTGACGGTATCGGTGCCATTGCAATTTCCACTGCTTGCGATGAGGTAATAAGTACCGCCCTTGTTTACCTTGATGCTTTGCGTGGTGGCCTTATTGCTCCACAGATAAGTATATCCGGAATGTGTTCCGGGATCAAGAGTGATGGAAGATCCGCTACAGAAAGATGCGCTGTCTTTTCCGCCGAGCAGACTCACACTGAGCGATTGCTGTGACAATGTTTTAGTTGCCGATGCCTTACAGCCTTTGCGGTCAGTAGCGGTGAGTGAGTAAGTGCCTGCCTGCATTGCCGTAAAACTTGCATTGCTTCCTGATGCAGCACCGCTCCATGCATAAGTAAATCCGCCACTTCCACCGCTTACTGTTGGAGTGAGCACAACGCTGTTGCCATTGCAAACACTGTTCGCGCCAGCTGGGAAAGTTACAGTGATAGCAGGATTGAAATTAACATTGATGGTGTCGGCCTTGCTACAACTGCTGCTGCTTACAGTCACTATATATTGTCCTGAAGTACTTACAATTTTTGTTTGTGAATTTCCACCTCCGCTCCATGCATATGTCGTGAAGCCACTGCCTGCATCCAACGTTAATCCTGCTGCTCCGCCACAAAGTGTTGTGTCATTACCAAGAGATAAACTAATTGATCCAGCGCTTGTCACGTTAACATTTCCATTGGCTATACAGCCTTTACTATCGGTTACGGTGAGGATGTAATTTCCAACGGAAGCTGCGGTGTAGCTAGTGCCATTTCCACTCCCGGCACCACTCCAGGCATAAGTGAAACCACCGGCTCCTCCGCTAACTGCGGGATTAAGCACAGTACTTCCTCCATTGCAGATACTTTCGGAATCATTAGGAAAGGACAAATTGATAGCAGGATTAAAAGTGACATTGATAGTATCGGCACCGCTGCAGCCACCGCTGCTTGTGGCATTCACAATATATTGTCCCGAACTGCTTACAGTTTTTGTCGCGCTGTTGCCTCCGCCACTCCATGAATAAGTGCTATAACCGGCACCGGCATTAAGGGTTAAAGAGGCTGTTCCGCCACAAACGGTAGTATCTTTGCCTACAGAAAAGCTAAGCTGACTCGAGGAAGTTACGCTAATTGCATCGCTGGCCTTACAGCCTTTATTATCGGTCACATCAACACTATAAGTCCCGGCCGCAGAAACAGAAATAGAGGAGTTATTATCTCCATTGCTCCAGTTGTAAACACTATAGCCGGTGCCAGCATCCAGCGTAGTTGAAGCTCCAGCGCAAATGCTTTTGTCGGTACCGAGATCGACCACTGGCTTAGGATTTACAGTCACGATAATAGTGTCATATACTTTCACAGTATCGGTTTTGGTAAACACGATATCGTCCAAAATAAAGTCATTTCCTTTACTTGAAACGTTTTTATTGATGATGCATATCTGAGCTGATGTATTTACTCCTGAGTTCCAGGCTTGGTTAAAAGTATTCCAAGTGCAGGGTGTGGCGCTGGCATTAAAGGTGGAGCCGATAGCAATATTATTGATGCTGAACTGCATGATAGCTGGGAAATCTTTTGTCGCCGAGCCGACAGAAGTAGAAAAATCGTAGTTGGTATTGGGATCCACAGCAACAGTCTGGCACCACAGTTTTTGGTTCAAAGTCTTGGTGCCATTGGCCACTAACATGTTTCCGCTTCCGGAAGTATGATCAGTGCATTCCTGGAAATCCCAGTTTGCATCCTTTGGATTATTGTCAATGCTATATTTTCCTTCACCGATTTGCTGACCTGTAACAGGGTCATAAGTATAAGCTGACGTGAAACCTGTATTTCCCGCTTCGAAATCACCATTTACTACAAGATTAGAAGATGTTCCGGTAGAATAGGCTGTTACGATATAAGTCCCGCTGTTTTTTACTTTGATGGAAGCTCCCGTTGCGCCATTGCTCCAGGTATATTTGCTGTAAGTACCATTAGCCGTAAGGGTAGCACTATCGCCGGCGCAAAAAGAAATATCAGGGCCGAGACCCAGCTGGGCGCGGGAAGAAATGCTCAGGACTAAGAGCACACCAATGTAAAATAGTCTTTTCATGTTTAGGGTTGTTTAAGGTAGTAAATCCAAAATTTCCCGAAAAATTTATTTTCCGCACTGCAGTCCGGTTTTGTCTCAAGAAATTAAAATGAAAAGAGATTTCTGAAAAAGATAAAGTTGTGGGTTAAGCGTAAAATTTTAATTTTAAGTCGTTGATAATAAATTGATTGAAAAAATGTAAAGTCATATCAGAAATATGTGAAGTGCTTTTTTCAATGTAGAGATATCTTGGAGGGAGCAAAACCACAAGACTTAAAACAACTATGAAAAAACTACTATTGACTTCGGGGATGATCGGGCTCTTTTTTGGCTCTCTCGAGGCACAAACACATGATTATGCATTTGCACAGCACTTATCAACGTACTTTTTAGGTGGCCAGCGCTGTGGTACAACCCAATCATGGTTGCATGGTGCCTGCCATACCACTGATGGAAGTGCAGTAGGGAAGGATTTAACTGGAGGATGGCATGACTGCGGTGATTATATTAAATTCCATCATACGGCGCCTTATGCCGCCCTTATGTATTTGTATGGTTTCGATAATTTTCCGGAGGCCTATGCCGATGATTACACGCAAGCGAATTCGGCTCCTCCGGCCAATGGAATTCCTGATATACTGGATGAAGTAAAGGTGGAAACCGATTATCTCATTAAATGTGTTGATGGCGGGACTATTTATTATCAGGTAGGTGGAATGGCCAGCCATGGTGAAGACCATAACAGTTTTAGCGAACCGGTGACCAATTCGGAGGAAAAATTGTACAGTGGATCTAAGATCCGACCGTGCAGAAGTACCACAAGCGGTCATTCTAATGCTCTTGGTGATGCTGCAGCTGCATTGGCGCTAATGTCGATAGTTTATGCTCCTTACGATGCAGCGTATGCTACAAGTTGTAAAAATGCTGCAATTCAATATTACTCGGTAGCCATGGTATCACCAGGTAGTACGGCCGATTATGATAATCTGGCCTATTCTTTTCTGTCAGGAACCAAATACAAAGATGAGTTGGCTTTTGCTGCTGCTGTTCTTTATCGCGCTACCGGCATTAGCTCTTATTTAACAGATGCAATAAGTCATGCATCAGGATCAAATATGGACAATAGTGGTACTTTCGATTATTCCAATGTAGCACACCTTGCTAACCTTGAATTATACAGAATCCATAAAACAAGCAATCCTTCTACAGCCACTACATATCTGAATAAAGTAAAAAGTAAGGTCAATGGATATAGTGTTGCTTCTTGCGGATATATTCATTTAACTGGTTGGGGAAGCTTGCGTGAAGCTGGTTGCGCCGCTTTTTTAGCTTCCCTCTACCATTTGTATTCTGGTGATGCCACTGCGTACACTTTCGCTAAAAAGAATGTGGATTATATTCTGGGAAGTCATGCTGCAAACGGCAACATCCCTGCAAATTTTTCCTTCCTCATTGGTTATGATAAAATGAGTGGCGGCTATCCGAAATACCCTCATCATGCTGCGGCCTTTGGCTACAAGTCTAATGAAGATCCATGGGACAAATACACTCAATCAGAATCAAATCCTACTTCCGTATCTTTTAAACACGAGCTGAAAGGGGGATTGGCCGGGGGGCCTGAATCATCCTGCAGTAATTTCAACGACAATATCGGGAACTATGTGTCCAGCGAGTATTGTACTTATTATAACTCCGGATTTACAGGCGCTGTTGCTTACATCAATAAAGTGGAAAACAACATTACCACGAGTACTGCAAAAATAAAAGTACCACTCATTCTGAATGTGTATCCCAATCCCGCCAGCAACCAACTGGTAATTAATTCCAATATGCAGGATCAATTGTCCGTTGTGGATTATATGGGGCGCACAATCGATACAATATCATTGAATGGCAGCGCGGCATTGGATATTTCATCCTATGCTCCCGGACTCTATTTTCTGGTAAATTCTGATGCTCAGACAATCCAGAAATTCGTGAAAGAATAAGCCTCCGCTAACTTTTTGGAGAAGCGGCATGATTTTTCATGTTGCTTTTTCTTTTTTAATCTTTTGCCATGGTTTGGTACGAAAGGAAATGGTTGATATTACTGTTATTGCTGGTCTGCTTCCCGCTGGGTTTTTATGCTTTGTGGAGTTCGCAAAGCATTTCGCGCAGCATTAAAAATCTGGTAACGGCATTGGCAGCTCTGGCGGCAATTTTATGGTATGGCAATTTTCAAAATAACAGTGAGATGCCTGTCAACAGAATTTTTAAGTCGTGGACAAAGCGCTAAGCAGAATAAAATTGCCTTTTCTGTTTTTTAGCAGGTTGAATTGTGTATTTATTCCGACAAATCCATGAAAATCAAAGACAAACCGAAAATTAATTTTTACTTTTTGAAAATGTATTGTACATTAGAGCAGTTGTTGTTATCTACTACGCGGACAACGATCTACTGAAAACTAACGTCATTTCCGGCCAGTCGGCTGGTATTGGATTATAGCAGTTGATTCCCACGTAGTTGAACCACAACAGATCGGGGAGGGATCAAAATAAATACTACTACTGCTATGAACAATTTAAAATTCGTTCAACTACAATTTCTCGGGGCACTTTTAATGATGGCACTCAACGCCAACGCGCAAACCTGCGCACCGGTGTCGGCCAATGAGCCATGGACATGGCCGGGGCACAACAACTGGTTTTTTGCATCGGGGAACGGTTGGACCGGTCAAACCTACAAGTGGGTGCCTGCCTGGCCTGGAGCAATAGCTCCTGCTATTACTACCCAAGGTGCAGTAGGTACCAATGCAGTAACTACATATGAAGGAACGGCAACTGCAAGCGACGACAACGGAAATCTGGTTATGTTCTCCAACGGAAGAAGATTATGGGATGCTGCAGGAACCTTAAAATATTCGGGACTTCTAACCGGTAATGAGGGAGGGATGACCGGTAATAATGGTAGTGCCTGTCAGGGGGTAGTCATCGTTCGCCATCCTTTGAATCCAACTATTTATTATGTCTTTACTACTGATGATGCCAACCAGGGTGCAACAGTTGGATTCAATTATTATTCTTTTGATCAGAATGGTAATCTTCTTACAGGGCCAACCCGTTTGGGTACCTACAGAACCATGGAAGGTGTTGCAGCTACGCGCCACGCAAATGGTGTTGATGTTTGGATTACCAGTTACGAATCAGGAACAAACAATTTTAATACTTATCTGCTCACCTGCACCGGACTCAATACAACACCTGTTGTTTCTGCTGTTGCACCAATGATCAATAACTCCAATGAGGAGCGCGGTGGTGTAGCCTTTTCATGGGACAGCAAGCGCTTTGCGCAGGTACACCCCAACTCTACGGGTGGGGAGAGTGACAAAGAAGTTTCTGTGTATGATTTCGATAATGCCACAGGTGCCATCACTAACCCACTGCATATCTCTTCATTACTGGCCAATGAATTGCCTTATGATTTGACTTTTTCTCCCGACAATTCGAAGCTTTATTATTCCACAGCTACCGGCCAGGTGGGATATTACGATTTGAGTTCAGGAGTGGCTGCTACCATTCTGCTCACGCAAACTTTCCTTACGATACCTGCTGCCAGCACGCATGCAGCGCTGGAAATAGGTCCTGATGGAAAGCTTTACCAGGCCAGTGGCGATACTGGTTTGCCGCTGCGACAAATTGATGGAAACCTGAATGTTGGTGGTGGTGGTGCTTTCACAGTAAACAATATTGTGGGAACAGAAACTTCAAAGGGGTTGCCTTCTATGTATATCGCTCCGCAGGATTATATCAGCATTCCTGCCGCCGGACCGATTTGCAATACCAGTGGTTCTAATCTGAATTTGAGTGCCAATTGGTTATGTGCAGGTACCAATGCCGAAGATCCTGTTGGTAATCCTACGGGGTGGAGTGGTACAGGAATCACCAATGCTGCTACTGGTATTTTTGACCCTACAGGTCTTGCTGCCGGACCATATGTCATTACTTATACTTACAATGCAGCTTGTGCTACAGTAACAGGAACGGTAACGATTACCGTTACTACCTGTGCACCTTGCGGTGATACTACACTTGCGGCATCCATTCCAAACATCTGTACTGGAGCTGGTACCTTTGATTTAGATCTTTATAAGGGAACTTCAGCTGCAGGTACCTGGTCAATTGTCAATGGTCCATCACTCTATGCCGCTACAGTTGCAGGAGATGGTCATACTTTTATTCTCAATAATACCTCCGGAGGAACTTATACTGTGCGTCATACTTTGAATGTAGTAGGTGGGGGTTGTCCCGCTTTTTCAGAAAGAACTTTTACTATTTACCCGCCTTCAGCGGGAGGAACCATAAGCTCTGATGCTTCGGTGTGTACCGGTAATAATTCGGGCACCCTTACTCTTTCGGGGCATACCGGAACTGTAGTAGGCTGGGAAAGCTCCACCGATAATTTTGGTACTTCCACTCCGATTGTGAATACTACTACATCACAGACTTATAATAATCTTGTTGTAACTACTTATTACATAGCCATTGTACAATCGGGAACCTGTGCTAGTGCTACTTCTGCTGTTGTTACCATCACGGTTGATCCGACGCCTGTAGGAGGAGCGGTGACCAGTGACGCAACGGTTTGTTCCGGATCAAATGGCGCTAATCTCACTCTGGCAGGGCATACAGGAACTATTGCCGATTGGGAAACTTCTCCTGATGGAAACATATGGACTTCCACAGGTTCCACCTCAAATCCTTATGCATACTCAAATATTACCAGTACCACTCACTACAGAGCGGTGGTAAAATCAGGAGCATGTGCTACTGCTAATTCTATTGCTGCTATCATTACTGTAAATCCCGTTACTATAGGTGGAACAGTCAATGCAAATGATACGGTTTGTTCGGGCTCAAATGGTGCTAACCTTACTCTTACGGGACAAACAGGAACTATCACCGATTGGGAAACTTCTCCTGATGGCATTTCATGGACCTCTACCGGATTGTCTGCAAATCCTTACACTTATTCCAATATCGTCAGCACAACTCATTACAGAGCAGTTGTGAAATCAGGTGTTTGTGTTTCTGAGAATTCTGCTGAAGCTATTATTACTGTTGACCCGGTTTCGGTGGGTGGGACAGTCAATTCGGATGCTGCGGTTTGTTCGGGCTCAAATGGTGCCAACCTTACGCTTGTAGGACATACAGGAACTATTCAGGATTGGGAGACTTCTCCCGATGGAATTTCATGGAGCTCGGCCGGATCAACAACTAATCCTTACCCATACTCTAATCTTACCAGCACAACTCATTACAGGGCTGTTGTAAAATCAGGTGTTTGTAATTCTTCCAATTCAGCAGAAGCGACCATCACTGTAAATCCTTTACCAACTCCATCGGTAGCTGATGCAACAATTTGTGTAGGAGATCCTGCCGCTGTTTTTGATGCAGGAGTGTATGCTTCTTATGTATGGAGCGCTAACGGTTCAGGAACATTACAAACTACTACAGGGACTACTGCAGGTGATTATATTGTTGAGGTAACCGACGGCAATGGCTGTAAGGCTATTGACACTGCAACACTTACTGTAAATAATCTGCCAATAGTTGCACTGGGTGATACTTCAGTTTGTCCGGGAGGAGCCATTACTCTTTCTACTTCACCTGCTGGATGGATTTCCTATGAATGGAATTCAAATCCTTTATTGAATACGCCTACATTGTCTTACAATCAGCCAGGTACTGTAGTAACAGTAAGAGTTGAAGATGCCAATGGTTGCTTCAACACAGCTTCTGCCAATATAGCTTTAGGAGATACTTTGCATGTTGATTTCGGTGGAGACAAACAGATTTGTTCTTATGAATCGCTGACCTTGAATGCTGCACAGTATGGACCGTTTACCGCACCGGTGGTGTATACCTGGGATGGCGTTAATGGTACAGCCACCAAAACAGTTAATCAGTCTGGTTCTTACGGTGTAAGCGTAATGGACGGTCGGGGCTGTATGGGCAGTGATACGGTACAACTCACCGTAAATCCGGTAACAGAAGTGACTCTGGGTAATGACACAACGGTTTGTTTCACAGGGAAAGAACAATGGGTGGGCTTTGTACCTGATATTTATTCATCAGTATTGTGGTCGACAGGTTCCAGTGATACCACAGCCTTCACCCAGGCCATTGGTTCGGTATGGGTGAGTGTTACCAATCAGTTCAACTGCGCCGATGCGGATACAGTATTTGTAGGAGAATTCTGCGTGCCTACACCGCTTTGCTTCCCTGATGTGATTACCCCTAATGCTGATGGCGACAATGATGTTTTCCTGCCTTGCATTAATGATTATCAACCTATCGACAATGGCAATTACAAAGGCATCATTGATAATATTGTTTGGGTAGATTTTGTGGTTTATGACAGATGGGGCATCAAGATGTTCCAGTCAAAAGACATCATCCCGCGCTGGGATGGTACTTACCAGGGAGTTGCAGTATCTACGGGAACATACTATTACATTGTTCGATACAGCGATTCATCAAAAGCCAACTATGAGCAAACAGGCTATATTACTGTAATCAATAAGCAATAAAAAGAAAATCATTTTTTGAAAACGGCGATAACTTAGGTTATTGCCGTTTTTTTTGCCGATTAGCTTATCTTTGAAAAAAATGAAAAGCGATGAAATATTCATTTTCCAGATGAATAGCTCATTTGACCATTAAAAAACAGGTATATATAAATGAAAGCAAAAATCCTCATCAATTCCGGTGAACATGTTTTTTCTTCTGATCCTTCAGAAGAAGTGAATTCCATTACTACACGTGATGAAGCAGTGTATAAATTATCCCTTTATGATGCCGATGGCAACGCTGAAGATTTCGATATTCCCAACTGTACCATTATTACTGTAGACGGACAGAAATTCAAGGAGGAAATAGTGGTTTCCAAATCACTGATTGATTGCCTGGAGCGTGAAACTGAAGACAATGAAGAAGTTGTTCATGTTGAATTGCTTCCTGAAATCGAAATTTGGGATGCCGGCTTTGCACAAGGATTTTTCTTTGATCTGAAAGATGTTCCTGCTGTATTGAGAGATATCACATTAAAATAGAATTCTTTATGTCGCTACTTGATCATATTAACCAGGTAAAAACCTTTCACGAAGCTTTTAATATTGCAAACAATGAAGTGCCTACCAATGCCTTGTCGAAAGATGAAATATTGTTGCGCTACACTTTGCTGAGAGAGGAAAATGAAGAATATCTGGAAGCTGCCAACAAAGGTGATCTTGTTGAAGTGGCCGATGCGCTTGGCGATCAGTTGTACATTTTATTTGGTACTCTTTTAAAGCATGGCCTGCAATACAAGATCGAAGAAGTATTCAATGAAATTCAGCGCAGTAACATGTCGAAACTCGGCGCCGACGGTAAGCCTATTTACCGCGAAGATGGTAAGGTGCTGAAAGGCCCGAATTATTTCCGACCCGATATTAAAAGCATTCTCGAAAAGTAATCTTTATTGCTGGTAGTAAGTCATTGCGGAAATTGAGTATGATTTCCGCGATGGCATTCGTGTGGAGTTATCAACCGACTTCCTTATTTTGTTAGTAAAATCCTCTGTTTTCAGGGCAACAGGGGCCATATAGGTACGTATTTATAGCATAGTAATTGTTATCACATTAAGTAGTCACTTTAAATGCACTTTTTATGGAAGATTTCAATCTAAACTACAAATACAGTTACCCGCGGATTGAGTTCAGTAATGGGATGAAAATGTTTGGCGTGATCTGGGCTATCTATAACAATAGGAAGCATAAAATGGATTATTATTTTGCCGACTCCAGCGAAATGAGAAAGCTTAATCAGTCCAATCCGGCTGTGTTGCTGGAAGGCATCAAAAAACTGAAACATATTTTCAGGAAGGAAGACATTGTTTCTGTGGAGTATCTTAACTGAGATTTTTCCTTCCTAATTTTTGTTAAGCTCTTTTCACTGCTGTTTCTTTAGAGTATTTTTATCGCTCAACTTCATCAATTTTGAAACAGCAATACATTAAAACTCTTGTGCTGGTGATGGCCATTGCCCTTGTGGGGCTTACAGCCATTCAGATTTACTGGGTTCATAATGCAATGGGCATCAAGGAGCAGCAGTTCAAGGAAAATGTCGGTCGCGCCCTTTCCAGCGTAGTTTACAAAGCCGAAAAGATTGAAGCAGCCAATTACATTAAAAATCACCGTTTAAGTGGTGTGAGTGTTGGTGATATGTCGGCGCTTATCATTGATGCTACTGGTTCTACTGATACTTGTTGTTTCGATGTTCCGCTTTCCAAAAATATCAAAGGCGATATTTCCGAATATGTGACGCACGATGGCACTATCATTAAGAGAAGTCGCTCGCAAATGGTGGCGCGCTGCCTTCAGGATAAAAGCACGGCGTCACTGAAACCCGGAAGTGTGGAAGCAGTGATTGATCAGTTCACCAAGAAATCAAACATGGTGACCGATATTATTAATGATCTCATCAACATGCAGAAACTTAAGGTAGAGGAACGTATTGATCCGGAGATCATTAAACTATTGCTCGAAGAACAATTTCTGCATGAAGGTATCAATACGGAATTCCATTATGGTGTAATTTCCAAGGCGCATGGTGTTTTGCTGAAAGAAAGACAATCCATCGACAATAAACTTTACGAATCGCCTTACCTGATCAAGATGTTTCCAGGTGAATTTTCCATGTATCCAAGTTATCTCAGTGTTTACTTCCCTCGTGAAAAAGGCTTTCTGTTGAAATCGATGAGCGGTGTGATGGTGATCTCTGCCCTTTTTATTGCGGCCATCATCTTTGTATTCTGGTACAGTCTCAACATCATCTTCAAGCAGAAAAAACTGGCTATCGTGAAAAACGATTTCATCAATAATATGACGCACGAACTGAAAACGCCGATTTCTACAATTTCATTGGCCTGCGAAGTGCTGAAGGACAAAGACATTCCAAAAAATGCCGAGCGCCTTGACCATTATGTGGAGGTGATAAATGAAGAGAACAAACGCTTGAGTGTGCTGGTAGAAAACGTATTGCAATCGGCAGTTTGGGACCGTCCCGACTTAAAACTCAATAAGATTGAAATGGATATTCATCTGCTTATCCAAGAAGTGGTAGACAGAAGTCACGTGCAGCTGGATGCCAAGGAAGGCCACATACACACTGAGTTTGCTGCGACAGATCCTTTACTGGAGGTGGATAGGGTGCATTTTACCAATGTACTGTACAATCTTATCGACAATGCCGTGAAGTACTGCAGAGAGAAACCCGATATACAAATCAGCACCCGCGATGTGGAAGGTGGCATGGCAATTTATGTGAGTGATAATGGTATTGGCATAAGTAAGGAGGATCAGAAAAAAATATTTGAAAAGCTCTATCGTGTGCCTACAGGCAACCTGCACGATGTGAAGGGCTTCGGGTTGGGGTTGAGCTATGTGAAGGCAATTGTGAACAAGCATGGTGGGGAAATTCAAGTGAAAAGTCAGTTAAACCAAGGAACAACATTCAGTATATTCATCCCTAAAAAAGAAAACTATGAGCACTGAAAAAATTAAAATATTATTGGTCGAAGACGATAAAAACTTAGGAAACCTACTCAAGGATTATTTGCTGGCCAAAGGCTATGATACCACTCTGGAAACCGACGGGGACAAAGGGATCAAGTCGTTTTTGCAGAATAAATACGATATGTGTGTGCTCGATATCATGATGCCTATCAAGGATGGCTTTACACTGGCCAAGGAAATCCGCAATACCGATAAGCAAGTGCCCATAATTTTCCTCACAGCTCGTTCCCTGAAGGAAGATAAACTGGAAGGGTTCCGTTCGGGCGCCGATGATTATATTACCAAGCCCTTTACTATGGAGGAGCTTTCTGCCCGTATCCAGGCGGTGTTGCGCAGAACAGCTGGCGGGGTACAAAGCACCGAGAAAAAACATTTCGATATCGGTAAATATCATTTCGATTATGATCATCAGTTGCTGAAAGGTCCGACTGGTGACCACAAGCTCACCAGCAAGGAATCTGAATTGCTGAAAATGCTGTGCGATAATATCAATGCGGTTTTAGAGCGAGGCATTGCTCTCAACCACATTTGGAAGGATGATAGTTATTTCAACGCCCGAAGCATGGATGTGTATATCACTAAACTGCGAAAATACCTGAAAGATGATCCTACCATTGAGATTGTGAATGTGCATGGTAGAGGTTTTAAGCTGAATGTAGGGTAGAAATCAGCTTGAGAGTGGGTTTTGAGAGTGAGCATTCATTTCGCTAATCACACCTTCGTAATCGATCTCTTTAATGCATTTAAAATGTCCTTTCGGGCATTCCCTGTGGCCGATCTTTGAGCAAGGACGGCAATTGAGCTCCTTCACTTCAAATATTTTGTATAATTCCGGATTTTGAGGCAGGTAAGGATACATGCCAAATTCGGGAATGGTATTGCCCCAGATACTAATGATTTTCTTTTTGAAAGCCGATGCAACATGCATCATTCCTGTGTCGGGAGTGATTACTATTGTTGCATGCTTGATAATAAGCGCCGATTGATGCAGATTGCCTTTGTCGCAATGGTTAATCACATTGGCACCACAGATTTCCGCGATTTTTTCACCTAATGCGGCTTCTTTTTTTCCGCCCAGAAGAACAACTGGTAAGGTACTTTCTTTTGCAATTTTAATGAGTTGCTCTTCTGTTAAAGCCTTGGTAGGATGGGCGGCACCTACTACCAACACATTATATGCGGGAGGGATGCGCTGAGGCAAAACAACATTTTCGGGAATGAAATAATCCAAACCTTCTTTATCGTTTTTCACGCCAAGATCTTCAACGGCTTTGAAATATCGGTCCACAATATGAATCTTTGGTAATATGTCCATTTTGAACTTCACCATCAGGAATTTTTCGGCATTTAGCTTTGGGAAAGAAGAAGTTTTGGCATTGAGCGCAAAAACCACTTTTTTTGAGCGCAGGTTTTTGTGCAGGTCGATGATGTGCGAGTAATTCTCCTTTTTCAATTCACTCATCACTTCTTTTGGTGATTTTTCAATGCTGTAAACCTTATTGATGTATGGATTCTCTTTCACTATAGGAGCAAAAGCGACCTTGGTGAGATAGTGAATTTCACATCCAGGAAATTTCTTTTTCAGGCAGCGCAGCACAGGGGTTGTCAGCACAATGTCGCCTATGGAGCTGAATCTTATGATGAGGAATTTCTTCACGACTTAAAGATAAAACCTAAATTTGATTTATGAACCTTATTGATACGCATGCACATATTTACCAGGAAGATTTTAAAGCTGATCTTGCTGGCGTTATGGCCCGCGCCAGGGAAAATGGTGTTTCTAAAATATATCTTCCCAACATAGATGTGCCATCGATTGCTGAGATGAAGGCGCTGGTGGAAAATGACCGTGAGCTTTTTATTCCGATGATGGGCCTGCATCCATGCTATGTGAAAGAGGATTTTGAGGAGCCGCTGATGGTGATTGAAAAGGAGTTGCGCAATGGGAAATACGTCGCAGTGGGAGAAATCGGCATTGATTTGTATTGGGACAAGACTTTTTTTCCGCAGCAGCAGGAGGCCTTTCGTCGCCAGATACGCTGGGCGCTGGAACTCGATTTACCTATCGTTATTCATGCCCGTGATTCACTGAAAGAAATTTTTGAGATCATGGATCAGGAAGCCAAACCTGGCCTCAAAGGAATTTTCCATTGTTTTTCGGGAAATGCCGAAGATGCCGTGAAAGCGCTGGAATATGGCTTTAAGCTGGGTATTGGTGGCGTGCTGACTTTCAAGAACAGCGGGCTCGATAAAATCGTGAAAGAAATAGATATAAAAAATCTGGTGCTGGAAACCGATGCTCCTTATCTGACACCGGTTCCGCATCGCGGACAACGAAATGAATCGTCGTACGTTAAATTGGTAGCCATCAGGCTGGCGGAGATTTATGGTATTACTTTGGATGAAGTAGCCACTATCACCACCGCCAATGCAATGGAAGTATTTAAATATTAAATTATGAGCAAATCGGTTTTAATCATATACACCGGAGGGACTGTGGGAATGGTGGATTCAGGAAATGGAGTGCTGTTGCCTTTTGATATCCAGAACTTATTGAAATGGATTCCGGAACTTGGCCGTTTTGATTTCAGGATTGAATTTGTTGCTTTTGAAACGCCCCTGGATTCGTCCAATATCGGCCCACAGGAATGGCAGAAACTGGGTCAGATTGTGGCTGATAATTACGATAAATACACTGGTTTTGTGGTGTTGCATGGATCCGATACCATGTCTTATACCGCCTCCGCACTGAGTTTCATGTTTGATGAACTGTCGAAAGCAGTCATCTTCACCGGTTCGCAATTGCCAATCGGCGCCTTGCGCACCGATGCCAAGGAAAATATATTAACTGCCATCGAACTGGCTGCCATGACGGATAAATCCGGCAAATCGCTGATTCCCGAAGTGGGGATTTATTTTGAAAATCATCTCTTCCGAGGCAACAGAACAATCAAGGCCAATTCCGAAAATTTTGATGCATTTCTTTCTCCTAATTTCCCGGCGTTAGCCGAAGTGGGTGTGCATTTCAGACTCAAGGAAACGGCGGTGAGAAAGCCCAATATGTCTTTTTCGTATAAGTCGAAACTTAGCTCCGATGTAGCATTGCTCAAAGTATTTCCGGGATTTTCAGCCAAGGTTTTCCAGAGTGTTTTCGATAATCATTATCTCAAGGGCTTGGTGCTGGAGACTTATGGCACCGGTAATATTCCGCAGGACAAGCACTTGATTGCCGGACTGAAAACGCTTTCGGAGCGCGGCGTACATGTGCTGGTGGTAACACAATGCATCATGGGCAGTGTGGAACTGGGGCGTTATGCTACCAGTGAAGACCTTAAAGCCCTCGGTGTTCATTCTGGTCACGATATTACTTCTGAAGCCGCAGTCACCAAGATGATGCATGTGTTGGCCAACTACGAATCGGCGGAAAGTGTAAGAACTTTATTGCGCAAATCTATTCGCGGGGAAATGACAATTTAAATTATTGATCAATCATAGAATAAACGTTCTTCAGCTGCGTTTTTTCATAAAACCCACTAATTCGATAGAAATTATTCGTATGTTTGCAGTCTATTTTACCAGAAAGTAGTGATTGAATTAAAAAAGAGATTTACTAATTTCGGGCAGCAAAGTTTTTAAATTAAATAACACTGAGATAACATTAAGTAAACACAGCTTTTCGACTTTTACACTCTCTTACAACAAGGAGATAGAAAGAAGGGAAAAAACAATAAAATAAGATTTTTCAAACTCAATAAACCAACCTTATGAATAACGAAAACTCATTAGCAGGAGCACTTAAATCATGGTTCGCAATTATAGTGATTGTGGTTGCCTTTGTAATATCCTGGTTAATTTACGCCTATGTTTTAGGAAATCCGGCAAATTTTGAAGGCGGAAATCCTGAAAACCATCCACTGAAAGACAATTATCTTGGTGTGGTTTACAAAGGTGGTTTCATTGTGCCAATATTGATTGCTATCAACCTCCTGGTAGTGACTTTCTCTATCGAAAGATTCATCACTATCCTCCGTGCTAAAGGAAGAGGTAGGATTGAATCTTTTGTTCGCAGTGTGCGCAACATGATCAACGCTGGCGAACTCGATCAGGCTATTGCAGAGTGCGACCGTCAGAAAGGGTCGCTGGCCAATGTGGTAAAATCAGGATTGGAAAAATACAAGGCTGTTGACCGTGATGCTTCCCTCGATAAAGAAGCGAAAATTGCTGCTGTTCAGAAAGAAGTGGAAGAAGCTACTTCCCTTGAATTACCAATGTTGTCTAAAAACCTCGTAATCCTCTCAACCTGCGCTTCTATTGCTACCCTCATCGGGTTGATCGGAACAGTGCTTGGTATGATTCGAGCCTTCTCCGCTTTGGCGAATGCAGGCTCCCCTGATACTGTGGCCCTGGCGACAGGTATTTCTGAGGCCTTGATCAATACCTTCCTCGGTATCCTTGCATCAACTGTAGCTATTATCATGTATAATTTCTTCTCCACTAAAATCGATGCTATCACTTACGGCATGGATGAGGCTGGGTTCAGCATTTCTAAAACCATTGCAGCGAAGTAATTTTTAAAAAATAGCTCAATTTAAAATTATGCCTAAAATTAAAGTACCACGAAGCAATCCTAGTCTGGACATGACACCTATGGTGGATCTGGCCTTTCTGCTGGTTACTTTTTTTATGCTCACAGCTTCCTTCCGTACCGATGAGAAATTGCCGGTGGATGTGCCATCGTCAACTTCCGACAAGCTTCTTCCCGAAAACACCATGCTGGTAACTGTGGATACTGTCGGCCGTGTTTTTTATGACATCGACGACCAGAACACAAGAAAGAAGTTGATTGAAAGCATGATGGCGAAATATAAAGTCGAGTTAACCGAACAGGAAATCAAAGAATTTATACTGATGAAGGAAATAGGAATGCCCATGAGCAGCCTTAAGCAGTATCTCTCTGCCGATAATTCGGAAAGACTGGAAATGGATAAATCCACTCCTGGCATTCCTTACGATTCATTGAACAACGAATTATCAGACTGGATTTTATATGGCCGACTGGCTGATGCCACCGTTGCACAGGAAAGTGGTAAAGAGCTGGACCGACTGAAATTCGCCATCAAAGGCGATGGAGAGACCAATTATACCAAGATCAGAAAAATCATGAAAATCTTTCAGGACAGGAAAGTAAACACATTCAGTTTAATTACTAACCTAGAAGGAAAATAAAAGACAATGGCTGAATTAAACACAGGTGATGGCGGCGGTGGTAAACACCAGAAGAAGAGGGCCAAGAAAAGCTCTACCAAGGTGGATATGACACCAATGGTTGACCTTGCTTTCCTCTTGCTTACTTTCTTCGTGCTTACAGCTACTTTCGGGAAACCTAAAGTAACCGATATCACCATGCCCGTTGATCCTAAAGACAAAGAGAAAAGAACTAAGGTGGAAGACCAAACAGTAATTACCCTCTTGCTTACCGGAAAGAAGAATGTGATTTATTATTACAGTGGTGTATTGGAAGCTAGTACCAAAATAGACTCTACTACATACGCTGCCGATGGATTGAGAAAAATTCTTCTGGATAGGAACAAGGATGTGATCAAAGGCATGAATCAGCTGAGGGAGCAAAGAAGGAGCAAAGCCATCAGCGACAGTATTTATGACATCAATGAAACAAAAATAAAAGGCGACAAAAACGCGTTGTATGTTATTGTAAAAACCAACGACAAAACAACCCACAGAAATGTGGTGGACGTGATAGATGAAATGAACATTTGTGAAGTGGATAAAAGAGCAGTGGTAGATATGACGGCTGAGGAAAAGGCGGCCCTTAAAAAGATTAAAAAGTAAACCATGGAAAACAACCCTTTGTTTGTTTCCAACTGGAACAACGTAGCATCGGAAGGCAGAAACGAGCTTGTTTTTGAAAACAAAAACAAGGAGTATGGCGCCTATGTTATCCGAAAGAAATACAATTCTGCGTTGTTGGTAGGGATCCTGATTTCCGTTGTGGTACTGTCGCTTTCTGTAGGTATTCCGCTGCTGCGCTCTATTTTCGGCGAAAAGGAGGAAGAGGAGAAGAAAGACAAATACAAAGTGGTGGTGTTTACCGAGGCCAATCTTTTGAAAGAAAAGGTAGTGCCAAAAACCAAACCGATTGAAGAGAAACCCAAACTGGCCGAAAAGCTTAAGTTTACTATACCGGAGCCTACAAAAGAGGAGTTAAAAGAACCTCCTAAAACCATGAAGGAGCTGGAGAATAAAAACATCGGTGACGAAAATCAGAAAGGAGAGAATCTTAACGATTTTGGAAATATTGATGACGGTGATGGTTTAATTCCAACGGAAGTGGTGGTGGAATTCCCTATAGATGTGGATCAGGAAGCTGAACCTGCAGGTGGATGGGAAGCCTATGTTGAATATATGGCGGATAACTATGATCAGAATCTTACAGGCTTTGAGGAATTGAAGAACGGAATCGATATCGATTTTAAGGTAACTTCTGAAGGAGATGTTGTAGATATTAAGATCAAAAAGGGTTCGGGTTGTAAGGCTTGTGATCAGGAGGCTCTGCGTGTTTTTAAATCTTATAAGGGAAAGTTTAAATCTGCCAAACGAAACGGAAGGGTAACCAATTCCACCCTTGGCGTGCATTTCACCTTCCCTGATTCAGAACAATAGTTTTTCCATGAGTCATCTCAAAACATCCCTCCATTATTTCGGTATCATCATGTTAGCCGTGTATGTTGGTATGGCTTTCATCATGTTTTTTTCTGATGAGATGGAAAAAAAAGTGGATCAGCCTATGCGCTCTATACTGGCTGTACTTTTTTTGCTGTATGCGGCTTTCAAGGCCTACAGGATTTTTGCTCCAAAACGAAGCAATAGTGATGAAGAGCTTTAGTTGTATAGCGCTTTTCTTCGCGATCGCGTTTGCCTGCAATACAACTCCCCCCATGTATACAGATACTCCTACCCAGGGGGAAATCAATATCGCAGTGGATGAATCCTACTGGCCTATCATAGAAGCCGAATTATATGCGTTTCATTCTTTTTACAAGGATGCCAAAGTGCATGCACACTACAAAAGTGAAGGAGAAGCTGTGCGGGCCCTCATCAATGATTCAGTGCGCTTTGCAATCATCAGTCGTGATTTGACTGACAACGAAAAAGGGTTTTTTGAAAGAATTAATCTGCATCCTTCTATTTTAAAAATTGCTTCTGATGCGGTGGCCGTTGTGGTGCATCCTGATAACAAAGACACGTTATTAACGGTGAAGCAATTGAAGAAAATACTCTTAGGAGACAACTCTGGTATCAGAGTAGTATTCGACAGCAAAAGCTCAGGCAACGCGCGCTTCATGCAGGAGAAAGTACTGGGGGGACTTCCTTTCGCAAATAATTGCTCTGCGTTGAATTCCAACAGGGCGGTACTGGATTATGTGGCGAAAAACAAAGATGCTATGGGATTGATCGGGTTCAATTGGATCAGTGATGCAGATGATACTTTGATGCAGCGCTTCCTCGGGAAAATCAAGGTGGTGGCATTGGCCGCCAACGATGGTGCCAAAGCTCTGCAGGATTTTTATCGTCCCTTTCAATCCAGTATCCAGCAGGGAACTTATCCTTTGAGTAGGGATGTGTATATTGTGAGTCGGGAAGCACGAGCCGGACTTGGCACAGGCTTTGCCGCATTCATCGCAGGAGAAAAAGGACAGCGCATTATTTTAAAATCGGGACTGCTTCCTGCAACAGCCCCGACAAGGATTATTAATATAAATTAGTGTTATGAAAAACAGTTTTAAAATTTCATTGCAAATCATTGCTTTCTCGGTTTTATCAGTGTCTGCAACGTTTGCACAGACATTAAAAGAAGTCATAAAATTCACCGACAATGAGCAATTTGAAAGTGCACAAGCTGCATTTGGGAAACTCATCAAGGCAGAGCCAGCAAACAGTAATAATTATTTCTACCTCGGTGAAAATTTCTTTGGTATGGAAATTCTGGACTCGGCTAAAATGACCTATCAGAAAGGCATTGAAATTGATCCTGAAAATGCCCTCAACTATGTGGGCTTGGGCAAGGTACAATGGTACCAGGAAGATGCTGCGGCAAAAGAAAATTTTGCCAAAGCCATTGCTCTTTCCAAATCGAAGAATGCCACCGTTCTCTATAAAATTGCTGAAGTGTATATCAAGGCTCCAAAGCAAAATTTGCCTGAAGCATTTATCCTCCTTAACAATGCAGCGAAACTGGAGCCTAAGAATCCCGAAATTTATATCCTGATGGGTGATGCTTTCCTTGAACAGGAAAACGGCTCGCAGGCCATTGTTTATTACGAGAAGGCGACTACCCTCGATCCTAATTCCACCAAAGCCTTACTGCGAACAGGTAAGTTATATGGCCGCGCACAAAATTTCCAGCTGGCTTTTGAGTATTATGAAAAAGCCAATGCTATTGATTCTTCTTTTGCGCCGGCTTACAGGGAGAAAGCGGAGTTTTACTACAAGGACAAAAAACTCGACAAGGCCATTGCCCAATATCAAAAATATTTGCAGCTAAACGACAATCTCAGTGCTCGTGTACGTTATGCTTCTTTTCTCTTTCTGAGCAAGCAGTATCCTAGAGCCATTTCCGAAATCCAGGAAATCCAGAAACGCGATACTTCACGTGTGGCCTTGTACCGTTTGCTGGCGTATTCTTACTATGAAACCGGTGATTATGCTGCTGGTATGGCAAACATGGATAAATTCTTCCAGAAAGCCGATAACGACAAAGTGAAAGTGGCTGTTACCGATTACAAATATCAGGGAAGATTACTGTCGAAAACCAATCAGGATTCTCTCGCCATTATTAGCTTGAACAAGGCTGTGGCAATGGATTCCACCGATGCAGAGCTCTACATGGAGTTAGGGACTTTATATTACAGAAACAAACAATATCCGCAGGCCATTTCTGCTTTGGAAAAACGAATTGTATTGCAGAAAGGCGCTTCACCCAATGATTTTAATGCTTTAGGCCGCGCATATTTTTACAATAAGGATTACGCTAAATCCGATTCGATTTTTGCCAAGATTGTTGCTGCTAAACCGGATCTTCCTTTAGGTTACCTGTGGAGGGCGCGTTCTATGGCCAATCTTGATCCCGATTCAAAACTCGGTCTGGCCAAGCCTCATTATGAAGCCTTCATTCAAAAGGCCGAGGTGGATGTGCAGAAGAACAAGAAGGATTTGGTAGATGCCTATTCTTACATTGCTTATTATTCATACATGCACAATGATTTGCCAAATGCAAGGCTTTATTACAAAAAAGTGCTGGAGCTTGATCCTGAGAATGCCAACGCCAAAACCTTTATGAAAGAGGTGAAATAGCAAGCGTTCAATATTTTTTGTATTTTCGTCGCCCTTAATAATTTCAACACAAAAGGAGAGGTGTCCGAGTGGTTGAAGGAGCACGCCTGGAAAGTGTGTATACTCCTAAAGGGTATCGCGGGTTCGAATCCCGCCCTCTCCGCAAGAATTTTTCAAAATTCTTTCGAAGCCCTTGATGATGCAGAATCGTCAAGGGTTTTTTTATTTTTCGAAATTTCCTGTGAAATCCCCCTCTCTAAAATCTCCAATTCGTTAAAATGTTGATTTTCAATGAAATTTCAGTTCGAATCCCTTTGGCATTAATTGTGAAGAAGATCCTTTTTTATGAAAAAATGATCTTATGGGAAGAAGAAAAAAATCAATGGAAAATGAGATTGGAAGCAATCAATTAACCGCAGCAAAATTAAAAACCATAAAGGATTAGAGCATCTATCGGATGAAAAGGCCGAAGAAATGGCACATTCTATAATGCTGTTTAGTAAAGTCCTTTTGAAGTATATGCGGAAAATGGATGAAGAATAGTCGCGAACTCAAGAATTAGCGAATTTTTACTACTTTTCACTACATTCTTTCAATTCTTCAAAACTCAATGTAATTACAGAACATGAATCCTGCTGAAGATTGCTTAAAATATTTGCAGAATAGAAATTGGAATGAACTCAAAAAGATTCTTTCTGACAACAAAAGCGCTAAAGAGTTGGCTGAATCGCCAATATTCTCAGTCTTTGAGAACGTATTTATTGATGAGTTAAGGAGACATGAAAATGAAACTAGTGACGACCTATTTATTGTAGCTTCGGCAATCTTTCAAATACACAGACACGATAATTCAATCTTCACACTATCAGCAAATGCACTTAAGGGAATTGCGAGGTACCTGTTCGACAAGAATCCTGACGTAATCTATGCAAAAATACTTGTCGATGATCATGACGCTCAGTTATTTTTAGAAAATCAAACAAAAGTAGTTCAGAGCAAAATAGAGACTGAACTTATTGGCGCAAATCTTAATGTGAAAGTCGGTGAGCATGGAAAACTTCTATTTGATAAAGATATTTTCAATGGTTCGCCTCAAGAGAAAGAACTTTATCTATCTGCTAAAAAAGTATTACCAGATTCAATTTTACTTCCAAATACCGCACTAAGCACTATAATAAACTCAAAAATATGTGACCTTCTGGATAATTCAACCGCTAGTTTTTTTACAAATCAACACTTGACTTATGTGTTGTCAATCCAACTACATATAGGCCAGAACTATTTATTGAACTCGACAGCAGTTGGCACGATAAGCCAAAAAGTGTGGAAAATGACAAAATGAAAGACGAAATATTTCAGAAAGCGGGATTGAAACTACATCGTCTTAGGAAGAAGGAAAGCAAGGAAATGCTTGATATATTTGAACTATTTATAAAGACAAATTACAAATGAATTTCTTCAAAAAAATCTTCCGACATTCTTCAACCGAGAAGTCTAACCATTATTTTTTAAAAGATAGGCCAAGACATCCTCTTAATGTTTCAGGTGACTTTTACGTTGAAAAAGATAGCTGCATTTTATGTGGCGCTCCTGAGGTCGAAGCTTCGGGTCTAATGGAGCATTCTAACGATGGCTGTTATTTCGTAAGGCAACCGCAAACAGATGAAGAAATCGAACATGCAATAAGCGCAATTGCTGTTTCATGTGTTTCAGCGGTAAGGTATGGTGGCACTGAACTTCCTACAAAAAAGTGGACTTTAAGTTAAGCGACATTTTTAAGTTGCGTTAATAATTCAAATTCTTTGATGGTTAAATTTCCTAATGCCGAGTGTCTTCGATTTTTGTTGTACCATGTTTCAATCCATTCAAAA
>JBJTOK010000060.1:0-36830 GCA_046074525.1 Flavobacteriales bacterium
TTTAAGATCTTTGACATACATTTTTTTTATGGGAGTGGTTTTTGACCAAAAGTCAATTTTTTTCCACTCCCTTTTTTATTTCAAAGACTGAATTATCAATAGATCCCGGTGAATTAATGGCTTAAGTTGACGGCTATGGGAAAAAATAGTATTTTCACCCGAAAATAAAACAGCATTGGGAACGACAATCAAGGAAAATTATAAGATTACTTTTGACAGGTTGCTATGAACAGGAAAATCGCTATAGTTGGATATTCCGGACATGCAACAGTAATAGAGGATGCGTTGCTTTCCGCCGATACTTCATTATTTGGTTATTTTGAACAAAAGGAAAAGCCAGGAGTGAAAATGCAATTCCTGGGTAGCGAAAAAGACAATCTGCAATGGATAAGAGACAATGATTTTATTGTAGCCATTGGAGATAATGCTTTAAGGGCGAAAATTTACAATAATCTTCTTTCAGAAATTTCCTATGTGCCGTCTTCCGTGATTCATTCGCGAAGTTACATTTCAAAAACAGCGCAACTGGGAAATTATGTGCAGGTGCTCACTCATGCGGTAATTCATCCTTATGCAAAGGTAGGAAAGGGAACAATCTGCAATACAGCATCACTGGTAGAGCATGAGTGCGAAGTGGGCGATTTTTGCCATATCGCTGTAGGGGCTGTTTTGTGTGGTAACGTAAAAGTAGGTGACTATTCTTTTGTAGGAGCAGGTGCCGTGGTTCGGCCTGGAATAACAATAGGTGCTAATGTTACTATAGGTGCCGGAGCTGTCATTGTAAAAGATGTACCCGATAATTCAACGGTTGTTGGTAATCCAATGAGATATATTTGAAATAAATTTGAGCTGAACGCATGACAGTAGAAAAACACTATATTCCCCTATCAGTACCCAATATTTCAGGCAATGAGCTGAAATATGTGTCTGAGACCATTGAAACCGAATGGGTGTCATCCGCAGGGACTTATGTGGACCGTTTTGAAAAGGAATTTGCTTCTTATATCGGCACCAGGTTTGCCGTTGCAGTTATGAATGGTACAGCCGCCCTGCATATTTCGCTAATTATTGCGGGCGTGGATCAGAACGATGAAGTGCTCTTGCCGAATCTCACGTTTGTTGCACCGGCCAACGCCGTGGCATATTGCAAAGCCATTCCTGTTTTTGTTGATTCCGATTGGAAGACGCTGGGAATGGATCCGGCCTGCATCCTTTCTTTTATCAGGGAACAAACGGTTTTTGAAAATGGATTCAGTGTCAATAAAAAAACGGGTAGAAAGGTAAAAGCCATTATTCCTATGCACACGTTGGGCAATCCTGTGGAGGTAGATGCTTTTATTGAGTTATGCAGGGAAAGGAACATTGTGGTGATTGAAGATGCTTCCGAAAGTCTGGGAAGCGAATACAAAGGCAAAAAAACAGGAGCGCTGGGAGATATAGCCTGTTTTAGTTTCAATGGCAATAAAATCATTACTACCGGCGGAGGTGGAATGATCACCACCAACAACGAACAGTTTGCCAGAAGAGCGAAGCACATCAGCTCTACAGCAAAAACCGACAATATTTATTTTGATCATGATGAGGTGGGCTATAACTACAGAATGGTGAATGTTCTCGCTGCACTGGGAGTGGCACAAATGGAGAGGATAGATGAATTTGTGGAGATAAAAAGAAAGAATTTACAGCTGTATAAAAAACAACTTGGCGACCATCCTTATTTTTATATGCATGAAGAACAGGGGGAAGGCAAATCCAATTGCTGGATGTATTCACTGGTGCTTAAAGAAGCCTGCCCTTATTCATTTCATGAACTCATAGAAATATTTTCTAAAGAGAAAATACAGGTACGTCCTATATGGAAACTGATGTGCCAGCTGCGCATGTTTGAAAAATATGAACTGCTGGGAAATAAAACGGCTTTCGATATCAGCAACAGGATTTTGAATATTCCTTGCTCTACAGGGATTAAAAAAGAGGAAATAGAAAGGGTGGCGGAAGTACTTCATTCTTTGAGGAAATGATAAAAAAGAATTTTGAAGCTCTTTTACAGATCCAGGAGAAAATGAAATCTTTTTCATTTGAGTATTCAGGGATTGATTTCTGGCCCTTCTTAAGAATGGTAATCGGCTACAAAGAGAATTTGAAGGTCCCTCAGATTTCAGCACAGGAGATACAGAAGTACAAGACAAAACATACTTTCAAGCAGAAACTTGGCTTGTCACTTTTGTTTTTCAGGCAGTACAGGGCAATAAAAAAAGTATCATTCAAGAGAATAAAAAGCATTGACGCTCTGGAGGGCGCTGATATATTGTATTTTTCGCATGTACTGCATATGAAAATGAGGGATGGTGAAGAGGTTAATGTTTGGACTTCCCCGATTTTAAAAATACTTCAAAAGCATTATTCTTTTCGCCAGCAAACGTTAATCATTACAGAAGATGGCAGTAGGGGAGAGATTAATGAGGCTTTACAGTACATAAATAAAAGATACTTCCGGACCAGAGGGATAGAGTATTTTTTTTCTGCTTTGGGCATAGACCGCTTCGGGATCAACGAAATGAATGGCATGAAGGAACTGATTGCTGAATTAGAGCAATCACCGCTGGGTGTTACCATTACGATGGGAACGATGTATGAGCGAATAGGGTTGATGGCGTGTAAAATTCAGTTTTTTAAGAAATTGTTTAGGGCAAAAAAGCCCCGTGCAATTTTTTTATATTCCTTTTACATGGATAGCTATCTGGCTATAGTATATGCTGCAAGAAGTCTGGGAATACCCGTTATTGAAATTCAACATGGTTTGATCAAGCCATGGCATTTTGCTTATTCTCACTGGAACCAAAGCGAAAGAAAAAGTATATTCTTCCTCCCTGATTACTGTCTTACGCATGACGAAGAAACTGCCCGACTGATTAATGAAACCTCGGGACAGCATACGCAGGCACATTACATCGGCAATTTCAATCTTATTGAAGAATTGCGTCAGCGAAAAGAACACACGCAGACTCTTCTCAGTAAAGAAGATCCTAAGGAGGAGCATATTCTTGTCACTACTTCTGGCAATGATTTTTTGCCTGCGGAACTCAGTGCAGCAATCGCCGCCGATAGCAAGTACATATGGCATATCAAATTGCATCCCCGTTATACTTTAGATACTTTGTATGCCCGTTATAAAACCACATTTACGGGAAGTAACGTAAGGATTTATTACAATGAAAATGTGAGCGTGTATGATTTTTTTCAGTTGTGCAAAGTGCACATTACAGAAAATTCTTACGTTGCTATTGAAGCAGAGGCTGCCGGACTCAAAAATATAATAATTGGCGATTTGGGAAGAGATGCATTTGCCGACCAGATTGAAAAGGGCATTTATTATACTTGTCTTTCAGAGACAGATATTCATGATACTCTGTCGGATCATACTATTTTTGAAAAAAATAAAAATAGCAGCTATCCAGATAATGCAGAAGAACGCTTTTTGAATTTTTATAAAAAGACAATTTTAAAGAAATGAAAACCGGGGAATACACAATTTTGGTTATAGGATTAGGATCAATGGGGAAAAGGCGAATAAGAAACCTCAAATCCCTTGGATATAAAAATATTTATGGATTTGATTTCCGTGCCGACCGCACTAAGGAAGTCTCGGCAACCTACCAGATTCCTGTGTTTTCTTCCTTTGAGGAAGCTCTTGCTGGCGCAAAGCCAAACATTTTTGTTATTTCGGTTCCTCCTGATAAACACCACATTTATATGGATGCTGCCGTAAAACAGGGTATCCATTTTTTTGTTGAAGCAAGTGTGCTGGACTCAGGTTATAAGGAAATTATAGAGGGAGTTGCTGATAAAAAGCTGGTGGCAGCACCTTCTTCCACCCTGTATTTCCATCCTGCCATACAAAAGATATTCAATCTTGTGAAAGAAGGCAGTTTGGGCACCATTTCCAATTTCATTTATCATTCAGGACAGTATTTGCCCGATTGGCATTCCTATGAAAAAGTAGAAGAATATTATGTGTCCCAGAAAAGCACCGGTGGCGCCAGGGAGATTGTTCCTTTTGAATTGACATGGATTACAAAATTACTCGGATTCCCTTCCAGGGTTGCCGGAATGCATAAAAAAACCATCAATATTCAAGGCGCCGAGCAGATTGATGATACCTATAACTTTTTAATGGACTATAACGGTTTTACCGTAAACATGACTGTGGATGTCGTGTCGCGGGCAGCGACAAGAAAATTGCTTATTAATGGTTCTGAGAAACAATTGATATGGAACTGGGACGATAATAATGTGCAGATTTTTTCTCCTGAAGAAAACAGCTGGGAAATTCACGAATACTCTACTACCCCTTCAATGGAAGGCTACAATAAAAATATCACTGAGCAGATGTATATTGATGAAGTGAAACAGTTTTTTAATGCGGTAGAAGGCAAAGAAAGTTTCTTCAATACCCTGGAATACGATTACCAGATACTGAACTTATTGTATAAAATAGAAGAGTCCTGTTTTTCAGAATCATTTGTTAAAGTATAATTATGACCGGTGTTTTTTTTACAGCGCGTTTAGGTTCTACCCGCCTGCGCAGTAAGCATCTTATTAAAGCAGGTGCTTTTACTTTTCTGGAGTGGATGATAAAAAGATATGCTCATGCTTTTGCCAGCCAGATTGCACGGAACAAGGTGAAGCTGATTATTACTACATCAGTGAATCCTGAAAACCGTGAGTTTGAAAAGTATGCTTCTGCTCTTGGCATAGAGGTTTTCTATGGCAGCGACGACAATATTCCTCTTCGCCATCTGCAATGTGCAAAGCATTATGGAATATCATCAGTGATTTCCATTGATGGTGATGATATATTATGTTCCGCGGAAGCAGCTTTGAAAATCCATTCTTTCTTTGAAAAAAACCAAAATGCCGGTTTTGTAAAAACCACGGGCTTGCCCCTGGGAATGAATGTTGCCGCATATACAACTGCTTATCTTGAGGAATGCCTCAGCGCTGCGAAAGAAAAGAAACTGGAAACCGGATGGGGAAGGATTTTTGATGAAACAAAGACAGATACCCTTCATTTCCCTGGCTATGAAAATGATGGTGACCTGCGTTTAACCCTCGATTATGAAGATGATGCCCGTTTCTTTGCCGCTGTCATCGGTAAATTGGAAGAAAAAACAATAGGCATTTCCGATAAGGATCTGATACAGATTATCAGAGAAAATAATTACAGTAAGATAAACAGTCACTTGTCTCAGCAGTACTGGAATAATTTCGATGCTGAAAAAAGACAGGAACAGCAATTATGAAAGAGATGTTGAAAGATAAACTAATCGTTGTTACAGGAGGCAATGGACTTTTAGGAAGATCATTTTCCCAGTATATGAGAAACATGGGTGCTACCGTGATCGCTGCCGATATCGCTATAGAGGAAGGGGCCCCTTTTCAGGTAAAAATTGATATTACCGATGAAGAATCAGTAAAGAAATGCATTGATGATATCGTAGAGAAATACAAAAAAATTGATGGATGGGTCAACAATGCTTATCCGCGCACCAGCGACTGGGGAACTAAGTTTGAGAGCATTCCCCATCAGTCGTGGCAAAAAAATGTGGATATGCATCTTAATGGTTATTTCCTTTGTTGTCAGCATGTTCTGGAACAAATGAAAAAACAGGGCTTTGGCGCAGTCGTCAATATGTCGTCCATCTATGGAAGTGTTGCCCCTGATTTCAGTATCTATGAGGGAACGCCCATGACCATGCCTGCTGCTTATTCGGCAATCAAAGGCGGACTGGATTCTTTTACCCGTTATCTCGCATCATATTACGGCGCTTATAATTTAAGAGTGAATGCTGTTTCTCCCGGAGGAATATTTGATAATCAGAATCCTCTATTTGTAGAAAACTATTCGAGAAAGGTTCCTATGAAGAGAATGGGAAAACCTGAAGAAATAGCCCCCTCTATTGCATTTTTGTTGTCTGATGGAGCCTCATACATCACCGGGCATAATCTCTTGGTGGACGGAGGCTGGTCTGCTATATAGAGACGATTAAAACTGGAAATAAATGAAGGGTTGGATGCCTGCCGACTTGAACTGGAAAATCAGCAGGATGGTAAGTGTGGTGATAATGCTTAAGAAAGCAAGATTCAGTCTTCCGAAACTCAATTCGATTTTTTTCTCCCACTTTGCAGGGAAGGCATGTGCAAGGAAAGCCAGCAAAATCAATACAAATACCAATTTGTAGTGCTGTATGTATTCCAGGATGCGCGGTGCCTGGAAATGATGTGCAATCTGTGAGAACATCTGACCAATGTGTTCCATACCTTTTGCACGAAAGAGAATCCAGCAGGCCGCCACAAAATGAAAGGTGAGCACGATACCCAGAATCTTAGGCATTTTCCATCCTGCTTTCTCCTTCCAGAATCGTTCTATTGCCAGCATTCCGCCATGCAATCCTCCCCAGAAAATAAATTTGAAAGCGGGGCCATGCCACAATCCGCCGATGAGCATTGTTAAAATCAGATTGATATAGGTGCGCACTTTTCCTTTTTTATTTCCTCCCAGGGGGATATAGAGGTAATCCCTCAGCCATGTCGATAATGAGATGTGCCAGCGGCGCCAGAAATCAGTGATGCTTGTTGCGATATATGGCGCATTGAAATTGATGGGCAAATGGAAGCCAAGTAAAATTGCAATGCCAATCGCCATATCGCTGTAGCCTGAAAAATCACAGTAAATCTGCACTGCATAGCCGTAAATACCCATCAGGTTTTCAAAGCCTGAATAGTTCAGGGGATTGTCGAAAATACGATCGACAAAATTGACTGAAATGAAATCGGAGATGACGATTTTCTTGAATAAACCCGTAAGGATAAGAAACACCGCTCTCCCGAAATCTTCCTGCGTTACATTGTATTTCTGATTGATTTGCGGGATGAAATCCACAGCGCGAACAATGGGGCCGGCCACAAGCTGCGGAAAAAAGGTAATGAAGAAACCAAAATCCCATATATCATCGGCTGGTTTCAGTTTTCCGTAATACACGTCTATCGTATAGCTCAGTGTTTGGAAAGTGAAGAAGGAGATGCCAACCGGCAAAATAATATCATGAATATCTTCGATGGTTCCAAAAGCAAAATTGGAGAAGACATGGAAGAAATTTACCGCTTTGATATTGCCGTTGAAAAGATCATTGATGATATCAACCACGAAGTAGGAATACTTGAAAAAGGCGAGTAATCCGAGGTTGACGAACAGACTCAAAAAAAGCAGAAACTTTTTCGTGCTTCTGCTTGATGAGGTATAAATTTTCAGTGCGAGGAAGTAATCAAGAACAGTGGAGAACACCAGCATCGCAAAAAAAAAGCCGCCGGATTTGTAATAAAAAAACAAACTGAAAATCATCAGGTAGATGCTGCGTGCCTTGAACCGGTTGTAAACAATAAGGTAGCCGAGAATCAATACCAGGAAGAAAATCCAGAAACTGTAATTGCTGAAAATCATGGGATCCTTTGGATCGGTACTGAAAATCTTTTTGATGAGAAGCGGAAAAAAATCTTCCTCCTGTACATTCACCTTATGTACTTTCCATCCTTTGGTATGCTCATCATAACCTTTGGCAATGGCTTCGTAAAGCAACATTCCCTGCAGCTGGTAGCCTTTGTCGTTGAAATGTACCTTGTCGGAATTCCCTAGTCCGGCAGCATACCACTTGTCCATCGACTCCACGCCACCCATGATTTTCAATAAATCCCATACGCCGCAGTTGTGTTTTTTCGCGAGCGTAAGAATGGCTTTGCGGGTTTTCAGACTCTCCTTAATGGTTGTTTTCCGGTTGCGTTTAATGTCGGCAGGTGTAGTTAAAATAATTGTGGCATCAGGCAAGGCCTCGCGAATGGAAGTCAGCAGCTTGTCGTATTGAACATAAAACAATGAATCGTTGAAGGAAGGTGCGTAAATGTCGTTCGTCCCCAGAGAAAGTACCACCAGGTCGGGATTGTAATATTTTATCTGTTTATTTAAACTTTTACAGGCAAGGAAAGAATTCACTTTAGCGCCATTCACGCCCAGTTCGCCGTAAATGATGCCGGGAATATTATTCTCGAGAATAAGTCCTTGTAAAGTGAAAGGAACTAGGCTGGCTGCATCTTTTTTGTGTATATGAAGGATGAGCGTATCGGAAAGTTTATCAAAAATGAAGGTTTGCACGCCCAGCACGGAATCAATCTGCGTTGAAACGACCTTGCTGCCTATCGACGTTGCAGAAAGGATGTGCGCGAAACCGTTGGGCTGATAAAGTACCGTTAATTTGCTGTGATAATAATTATCGAAAGTGCGGTTGTTGCACCACACTTTCACGAAGAGCGAATCGCTGGTGGATGAAACGTTAATGCCTGATAAGCCCCAGTCGCAAGTGGTATCAGGATAAATACAGCGCTGCGTACTCCAGTTGCCGTTGAAGCGAATGCCGTAGTTGAGCGGACCGTTGCTGTTGCTGATGGAGTAAGGAAAAACGAGTCCGCGTGCAATAGTCCCGCAATTGAAATGCTCGTGGAAAAGTCCGCGCGCACTTGCCGACCAATACCCTGCCTGCACGTGTGAATCACCAATCTGCAGTATTTTTACCTGACCGCTGTTCTGTGCTTCGTAGTTCCATAACTTATTGTAAAAGCGCTCCATGGTGGAGCTGTCTTTCACTAAAATTTTATTGGATTCATAGTCGATGAAATCATAGCGCCACATCGTGTCAACGCCATGCTGGGAAAAGCAGAAAAGAGGGAAGAGCAACAGCAAGAGTGTTATTTTTTTCTCAAAACGCACTCTCACTCTCGCGCTGATTCCTCTAGTATATTTCCAGTTCTTTAAACTCATTATAGTCGTTCAAGATAGCGTTTCCCAATTTATTTCCAACAATATTCGCGCCGCGCCACGTGAAGTGGGTATAGTCTTTTTCGGCGAGGGCCGGATTGGCAGAAACCCATTGCGACATGGAGTTTTTTCCGCCCATCACTTCATACAAATCCCAGAAAGCACAACCTGTGGCCTGTGCGGCTTCTCTTTGTGCATTGCGTATTTTTTCGATGTTGGGGTAGGAAGCAAATTCTGTTTCTTCTTTACGGCACATATCAGAAACCCCTACAATCAGTATAGAAGCGCCGGGGGCCATTTTTTTCAGCAGATTGATCTGCTGTATCATCATTTGCTTGTACCATGTGTAATCGTTCAGTACGTTGGGGACAATGTTCACACCAAATTCATAAATGATCAGGCCTACATTTAACTTATCCATCTGCTGCTTCAATGCGATTTTATCCATCTTGCTGAAATCGTTGCCCGAACTTCCCCGGAGGGAGATATTGTCGACGGCCACACCAGATTTACAATCCAGTGCAATACCATAGATGTCGGCGCTTTCTCCATTGAAGGAAAGCTTGATGCCATTTTTCCCAAAGCCATTCATTGTCCATTGGAAATTAGTTACCGCTGAATCTGCTGGCAGCATGCCTTGCAGCAATACTGTAGTATCGGCAGAAAGGGAATAGGAGAATGGGGAATTGGCGTTATATAACAAGGATACCTGTTCAAATTTTTGTGTGCGCTGATAGGTTTTTTCGTTTTTGCTTATACTGATGGATGCGCCCGTTTTACCCCATTGGAAATAGCTCCCCAATACGCCGTATTTGTTGTGTGGTGGCGTTTTTTGATTGCGCACTACTGCATACTTTTCCCAGGAGCCTCCTGTTGTGCGGCGGATATTCTTCCTGTCGAAACCAGGATCGGTCACCGGAATATAACCAACGCCACAACCCCCGAATTTCTCCTGCAGCATGCTGCGGATAATGCCACTGATGCGATCTCCTTCAATTTGTGAATCACCGAAATGCAGCACGCGCACCAATTCACCGTCCTTTATTTTATCGAGTTTTTTGTAGAAGCCGGCCAGTGCATTTTCAAAATCGCCGGGATGAATGATTTTCTCATTGTTGGGAGTGAGTGAATCACTGACTTCGCTGATATTGAACTGCAGCGAATCTTCGGAGAGAATGGCTACTTCGTACTTATGCGCAATTTTTTCAACGCGCACCGCGGTACTGTCTTTTTGTTTGACAGTGAAATATTCTTTCACCGATGGGAACTTGATATTGATGTCTTTGCTGATGGCAATTCCTTCTTTTGGAAAAATGAAGTAAATCCCCAGCAGCAATGCGTTTACAAGCAAAATATACCATAGTATTTTGAAGGGTTTGTTCATGCTAGTGAACGACTTTGTGCTTGTAGACTTCTTTTTCTTCCCTGCGGAAATTAGCCGCCTGCCCTTGCGGAAGCACGAGCAGTCGTGTTGTACCTTCCTCCACGTGGATGCGCTGCTTATTGTAAATAGGATTGAGCAGCACCAGATCTTCCCTGGGAATGTTGAGTATCGCAGAAACCTGCTCAAAACTCAATGATTTTGAGAGCATCACACTGTCAAGGGCATTCGCTGTAAATCGCGGTGGAGCAGGATGAATATTGTACAAATCAGGATTGTTGTAAACGAAAGCAATGCCCATGAAGGCGGGAATATGGTCTTTGCTCAAATTGGGCAAATATGGGAGTATTTCCCAGTAGGTTCTTTTTCCGCCGGAAGCCTTGATGGCCTTGTCTACAGTGCCTGATCCCGAACCGTAAGCTGCCATCACCATCAGCCAATCGCCATAGAGCTTATAAAGCTTGGTGAAGTAAGCACATGCAGCGCGTGTACTGATGCGAGGATCTTTACGCTCATCGATATGATTGTTTACCTTCATGCCCAGCACCTGGGCTGTTCCAGGCATGAACTGCCATAAACCGCGCGGACCTTTTTCCGAGCCGGCAGAAGGGTTGAGTCCGGATTCACGGATAGTAATATATTTCAATTCCAGCGGAAGATTGTTCTTTTTGAGTTCTTCTTCAATGAGCGGAAAATAAAGCGGGGCAAGGGTCATGGAGCGCGATATCACGCCTTTGGCCTTGGTGCTGTAATAGTTGATTTTCTCCTTTACAGAGTTGTTGAGTACAAATTCAATAGGAGAGCTTTCGTCCAATTTCTTCATTCGCTCTTTAAGGCTAAGCGAATCCGGATTGGCGAGAAGGGTGAGAGGTAATAATAGTAAGGTAATTAAGGAACAGCGGATAACTCCCGGCATATTGTTTAGTAATGGCTGAAAATAAAAAGGCCTCCGTTTTCCGGAAGCCTTTCAATTAATCTTTTTTCTTCTCAACGTTGGCATTGTTATCTACCCCGTCTTTAGCATCTTTAAATTCCTTGATGCCTTTTCCCAAGCCTTTCATAAGCTCTGGAATTTTCTTTCCGCCAAACAACAACACTACAATCAATAAGATTATGATGATTTCAGTGATTCCTAATTTTCCCATAATTGATTTATTAAGTGCGGTAAAGGTAATAAAATATTGAGATAGAGGCTATAATTTAACTTTTTTAGGATGTTGCTTATCGTCATTCCGCACTTTACCTGGCACCGAGTGTTTTGTAGACGGAAGATTATTGGTCTTAGGATATATCAGGAGACACAATATCTTGCCTCTCTGAGAGGCACTTGTTTCCTCTGTGGCCAGGAATGTACTCTGTGCCTCAGTGGTTAAAATTGAGTTTGGCTTAAAGTCGTATATAGTCTCTCTCTAAGGGACAATCTCAATGGGTGTTCCAGCGTCAACGGCTTCCTATTTCCTTGATAAGCCATGTATAATCATATCCCCACCGGGTGATACCTTTCGCTTTTCCGCTTGCTCTTTATCGGCTTTATTAGGGTAAGAAATATGCAAGGCGAGATGGTAGGCGCTCTGTATTCGCATAGAGAAGAAACGGAAAGATTTTTTGAAAAATCTGTGTGCTGAGAAGAATTAATTACTGCTCAGCCATGATGACGGATTCAGAATCTGTTCCCCTTTCCATATCTCGAAGTGCAGCTCGGTTTTGCCGTCTTCAGGATTGGTTTTGATGGTGCCCAGCGTTTCTTTGGTAGTTACATCATCTCCCTTTTTTACGCTGAGGACATCCAGGTTGGAGTACATCGTGTAATATTCGCCATGCTTCACCAGAACAGCGTATTTGTCGCCTGGCAATACAATGATAGCAGCTACTTTTCCATTGAACACTGCCCTTGCCTTTGATCCCTTGGCCGAGATGATATCAATACCGTTGTTCACTGTTTCAATATTATCGAAAACCTGATGCTTGTTTTTACCAAAATTCTGCGATACCGATCCGCGATCCACCGGCCATGGCAACTTTTTCTGGTTCGCGGAGAAGTTTTGCGACAGCTCTTTTTCGGCGGGAGTCATGGCAAATTTGACATTGCTTTTTTCTTTTGCCTGCGCATCGGAAATGATTTTTTTGATGGCTTCTTCCAGCTGATCGGCTTCCTCCTTTTTCTTTTTGATTTGCTTTTTTATCTCGTCCTGTTTCTTGCGTAAATCGCTGTACACTTCTTCCTTCTCTTTCTTTTCTTCCGACAGTTTTTTCTTCTCGTTATTTTCTTCGCTAAGCAGTTTTTCCTTTTCCAGTCGGGTTTTCTCCAGCTTATTTATTTCAGTTTTCAGTTGCTGACGCTTTCCGGCAATCATCTGTGCCTGCTTTTTGCGGTATTCGGTGAGATCCTTCAGGTATTTCCAGCGCTTGTAGGCCATATTGAAATTTTCTGCCGAAAGGATGAAAATAAGTTTGTCGGTGGCCTTTCTCACCTTGAATGCATAACGCAGCATACGCAGGTATTGCTTGCGGAGGTGTTGCAGGTCACGATCGAGGTTTTTTACCACCGTTTGCTGCGACTGAATGCCTTTGTTTACTTTTCTTATTTCGTGGTTGATGTTGCCGATGAGCTGTTCGCGGGAGCTGATTTTTTTGTTGATGATGATAAGCTGGAATTCGGTTTTCTGCTTATTCATCTGGGTGCTCTTCTGCATGCTGTTAAGATCCGCCAGTTCCTTTTTAACTTTATTCAAATCGGCCTGGGTTTGCGCCCCGGCAAGGGATGCAATGAGGCAGAAGCAGGCGACAAGGATTTTACTTAATCTTAATCGGCACATATTCTTTAGGAATTGAAATCTTCACATCAAGAGGCACAGAGCCTATTTCTATTTTTGAAAAATTGATATCGATTTTTTGTGTTGCCGACGCGCTTTTCATCGCGATGAGGGTCTTTTTTGGGAAAGGGAAATTGCCCTCTTGCCGACCCAGGTAAAGGATATCCATGATGTAACGCTGTACAGGATCCTGGTAGTACATGCGTTCAACATGACTGGTATCTTTGCTGAGGTAGACGGTATTGATATTTTCAGTTCCTTTATAAAACTCGCCTGTTTCGAGGATATTGCCCAAAGCGCTTTTCTTCGGACTCGAGAAAATATGGTTATTTCCTTCTGTAGAAGCACTGTACTGACTTTCCATGAACATAGGATAGAAATTACCTATCAGGATAGACTGGAAGAGATCGAAGTTGATATCGGCTTTCAATGAATCTTTGAAGAAGGAATAATCGCCGTTGTAATAGCGGCCTTGTATTTTATCGAGGAAAACGACGGTGTCCTTGGTGAGTACGATTTTCACCAAGTTGAAGCCCAGCTTGGAGATGGAAATCCATATCACGCTGTCTTTCTTCATGCGGAAAGAAGCGTTGAAGCTTACGGCATCAGAACCCAAATCGGCGTCGGCATCAAAGCGACCTTTAAGCCAATCAAATTGAAGATTGTTCTTTTTTGCCACAGCAATGAGGGAGTCTTCCTTCTTGGCCTGGTAGCCTGTTGTTTTTTGTTTTTTTGCCGAGGAGCAGGCGACGATCAGTGCGCTGCACAGCAGCACGAAAGAGAGTCGGATATATCGCGTAATTTTCATTTTATTCCAAGTATTTTTGTTGGGAAATCTTGCGGTCGATCAGACTGCTCACACCATTCCCGGTATTTTTAGCTTTGTTCCAGTAGGCCATGGCTTTGACAAGGTCGCCCATCATAAAATAGGTGTCACCCAAATGCTCCAAAATAGTTCCGCTGCCACTGCCGCCATGGTTTTCGGCTTTAGTGAGCCATTGCACGGCATCGTTGTACTTTCCTTCCTGAAAGAGAATCCAGCCGTAAGTGTCTTCAAACGACGCATTTTCAGGGGAGAGTATGTTGGATTTTTTCGACATTTCTTCGGCGCGGGCCAGTTTTTCTTTCCGCAATGATAAGTAATATGAATAATTGTTCAGCACATAAACGTTATTTGCATCGTATTCCAGTGCCTTTTCGAAGTTTTCATCCGATTTCACAAACTCTTTTGTTTCGTTGTATAAATCGCCCAGTGTGGAGTAAAATTGCGATTTGAGTGCATCGTTCCCTGCTACCAGATTTACACCGTCGTTAAGCGCTTCAATCGCTTCAGGATATTTTTTCAGTTGTACGCCGGCGATGCCTTTGTACCAGTATAATTCGGCCTGGGAAGGAAAGTATTCGAGGGCATCGGTTGCTTCATCGTACAATTTCTGGTACTCTTTCGTCTCGGCATCAATGGCCAGGATATTGCGCCATACGAGGTATTTGTCGGGTTCAAGGTCGCGGGCTTTCCTGAATTTCTCCAGTGCCTTGCCGTAAATATTATCGCGGTAATAAAAATCGCCGTAAATGGCGTAAGTCTGGGCATCATTGGGATGCGCACGTTCCATCGCTTCCAGCAGGGAGAACACCCGTGCAGTGGTTACGCTGTCGTTTTTGGAAATCCTGTAGTAGTTCATCAGCACCTGTACTTTAGTATCGATGTTCATGGACGGATTCTCAAAAGCGCGGGTAAGGTGCGCAAAGCCTTTTTCCTTATCGCCTTTTTTGAAATAATAATCGGAAAGAGACAGGTGTGCACCTGGTTCTTTGGGATTGATTTTGATGGCACTTTCGTATTTCGCTACGCCCTCTTCTTCTTTGCCCATCATCATCAGATAATCGGCCAGCATAAGAATCACCCGGGTATTTTCGGGTTGTGCGACAATTAGCTTTTCCATTTCCCGAACGGCTTTGTCGTTGTTGTTGAGCTTGAGGTAGAGCTTGTATTTTTGCACCGACAGGTCTTCGCGAATGCCGGTCCTGTCTTCAATCTTGTTATAGCTTTCGATGGCGTTTTCGAATTTTCCTGCTTCAATATAAACTTCGGCCAGTTCGTAAAGATTTTCAATATGGGAGGGCTGCAGCTTGATCAGTTTCTGGTAGGTGAGGATGCATTCATCATACAGTCGGTTTTGCCTTGTTAAATCGGCATAGAAAAACAAAAACCATTTGTTTTCACCGTCCAGCTCTACCGCTTTGCGGGCGTAGTTCAGCGCTTCTTTGACGTGGCGTTGTGTTTCAAGGATGCCTGCAATTTCATAATAGCAGGTGGCGCAGGTTGGATCAATCTTGATGCATTTATCAAAACCGGCCAGGGCCTCATTGAATTTGCCAATTACCTTATCCCTGTTGGCATTGATGAAGTAGTGGGTAAACTCCAGCTCCTGTTCTTCTTTCAGCGTTTTGCCATCGGCCACCTGTTTGCTTTTGCAGGCTGCAAAAACGAGTACAATGGCCAGGAAGAGCAAACGGAGCTGCATGGTTTTAGTTTTCTGTGTTGTAGTCGCCTACACTTAATTCTCTTGGTTTTCCATTAATTTCAGTGAAGTTGCCCACCATCGAGTTGCGGATATTGGAGTGAGCAATCTTCGTGTTTTTCTGAACGATGGAATTGCTGATTATAGTATCTGAAATCTTGGTATTGTCGCCAATGGACACATGCGGACCTACCACTGAATTCTTCAGTTCCACACCATTGCCGATGAAGCAGGGCTCAATCACCACTGAGTTTTCGTTACTGAATTTTCCTTTGAGTTCTTTGTTGCCTTTGTTGAACTCAAGTACGCGTTGGTTGGCATTTACAGTGGCATTTTTGTTGCCGCAGTCGAGCCATTCGTCCACTTTTCCCGGCGCGAATTTTACACCTTTTTGCTTGAGGGCTTCCAGCGCGTTGGTCAATTGGTATTCATTGTTTTCGCGCAGGTCGTTATCAATGATGTGCTGGATTTCTTTTTTGAGTTGGTCACCGTCTTTCACATAGTAAATGCCAATGATTGCCAAATCAGAAACAAAGGTTTTTGGTTTTTCAACAAAGTCGGTAATGTGGTTATTGCCATCGAGTTTCACCACGCCATAAGCGCTTGGATCTGCCACGCTGTGCACCCAGATGATGCCATCAGCCTGTGCATCCAGCTTGAAAGTAGCGCGGAACAAGGTGTCGGCAAAAGCTACAATTACATTGCCTTTCAAACATTCTTCGGCACAAAATACAGCGTGACCCGTACCGAGGGCTTCTTTCTGGTAAAATATTTTTCCTTTTGCACCAACGCTTTCGGCGATGGCGAGCAATTCTTTTTCCACGTCCTTACCGAAGTCACCGATAACGAAAGCGATTTCATCCACTTTCTCGGTACAAACTTTTGCGAGATCTTCTACAAGGCGCTGTACTATTGATTTTCCTGCAACAGGAATCAAAGGTTTAGGAACTGTAAGAGTATGCGGCCTCATTCTTTTGCCCATACCTGCCATTGGAACGATGATATTCATTACTTTAATTTTTAATTATGAATTCTTAATTCATAATTGGTTATTTAATATTTCTGTATTCCAGATTAACTATGAATTCATAATTATCTATTTCCAGTGTGTCCGAATCCACCTGCGCCTCTTTCTGTAGATTGCAGCTCGCCGGTTTCTTCCCATTGTATTTGCTTGAATTCTGCGATCACCATTTGTGCTACACGCTCACCATCTTCCACCACGAAATCCTGGTTGGAAAGGTTCACGAGCAACACCCCTACTTCGCCTCTGTAATCGGCGTCAATTGTACCTGGTGAATTGAGTACCGTAACGCCTTTTTTGAAAGCCAATCCGCTTCTCGGACGGATTTGTGCTTCGCAATGTGCAGGCAGTTCAATGAACAAACCTGTAGGAATCAAGGCCCTTTCCAGCGGTTTGAGTACTACCGGCGTATTTAAATTCGCACGGAGATCCATGCCTGCAGAAAGCGAAGTTTCATACTTCGGCAGCGCATGTTTCGAGCGATTAATGATCTTTACTTTCGTCATGGCATTATGATTATCCAAGGGCCTCTAAATTATTACTTTTTTCGGTCTTTCTAAAATATAGACTATCCCGGCAAAAAGCAGGAAAATCAAAGCGCTGATACTATATTTCAATGCCATGATTTCGGTGGTGTTGAAGTAAGAATTGATCATCGCCAAAACAGCTACCATCACAAGGTACAGGAGAATGCGTTTTACCGGGTAATCAATGGGATAGTATTTCTGACCGAGGAAATAGGACAATAGCACCATGGTGAAATAACACACGAAGTTCACGATGGCGCAACCGAGATAGCCTTTGCCGGGCATTATTGCTTCATAGTAGGGAATCAGCATGAAATTTCCTGCCAGCGTAATAACACTTCCCACAGTGGAAATAATAGCGCCAAAGTAAGTCTTGTTACTCAGCTTGAACCAGTTTGAAATGCTGTAGTAAATACCAAAAAAGATAGAGCCCATGAGGATGAGCGGCAGTACGAAAAGGCCTTCCAGAAAGGCTTCTTTGCCCATCAATGTTTTCATTAAAAATTCAGAGCTGAGCATGATGATTAAGAATCCTGCACAGTTAATTAGCGTGAAGTATTTCGTTACATCGGCGAAGGTTTTTTTTGCGTCGGCATCTTTGCTTTTCTTGAAGAAGAAAGGTTCGGCGGCGTACTGGTAGGCCTGCACAAAGAGGTTGATGGCAATGGACAATTTGAAAATCGCACCATAGATGCCAATTTCATGCAGTGCCAGTTTTTCGGGCAGCAGATACATTGTTACCAGCTTATCAAAATGCTGATTGATAGAGCCTGCCAATCCCACAAAAAGCAGGGGAAGAGAATACACCATCAGTTTTTTCCATAGTGCCTTATCGAAGGTCCATTGGTGCTTAATCAGTTCCGGCAGCAAGAGTAAGAGCGTGACGATACTCGCAATGAGATTGGCGATGAATACATAGCGCACACCAACGTGAGGAGTGTAAACGGAATATATAATATCATTCAGCCAGTCGTAGTTGTAGTTTTGCGTGAGCCACGGACAAATCACGTAATAGAAGAAGTTAAGTCCAATGTTCACGCCCAGCGAAAAGAGTCGGATAAAGGCAAATTTCTTTGCTTTTTCCTGCATTCTCAATCCCGCGAAAGGAATGGCGGTCAGCGCATCAATACCAATAATCACTGCGAGGTAAACAATGAATTCGCGGTGTTGCGGGTATTTCATTATCGCTGCGATATCACCGGAGAAAAAGAGGATGAGACTCACCAGTAAAACCGAGGAGCACAGTACTGAGATAAAAGCGGTGGAGTACACTTCATTTTTCCTGTCCTCGTGCTGCGTGGCATAACGGAAAAAGCCCGTTTCGAGTCCGTAGGTAAAGAAGATAATCATCATCGCTACCCACGAGTAAGTATTGGTGATGACGCCGAATTGTTCTACCGAAAAAACCCTTCCGTAGAGAGGGGTGAGCAAAAGATAATTGGCCATCCTTCCAAGGATGCTGCTGAGTCCGTAAACTGCGGTTTGACTGGCTAATTTCTTTAAAGCGCTCAAAGGCTAATCGAATTTTGCTTTTCTCTTTTCCAGGAAAGCGTTGGTTCCTTCAGTGAAATCCTTGGTGCCGAAGCATTCTCCAAAGAGTCGGATTTCCTCCGCATAACCGTTCACGCCATCGTTGTAATTGGCGTTTAACGCTTTGATGGCTGAGGCCAGTGCCATAGGAGAATTTTTTATGATTTTTTTAGCCAGGTCGGTGGCTGTATTCAGCAAATCGGCAGGATGTACAACGTGGTTCACGAGTCCGTAATGCAAAGCTGTTTTCGCATCAATCATCTCTCCGGTAAGTATCATTTCAAAGGCTTTGGATTTCCCGATAAGTTGCGGCAAACGTTGTGTTCCGCCATAACCAGGAATAACACCCAGACTCACTTCAGGCAATCCCATTCTGGCTTTTTCGGAAGCCACGCGGAGGTGACAGGCCATGGCCAGTTCTAGTCCGCCGCCCAAAGCAAAACCATTCACGGCAGCAATCACGGGTTTGGTGCAATAAGCAATTTTATCAAAAAGATTTTTCTGTCCGTCGGCACTTAATTTCTTTCCCTGTTCGCTGGAGAATTTTGCAAATTCCTTGATATCGGCTCCGGCTACAAAGGCTTTGTCACCTGATCCTGTAACAACAATGGCTTTACAACTGGTTGATTTTTCAAGTGTTTCAAATGCATGACTCAATTCGGCAATAGTGTCTTTGTTAAGGGCGTTCAATTGATCGGGACGGATAACCGTAACGTAAGAAATGTCTTCTTTGCTGCTGACTAGGATGTTTTTGTAAGTCATGTGAAAGGGTTTTAGCAAATGTAGTTAAGGGAAGGAGGAAAGGGAAAGTAATAGGAGGGATTTATCAACAAAGCGGTAGTTGAAATATGTTAAAAGAAAAGATAGGCGCTATCTAAAGTGTACGTCATTGTGAGGAGGAACGACGAAGCAACCTCCTTGTCAAAAAATTATTTACAATTAATTTAATGATGGGGTTGCTTCGTCGTCCCTCCTGGCAATGACGTACTGTGTGGAGATTATTTTCTTCCCTTAGTAATCTCTTCTTCCGCCAAAGCTGCTGCGCCAATGATTCCGGCATCTGCGCCAGGCAATTGAGAAGGCAATAACTTCACTTTGTTTTTGAACATGTGGAGCATGAACTCATTCATGTATTTTTCAGTTGGAACGAACAATTCCTTGCCGGCACTGATCATTCCTCCGTAGAGTACGATGGCTTCCGGACGGGTGATCGCGACTAAGTTGGCCAATCCCAGACCTAATTTTTTTGATGTATAATCGAAAACCTGCTTGGCCAGTTTATCCCCGTTTTTAGCAGCTTCGCCAATGAGTTTTCCGGTGATGTTTTCTTTTCCGACTTCCTTCAAAATAGAATCACCAGCATAGGTTTCTGCCATCTGACGGGCAGTATTTACAAGACCAGTAACAGAAGCATAAGTTTCTAAACAACCGTATCTTCCGCAGTTGCAAAGGCGTCCGTTTTCTTCGATAATGATGTGACCCAATTCGCCGGCAAAGCCATCATGCCCATATACCATTTCGTCGTTCACAACAATCCCTGATCCCACACCGGTACCCAAAGTGACCATGGCGAAATCACGCATTCCTTTGGCAGCACCAAATAATTTTTCACCGATGGCCGCAGCATTGGCATCGTTGGTAATGAAAGTGGTCAATCCTGTTCTTTTCTCTACTTCTTTTTTCAAAGGCAGATTGCCCTTCCACAAAAGGTTTACCGCTTCTTCAATCATGCCTGAATAATAATTGGCATTTGGAGCGCCTATTCCCACACCGATACATGGAAACTCCTTATTGGCATTCACCAGTTTCATTATTTCATCGGAAAGTGCATCTACATATAATTCGAAAACCGGGTAAGCCGAAGTTGATAAATGCGAATGTGCAACCACATTTCCGTCGTGATCCACCAATCCAATTTTTGTGTTGGTTCCTCCAATGTCAATTCCAATTGTGTACTTCATCTGTTCAGTATTTATTTTTTAAATTCAATATAAAAGCAAGTTCCTTTGCCGACTTCCGACTCAAACCAGATGCGGCCTTCCATCCCCTCAACAATCTTTTTTACCATCGCTAATCCCAGTCCCATCCCCGAACTTTTCGTGGTGAAGTTAGGAATAAATATTTTTTCTTTATCATTTTCATCTATCCCCTTTCCATTGTCGGAGACCGATGTAACAAAAGATTTTCCGTTGAAGATGAGGCCCACTTTCACTTCTCCTTTTCTTTCTTCCGGGATGGCCTGAATGGCATTTTTAATGAGGTTGTTAAACACGCGCAACAGCTGGTCTTTATCGGCTTTAATGAGCAGAAGGTTATAGTCGGTTTCCAGTTTGACAGTGGTAGTGCTTTCGTCGGAATAAAGTTCCTCGCAATTGCGTAACACTTCTACTAAATCCACCTCTTCCATTACCGGATCGGGCATTTTGGCGAAGTTGGAAAATTCAGTGGCAATGGCCGAAAGTGCATCAATTTGTTCAATTAAATTCTTACTGATGCGGGTGAGTCGCTCTTCAAATTCTTCGCGGGGTACATCTTTCCACAGTCGGTTGAGGTGCTGAACATTGAGCTTCATTGGTGTAAGCGGATTCTTGATTTCATGTGCCACCTGTTTCGCCATTTCGCGCCAGGCACCTTCGCGCTCCGATTTCGCCAGGCGGGCGGCGCTTTCACTGAGTTCGCTCACCATGCGGTTGTATTCGGCAACGAGTTTACCAATCTCATCGTTCCCTTTCCACTCAATGCTTTCGTTGCGTTTGCCGAGTTGAACATTTTTTAATTTTTCCTGGATCAAACTCAGCGGTTTCGTGATCTGGTCGGAGACGAACAACGCCGCCAGAATGGAGAACACAATCAGCAATCCGTAAATATTGATGAGGGCCACAAGGAAATTGGAAATCTCATTGCTCAATTCGTTTTGCCGTGCGAAATAAGGAAGATTGAGGTAGCCCTGCAGCTGGGCTTTTTCATTGTAAAATGGAATATAGGCGGAGAGATATTCCATGTCTTCAATCTTTTCAAGGCCTACAAAATGCGATTGATGATGGAAATGCAGCTCACTGAAGGCCCGCGGATCCATGTTGCGGGAGAGCAATCCTTCCTTGAAAATATCAGGCTGTGAGCTTGCAATGATTTGTCCGTTCGTATTGAATAAGTTGATGTCGGTAAAGAAAACTTTCGAAAACCTATCGAGGGTTTCCTTAATCACATCTTCTTTTCCAAAAGCCTTGTGTCGTGTCAGTCTTCTTTCAACATCAAGATTCACCGATTTTATTTTTTCGTTGATGGTTTCAAAATTTTTCTTGTTGTACTGGTTGCGGATGAAGTAGATGGATCCCGCGCCAATAATGATTCCTGAGAAGAGCAGCATGGCGAGCATACTCAGCTGCAAACGGATTTTAAAATTCGATGGAAGGAGGTTTTTCCTGCTTACAATGCTGTGCGCGATATACGCCAAAAGAGTGATACAGCCCAAGAGAATGAAGAGATAGGAATAACCCGACAGCATTCCCCACAAGCCCCAGGCCTCGGTTGACAACACAATGCTGGTGTGTTCATCAGGCCTGTAAACGAGATGGTTCATGCCTCCTTTTTCTATCCACTGGAAATCAGTTTTTTGCAGCGCACCCAGTCCGGCTGTAATCACCGGATAGTTAAAGCTGCCCTTGTTGTTCACCAATTTGTTGTTGTAATATTTGGCGTAGGAATATTCACTTTCCAGCGTGTTGTTTTCGGTGGCTTTGTTCACCAGCAGTACCGGGAAGCCCAGCTCATCGGAAATATTTTTCGGACTCAGTTCTATCCATTTTTCGCCTTTATCCGACTTGCTGATTCTCGCTGTATAATTGGCTTTATCGTCGTTGTGGTAAAAAATATCGGGAATGATTTCGGTGCCCATTTTGGGTGACCTGTAATACAGGGGACGGGTTTTTATTTGCAGATCGTATTTGTCCCAGTACTTATTGAAATAATTTTTGCGCAGGTATTCTGTCAGTACGGTAGAATCTTTCAATGAAGAAAGTGTAGAATCCTTCTTCAGGTTTTCCGCCACATCGAGATAAAGATATTCGGCTATAGGATCGCGTTCCGAAGCCATCAGGATCACCTTTTGTTTTCGGTTATCCTTCTCTTTTGTCTCCAGAAAATTTTCCAGTGATACCGAAACAAAGAGGGATGAAAACAAAATAAGGAAGATGGTAGAGGTGAGCTCAAATTCAGGCAGATTGCGGTAAGTACGATAGATGATCAGCAGTAAAACCGGCAGCAATAAGAAGAGTTGCAATCGGTCGATATGCCCTTGCGGGAAATAGAAAAGCAAAACAACAAGGAAAAATGCGAGGATATAAAAGACAGTGTTTTTCCAGGAAATTCCGGCGAATGTCATCAGCATTGCCGCTTTTTTCACTACGAGGATAAAAGCATGGAGAAAGACTAAAATACCAAGGATACTGATCACACTGAAGAAATCGATTTTGAGTATTTTCTTGGCATCCAGCATCACATTGGAGTTGAAGACAAGGATTTCAATAAGTTCAATAAGCAGGTAAGAAGCCAGGAAAATCAAGGTGAACAACAGCAGCATCAACACTATTTTCATGGCTGACGATAGTTGCTCCAGCTTTTCTTTGTTGACAGTAAATTCCGATAAAAGAGATGCCGCCACGAGCAGAGCAAAACCATTCATCAGCAAATCGCCCAGTGACGGAAACCATGATGAATAGGCAAAAAGCTGGGGATCCATGATTTCACTTTCATAGAGGTAAGGAGGAAAATGAAACTCCATCATGCTCCAGCGGAGCAAATACAGCAGCGCGGAGAACAATAGAATTTTAACGCCAAACTTCAACGGCAGTTGTTGTGCGCCTTTCAGCAAGGCAAAGCCAAGAACGAAGAGACAAATGATTTCAACAATCAACCACGTACTGTTGCTTTCCCTGCCTGGTAAATCGGTGTTGGGTTCAAGGGAAAGATAATTTCCGGAGAGCGATGCAAACTCGCCCTTATCTTGCTGAATATGGATTTTCCAGGTGGCTGGAAGCTGCAAGTTTTTTTGGAAATAGTTTTTTACATAAGAATTTTCAAAGTGGTGTTCTTTCTTGATCAGGAGCAGGCCTACATAGGTTTTGTTGCCTTTTTGCAGCGCATATTTTTCATAATACCCGGAAGCGGCTTTGATGAATCCTTGTTCGGAAATGCCTGTTTTTTCAATTGGATCGGCATTGGAACTCCAGAATGTCAACAGCGAATCTTCATAGATGTAAAGTGAAAGTCCTTGTTCAGTATAGAGAGAAGAATAATTTTTTTGCAGCAATTGGGCAGGAGATGCGTTGTTTTGCGACAGTTTTTCTACTTCCTGTTTCAGCAGCGTTTGTTGCCGTACGAGATTTTCCCCGAAACATGCTCGTTCGGCTGTTGCTTCCTCATTTCCCGAAAGCGAATAAAAAACACTGCTCATCAGCAATCCAGCAAGGGAAAGTACTAAGGCAAAGACTATGTGTTTTCGGGTGAGCTGCATTTGCTTTTATTCGGATTTCTTCAAAAATGTGTCCCCTTATAATAATGTGAAGGTAGGGTTAAAGCACATTCATGCCAACGACTATTGTTTCTTTTTTAAGAACAGCAGCTTTGTCGAAAACAGGCGAGATGTCGAAAATGATTTTCATTAAAACGAATATAGGATTATTTTGGAAAGATCCTGAAACAAGGATGACATTAGCAGTTAATTCCCTGAAACTTATGTTCTATTATTTTTAAGTATTGCGCAAACTAAATTTCAATTCCCAATACCATCATTAATTTCAATTGAATGTGAGCACGATATTCTTCTTCAAGTACTCCACGTTTCTTCACAAATCTATCGCCAGAAATGGATTTAAGCTGAAAACAGTCTGCAGCGCTGTCCTTGATCAGTCCGTTTTTTTTACTGTGTTTTATTAGTTGATGCCATGCATTTGGATTTTTAACATCAGTAATGGGAACCACAATTTTCAAATCAAGTGCTCCAAGTCTTTGATCATTGATTACAATTGCCGGGCGCTCTTTATTGATTTCCTGTCCCCTGGTAGGATTAAAATCCACATTCCAGATTTCCCATTGTTTAATACTCATCTATAATGTCGTTAGCGTTGTCCGAATCCTTAACTTCTTTGCTTTTATAATAAGCCCTGGTTTTGCTGTTATTAGCATCCTTTTCCAGTTGCTTATACATTTTTTTCATATCAGTAGAAGCTATCAACTCCTTTAATGTTAAGGCTTTTGGCTCTACAGGCTTAATTAATAAACCATTCAGTGTTTTTTCAATTGAAACAGTAAAACTATCCCCAAACTCTTTTAAATAATTCTTTGGAATTACGAATCCCATTGAATTTCCGATTTTTACTAACTTTTTTTCCATTTTATTCAGTTTTCAAGCACTGCCACTTCAGATTCTCAAACCAAGATACAATAAATAGTTATAACAATACAAGTTACGTTATAACAAATTTGTTAATTTCTATTGATATTAAAGAGCTCTTTTAAAATCCTGCGCGCGATCATTTGGTTCACCAAAGCGTTGGGATGGCCATCTTTAGGGAAGAAATATTTTTCGTCTCCTTTGGTGCAAAGAGAAGAATAATCCAATACCTGAATGAGGTTGATGTTCACATGTTCCAGCACTTCGTTGTGCTGCTCGGAGCCGGGATAAATGAGGATCACAAGTTCGTTGTTGTATTTCTTTTTTACTTCCCGGGCCAGTTCTTCAATGGTTTTTCCGAAGAGCTCGTAATGCCGCTCCTGTGTGAACAGCGGGAGATTGGTGTTGAAATACTGCATGGTCTGACAATCTTTTAGCGCTGCATAAAGGCTTGCCAATGCCGGGGATTTTTCACTGAACGAAGGATACATCACCAATGAATTGTCCTCCAGTTGTGGATAAGGGAAATCTTTTCCGTAAGAATTCACTACAGATAAAAAGCCGTTGACACGTTGGATGTGTCCATCGATATAAACATAAATCACTTTGGTTTCCTTATCCGGCGTGAGGTGTAGCGACCGCATCTGCAATAAGGCCTGTTGCGGACCGTAGCCTACACAGGCTAAATTCAAAGTGTTGTATTCTGAATTTTGCGCGCAGAGCCATGGAAGAGTTTGTTCGTCGTTAAGTCCTTCGCCGAAGGTGAAGGAGCAACCCAGAAAGATGGCCTGCTTGTTTTTAGTGGAATCGAAAGGTGTTTTTCGGTGGCCCAGACTATCGGAATGAATCAGCGAGGAATAAATGTTTTTCCCGCCTATTTCAAGTGTGCTTAAATGATCAAGATTTGCCTTTAGGCTGTGGCCTAACACGTCGTCTGGCTGGGTAAGCGGAGAGTGATTTTTGGTGCGCACATCTGTGTTGTATTGCTGCCGGGTCTCTGAACCCTGATTCATGAAATAGAAGAAAAATTCAGCGAAGCACAGGAAAATCAAGAGGATAAAGGCATTGAGGAGAACAAGAAAAAAGCCTTTTGTTTTCCGGAAGACTTGCAGGAGGAAGAGTCCGAAGAAAGAAAAGCTGCAGCAGATCAGCAGCGTACGGAAATACGGCAGTCCAATTTCATGGTAAAGCAATTCGAAAGCAGGAGGAAAAAAAGCAAGGGCAGAGAGCAGCAGGAGTATAGAAAAAACAATGCTTTTCGTGCTCCTTTCCTTATTCACCTGCAGAAGAAAAAAATGATTTTATGGAGTCGATGATGAAATCAATTTGTGCGTCGGAAAGCTCGTAAAACAAAGGGAGTCGCACGAGACAATCGGTGTAGTAATCGGCATTTGGCAATTCCCCGCCACTGTATTTATCGCTGTAATAAGGCGATTTGTGGAGCGACAAATAGTGGAACACCGCATAAATTCCGTTTTTGCTGAGATGGGCAATGAGCGCAGCTCGTTGATCGAGGTTCGGGCAAAGCACATAAAACATGTGTGCATTGTTGCTGGCATAATCAGGAACCTTTGGTAAACGGATCTTTCCGTTGTCCTGCAAACTTTGCAGTCCGGCGTAATATTTCTCCCAGATATGTTTTCTTTTGGCTTGTATATTATCCAAGTTTTCCAGCTGTGCATAAAGGAAAGCCGCGATAATATCAGAAGGCAGGAAGGAAGAACCTATGTCGACCCAGCCATATTTATTCACTTCTCCCCTGAAAAAGGAAGAGCGATTGGTGCCTTTTTCGCGAATGATTTCGGCCCTGTTGATGAAGCGCTCGTCGTTGATCACCAGCATACCGCCTTCGCCCGAAATAATGTTTTTTGTTTCGTGAAAGGAGAAGGCGCTGAGGTGACCGATGGAACCCAGGACTTTCCCTTTATAGAAAGAATCCACTGCCTGCGCGGCATCTTCAATGACAAAAAGATTGTGTTGTGTGGCCAGGGCCATTACAGCGGCCATATCGCAAGCCATTCCGGCATAATGTACCACCACAATGGCTTTGGTTTTGGGAGAAATGAGTTGTTGGATTTGTGCTGTATCCATGTTGGGATTTTCAGTTCCGCTGTCGGCAAAAACTATTTTTGCGCCTCTCAGCACAAAAGCATTTACTGTAGATACAAAAGTGTAAGAAGGAGCAATGACTTCATCGCCTGGCTGGATATTAATCAGTATGGCAGCCATTTCCAGTGCATCGGTGCAGGAAGTGGTAAGCAGGACTTTCTTGAATCCGTACTTTTTTTCAAAGAAATCGTGGCATTTTTTAGTGAAGAGCCCGTCGCCGGAAATTTTTCCGGAAAGCACCGCTTCATGGATGTATTCGGTTTCTTTTCCGGTTAAGTAGGGCTTGTTGAAAGGAATCTTCATGCCAGGGTCTTTTTGCAAAGATAATTATTAACGGCTTATTTCATTATGCTCTCCACACATGATAAACATACTCGGTGTTTTTCACGGTGTAGCCTCTTTTTTCATAAAAACGACAGGCTTCGGTATTGTCGCTTTGGGTCACTACTTCGGCATAATTTACGCCGTTGTTTTGGTACCATTGATCTACAGCATTCAACAGCTGAGAGCCCCAGCCTTTTCCCTTGTGTTGCTCCTGCACGGCGATGATGCCTATTTTCCCTGCAGAGGCATTTTTCTTCAGCGTTACCAGTCCGGCTGCCTGATCATCCATTTTCATTACCAGCACTTCATCGGCAATTTTGCGATTGACGGAATTACTGAGCCACAGCCGGTAAAGTTCTTCGAATTTGGGCTGCAGTCGGGGATCTTTATTGAAGCGTGAAGACCATCCGCTGGAAATGGCCAGCTGGTAAAGCTCTTCTGAGATATCACCTGTGAGCGAAATAATATTGTTGTTTAGATCATCACTAACCTTAGTAAGGTTTTTATGATAGGTCACCTTGGCATCGGCCAGCAAAACATTTTCGGCTTCCAGCTGAGGCTGGCGGATATCGGAAAAGAGGTAGTATAAATCAGTTTCTCCGAAGACAAAATCCTTTCGGGAAAGCAGCACAGAAGTAGATACTTTGGCGATGTTTATATTGAAAAAAGCGCTATCCCACTCCAGTTTTTCTGCCTTCATTACAGCGTTGTTTCGGAGGTGTTTTTTTCAATAATGAAAACTGGCCGGTTTTTAACCTGATCGAAAATTTTGCCGATATACAATCCCAGCATTCCCAATACTGTCAGCACAGTTCCAAAGAGGAACCAGATGGAGAAAACTGTACTTACATAGCCCAATACCTTGATTTGTCCGTTAATGTATTGTATGAAGTAATAGAGGATAAATATCAGCGCAATGCAGGAAATCAGAAGTCCCATTCTAATAATGAGGCGCAATGGTTTATCAGAAAAAGAAATAATGACATTAATAGCCAGCTTTAACAGCTTTTTTATGTTGTAGGATGACTTTCCTTCAAAGCGTTCGGCATGATCAACTTCCAGCAATACCGATTTAAAGCCCACCCATTTAACCATGGTCGGGAAGTATTTAACGTAATCATTTAAGCTCAGGATAGACTGAATTACTTTTTTATGGTAAAGTCCGAAGTTAGCCACTTCAGGCGTTTGTACGGTATCGGTAAGATAGCCTAAAGTCTTATAAAATAGTTTTGATGCGGTGCGCTTTAACCAGCTATCGTTTCTAATGCTTCTGCTGGCGAGTACGATGCTGTAGCCTTCCTGGGCTTTGTTGTAGAGCTTGATGATTTCCTCGGGTTGGTCCTGTAGATCACAATCCATCACTACTATCCATTCTCCTTTGCATTGAGACAAGCCTGCAGAGATGGCATGATGTTGTCCGAAATTACGGCTCAGCTTGATGCCTTTGATTTGAGGATAGACTTTTACCGCCTTTTCTATTTCTTCCCAGGATTTGTCGGGACTGCCATCTTCCACGAGGATAATTTCGTAGTGAGGAGTTATTGTTTCAACAGATTTAATAATTCTGCTGACCAGCTCATGGATAATATTTTCTGCCCTGTAAACCGGGCTGACAACTGAGATTAACATCTTGGAGCTAAGGTAATAAAAGGATCCAGATTTTAAAACGGGCAAGCGTTTTACACTTATTCCTTAGTAGGTTCCTTCACATAAACTTCAAAAGGAAGATTGTAATATTCAGAGATCAGAAAGCCATTGGGTTGACGTTTAGTCTTGAGTCCCCATTCCGGAAGAACGCCCGAAGGGGGCAGTGGGTCGACAAACATTTCGCTGCCTTTAGGAAGTTTGGTGTTTGTAATTTGATTTATCCTTTCATCAAATGCGGCTGCGTAGGCGCTAATAATTGGATAGTTGATGTATAGTGTTTTGAATATGAGATAGAGACCAAGTGCAATTGATATGGCAACGCTGCCCCAGCTTGCCGCATTGAAAAATGCTTTGGCACCAAGTTTCTTTTCAACACTTTTCCATGCCAGCACCAGATAATACAGGAAAACAAAGGCGAAGAGGAAGCTGGCCATGTTCCATACTCGTCCTGCATGAAAATAACGCTCTGTGGCAAGATACATCAGCACAGCGTTAAGAACAACAGAGATAACCAATATCAGGGCCGGGATAAACAGTTGAATGCCACGCAGGCGGATTTTTTCTACCAGTTCATCTTTCACTAATAAACAGATTGGAAAGAAGAAAATAAGAGCGTAAACAGTCATTTTCAAAAAGTAACCTTTGAAAATAAGTCCCATTGTCCACCAGAAGCCTCCCTCCTGGTAAATGTTTACAGAGCTTTGATTGACCAATAACTTTTTATAGTGAAAGTTTCCGGGAGCAATAATATAAATTACTAATGCTGCTATCATTAGGATACCTGTGAAGAGCTTATACTTGTCGATTTTCCTGTTTTTATAGTAATCGTACACACAATACAGAAAATACCATCCGAAAGCAATGAGGGCCCAGGTGATTCTTGTTTGCATGAAAAAAACCAGAAATGGCATGGCATAAAGCACCTTTCCCCTCATCAGGAAAGAAAGAATGAAGAGGGCAGGGACAAACATCATGACAGTATATGGTCCGGTACCGTCCATCCAATGCCACAAGGTGGGAATATTGGGCGATATGAAATACAATGCCGAAATGAAAAGCGAGGTAATAAGGAAGGTGTCAGTTTTTGACATAGGTGTTTCAAATCTTTTCCAGACGGAAGAAAAGAAATAGAAAAAGGAAATGTACAGGAGTGCTAAAGAAACAATGAAGAATACATAAGGAGTGAGGAGGAAAGAACTGATGATGGCGACCTCAAGTAAAAATGCCCCTTCGTGAAATTTATACATGGCTACAGCGCCATTGATTACCCCTTTCCGGGCAAGGCAATAAAAACTAAAATCGTCCATAGACAGACGATAATAGTTGTTCATGATGAGATAATAAACAGGAAAAGCTAGTGCAACGAGGATTTTTAAAATCGACAGATATTTATTCCCCGCCTGAATCATTTTAATTTTTCAATGCTTCGGCACCACCTACAATCTCAAGGATTTCATTGGTAATAGCAGCCTGACGTGCTTTGTTGTATTGCAGCGTAAGGTCTTTCGCCATTTGCTTGGCGTTGTCGGTAGCTTTGTGCATTGCCGTCATCCTTGCACCATGTTCACCCGCCATTGAATCAAGCAGCGCTTTGTAGAACTGTGTTTTCAATGCTTTAGGGATGAGGTTGACAATGATTTCGGTTTTGTCGGGCTCGAAGATATAATCGGTGCTCGAAGCCTTTCCAGCGCTCAGTGAGCTGGTTTGGATAGGCAGGAACATTTCGGTTTTTACAACCTGTGTGGCAGCATTTTTAAAGCTGTTGTAAACTACTTTTACTTCATCGTATTTCCCTGCTGCGAAATCAGCCATTATTTCTTCAGCAATTGCTGAGGAATTCTGGAAATTCAGAGCATTGAAAATATCGGTTTTTGTATCTGCTAAGGGAATATTTCTTCCTTTGAAGAAATCGCCGGCTTTTTTACCTACAGCCAGTATTTTTACGTGGCCCGAAGCATAAAGATCAGCGTATTCCCCTTTGAGAAGGTTTACCACTTGTTTTACAACGGAAGAGTTGAACCCGCCGCAAAGTCCGCGGTTAGAAGTTACTGCAACAATGAGGACATTTTTTACCGGGCGTGCTTTCGCAAATACTCCGCCTTCAATATCATCACCTCCACCGGAAACATTGCTTAAAATTTCCTGCAGCTTTTCAGCGTAAGGACGCATTTGTGTGATAGCATCCTGGGCCTTTTTCAACTTTGCTGCCGACACCATTTTCATGGCGCTGGTGATTTGCATCGTTGATTTGATGGAGACAATCCTGCTTCTGGTTTCCTTAAGATTTGGCATATACCGCGATATTCAAGGTTTAAGGTTGATCCGGGGCCGAAACCCCGAACCTTACCTCAGTGTTTTATTTTCCGTATTTATCAGCTAAGTTTTTAGCTACAGTAGTCAATGTTTCAACAACTTCGTCGGTCAGTTTACCTGCCTTGATGTCGCTGAGGATATTTTTGTGAGAAGCATCCAGGATACCCAGGTATTCTTCTTCAAATTCCTTCACTTTGTTCACAGGAACTTTAGTCAGTAAACCATTGGTTCCGGCGAAGATGATAGCTGCTTGTTTCTCTACAGTCATTGGAGAGTTTTGGCGTTGCTTCAGGATTTCCACGTTACGCGCACCTTTGTCGATAACCGCTTTTGTAGTAGCATCGAGGTCGGATCCGAATTTCGCGAAAGCTTCCAATTCACGGTATTGAGCCTGATCGAGTTTCAATGTACCGGAGATTTTCTTCATTGACTTGATCTGTGCGTTACCACCCACACGGGATACGGAGATACCTACGTTGATCGCCGGACGAACACCTGCGTTGAACAGGTTCGACTCGAGGAAGATCTGACCGTCGGTAATAGAGATCACGTTAGTAGGGATGTATGCAGATACGTCACCTGCCTGAGTTTCGATGATAGGAAGTGCAGTCAAAGATCCGCCACCTTTCACGATACCTTTAATAGATTCAGGCAAGTCGTTCATATTTCTTGCAATTTCATCAGATGCGTTCACTTTCGCAGCTCTCTCCAGCAAACGGGAGTGGAGGAAGAATACGTCACCTGGGTAAGCCTCACGTCCTGGTGGTCTTCTCAACAAGAGGGACACCTCACGGTAAGCAACGGCTTGTTTAGAGAGATCATCATAAACGATCAGAGCCGGGTGGCCTGAATCTCTGAAGAACTCACCGATAGCAGCACCTGTGAAAGGAGCGTAGAACTGCATTGGAGCAGGCTCAGAAGCACTTGCTGCAACGATTACTGTGTAAGCCATTGCACCGGCTTCAGTCAATGTTTGTAATGTATTGGCTACTGTAGAACCTTTTTGTCCGATAGCAACATAGATACAGAATACCGGTTTTCCGGCATCGTAAAATTCTTTCTGGTTGATGATGGTATCAATAGCAACGGTGGTCTTACCTGTTTGACGGTCGCCGATGATCAACTCACGCTGACCTCTTCCTACCGGGATCATGGCGTCAATCGCCTTGATACCTGTTTGGAGTGGTTCGTTAACCGGCTGACGGTAGATAACACCCGGAGCTTTTCTTTCCAATGGCATTTCGTAAAGATCACCAGTGATAGGACCTTTTCCGTCGATAGCTTCGCCTAGGGTATTCACCACACGGCCTACCAAACCGTGTCCTGCCTTAACAGAAGCGATTTTACGTGTTCTTTTCACGGTTGCACCTTCCCTGATTCCTTTGGAGGAACCGAGTAGTACCAAGCCTACGTTGTCTTCTTCAAGGTTCAATGCGATGGATTGCAAACCGTTTTCAAATTCAACCAGCTCTCCTGATTGAACATTATTCAAACCGTAAACACGCGCAATACCGTCACCGATTTGCAAAACTGTGCCCACTTCTTCCAAATCAGCTTGTGTTTTAAGACCGGAAATCTGTTGTCTTAAAATTGCTGATACTTCTGCTGCATTTACTTCTGCCATTGTATTAAATGTTTATTGTAATTAAAAATCTGCTAAATAAGGGTTATCACTAAAATTCTTTCTCAGTTTTTCCAGTTTCGACTTGATGCTGTTGTCGATCTGCTTGTCGCCAACTTTAAGGATAAAGCCGCCGATGAGTTTAGGATCGTGTTCTTCCACAATTTCCACTTCGCTGTTGTAGGTGGCTTTAACGAGTTCTCGCACTTTGTTTTTAACGCTGTCGCCAACGCCATTCACAGAGCGGATCACGGTTTTGAGGATATTTTTATGTTCGTAGTATCTTTCTTCAAAGGCAATAGCAATGTCTTTAAGGATATTCTCTCTTCTTTTTGAAGCGAGGATCAATAAGAAAGACATGGTTAGTTTGGTTACCTTGTCACCAAAAATTGCTTTGAAAATTTCTTGTTTTTTGTCGGCTTTCACCACCGGACTTTCCAACAGCAATTGCAGGTCTCTGGAGTCTTTGCAAATTTGGTGGATCAGGCGCATATCGGCATACACTTTTTCGAGTTCTCCTTTTTCCAGGGAGAGCTCGCTGAGGGCCTTTGCGTATCTTATTGCTGCTCGGGATTGCATACTAGTTGAGGGTTACGTCTTCTACCAAAGTATTCATTAAAGCCTGTTGCTTGTTTTTGTCGGCCAGTTCATGTCCGAGGATTTTTTCAGAAATCTCGATAGAAAGGCTTGCTACCTGATTTTTCAAATCGGTGATGGCTTTTTGCTTTTCGTTTTCGATGTTCTTTTTAGCATCTTCTATGATTTTGTCGGCAGCTTTTTTAGCAGTGTTTTTCGCTTCGTTGATCATGTTTTCTTTTGCAGTACGGGCTTCTTTCAAAATCATATCGCGCTCTTCACGTGCTTCTTTTAGGATTTGCTCATTCTCAGCTGTAAGCTGTTTCATTTTTTCTTCTGCTTCCTTTGCTGAAGATAATGCTTTTTCAATATTGTCTTCTCTTGTTTTAACAGCAGTTAGGATTGGTTTCCAGGCAAATTTTCTCAACACAATCATCAGGAAGAAGAAAGTTAAGCAGGTCCAAAAGATGAGTCCGAGTCCAGGGGTTACTAATTCCATATATATTTATTTAAGTCGTTTTAATCTTTAAAAAGGAGTTTGTCTGCCAACCGCAAACAAACTCCTTTTTTCTTTTGTTAAGCAGGGTTGTTACCGAGAAGGGCAACTACCACACCGAACAGAGCAACACCTTCAACAAGTGCCGCTGCAATGATCATTGCAGTTTGAATTTTACCAGCTGCTTCAGGGTTTCTTGCGATACCCTCAGTGGCTTTACCACCGATTTGACCGATACCGATACCTGCACCAAGAACTGCTAATCCAGCACCGATTGCCGCAATTGATCCTACTAATGCTCCCATTTTGATATTATTTAAAGGTTAAACATAAAATACTAATGATGATGCTCTTCAATAGCTGAGCCTATAAACAAGGCGCTCAGCAAGGTGAAGATATAAGCCTGTAAAGCTGCAACCAGCAATTCCAGGATGCTGATGAACAAAGCCATCGGAATCGACAGTCCGGCCCATCCTGCACTTTCCTTGATGAAGATGATGCAAATGAAGCTCAGCACAACGATATGGCCGGCTGTGATGTTTGCAAACAAACGAATCATCAAAGCGAAAGGCTTGGTGAAGATACCTACTATTTCTATCGGTACCATGATGGGATACAATGCTTTTGGCACAGGAGGCATGAAGATGTGTCCCCAGTAATTTTTGTTGGCACTGTACAAAGTCATGTACAAAGTGAATACTGATAAACAGATGGTAAATGCGATGTTACCGGTGAGGTTGGATCCGCCCGGGAAGAAAGGAACAAGGCCCAAAAGGTTGTTGATCCAGATGAAGAAAAATACAGTAAGCAGATAAGGCATATACTTGTGCGCTTTTTTCTCGCCGATGTTTGGAATTGCAATTTCATCGCGAACAAAAAGGATCAGCGGCTCCAGGAAAGATTGTTTTCCTTTTGGTGCAGAATCAATTCCTCTTTTCTTATAGGCATTTGCAGCTCCTATGAACAGCCACATTAGCAAAATAGCCGAAAGAAGCATGGAGGCAACGTTACGCGTAATTGAGAAATCAAGCGGAGTAGCATTTTCGGGATGACCGTCAGCACCGAAAGTCAGCTGACCATCAACAGTGCTGTATATTTTTTCGTGGTACATGGCATACATCCCGTCTTGTGTAGAGGCATATTCATGGCCATGTTCCTTATGTATAACAGAAAATTTTGAAGAGGAGAAAACCTGCAGACCTTTATCAAGGAGGATAACCGGTAAAGGAAGATGAATAGCATCTCCACCTTCACCTAAAATATGCCACTCATGGGAATCCATAATGTGGTGTAAAATAAATGTCGGAGCATCAAATGCTTTCTTCTCTGAATTATCTTCTGTAGTTGCTAAAACGCTTGTCACACTTGCGAAAGCGAAGATGATTGCTAGTAGGAATTTGTTTTTTATAGTATTCATTGCGCAGTGGGCTGCTAAAATTCGACGCAAAAGTAGTGCATTAATTACCTTCCTCCAAATCTATTAAAGTGAAAACTGAAATTTATTTTTTTAAAGTCATTTCTGACTTTTTATCCACTGCAATAAAACAGCGATTTCAGTGCTGAGATAGAGGAAGTAAACAGCGACAAAGAAGAGTAAATAATGAGTGTTGGCCAACTTCCCCTGCGTTTTTAAAACGAAGAGAATGAAGCTTCCCGCGAGTATTATTTTAGTAACCGACTGGATGAGGAAGACCTGGCCGGGAAGGATTTTAACAATTCGCGGAAGATAGAGAATGGAAAGTACCGAAAGCAGGGTGATAATAAACAGAAAAAGATGCGATACCCAGAAAAGTCGGCAACCCAGTTGGTCGAAACTGTAAGAAAGTGTCATCTGCAGTGTTGCAAGAAACACACTTGTAAAAATGAAGCGAAGGAGGATCTTAGTCATTTTGCGGCTTGATGAAATCCTTCAATGCCAAATATAAACCGGTGACTACTCCTAATAATGAGAGGACAATAGTCCAGAGATTGCCACTTTCAAATTTTTCATCCAGTGTCATGCCTCCCCAAACTCCCAAAATAATAGGACCCGCCATCTGGAAGGCCAGTCCAGTATATTTGATGTAAGGATTAAGCGGTTTTTTCTTTGAGGGTTCCAACCGATTTGTCTTCTTTGATTTCTTTTACAACTCCACCCATTTTGCAGGATCCGGTGAAAGTAGCACCTGGCTCAACCGACAAGCGGCCGGTAACAATTTCGCCCATAAGGTTGGCAGTAGCTTTGAGTTCCAGCAATTCTTTAACGAGTATGGCCGATTTCAAGACACCTTCAATTTCAGCGTTCTGACATTTGATGTCACCTTCAATCACACCGGTTCTGCCCACTACGATTTTGCCATCGCAGCTCACGGAGCCTTTTACCAAACCATCTATTCTTATTCCTTTTGAAGAGATTATGTCTCCTTGAAATACAGTGCCTTCAGCGATTTTATCAGCTATTGTGTTGTTATCATTGGATCTTACCATGATTTCTTCGTTTTTGCTTTTGAACATAGGATTGAAAATTTTGGTATTCAAAAATAGGAAAGAAGGTAACGGCTTGTTGTTGAAAAAGAGGCGAGTTTTGAACAAATTTCAAGATGTGTAGGGCGATAGGTCCTTCCTTCCTCAGGATGACATACGCGAGAAAAATGCTTGCATCTATTGTATTTGCGCAATACCTCCGCGCATGTCATCCTGAGGAAGGAAGG
>JBJTOK010000061.1:0-3128 GCA_046074525.1 Flavobacteriales bacterium
GAAGAATTATTTTTTGATTGTGAGGTCCAAATATATTGTATAATTCCAAACTTTGCGCTATAATTGCACTCCCTTTTTGAAAATTCCCGGGTCGCTGGTTCAAGTCCAGCAGGGGGAGCGAAAATCCTCTCGGGAAACTGAGGGGATTTTTTGTTTTACTTCCTCTTCCCCACTCTAGTAGAAAATGTGCGACAAATGCTTCACCGAAGAAATTTTCAGTTTTTCATCACAAGATGATTTCCTTGCTTTTGATAAAGAATTAACCTTCAAATCCGATAAAGGGATTTTTCAAATATTAGGCAATATTCCGGCTGAATTTGGTGATCCAAAATTTAAACTGCTCGGTATAGGTTTCGGCGCACAATTATTTCATAGCTACGCAGTGTACAAGTGCAATCATTGTAATCAAATATGGAATTACTCTGAACCAGATAATGCCTGGAGAGGATACTTTAGAAAAAGTAATGTTCAGTAATCCCGCCTATATGAGGCAGGAAACCGGGGGGACTTTTTGCTTTGGTCATTGACTAAAAAAGAGTGCATTAATACACCTGCCTATCATTAACATCCCCTCTCCCTAAATAAGTTTGAGCTGAAGGAAATGATACATTTACTTCCCGCAACAAATACTCCCAAAAACTTATTTCTCCTTCAAAATTTTCCAAGCGCCTACAGCCAGTATTGCGCCGCATACAGGAGCTAAAATATACAGCCACAAATGTTCGGTGTGACCTGAAATCATTGCTGGTGCCAAAGATCGCGCAGGATTCATTGAAGCGCCGGAAATCGGTCCGGCAAACATTGCTTCCAGCAGCACTACAGATCCAATAGCCAGGCCGGCAAACATGCCTTGTTCCTTACTTCCGCTAGCCACGTGAATAATCACAAACATTAAAATAAAAGTCAGTATCAATTCCAGTACAAACGCCTGCATTGGCGGACCGGCAGGAAGAGTAGCCCCCATCACTTCGTTCAATGGAAAAAGAAATTTCAAAGTAAAACTGGCAAGAAAAGCGCCTGCCGTCTGGCTCAATACATAAGGAAGAATTTCTTTCAGTGGAAATTTCTCCGCCACAGCAAACGCAATGGTAACAGCGGGATTCAGGTGAGCACCCGAAATATCTCCGATGGCATAAATCATTGCTGATACCACCAATCCGAAAGTAGCAGCAATACCCACATGAGTAATCGCTCCGCCACTTTCCTGATTGATAATGATGGCGCCTGTACCGCAAAAAACAAGGGCAAATGTTCCGATCAATTCGGCAAGATATTTTTTCATCTTTTAAACTTTAGAAAACACATAGAAACATTCCAATGCAATTTGTCGACAGCGCTCGCTGTACTTTTCATCCTGCAAAGGTGTATTGTCAAAAGCTTTCGGATCATCGTAAGTAGTACCGATTCTTAATTCAACACCGGGAATAAACGGACAGTTTTCTTCGGCATCACTGCAGGTCATGATTGCAGCAAATTCGCTTTGCGGATTTTTTGCATCGTTGTACACTTTAGAAAAACATTCAATTGCTTTTTCATGTTCATCGAAGAACAATTGAAACACCGGATTCTTTTCGTCGCTGGCGGCTTTAACATCAAAGCCTGCTCTTTTCGCGGCGTTGATGGCATTGATGTTGAACGCCGTCGCCTCTGTCCCTCCCGAAAAAGTAAAGACATTGGAAACCTTGTAATATCTGCTGGCAACATGCGACCAGATTTGTCCGAAATGACTTCTCCGCGAATTGTGTGTACAAATGTAAACGAGGTTAATGGCCTTGTTTTTCTCGCGTTTGGCAATGATGTACTGACTGATTTTTTCGAGCAGTTCTTTTCTTGCAGCAGGAATTTTATCAAAGTCGCGAGTAAGACTGTCGCAGTAAGTTTTAATGGATGGGTACATAGTTTTAATTTTTAGCAGCATCCACCACCTGGCGTACAGCAGGCACCGGAAGAAGATTTTTGTTTTTCACTTGAAGTTCCACAGTTGTCGCTTGCAAGGCAATCCGTTTTCTTTGAAGTCAACAGAAAGGAAGATCCGTCATACTCCAAACCATATTTACCGATAGTATCACTTTGGTATTCCACTTCGATTTCAGCATCAATAATACCCAACGACTTTTCGGAAAGGTTGATGATGCTCACTAATTTCTGCGGTGCCAGCAAATGATCATCATCTCCGGCTTCCCATAATTGCAGACTAACCACTTGCTCCTTGCGGATGGTTCCGCCGCAGTCGATAAAGTGTTTTGTGATCTGCCCAACCTCCGTAACATGAAAATGTTTAGGCACAGGCTTGCCGTTTGGCAATATAAAATTGAGTTGTGCTGCAGTGAGCAAATGTTGTTTCAATTCTGATAGTTTCATATTGTGTGTATTAAAATTATTAATCGTTATATTGCGATATATTAAAGCAAATTTTTTTTAGCAGCAACTGCCCTTATTCACATAAGAGGAAAAAAAATCGTGCAGGTACGTTTTGGCTTTTTGCCATTCTTTTTCATCAATGCAATAACAAACTTTTACGCCGTCAATATCTCCTTTGATTAAGCCAGCCTCTTTCAATTCCTTCAAATGCTGGGATACCGTGCTTTGTGAGAGCGGCAATTCATCCACAATATCTCCACAGATGCAAGATTGCTTTTTGATCAGTAACTGCAAAATTGCCACACGTGCAGGATGACTCAACGCTTTCGCATATTTTGCGATCTTGTTATCCTTTACGGTGAATTCTTCTGTTTTGGCTAATCCCATATCGCAATATTACGATAAATAAATACTGGATGCAAATTTTTTTTGAAAAGATCCTGAAACAAGTTCATTGTTGTCCGGTTAAAAAGAGAGGTTGATAGTTTCCTATCAACCTCGGCATGATATATTTGAGTCACCACAAACAAAATATAATCATGCATAAAGATAGTTAGTCTACCGGACAGCCGGTCTTCACCCAGTTACTAAAATTAGTTGATCGTTCAGGAGTAAATCTCTTGTCTCGTCAGGGGAATCACGATAAATACTACAAAAGTTTTGATATTATCCTGATGGATATGCAAATGCCAATTCTTGATGGGTATGAAGCCATGAGATCCATCAGGAAAATGACTTCCCATAAGAGAAATATTCCGATTTTGGCA
>JBJTOK010000062.1:0-97718 GCA_046074525.1 Flavobacteriales bacterium
GTAATGATCCACTTTGGTGGTCAGCGATAAATTAGCCAAAAGGCTCTCGGGAATAACTCCCAACAAATTGCTCGCTCCAATTTTATGATCTTTAAATACTGACATAACTATTTGATTATCAGCGGTAAAGATAACAATAAAAAGAAATATTACACATGCAATTAACTGACAATCAATTTTTTATATCAACAATAGGGATTTGTAAAAACAAAAAAGGTCGGAAGAAAAATCTTCCGACCATGACTGGCTCATCTCTGCCTTTTTTGTTTGTAATTTCTTTTCAAGGAGAAGAGATTAGTTACCGCCCCATTCTTCAAAAAAGCTACTGAGATTTCTTCTTCTTCGGATCCCTGATAATCAACCTCAGCGACTGATCATAAGTAATATAATTCCAGGCCCAGTTGATGAAAATAAGCAATCGGTTTTTAGTACCGACTATTGACATCAGGTGGACTAACATCCATATCAGCCAGGCGAAAAAACCCTGAATCTTCATAAATGGAAAATCCACTACAGCTAAGTTCCTTCCCACAGTAGCCATAGAACCCAAATCTTTGTAAGAGAATTGTTTCATCTCATCTTTTTTCAACAAGCGACCGAAATTACACGCAAGGTTTTCTGCCTGCTGCATGGCTACCTGTGCCACCTGCGGATGTCCGTTAGGAAACTTTTCTTCCGTCATGTAACACACATCACCAATAGCAAAAACATTGCTACTGCCTTCCATCTTATTGAAACGATCTACTTTTATCCTGTTGCCACGCACCAACAGTTCTTCGGGAATACCTTCCAGTTTATTACCAGCAACACCTGCTGCCCATACCAGCGTTTTTGCAGGAATGGCGGCGCCCTCACCAAGGAAAACCTGCTCGCCATCGTAATCTTTCACACGTGTGTTCAGACAAACATGCACGCCCAGTTTCTCCAAATACTCCTTCGATTTATCTGATGACTTTTGTGACATCCCGCTCAACAAACGAGGAGAAGCCTCCAGCAAATGAACCTGCATTCTTTCAAATTTCAGTTCAGGAAAATCCTTTGGTAAAATATTCTTCTTCATTTCGGCCAGGGTACCGGCAACCTCCACTCCTGTTGGTCCGCCACCCACCACCACAATATTCATCAGCGCCTGCTGCTTTACATTATCTTCAACTGTTAAAGCCTCCTCATAATTTTGAAGAATACGGTTTCTCAAACTCAGCGCTTCGTTAATGGATTTCATCGGCATGGAATGACTCTTAATTTTTTCGTTGCCGAAGAAGTTGGTATCAGCACCAATGGCCACTACCAGATAATCGTAAGAGATTTCACCAATGTCGGAAACCACATACGACTCTTTAGTATTTACCGAAGTTACTTCCGTGAGACGGATAAACACATTGTCGATTTTTTGGAAAACCTTACGAAAAGGAAAAGAAATGGCGCTCGGCTCCAGTCCGGCCGTTGCCACCTGGTAAAACAAAGGCTGAAACTGATGATAATTGATTTTATCCAGCAATACCAACTGATAATCGTGCTTAGCCAATTTTCTAGCGAACTTGAGTCCGCCAAAACCACCTCCAATAATGACTATTCTTTTTTGCCCGGTATCAGGAATATGTGCCTTCATAGACTTTTCGTTTATAAGAACTAATTTCGCTTTTAAAGATGAGAAAAATTTTACTGATATCCGACACGCACAGCTATCTTGATCCACGCATCGACAAGCATATTGACAACTGCGATGAAGTGTGGCATGCAGGAGATATCGGCAATATTGAACTAACAGACAGGATCAAAGCAAAAAAGCCAGTGGTAGCCGTTTACGGCAATATCGACGACAGTAAAGCCCGTGCCGAATTCAAGCGCGATGAAATCTTCATGTGTGAAGGAGTAAAGGTTTTCATCACCCATATAGGCGGCTATCCTCCCGCATACACTCCTTCATTGCTGCAGCGCATCAGGGAGATCAAACCTCAGTTGTTCATTTGCGGCCATTCTCATATCCTTAAGGTAATGTACGACCCGAAAAACGCATGCCTGCATATGAATCCTGGCGCATTGGGCACCCATGGCTTCCACAAAGTGCAAACTGCCCTGAAATTCGAGATTGAAAAAGACAAAATTCAGAACCTCCAGATCATAGAATTGACAAGGCTAAATCAGAGTGTGAGTGAGAGTGGGTTTTGAGAGTTATCCACAAGCCAGCCTTAACTAAAAGTCGGAACCGCATGTCGGAACCGCCCCTTTATATATGATTTTTGGAGGGTATTCACTATCTTTTAGATGATGATAGATAACAAGCAGATAAACGCCATGATATGTTTGCTGGATGACCCTGATGAGGAAATCTGCGGACAAATTGAATATCGCTTGCTGGAGATGGGAGCCGAAGTCATCCCATACCTTGAAAATGCCTGGGAAGACAGCGAAAACGAAATCATTCAGCACAAGATTGAAAACATTATCCAGAAGATCAATTACGATGATGTTTGTCGCAAACTTGTGAACTGGGCGCGTTTGGGCGGACAAAATTTACTCACCGGTGCATTGCTCATTGCCAAATACCAGTTCCCCGAAATGGATGAGGAAAAAGTGAAAAACTACCTCAACCAGTTGCGCCAGGATGTGTGGATAGAACTCAACGACAATCTTACTGCTCTTGAAAAAATAAAAACCATCAACCATATTTTGTTCAAGGTGCATGGTTTTGCCGGCAACAGAAAAAATTACCACTCTCCCAACAATTCCTATATCAACTGTGTGCTGGAAAGCAAGAAAGGAAATCCATTGTCGATAGGCATGATTTACATGATTATTGCCCAAGGCCTGGACATCCCGGTGTATGGCGTTAACCTTCCTGAGCACTTTGTTCTCGCCTATGAAGATGAACTGAATCAGTTCGCCACCACTTCTTCAGAAAACGAACAGGAAGGGATCCTCTTTTACATCAATCCTTTTTCCGGCGGATCCATTTTTGGCAAAAAGGAAATCAACAGCTACCTCGAACAGATAGGCGTTAAAACCAAACGCTCATACTTTGTACCTTGCAACAACATCGACCTGATCATCCGCAATCTCAACAACCTTATCTATAGCTACCAGAAAAACGGCAAGGAAGGAAAAGTGGCCGAAATCAAGCATATCCTTGATCTGATCAGCACTTACAAAAGTGATAAGTGATATCCTGAGAAAATTCCCTAAATTCGCGATCGTAAAATTTTTGCGATCATGATCATCAAAACGAAAAAATACCAGCTCACACATTCAAAATATATTAAACTGGCCCTGGGCATGCTCCTCCGTAAGGAATGGTGGTACGGTTTCGGTCCCTTACTACTCATCGGTATTGGAATTATCGCCGATTATTTCTGGACTTTCCTCATCATCGCCCTTGTAATAGCCATTGGTTATATCCTCTTCTGGTTGATTCAGTTTGCCGGACTCACCCAGCACGAAATGGGAAAAGTGATGTTTTACAATGTAAGCTACGATATCGACAGCAAGCAAATCATCATGAAATTTGACGCCCAGCGCGGAATGCCGATGCAGTGGAATGGCATCAAGAAAGTGGTGAAAACCAAAGACGCCTTTATTCTCTCTTTCTCCAAAGCCCAGTTCTTCCATCTTCCTTTTGACATTTTCAGGTCGCAAAACGATTTGAAACTTATGGAAACTATCATAAGCAGGAAGAATTTGCTGTAAGCTTTGAAGGCCTTTCTGAAAGAAAATAAATCTCTCGCTTATTTCCTGGCGCTCACTGCCGCTGTGATGTTTTCATCGAAAGCAGTATTGATCAAACTGAGTTATCGGTACGATGTCGACAGGCTGACTATACTCACACTTCGACTTGGTTTTGCCTTTCCTGTTTATCTGCTCATCAACGCGCTTCGTTCCAAGAAAGAAGACACCATTCCCGTATCGGGAAAAGACTGGATCATCATCATTTTCCTTGGTTTCATCGGCTACTATATTTCCAGCTATCTGGATTTCTGGGGACTGCAATATATCAGCGCCGGACTCGAACGTTTGATCCTTTTTGTTTATCCAACTATTACCACCATTTTAGCAGCCATCCTCCTTAAAAAGAAAATCACCAATAAGCAGATCATTGCTATCATCATTGCCTATTTCGGAATCTTCATTTCTTTCCAGGACAACATGGACAACAATGAAAATGTATTTGTAGGCGGATTACTGATTTTCCTGAGTGCACTCACTTATGCCTTTTATCTGATTGGCGCCGATAAGCTCATCCCTAAATACGGCGCTACGCGTTTTACTTCTTATTGCATGATAGTATCGTGCATCATTGTGCTGCTTCATTTTTCGGCCCAACAACCGGTCAATCTCCTTAATTTGAGCTGGGAAGTTTACCTGCTTGGATTTATCCTCTCCATCTTCTGCACCGTGCTCCCTACATACATGATAGGCGAAGCCATCAAGAGAATCGGGGCTTCCAACACATCCATCCTCTCCACCGCCGGACCGGTTTCGGTGATTTTTATTGCCTACATGGTTTTAGGAGAACCGATTACTGTTCCGCAAATATTGGGAACTGTAGTGGTGATTGGAGGAATTATTTATCTTACCCGGCGATAGACTAATGCTGGACAACTGCCTTTACAACCTCTGTTTCTCCTTCGTATAATACTTCAATAAAATACATTCCGTCTGGAAAATCACTCAGGTCAATCGAATTACTTTCAGTAAAACGCTTCTTTATCAAGCGACCTTCTCCATCGCACACAGAAATATTTAACATTGTTTCATCTGCTGTATTTATTATAAACAACCCTGTACCTGGATTTGGATACAAGCTGAGTTCTTCAGATTTTATCCATTGCCTTACGTTATTTTTATCCTCGCTGATCAATCTCACTAATCTGTTTTTAGGAAAACCATTATAAGTAATAAAATAACCACCAAGCAATATTTTACTGTCTTCTTGTACACAAATAACCGTAGCTCTCTTATTAGGTCCCTCCCCTGAATCAAATGAATTATCACGAGATCCATCGGTATTTAATCGGGAGAAAGTGGAATAAAAACCCTCCGAAGAATAGATGCCTCCCACAAGAATTTTTTCATCAGATTGAAATGCAACAGCAGTAACATCAGAAACAGGCGCATTAAACCCAGCGTCAATATCTCCATTACTTTCTATCCTGATGAGGCCTGAGACCTTTTGGGCATCATACTCGGTAAACTCGCCTCCTATCAAAATTTTCTGATTAGACTGAACAGCTATTACAGAAATTTTTCCATTTGCTTCGGTCGTAGGAAAAGTACTATCGAATGTACCATCAGAATTCAATCTAAGAACACATGGCCTTGTGTACTCAGGATCGTCAATTACGAGCCACCCGCCCAAAACGATTTTGCCATCCTCCTGTAATGCAAGCACACTATAATAACCCGAACCTACTCCATGAGATATAAATGAACTGTCTAGAGACCCATCTTTATTCAATCTTATAATATTTTTTTCATCTATATACCCTCCGACATTTTTCAGAAAATAGCCTATCAGCAAAATCTTATCATCAGCTTGGATTTCCATAGCGTAGATCGCACTGTATTTACCTATGTCTGCCGCTTTGAAAGAAGTATCAAGCGTTCCATCAGTATTCAATCGTGCTATTTTATCTGCGGATTTGCCATTGTATTTTGTAAACGCTCCGATGATAATTATTTTTTCATCTTTCTGTAATTTCATTTGTACCACAGGTGCGTCAGGCCCCAAGCCTTTATCATTAAACTGGAGATCATGACCTCCATCAGGATTCAAACGAGTAATGTATCGGGCACTATCCCCATCATAAGAAAAAAACTTCCCCGCTATTAAAACTTTCTTATCCTGTTGTTCAACAATAGATGTTATTTCTTTTTCTGTGCCGTAGGAGTGAAAGTCTGGATCTATTGCTCCTGCTTGCGCAAAAGCCAATGTCCCATTCAACACCCACGCCAAAAACACAACCGATTTCATTGCTATTTTCATACATTTAATTTTATTATTTAACCAACATCACTTTTGAAAACTCAACCGAATTCTTTTGGTTTACTTGCACTAGGTATATTCCATTGGCAAAAGATTGAAAATCTAAAACAACATTGGAATGCTTAGGAATCGTCTCTAAAACAATTGCACCAGAAGGGTCATACACTATTATTTTTTCCGGTAATTCATCTGTACTTATTACATTAAAAATCCCATTGCCCGGATTAGGATAAATTACAACCTGCTCATTTCCCGAAAAGTCTTTTATCTTATTTGTCTCAGCCCCATTTAATCTTACAATAAAGTTCCTTTCAGTTCCATTCCATGAAGTAAAAATGCCTCCTGCTAAAATTTTCTCTTCTGACTGTAAAAGCATACAATTCACTTTACCAGAAGGTCCCACCCCTACGCTGAATGACTTATCTATACTACCATCTGCATTTAATCTCACCATATGATTGTTTGGCTGAAAGTTGGAGTGGGTAAACCATCCTGCCAACAAAATCTTGCCGTCTGCCTGAAAGGCAAAAGACCTAATATCATCATCAAAACTTTGGTTGGTAAAACCTGAATCCAAAGTACCATCTGAATGGTATCTTATAAGATAATAATCATACTCAAAAGTTCCATCCTGAATACCGATTGTTCGCTCACTTGCGACCAATATTTCCCCATCATTCTGCACCACAATTTCATAAAAAAGATGTACACTTTCATATACAACGCCAAAGCCTTTTTCCATTTTACCATTGGGAAGCAATCTTAATACGGAATACTTGTTCTCGGAAGGATATTCAGTGAAGAGTCCTGTAATCAATATCTTTCCATCCGACTGAAGTGCCATACTGCGAAGAGTAAAACCAAGCACACTTCCAAGATCCATTGAAAAGCTATTATCCTTTGAGCCATCTGTATTTAATCTGATAATTGCTTCACTGCTACTTCTGGTCACCAAAATCTTGCCGTCAGATTGTATAAATATTTTATACAATTGAGAATTTTTATCTAAAGAGGAATGAAATGTTTTATCTAAAGAGCCATCGGTATTCAACCGGGCTATATGGTAAGCCTTAACACCATCATAATTTTGAAAATCACCGCCTATCAAAATTTTCCCATCCGACTGTATAGCTACTGCCTGAATAAGGTCATCTGGCCCAACATCAACTTTAAAAGTGGGATCCAATGATCCGTCCGGATTTAATCTTGCCAGTGATTTAGCGTCCTGAAATGCCCCATCACTACCAATGTATTGCCCACAAATCACTATTTTTTGATCTGACTGCTGAGCCATTGCAGTAATCTCACCCAATTTCCATTGTAAATACGAATACTGTTTAAGTGGAGATGAAAAAGAAGCATCAATACTTCCTGATTGAGCAAAAGAAAAATTTGTTTTAATAAACAACAGCAGAAATGCTGATAATAACTTAGGAATAGATTTTATACTCATCACAATTGAATTTGAAACGAAACTAGTTTTAAAAACAACTGCGTTATTATTAATTATTAATAATCCGATAAAAAATTTGCAGAAAACGCAAATCACACCCAACCGACAATATAATTCAAGAAAACAAACTAATCCGAAAGCACACTCAACCTCAAAAAGCGCTTCAGGAAAAGCGCCATCACCAACACCGACAACACAAAAACTCCCAACGGAAGCAACATTACTTCAGTAGAAGTTTCCAGTGTAAATCCAGGCATAAATTCACTCAATCCCGATTGAATAGCGCCATTGATCAAAGGCAAAGCAACAAAGATCAACAACAGCGGAATAAGCTGCAGCACTACAAATCCGTAAAACATATAAGCGAATAAAGTACTCAGGCGGTAACCCAGACTGAATAACATTTTCAGTTCAGCGCGGGCTTTGGACACCAGCAACTGGATATTCATCACCAATGTATTAAGAGTTAAAATCACGATGAGTACACCAATCAATCCCAACACCGACAAGAACAATTTAATTTTTGTTTTTCCGCTTCCCGACAGCAACTTGTCTTTATTGGTGACATAACCATTGTCCTCCAAATATTTGTTCAAAGCCGGATTTGAGGCATCTTCCACCTCCAGCATCACGCGGGAATAAGAACCGCTTTTTCCTTTACCGATATTAGTATTCGCCCAATCCAAAAACTCCCGCGACACCAAGAGTGAATTGATCCTGTCGGTATAGCCTACAATTTTTGCTTTCATCTTCCTCGAGCCTTTGCTGCCGCTGATATTCAAATCGAGAGACTTATTCAGTAAAAGCGACTTAGGCAGCTGAGGCATTCCTTTTTTGGTAGGTGCAAATCCGAAAAAAATAAGGTTGTAAAACTCGGTGGAAATAATGACAGGCACTACGTCGTTGGTATCGCTCCAGGTCCAGGTGGAAGGCACTTTATCAATGTATTTTTTAGAGATGGATTCAAGATAAATTTCGGCCCTCAGGTTGATTGGTGCTCCTGCCTGAATCTCTACATTAAACTGGTTGGCTTTAAAACCTTCGGCATCGAGCACCATCGGACTCGCCTTGATGTCGGCAATCTCATCGTCATCAAAAGTAGTCGATGAAAATCCGAAAGTATTGAGATAACCCACCGATTTATTGATCACCAGATAGTTATTGGAAAACGCATCGTTATCACTCAGCAGATCCTTGAAATTCAAATAGAGATTGATTGTCACCACCATCAATGAAACACCCGTCACCAGAGCAATCATCGTCAATACCAGCTGAAATACCGATTGCTTTCCCCACAATATTTTTACCAGGAGCTTATTCAAAGTTTCAGTGTTTTATGGTAATTGAAATGATGATCTTCAAACAAATTGCAGGAGATCACTCCTGCCGAATTTTTTTGTGCTATTTCATTAATGAGCGAGATCGCCTTGTTGGTATTGGCTTCATCCAAGTGACTGAAAGCCTCGTCAAGAATCAGATACTTAAAAGGCTGACTCAGTGCGCGCAAAATGCATACGCGCTGGCGCTCACCTCTCGACATCTGTTTGCAAGGTTTTCCCAGCAAGCGAGCAATGCCCAGCTTTTCCGCATGCTGCACAATTTCCTCTTCCGTAAAAAAAGAAGTGAGTCGGTTTTTAATCCTGATATTTTCGAATCCTGTATATTCTTCCAGCAATTTCAAATCCTGATAGATGATGGAAATTTCTTTTTGCCTCAACAAACTCCATTGATCGGGAGACAGATCCTTTGCTTTTTTTCCTGCCATCAAAACCATTCCCTCGTAATCGTGACGGAGTCCGTAAAGGATATGCGACAAAGTGGTTTTCCCTGTTCCCGACGGTGCGCAAACATGGTAATTTAAGCCTTGTATGAATTCAACTTCCTTTCCCCAAACATCCGACTGCGGTGAAAAAGTGTCTTTCACCGGGAGCGGTACAATGCTATTGAAAACAATTTTCTCCATTAAGCTTCTGGAGCCGACTCCAGGTCTTTCATTAATTTGAGAAGAGTGATTAAAATATTTTCGTTTTTGTTCACGGCATTGAGTTCGAGTTCACCATGAACCGTAGAACCTTTCAGCGGCTGCACCATAACTTTGAGTCCTTCAATACTGGCTTCTACTTTTTTAGCTGTGTTCTCTGCACTTACGCTCCATTCACTCAAAGGCAGTTTCTTCGTAACATCTTTCGTATGGATAAACAATCCTGAGGAAAGATCATTGAGGATGGTGTTAGCCGCCACCGATTTGCCATTAACAACATTCGCCATCGCCGCTGAATCGGAGACATAATACATGTACTTACCCTTGAAGAAAAGATGGCCTTTTCCCGGACCAAAGGAATACACTCCTTGTTTATTGATGGCTGCAAAATTATACAGCTTCCTGTTCACGAATTGTTTGGCCATGATGGTATCCGCCAGCGAAAGCCCCACAACCATTGAAGGATAATAAGTCGGCGCCATTTCCGTAACAATTTCATATTCACCCGACTCTTCATTCATATCAGGAATTTCTCTTTCCTCCATTCGAATCTGAACACCATCAAAAGAAACAAAAACATCGCCGTCAAACATAGTCGCCACATCCTCGGTATTTAAACCCGACGGAGCGATATACATATCCAGCATATCTTTAAATCCAGAACTTCCCAAAAACGCAGCAATTGCTTTCATATTGGCAGTAAAGGCAACGGTAAGCATTGCTTTATCTACATCAGCGGCCATTGACAAATCTTTCAGCTTACTGTCGTTCTTGTACACTTTAAGCATTTCGCTCTTTTCATCCAGATGCTGGTCGGCAGCAATCGCCAGTTTTCCATTTTTAAAATTGATGGTGGCCGTATATTCCGATTTATCAGCATCAGGAGCACTAGCAGGAACAGGCTTTACAACCGCACTTAAAGGAGGATAAACAGTAAACCCTTGAGCCGGCATTAGCAAATTTACAACATCTCCACTGGCCCAAAGCGCAATATGATCTTCACTTGTAAGTAGCGCTTTGCCTTTGAACTCTGTTGCTAACAAAGTTCCTTTTTGTCCGTCAATCAATGCATTCACATAAGTCGCCGACTGAGCAACATCCTTTTGTCCGCTTACAAAAAAAGCGGTTTCGTCATTCCACAGCAATTGATCCTTCCCCAGTCTTACTGCCTGGTAATCACCTTCTGTTAAAACGGTGTCTCCCCTTGAGCGCAAAAACTCGGCAAAAGCATCGGCATCACTTAATGGAACCATAGCAACAACAGCAGGCTCTGCACCTGTAGAATCAATAAACACATAAGATCTTTCCATGAACTCCACCCCCGTTTTACCCGGATCTTCGAGTAATTGCTTCATCACGCCCTTTGCATTTTTCAGCTTGAATAAATCACCGCCAAACAAAATATCCCATTTGATTTCATCCACGATGGCTTTCATGTTGACAGTCAGCACAGCCTTCGCCGATTTAGGAATATAGTTCCCTCTTTCAGGCGCACCACTGCACGCAAAAAGTAATACAGAAAGGGAAAGGGCAAACAACACTTTTCTCATATTCTTAAAATTTGATTAGTTATTGTAAAAATAATAAAAGAGCCTTTTAAAACAATCTTAAAAACTTACGTGGAACAGGCGTTTTAAACACCATTTCCTTTCCTGTAACCGGATGCGTAAACGTGAGTATCCACGCATGCAATCCTAGTCGGCCTATAGGATCAAACTTTGCACCATATTTCTTATCCCCAGTCACAGGATGCTTGATGTCCTTCATGTGCACACGCACCTGATTTTTTCGTCCGGTTTCCAGATTTACCTTCAGCAAAGAACAGTCCTTACTGCGTTTGATCACTTCGTAATGAGTGATAGACAAAACACCATGGGCGGGGTTCTGACTCGAATGCACGATCAATGCTGAAGTTTCTTTCAGGTAAGATTGAATGGTGTCCTTCTCTTTAACAACAGAACCTTCCACCACAGCAAGATAAGCCCTCTCCTTCACGGCATCGTTCCAGTTTTCCTGCAGTAGTTTTTGTGTTTTCATGTTCTTGGCGTACACCATCAGTCCGGATGTATCCTTATCTAAACGATGCACCACGAATATTTTATTGTCGGCATTTTGCATTTTAACATGCGTACTCAGCATACTGTAAGCAGTATCTCTTTTCTCCTTGTCGGTAGCCACCGATAAAGTCCCGGAGTGTTTATCAATTACAATCAAATCATCATCTTCAAAAACAATGGATATGCCTCGATAAGCTTTAGCTTCGGGCACTTTGCTCCAGCGCACTTCCACTGTTTGTCCGGGTTCCAGAGGAAAATTAAACTGACTCTCTGCCTTACCGCCCACAGTAATGTGACGATCGCGCAGAAGGGTTTTAATGTTGTTCCTGTTTTTATCCGGCAAACTGGCGATGAGGAATTTCATCAGTTCAGTTTTTTCCGTCACTTTTAAAACCTTGTTCGGTTTATTGGGCTGTCTTTTCGGTATATCTTTTCCTTTTCTCATAAAAATCAATTTAACACATCGGCAAACTGGTAATCGTGCAAACGCTTGTAATATCCGGTTTTGCCGAGCAGTTCCTGATGTGAACCAGATTCTACAATTTCCCCTTTATCGAGAACAATGATTTTATCACAGCTCTGGATGGTGGACAAACGATGGGCAATAATAATGGAAGTTCTTCCTTCTGTAAGTTTTCCGATGGCTTTCTGAATCAGTAACTCCGATTCGGTATCTACTGAAGAAGTCGCTTCGTCCAGAACGAGAATTTTAGGATTGTAAACATAAGCTCTCAGGAAGGCCAGCAACTGACGCTGTCCTACCGAGAGCATTGCACCGCGCTCCCTAACCCTGTAATCATAAGCTCCCGGCAAACGCTGGATAAAAGCATCAATGCCTATCATCTTTGCTGCATTTTCCACCTGCTCATGGGTGATGGAAGGATTGCCCAGGGAAATATTTCCGTAAATGGAATCATCGAACAAAAACACATCCTGCAGCACTACTGCCACATTTTTGCGCAGCAGCGACAACTGCAGATCATTGATATTCATACCATCGATCAGCACTTCACCGCTTTCTATTTCATAAAAGCGGCTGAGCACGTTGATGATAGAAGACTTCCCCGCACCGGTAGCCCCAACAAGAGCAATGCTTTGCCCTTTGTTCACTTTAAAGCTAATGCCTTTCAATACCGGATGATCGGGAACATAGGAAAAATGCACCTCCTTAAACTCAATGCTTCCCTCAAAGTTCATTTCATTTACTTTGCCATTGTTAGCAATATGTTCTTCCGTATCCAGAATCTTGAAAACCCTTTCGCTGGCCACCATACCCATCTGCAAAGTATTAAAGCGATCGGCCAATTGGCGTATAGGTCGGTAAATCATGTAAGTATAAAGGATAAAAGCCTCCATAGGAACATTCAAACTATTGGTATCCACGACTTCCTTTACACCATACCAAATGATGAGCGACAAGGAGCAGGCCGATAAAACCTCCACCAAGGGAAAAAAGATGGAGTTGGCCCAAATGGTTTTGATCCATCCCGACATGTGGGCGTGGTTCACTTCCTTGAATTTTTTCATTTCCACTTTCTCGCGGTTGAACATCTGGATAACAGCCATTCCCGTTACGTGTTCCTGGATAAAAGTATTGATGCGCGCCACTTCTCCTCGAACTTCCTGGAAAGCGACCTTAATTGAATTCTTGAAAATATTGGTGGCCCACAAGAGCAGTGGAATGGGAATGAGTGTTATCAGAGCAAGTCCGGGATCCATCACCAGCATAAACACCAGCACCACGATCAGCTGGATAATATCACTTACTATGAGTAAAATCCCATCAGAAAAAATATCAGAGATGTTCTGTATATCCGAAGTAACCCTTGTTACCAGAGAGCCCACCGGTGTATGATCGAAATACTTTGTTTTAAAGCTCAGCATCTTTGCGAACAGTTCTTTACGAATATCGAGGATCACGTGCTGACCGAGCCAGCTGGTGTAATACGACTGGAAAAACTGGAAAATGGTATGCAATAAAATCACCAGGATAGTATACAACATTAACATCTGCAATCCGCTGGCATCACGAACTTTCACATAATCATCCAGCGCTTCTTGAATCAGGATAATGCGCAAAGGCCCCAGAAAAGCCAAAGCAATGGTGACAAAAGCCGTGAAAATAAAAACTTTGCGGTAGGGCCGCACATAGCGCAGCACCCGCTTCAACAACCTTAAATCAAAAGCCTTTCCTGTAACTGTAGACATTCGGCAAAAATAGAGAAATAATATGGATGTTTTTGGGGTTTTAATGAACCTCCCCCGCAGCTATTTTCAGGGCGTGGTTTTCCCTCTTGGAGAAGAGGGGTGTGATAGCCTTTTGCGGGAAGGAGGGAGATGGAAACAGCATAGGTATCCATCTCCCTCCTCTCCCTCTTTCCAACGCGCCCCTCTTCTCCAAGAGGGAAATCCACTCTCTGACAATTACTCTTAAAGGGTTCATTTTTTCATCTTATCTTTGCACCATGGCGCGCATTGTCGTAGGTATGTCGGGAGGTGTTGACTCCAGTGTTGCTGCGTATCTCCTGAAAGCTCAGGGACACGAGGTGATCGGTATGTTCATGAAAAACTGGCACGACGAGTCGGTAACCATCAGCAACGATTGTCCCTGGCTGGAAGACAGCACCGATGCGCTGCTGGTAGCCAACAAACTAGGCATCCCCTTCCACACCATTGACTTCAGCAAGGAATATTTTGAGCGCATTGTAGATTATATGTTTGCCGAATACCAGGCCGGACGAACACCCAATCCTGATGTACTCTGCAACCGCGAAATCAAATTCGATGTCTTCCTCAAAAAAGCCATGGAACTCAACGCCGATTATGTTGCCACTGGCCACTACTGCCAGCGCGAAGAATACACCGTTGACGGCGTTCCACACTACCGCCTCCTCGCTGGTGCCGATCCGAACAAAGACCAAAGTTATTTCCTTTGCCAGATCAGCGAAGAGCAGCTATCGAAAGCCCTCTTCCCTATCGGCCACCTTTTAAAACCCGAAGTGCGCAAAATCGCTGAGGAGCAAAACCTCATCACTGCCAATAAAAAAGATTCACAGGGTTTGTGCTTTGTAGGCAAGGTGAAACTCCCTGAATTCCTGCAACAGAAACTCAAGCCTAAAAAAGGCAAGGCAGTGGAAATCCCTGCTGATTTAGCTCAATATGCAGCAACACGTACTTCCATTGACGAGATTTCCGCTCCATATATATATAATGAAAAAGAGGGAGTGGAACGAGGCAACCACGAAGGCGCACACTTTTTCACTATTGGTCAGCGCAAAGGCATTGGCATCGGTGGCAGTCCGCTTCCGCTTTTCTGCATCAAAACCGATGTAGAGAAAAACATTGTTTATCTCGGCCAGGGAGAAAACCATCCTGGCTTGTATCGCAAAGGATTAAAAATTCGCAACGAGGACATCCACTGGATTTCTGCAACCGACACCATGAAAAACGGCGAGCAGCGTGTATACCAAACCCGCATCCGTTACCGCCAGGAACTCTCTCCTGCTACTTTACACAAAACAGAAAACGGACTCTTTCTCATTTTTGACGAACCACAAAAAGCCATTGCTGCAGGACAGTTCGCCGCATGGTATCAGGAAAACATACTGGTAGGCTCAGGTATTATTTCCGAATAATTTTCTCTTCTAGAGACGCAAAATCGTGCGTCTCTACAAATACAGAATCCTTATTATTGCAACATGAAATTAACCCCGGAATGGTACCAGCGACAAGATGTGGTGCAGCTCAGCAAGGAACTACTGGGAAAAGTGCTGTGCACCAACATCAGCGGGGAATATACCTCGGGCATTATTGTTGAAACAGAAGCTTATGCAGGTGTTAGCGATAAAGCTTCTCATGCCTATGGCGGCAGACGAACCAAGCGCACCGAAGTGATGTATGCCCAAGGTGGCGTGGCCTACGTGTATTTGTGTTATGGCATTCATAACCTATTCAATATCATTACCAACGAAAAAGATGTTCCGCACGCTGTATTGATTCGTGGTATTGAACCGCTGGAGGGAAAAGAGATTATAGTACAGCGGCGCAAGGTAAAAACGATGAAAAACATCGGTATCGGTCCGGGCAAAGTGAGTCAGGCCCTCGGCATTGATATGCTTCACAATCAAATGGATTTACAAAGCCAGGAGCTATGGGTGGAAGACCGCGGAATCAAAATCCCTGAGAGAGCAATTTTATCCGGACCCCGCATTGGTATTGATTATGCCGGAGAAGATGCTAAACTGCCCTATCGCTTTTGGGTGAAAAACATTGCTGACTTTTTGTAAAACAAATTTTATCCCTTAGATTTGTCGCAAATCAATTAAAAATGAATTTTTCTTTACATCATCACCACGAAAACAACTCTTGCCAATAGGTGAGCCGGTGATGCTGTATTAACAATATAAAAGCTAAAGCCCGCCTATTCCAGGCGGGTTTTTTGCTTTTACAACATTGATCTTTGCACTTTAAACTTTGAACTCATAAAATAAATGGAAACTTTAAAAATAGCAGTACAAAAATCAGGACGCTTACTCGATGACTCTATCCAGTTGCTAAAGGAATGTGGCATTCGTATCGACAATGGCAAAGACCAGCTGATGGCCAATGCCAGCAACTTTCCGCTACAGGTGCTTTATCTCCGCAACTCCGATATTCCGCAATATGTAGCCGATGGTGTTGCCGATATCGCCATTATCGGCGAAAACACGCTGATTGAAAAAGAAGAAGACCTGCAAATCGTTCGCAAGCTCGGCTTCTCCAAATGCAAGCTGTCGCTCGCTATTCCTAAGGAAGTTGAATACACCGGCTTATCCTTCTTCAACAACAAACGCATCGCTACCTCCTACCCTAATACCCTCAAAGGATTTTTAAAAGAAAAAGGCCTGAAAGCCGATATCCACGTGATTTCGGGATCGGTGGAAATTGCGCCGAATATCGGATTAGCGGATTCCATTTGCGACTTGGTGAGCAGCGGAAGTACGCTCTTTAAAAATGGACTGAAGGAAGTGGAAGTCATGCTGAAAAGCGAAGCAGTGATTGCTGCCAACAAAAACCTTAATCCTGAGAAAAAAGCCATTCTGGAAAAACTGGTTTTCCGTATTAATGCCGTGCTCACAGCCAAAAACAATAAATACGTTTTGCTCAACGCACCGAACGATAAAATTGAAGACATCATCAAAATTTTACCAGGCATGAAGAGTCCGACGGTTATGCCACTCGCTACTTCCGGCTGGAGTTCTGTCCATACAGTAATTGAGGAAAATGATTTCTGGAACATCATCGATCAGCTCAAAGCCACCGGCGCACAAGGAATTTTAATTGTACCTATTGAAAAAATGGTGATTTAATGAAAACTTATACCAATCCGGATTCAAAATCCTGGAGCGAAATATTAAAGCGACCAACGCAAACCAAAGCCAACCTTGAAAAAGTAGTGGCCGAAGTTTTCGCAAAAATCCAAAGCGAAGGCGACACAGCCTTATTGGAATTCACTGCGAAGTTTGATGGCTGCAACTTATCGTCATTCAAAGTTCCGGCAGATGAAATTGCCGAAGCAGTGAAAAACCTGGATCCACAATTGAAAGATGCTATTGAAAAAGCTGCAGGCAACATCCAAAAATTCCACGCGCAGCAACTCCAACCCGAAGCAGCGGTACAAATCTCCAAAGGCATTGAGTGCTGGAGGAAAGTCACGCCGATTGAAAAAGTAGGCTTGTATATTCCGGGAGGAAGTGCGCCACTTTTTTCTACAGTATTGATGCTCTCTATCCCGGCCAATATCGCCGGGTGCAAAGAAATCACCTTGTGTTCCCCTCCAAATAAAGAAGGAAAAATTCATCCGGCAATTTTGTTTGCTGCACAGTTGTGCGGCGTAACGAATATTTTCAAATTGGGTGGTACGCAAGCGATTGGCGCTATGACTTACGGAAGCGAATCCGTAAATAAAGTGCACAAGATTTTCGGTCCTGGCAATCAATATGTTACGGCTGCAAAACAATACGCTAGTCTGGAAGGTGTCGCTATCGACATGCCCGCTGGCCCGTCGGAAGTATTGGTTTTTGCTGATGATTCGGGAGAAGCCTCTTTCATCGCTTCCGATTTATTGTCGCAAGCCGAACACGGCGCCGACAGTCAGGTAGTTTTTGTCACCACTTCGGAAAGCATGATTAATAAAGTAAAAACCGAAGTAGAAGCCCAGCTCAATGTTTTGCCCCGAAAAGAAATCGCTGCCAAAGCTTTAGCGAACTCTGTTTTAATTTCGGTAAAAAACAAGGAAGAAGCCATTGCCCTAATCAACGAATACGCGCCGGAGCACTTGATTTTGCAAAGCAAAGACGAAGCTTTCTTTATTGAACGCATCGTTAATGCAGGATCGGTTTTCCTGGGCAATTATACACCGGAAAGCGCAGGAGATTATGCTTCAGGTACCAATCACACTTTGCCAACTAATGGCTACGCACGTGCCTATAGCGGCGTATCGGTGGATTCATTTGTGAAAAAAATCACTTTCCAGCGCATCTCCGAAGAAGGCCTGAAAGACCTTGGCCCAACCATTGAAATCATGGCTGAAGCCGAAGAATTAATCGCACACAAAAACGCAGTAAGTATAAGACTGAAAAAAAATAAACAATAGGACGATAGGTCCTTCCTTCGTCAGGATGACAAATGTGATTCATTTCGTGAATTTCCCGCGTATGTCATCCTGAGGGTACTCCCGAAGGACCTACCGCCCTCAACTGAAAAAAAACTATGTTTGATTTAAATAATATTATCCGCACCAACATTAAGGTCTTAACACCTTATTCTTCCGCCCGCGATGAGTTTTCGGGAGAGGCTTCTATTTATCTTGATGCCAACGAAAATCCATTCAACACGGGTTACAACCGTTATCCCGATCCGATGCAATGGGCAGTAAAGGAGAAACTGGGAAGAATTAAAAATGTACCCAAGGAAAATATCCTCTTCGGCAACGGCAGCGATGAAGTAATTGATTTGATCATCCGCGCTTTCTGCGAGCCAAAGGAAAACAACATTATCATTCTTCCTCCTACTTACGGAATGTACGAAGTGTACGCCAATGTAAATAACATAGCCATTAAAAAAGTACCGCTCACAGAATCTTTCCAGATTGATGTGCCCGAAGTTTTAAAGGCTGTTGACGATAAAACAAGATTGATCTTTGTCTGTTCTCCAAACAATCCAACAGGCAACGACATCAATCCCGACTCCATCAAACAATTGCTCAACAACTTCAATGGGTTGGTAGTAGTAGACGAAGCTTACATTGATTTCTCCTTCCAGGAAAGCTGGACGAGCTTCCTGGATATTTACCCGAATCTCTTTGTAATGCAGACTTTCTCCAAAGCCTGGGGACTCGCTGCTTTGCGCATGGGTATCGGTTACGGTAGCAAAGACATCATCAAGATTCTCAACAAAATCAAACCTCCATACAACATCAATGAAATCACGCAGCAAACAGTACTGAAGGAAATGGAAAACCTCAAAGGCCTCAAAACCTTTGTAGACAAACTCATTGGTGAAAGGGAAAAACTGGCCGAAGAGCTCAGTAAACTCAGCTGTGTTTTGCATGTTTATCCAAGCGATTCTAACTTTATCCTCGCCAAAGTGAAAGATGCCAACGCCACATACAACTACCTGGTACAAAAAGGCATTATCGTGCGCAACCGTACTACCGTTATCCTTTGCGAAGGCTGTATTAGAATAACTGTTGGAACACCAGAAGAAAACAAAGAAGTAATCAACGCATTAAAAGCGCTATAAATGAAAAAAGTATTATTTATCGACCGCGATGGAGTTTTAGTAAAAGAACCCAACGACTACCAGGTAGACGACCTGTCGAAAATGGAGTTCTATCCCGGAGTATTCCAAAACCTTAGTAAAATCGCCGAAAAGCTCGATTTCATTTTGGTGATGGTCACCAACCAGGATGGCCTTGGCACTGCTTCTTTTCCTGAAGAAACCTTCTGGCCCTGCCAGAACATGATCATCAATTCCCTTAAAAACGAAGGCATTGAATTCACTGATATTTATGTAGACCGTACTTTCGCCAAAGACAACGCTCCTACCCGCAAACCAGGAACAGGAATGCTCACCAAATACTTAAACGGCTACGATCTCGCCAACTCCTTTGTGATCGGTGACCGTATTACCGATATGCAACTCGCGGCAAATCTTGGCGCCAAAGGCATCTGGCTCAACAACAATCCTGATTTGGGCGCCAGTGAAATCTCACAAAAAGAAAGCGATTTGGCGGCTACCATCGCCATTAAAACCACTTCCTGGAAAAACATCTGGGAGTTTTTGCGCCGTGTAGACCGCACTGCTGTTGTGGATCGCAATACCAAGGAAACCCAGATCCACATCGAAGTGGATCTCGACGGCACAGGAAAAACCAATATTTCCACCGGCCTGCATTTCTTCGACCACATGCTGGATCAGATCGGCCGCCACTCGGGAATGGATCTAACGATCATCACTAAAGGCGACCTGGAAATCGACGAACACCACACCATTGAAGACACGGCCCTTGCTCTGGGCGACGCGATCAATAAAGCACTTGGCAACAAACTCGGCGTAGAGCGCTATGGATATTGCTTGCCGATGGACGACTGCTTAGCCCAGGTTGCTATTGATTTCGGTGGCCGTCCGTGGATTGAATGGAAAGCGAAATTCAAGCGCGAAAAAGTAGGCGAAATGCCAACAGAAATGTTTTACCATTTCTTCAAGTCGTTCAGTGATACTGCCCGGTGCAACCTGAATATCCAGGCCGAAGGCACCAATGAACACCACAAGATTGAAGGCATTTTCAAGGCTTTGGCCAAGGCCATCAAAATGGCGATCAGGCGCGATCCCGATAACCAGAGTTTACCATCAACGAAAGGAACACTTTGATTTTACGATTTTAGATTATTTGAATGCAGTTTTGCGATTTTAGATTATGAATAGCGCACAATTAAAGGATAGAACAAAAAAGTTTGCTATTGATGTGTGGAAGATTTGTGCAGAAATACCCAAAACCCGGGAATTTGATGCTTTTTGCAAACAGATTATTCGTTGTTCAAGCTCTGTTGGTGCTAACTACAGGGCTGCATGCCGGGCAAAATCAACAGCTGACTTTATCAATAAGCTAAAAATTGTAGAAGAAGAACTGGATGAATCCTTATATTTTTTAGAACTGCTATCAGAAATAACTCCAAATGAAAAATTCACTTTACTAATAAAAGAAGCAGACGAACTTCTTTCTATTATTGTAGCCTCTATTAATACTTCTCGAAAATCACTACAAGTTGCTCATGAATCTAAAATCGTAAATCTAAAATCGTAAATCATCATGAATCTCGTTATTATAGATTACGGAGCAGGCAACACTCAATCGGTGAAATATGCATTTCAGCGATTGGGTGTTGATCCCGTTTTATCCAATGATGTCAACACCATTTTTTCGGCTGACAAAGTGATCTTTCCCGGTGTAGGCCACGCCGCCGCCGCTATGGAAGAATTGAGAAATCAGGGATTGGAAAAATTCATTCCCCAGCTTACTCAGCCTGTGCTGGGGATTTGCTTGGGTATGCAGCTACTTTGCCAATTTTCCGAAGAAGGAAACACACAAGGTCTCGGCATCATCAACGAAACAGTGAAGCGCTTTGAACCAACAATGAAAGTGCCGCACATGGGCTGGAACTCAAGCCGTCCGGGCCTGGCCAACAGTTCGGTATTCAGCAACAAGAATGAACAAATGTATTATGTGCACAGTTACTACGTCCCTGTAAGCAAATACACCACTGAAGTGTGTGATTACATCACTCCTTTCAGCGCCTCCATACAAAAAGATAATTTTTACGCCTGCCAGTACCACCCGGAAAAAAGCGGTAAAGCCGGCGAACAGATTTTAAAGAAATTTTTAGCCTTATAAAATGTACATCATTCCCGCAATAGACATCATCGACGGCAAGTGCGTGCGACTTACCCAGGGCGACTACGCCCAGAAAAAAGTATACAATGAAAATCCGCTGGAAGTAGCCAAAGAATTTGAAGCTGCAGGCTTAAAACGCTTACACTTAGTGGATCTCGATGGCGCCAAAAGCGGTCACATCATGAATCATAAAGTTTTGGAAAACATAGCTAAAAACACCTCTCTTACGATTGATTTCGGTGGCGGAGTAAAAACCGATGAAGACATCCAACTGGCCTTCAACAGCGGCGCTGCACAAATCACAGGCGGAAGCATTGCCGTGAAAAATCCGGCAGTTTTTGAGAGCTGGATCAAAAAATATGGCGGTAAAATAATTCTCGGTGCCGATGTAAAAGATGAAAAAATCGCTACCAACGGCTGGCTGGAAGATTCGGGAATCGACCTGTGGAAATTCCTGGAAAATTACGTTGTCAAAGGCGCTCAATATACTGTATGCACTGATATTTCAAAAGATGGCGCTCTGCAGGGAACAGCCACCGAATTGTACAAAAAAATGATTTCAAAATTTTCGAAACTCAATGTTATCGCCAGCGGTGGTGTGACTACTTTGCAGGATTTAAAAGATCTAAAAGCTGTGGGTTGCTATGGAGCCATTGTAGGAAAAGCGATTTATGAACAAAGAATAACTTTAAAAGAATTGGAGATATTTAATTAACCACGACGATAGGCCCTTCCTTCGCCCTCCACTTAAAATATGCTATCAAAAAGAATCATACCCTGTTTAGACATCAAAGACGGTCGCACCGTAAAGGGTGTAAATTTCGTTGGTTTGCGCGATGCCGGTGATCCGGTGGAGCTGGCAAAAATCTACGCCGAAGAAGGTGCAGACGAGCTGGTTTTGCTTGATATTACAGCAACACATGAAAAACGAAAAACTGTGGTTGAACTCGCTACCCGAGTAGCTGAGCAACTCAACATTCCTTTCACTATTGGGGGCGGAATTGCATCAGTTGACGACGCTCATGCTGTCATCAACGCCGGTGCAGACAAAGTAAGTATCAATTCTGCTGCAGTAAAAAATCCGCAGCTGATCAATGATCTTTCCGAGAAATTCGGGAGTCAGTGCGTAGTGGTCGCTATCGATGCCAAACAAGTGGATGGCACCTGGTATGTTCACCTCAATGGCGGCCGCATCAAAACCGACCTGGAATTATTCACCTGGGCGAAAGAAGCCGAAGAACGTGGTGCAGGTGAAATTTTGTTTACTTCCATGGACCATGATGGCACCAAGAATGGCTTTGCTGATGAGGCTTTGGCAAAAATGTCGGAGCTCTTGAATATTCCTATCATCGCCTCTGGTGGCGCTGGAAATATGCAACACATCCGCGATACATTCATCAAAGGAAAATCAGATGCTGCGCTTGCAGCAAGCATCTTCCACTTTAAAGAAATCAGCATTCCCGACCTGAAGAAGTATTTGAAACGGGAAGGCGTTAACGTGAGAATTGTATAATTTTGAACCCATATGGAAATCGACTTCAATAAATCGCAGGGACTCGTTCCCGCTATCATACAGGATGCTAAAACCTCAGTGGTTTTAATGCTCGGCTACATGAATGAGGAAGCCCTCAAAAAAACTCAGGAAAGCAAAAAGGTGACTTTCTTCAGTCGCAGCAAAAACCGCTTGTGGACCAAAGGCGAAGAAAGTGGTAATTTTCTGAATGTGGTGGACATCAAGCTGGATTGCGATAAAGATACGCTGCTGATTAAAGCCAATCCTGTTGGCCCCACCTGTCACACCGGCAGCGACACCTGCTGGAACGAGAAGAATGTTTCCGGTGATTTTTTACAACATCTCGAAGCCACCATTCACAACCGCAGGGACAATCCACTGTCGGAATCCTATACCTCCAAACTCCTCAAAAGAGGTGTCAATAAAGTAGCTCAAAAAGTAGGTGAAGAAGCGGTGGAACTCGTGATTGAAGCGAAGGACAACGACAAGGAGCTTTTCCTTAATGAAGCTGCCGACCTTATGTACCACTACCTGGTACTTCTGGCCGCAAAAAACTATACGTTGGATGAAGTCATCTCCATATTGAAGGAGAGACATAAATAATCCGGAGTCAATAAGTTTTTTTACTATTTTCGTATTCCAAAATTTAAAAAGATGTCGAATAAAGATATTCAAACAGATGAGCCGATGGTTGACGTTGGCAGTGCCATCAGCAAATCAGAAAAGTTTTTTATTGATAACAAAAAAGCCCTTTCTACCGCAGGAATCGCGCTTATAGCAATCTCCCTCATTTATATTTTCTACCAATACAAAATCGTTGGTGAAGCTTCCAAAGAAGCCGCTGAAAACCTCTGGAAAACAGAAAAAGCGATGAGCGAAATGAAAGAAGATTCTTTAAAAACACTGCTCGCCGGCAACAAAGACGTGATGGGTTTTGAAGAAATTGCTGCCGAATATGGCAATACCGAACAAGGAAATCTTGCACACTACTACTCTGCGATATTGTTGATTAAAGAGAAAAAATACAACGAAGCGATTGAACACCTGGAAGATTTTGATGCCGACGGAAAAATGCTTCCTCACCTTAAAAATGGATTGCTGGGCGACTGCTACAGCGAACTGAACGAAACAGATAAAGCCATTAAAAAATATGTTTCTGCTGCTAAAGGCGCCGGAAATGTATTGATATCGCCTTACTTTCTCACTAAAGCAGCTGTGCTTTCTGAGCAAATCGGCGATTTTGAATCGGCTGTCAGCTACTATGAGGAAATCAATTCACAATACTATACCGATCCAATGAAACACGCTGCTGAAAAGCAAAAGGTGGAAAAGGCACTCGGTATCGTGAAGGCGAAAGCCTCATTAAAAGCACAATAAGCAAGTGGCTACTTCCCTCAAAAACCTCTCGAAGCATAGCAACACCACCTCTGCCGGGGGCATGAAAATCGCCCTTGTTGTTGCAGAATGGAATGACGAAATCACCGAAGGTCTGAAAAAAGGAGCTCAAGACACCCTCATCCAGCAAGGGATTTACGAAAGAAACCTCAGCATTCACTATGTGCCTGGATGTTTTGAACTGCCGCTGGCTGCGCAATCCATACTTGAAAAAGGAAATATTGATGCTGTTATTTGCATCGGCTGTGTGATCCGCGGAGAAACGAGTCACTTCGATTATGTTTGCCAGGGCACTACTTTCGGCATCCAGACTGTTTCATTAAAATACAACAAGCCTGTTATTTTCTGTGTTTTAACCGACGATACTATCGATCAGTCGCGTGCGCGTTCGGGAGGAAAACACGGCAATAAAGGAGTTGAAGCCGCCATTACCGCCATTAAAATGATTGCTCTCCAGAAAGAGATATAAATCCATGAAGTACCGAATTTTAGCCGACAGTGAACTGAAGGAACTGGAAAAGGAATTCATCCAGTTTCTGGTTGCGAATGGCATTGACGACAGCGAATGGAAAAAAATCAATAACACCGATCCCGACAAAGCCATTGAACTGGTGGAAATGTTCAGCGATATTGTGTTTGAAAAGGCTTTTACCAAAGTGCAATTCCTTGAACATCTCGAACCAAAATCCATTAAGGTTTTTATGTTCGGGACAGATAAAATTTACCTTATCGGTATCGACTCCGAACACCCTGAAATTGATTTCCGCGACAGGAACGTACTGACTGCCCTGGCCAGCAATTTCCAGGAATACAAAGACAAATTGAAAATCTACAAAACCAATAAGCCCATTTCAGAAAACCGAGAAATGGAAATTTTCAAGATGCTGAAAGATGGTTGCCTGGTGATTGACGAAGACAGGTTTAAGGCCTTTGCGAATTTGTATCAGGCTTCGCTTTAAAATGTTTTAAACAAAAACATACTCACTCGCATATTCCTTCACGAGTGCTTTGGTAAAGGCATCTTCTTTCTTTACTCTTCCAATGCAACGCACACCTGTAGTTTCCAAAATGACTTTCTCCGACTGAGGATTGGCTTCGCCATTGAAAAAAATTCCTAACAGATTAACTTCCGCGGCCTTCAAAGCAGCAATCGACAGGAGCGTATGATTGATGCTTCCGAGATAATTGGAACAAACCAGCACCACTTCAGCATCGTAGTATTTAATGAGATCAAGCATGGTGTCGCCCTTATAGTTGATAGGGACCATCACCCCTCCCGCTCCTTCAATTATTATAGTATTATTGTGACTTGGGAGCTTTAGTTTACTGAGACGCAGATCAATATTTTCCAGTTCCGCAGCGGCATGCGGAGACATGGCATTTTGCAAAACAAATTTTTCTCTGTGGAATTTCACGCGTTTGGCACTGACCAAACTCTTCACTACTTCACGGTCGGGATTTTCCATCCCTGCTTGTACAGGCTTGAAATAATCGGCCTGCAAAGCCTCCACCAAAATAGCAGAAACAATGGTTTTGCCAACATCAGTACCAATTCCTGTGACAAAGATTTTACGCATGCGCTAAAAGTAGGAAGATCTGCGGCAAAAGCCAAATAGATGAGGCATTACCAGCTACTTTCGGCACCACCGCCACCAAAACTACCGCCGCCGAAACCACCAAAACCGCTGTCGCCCCCTCCAAAACCACCTCGCCCCGAATGAAAATCATTCCAGCTGCCACGCCCCCTGTTCATGAATGATGTAAGCATTAAGGCCGTCCAGAAACTGGTGTGATTCATGTGCGCATAAGATCGCGCCTGTACAGTCTTGAAACCAACAATGAAAATAATGGCAAGAACAACGAGAAGCACTATCCCCCATCCCGGAGTCTGTTTATTGGCATAGTCCGCCTGATTGAATTCCTTCTTCGCCAAGGGCTCTATGATATTTAAGGCATTTACCACCCCTTGAAAATAATTTCCCTTCTTGAACTCGGGAATCATTTCATCTCTTACGATTGAACCTGCTGTACCATCTGATATTACTGGCTCCAACCCTCTTCCTATAGCGATTGCCGCAGTCCTTTCCTTTTTTTCCCCTGTAGGTTTTATCAAAATTACTACCCCATTATCTTCTTTTTCTTTTCCCACCCTCCAACGTTGGCCTAACTCAGTTCCTAAATCAGCGGCAGAATAACCACATAAATCATTCAAAAAAACTACAACTATCTGGTTTGATGTTTCACGGCTGAATTTCTCTAATTCACCTTCAAGCATTTGTACTTCCTGTGAAGAAAGAGAATGAGTATTATCATAAACCATAAAAGGATAGGATTCCGGTTTTTCCGGAATACAATCCTGAGCAGGCATTGAAAATACCAGCAAAAGAAAAAATAGCAATATGATTTTACCCAAAGGAAATTTCATTTTTTAACTCATTATTATCATCTGCATGATAAGGGAAATACTCTTTCAGCTTAATACCTGTCAGCAGAATCCCTTCCTTCAATCCTTTTGCAAATTTTTCTTCTTCAAAATTTTTAATAACAACATCCTTCACCTCATTCCAAAAGTCATGAGGTACTTTACCGTTAATCCCCGCGTCTCCGAGCACTGCAAACTTTCTATCTTTTGTGCTTAAATAAAACAGCACTCCATTACGAAGTGCTGTCTTATGCATCTCTAATTCTTTAAAAATATAGGCGGCTCTATCTAAAACTTCTCCACTGCATTTATCCTCTATATGAACTCTTATTTCGCCAGAAGTTTCTAATTCAGCAAATTCAATAGCTTTAATTATTTCTTGTTGAAATTCTTCAGTTAAAAAATCTGCCATATAAATTACTGTAAAAGGGACTCGGATTTAGGTGCTATTTCAGCTCCTTTTTGCGCTTCAAAATATGGTCGGCCTTCAAAGCCGCTTATCATATTGAATAAGCTTCCAGGTATCTTATTGATTCTTTTATTATAGATCGCTGCTACTTCATTAAATCTAATTCTCTCTGTATTAATTCTTCTTTCAGTTCCAGTCCATTCATCATGCAACTGCTGGAAATTCTTACTCGCTTGCAAATCAGGATACTGTTCTGCAACAACCAACAATCTGGAAACAGCAGATCCTATAGAATTTTGTGATTGTTCAAAATTTTGAATTTGTTCTTGAGATAATTTAGATGGATCTATTTTTACATTGCCTACAGAAGCTCTAGCCTGAGTTACCTGAGTCAGCACTTCTTTTTCATGTTTAGCATATCCTTTTACAACATTTATGAGACTAGGGATCAAATCATTTCTCATTTGATAAGTGCTTTGAACCTGGCCCCATTGAGCTTTCACATCCTCATCAGCATCTACTGTTCCATTGTTCCACATAAATCCCCACAAAATAATGATGGCCAAAACGCCTCCTATAATCCAGCTTGCTTTGATTTCTCTACCTACTATTTTCATTTGTATATAATTTTACTTTTTGGTCAAATGGAATATTCATTTTCACTTGGTTTTTCCTTTTTAGAAAAACGAATATTTCATGCGAATGATTTTTTAGTTTTTCGTAAATATCTTCCTTTATTTCATCAATTCAACACTGCGATTGATAAACTCTGTTAAATCCTTGCCTTTGAGCAGGCCTTGCGACAATAACGCAAGATCAGCAGCTTGCTTCGCCAAAGTTTTTTGAGTGGCTTCATTACTTTCGGAAAGAATTTTGGAAATCAGCGGGTGATTAGAGTTCACCACAAGATTGTAATTCTCCGGCATATTCCCGAACATGCTCATTCCACCACCACCGGTAGCCTGCATCTCTTTCATACGGCGCATGAATTCGCTTTGGGTGATGAACATTGGTTTGTCTTTTTCGCTGAGGCTTTCAAATACAACCGTGAATTTCCCGGCTTCCACCTGTGAAGAAATCACAGGCTTGAGTTTCTCTTCATCTTCCTTGCTGAGCTTGGAGATTTGAGCTTCATCTTTGCTGATCAGCTTATCGATAATATCGGCATCAATGCGCTTAAAAACCACATCTTTGTTACTTTGCTCGAGCTTATTGAGCAAGTGGGAAGTAAGCGGACTGTCGAGAATCAACACATCATAGCCCTTCGCTTTTGCATCTTCAATATAAGCGTGATGTTCTACTTCACTATGGGTGTAAAGAATCACTACTTTACCATCTTTATCGGTTTGTGTAGCCTTGATTTTCTCGAGGTATTCATCGAGCAGCAAATAATCACCATTAATGTTTTTAAAGAGCATGAATTTAGATGAACGCTCACCGAATTTTTCTTCGCTCAAAGTTCCGTATTCAATGAACACCTTGATATCATCCCATTTTTTAGCGTAATCTTCGCGACTGTTTTTACACAGATCTTCGAGCTTATCAGCTACTTTTTTAGTGATGTGGTTGGAGATTTTCTTTACGTTCTGGTCGCTTTGCAAATAAGAACGCGACACGTTCAACGGGATATCCGGAGAATCGAGCACACCATGCAGCAACATCAAAAACTCGGGAACGATGCCTTCTACAGAATCGGTCACAAAAACCTGATTGCTGTACAACTGTATTTTATTTTTCTGGATTTCAAGGTTCTTCTTGAGTTTAGGGAAATACAAAACACCGGTGAGGTTGAAAGGATAATCTACATTCAAATGAATATTGAACAGCGGATCCTCGAAAGTCATTGGATACAATTCACGATAGAAATCGTTATAATCAGCTTCAATCAAGTCGGATGGAGACTTCTTCCACAAAGGAGAAGGATTGTTCACGATATTGTCCACCTTCACTTTGTCCTCACCTTCTTCACGTGTACCGAATTTAATTGGCATCGGCAGGAAGCGGCAGTATTTATTGAGTAATTCGTTGATTTTATAATCTTCGAGGTATTCTTTCGCCTCGTCGGTAAGGTGCAGGATAATGTCGGTTCCATGATTTTCCTTGGCATCTTTTACTAGTTCATAATCGGTAGAACCTTCACAAATCCAGCGGGCGCCTTCGGTTCCTTCCTTAAAGGATTTGGAATACACCTCCACTTTAGAAGCCACCATAAACGCCGAGAAGAAACCTAGTCCGAAATGACCAATGATCCCTTCTGCCTTATCCTTGTATTTATTCACGAATTCCTCAGCGCCTGAAAAGGCAATCTGAGCAATGTATTTTTCAATTTCCTCGCCTGTCATACCAATACCATTATCTCGAACGGTAAGGGTTTTCGCATCTTTATCGATGATCACTTCCACTTGCAAATGCCCAACATCACCTTTTGCTTCACCAATAGAAGAAAGGGTTTTGAGTTTCTGACAAGCGTCGACTGCGTTGGATACGAGCTCTCTTAAAAAGATTTCCTGGTCGGAATAGAGAAAGCGTTTGATGATGGGAAAAATGTTTTCTGCCTGAACTTTAATATTTCCTTTTGACATAGTTTTAATTTTTGTTGCCAAGGGATTGCAACATAAATGCCATTGGGAAATTAGTGACAGAATGACTTTAAAAGAGCAGTATTCATTTAAATAACAGGAAGAGTTGTCAGTGTTGTTTACTGAATACTGAACTTTCTTTCGTCGCCCATCGTGTTGTTTTCCAGCAAGAGGGTGTAATTCCCTTTCTCGAGTCCGAGCTCAGAAAGAAAGAGTTCATACTCCCCACTTTTTGGTTCCTGCAAAAGAACTGTAGTATAGATGAGCTGTCCGTTTTCATTGTAAACACCAGCTTTTACAGCCCCTCTCCAGTCTTTTGATAAACCTAAAAGCAAAGAGGATTTATTTTCTTCTTTTTTCGACTGAACATGAACAGTTCCATTGTATTCTCTTTCTACAGTAATAGAAGCCGAATAAATATAATCTCCGCTAAGGCCTACTTGCTTAAGCCGGTAATATAAAACCTGACCGTAAGGTGCTTCATCTAAAAAGTTGTATTCGGTCAGACTAGTGCTGTTTTCCTTGGCGTCGATACTGCCTATCCATTCGTAATTCACACCATCCACTGAGCGCTCCACTGCGAAAAAATTATTATTTGCTTCCACGAGTGTCGACCAGGTCAGTTCTACATTAGGATGATTGTCTTCGGCCACAATACTCACCAAATCCACGTATAGCTCCTTTACCGCTGCGGGCTCCGGCAAAATACGATCCTGATATTTATCGGAAGGACCATTGTAAGCCAGCAATTCCTGGGCATTCATCGTTGTTGTCATCAGCACTCCCGCTACAAGAAATCCGAAAGTTGTTCTCATATTCATGTTTTAAGTTTGTGGATTTGTACCAATGATTTAAAAGAAGGATATAGGATTTTGTCCGGAATTATTCAAAGCAAATTGTTAATAACCAGGGTAATTTGTTGATAAATTATCCTTGTCTGGACCTTAATTCACCTGATTAAAGGATTAATAGATGGCCGCACAAAAATCCTTTTAAACCCTTGATCGGTTGAATATAGGTTCAGGCAAAAAGCCAAAAAGCCACTTTTCCCCGATAAAATCTCACAAAAATTTTCATTCGGGCGCTTTTTCTTAATACTTTAGAGAACTGTTTAAAGAGAGAGATAGAATATGGCTAACATCAAGGTTGAATTAACCAAACAATCAAAACTGCACGATTTAGATTTGGAAAACATTGTATTCGGACGAGAGTTTTCTGATCACATGTTTGTAATGGATTATTATGACGGACAATGGAGAGACGCTCGCATTGAGCCTTTCCAGAATATTTCAGTGAGTCCGGCTTTCCTCTCCCTGCACTACGCTCAATCTATTTTTGAAGGCCTGAAAGCCTTTTATACCCAAAGCGACGAAATCGTATTGTTCCGTCCGCAAGCCAACTTCGCACGCCTTAACAAATCGGCGGAAAGAATGTGTATTCCTGCCTTCGACGAAGCTTTTGCTCTGGAAGCCTTGAAGCAATTGGTAAACATTGATAAAGCGTGGGTTCCTAAGGTAAAAGGAGCTTCTTTATATATCCGTCCGCTCATCTTTGCCACAGATGAATTTGTAGGGGTTAAACCTTCTGAATCATACCGCTTCATTATTTTCACTTCGCCAGTAAACAAATATTACGACGCACCGGTGAAAGTTAAAATTGAAGAACAATTTACCCGTGCCTGTTCAGGTGGTGTTGGTTTTTCCAAAACTGCCGGAAATTATGCAGCTTCCTTGTATCCAACCAAGCTGGCGCAGAAAGAAGGTTTTGATCAGTTGATCTGGACCGACGGAAAAGAGCACAAATACATTGAAGAATCAGGAACCATGAACCTCATGGTGAAGATTGGCGACACTTTGATTACTCCAAAAGCAGGCGACACTATCCTTGCCGGAATTACCCGCGACAGTGTTTTGAAAATTGCGCGCGACTGGGGAATGAAGGTAGAAGAACGCAACCTCGCTGTTCAGGAAATCCTTGATGCTCATGCCAATGGAACTTTACTGGAAGTATTCGGCACCGGAACTGCAGTTACCATTTGCCATATTGTTGCCATAGGCTATCGCGGTAAAATGCTTGAACTCCCTCCTGTACCAGAAAGAGAATTCAGCAATAAGGTGAACGAGCATCTGGCTAAAATCCGATCAGGAAGCGAGAAAGACAAATTTGACTGGATAGTAAAGGTGGCTTAGGTCATGGATGTAAAAATCCATGAAGCGAATCTTCACAACCCTGATCAAATCTCACACGTAATTCTTTTGCTCAACGCTTACGCCTCTGATATCATGGGCGGGGGAAAACCTTTGCCTGAAGAAACCACCCATCGACTGATCCCCGAATTACAGAAAAGAAAAACGACTTTGGTTCTATTGGCTTATGTCGACATCGACCCCGCCGGATTGGCAATTTGCTTTGAAGGCTTTTCTACTTTTTATGCAAAGCCATTACTGAACATCCATGATTTTGTAGTTGCTCCCGGACACAGAGGAAAAGGCATTGCTAAACTCATGCTGGAAAAGCTGGAGCAAATTGCGCGGCAGAGAGGTTATTGTAAACTCACTCTGGAAGTGCTGCAAGGCAATGAAAGAGCACAAAAAATTTACAGAGACTTCGGTTTCAACGGCTATCAGCTGGATGAGAAAACGGGAAGAGCTTTGTTTTGGGATAAGAAGTTGAACAAATAATCCCTATCATTTTCAAGCGGAGAGAAATTACCTCCTCCTCTCGTAATAATTCATTGCTGTTGCCAGATTGATCTTGATGCCATTATAAAAAGCAATCAGGAAGGCGTCTTTCAAGCCTTTGGCTTTCAAACTCTCTTTATAAGCCGCAGCCTCGGCAGGATTTTTAAACTCACCGGCGGTATAGCGCTTCAAGCCTTGCGGAGTTGTCTCAGTTTTCAAATCAGGAATAGTAGCAAAAATTGCTTTTACATCAGCCGGAACTTCTCCGGCAAATAAGCCCACCTGAACATGAATTTTCAAAGTACTTACATCCACTTTACCTGTATCCTGCGACGATTTAGTGTTTTCAATTTCGCTCGGACGGATAGTGTTTTCATCCACTGTTGGGGTTACAGAAACACGCTTCCCGTTCTGGTATGAAACCACGTAAGCACCAGGATATCCAGCCTTCACCATTTCCTCTTTTCGTTTCACAGCATCATTGAAATTGGTAAAGCTTCCGGATAAATATCTTCTGTAGTCATTAGCCACCTCGATTTGCAGTTCAGGGATTTTTTTAGCCTCTTCCGATTGTCCGGAAGCCACCGCCACTGCCGCTACCTGCACCTTGTAAATTACGGCAGAATCTTTAGCCGGTGCTTTTTGCTCATGAACTTTTTTCTCTACAATCTCCTTTTCCACTTCTGTTTTAGGAACTATTTTTTCAGGGGTAGTTTTTTCAGGAGAAGATTCCACCCTTATGAATTCATCAGGTTTCACCAAATCAGTAATTGGCACTCTATCGCCATCTTTATAAGCTGCTACGAAAGCATCGGAGAAACCTTGCTCACGCATTTTCGTTTTGTGTTCCTGTGCTTGCTTGTAGCTTTCAAAGGAACCTGTTGCATAACGGAACAACTTATCTTTCCCTTCAAAGGAAATTACTTTCACTCCCCTGAATGCATTAGGAGAAACTTTATTACGGAAGGCTCCCAGCTGAACCCTGTAAACAACAGCCTGAGTGCTGACTTCAGTTTGCTTCGCAGCAGATTTGGTTCCAGGGATATTCTGAACGTTTTTGCCATCTTTATCAAACTTCACAATTTCGGTGGCAAAACCCTGTTCATTTAATTGTGTAGCTCGTTTCTTCGCTTCTTCCTGGGTATCATATTTACCGGCTGTCATGAGTGTTCTTTCCGGATTCGACATGGCAGTGCTTTGCACATCGGAGATACTCAGCAACTTATTCATCTCTTCACCACTTGCTCCTTTGTCGAATTCACCCACCTTAACAGTATACTTTCCTGCGAGGTCGTTTTTAGGCTCTTCAATAGTATCCTTCGGAGTGTCTTTCGGCATATCCTTACCCTCTTCTTTGCCGCTTGCGCTCTTCAGCTTGCCATTCTCCACCTTCATCAACTCAGAAGAAGTAAAGCCATTTTTCTTCGAATCAGTTAAAGTCTTAGTGGCATTTTCCATCGACTTATAAGTTCCTAACACAACATCCTTGGTGCCATCAGCATTCTCAATGATTTTGGAATTAGGAATAGCTTCCAGTTTCTTTTTTTCTTCAGCAGAAGTGTTTTTATTGATGGTACCCACCTTAACAGCGTACTCTCCTTCTTTGAGTTCAGGAGCAGGTTTCTTCAGCTGACCACCTTCTACTTTCATCAGCTCGGCTTTAGCCAGACCTTTTGTTTTCAGGTCTTTTTCACCTTGCTTACCAGTATTTTGGTCTTCATATTTGCCCACCAGAACATCTTTGGTTCCATCAGCATTTTCAATGATTTTGGAATCAGGAAGGCTTTCCAGTTTTTTCTTCTCCTCAGCCGTGGTTTTATCGGTAATTTTACCAGCCTTAACCACATATTTCCCTTCGAGTTCTTCAAGCGGGTTAACTGTTTTAGGCTTTGGTTTTTCGAAGAAAGTAGAATCCTTATCGGTCACTATCTTACCATCCTTCACCTTAACTACTTTGGCGTTAGGGAATAATTTTTTGTCAACATCTCCCAAGGCCTGGATAGCCTCTACATGATCAGTAAAGGAACCGACCACATAATCAGTAGAATTTTTATCCCCCTTAATTGTTTTAACCTCTTCCTTGCCTTTATAAAATTTGGATTTTTCTTCGAGGTTAGCATCGGCAGCAGTATTCCCTAGCTGCACGGCGTACTGACCTTCTACATTTTTCAACTTCTCAGCATCTTCACCACCTTCTTTCTCATACTCTTCAAGGGTAATAAAATCGCTGCCCTTCTGAACCATGATTTTTGCCATTGGGAATTTCTGCTCCAGCAATTGTTTCTGACGGGCTTTCGCTTCTTCCAACTCCCCGAACTGTCCCACTAGATAAAGCGTTTGATTGTCCTTATTCAAAGCACTGATCAAATCAGGTTGGGCAAGAAATTTCTCTATATGTTCTTCCGGAATCTTGTATTGATCGTGAACGAGAACCCTGTAAACAACTCCTTTTTTCTTGTTGGCCAAATTCATCTTATTCCTTACATCCACAGGAATATCAACCGAATCAATGAAGCGGCGGTACCAGTTCATATAATCAGCATCGGTCATTTCCACACCGTTGCTATCTACATAAGCACTATCTCTTGAAGCCTGCTTGTCTTTGTAATCGCCAATACCATCCAGATCGGTATCAATCGCGCAGCCATTACTATCTACAGCAACACCGGCAGGTGTGCCCAGACAGCGGTCGTAAAAATCAATAATGCCGTCATTGTCCCTGTCTCTCATATCAAGAGCGAAGTAGTCTACAAAATCGAAACCTTTTTTCCCTGCTGGCGCACTTGTAAACCAGTCGTAATGCAGGGAAAGGGAATTGAAGAAATAATAGTCGTTGCCTGGTTTCCCTTGTCGGGCGCCTGTGCCAGCAGTAGACACGTTATCAATGAGATCAGTAAAGGTATAATGGAAACTGGTTCCCATACGCAGGTGGAATCTTTCAGAAATATTAAAGACCACCCCAGCTCCTATCGGTATTGCAAAACTCACCTGAGAATACTCACCGAGCCCATCCAGATTGGCTTTCCTTAAATCGGTTTCATAAAAATAATCCCTGCTCAGCACCACAGCGTTTACAGCATTTGGCGAACTTTGGGGCAAACTCTTAACCGACCCTTCACTCCAATAATAGTATGGCTTTCCTAAGGCATCCACCATATCACCTTTGGAGTTAAACTCAAAAGTTTCTAAACCAATGGAAGTATAAGGATGAAGGATTTTGCCACGCACGAGATGTTCCCAATTATAGAAACCGTATACTGAAATGGCATTGAGGGAAGTCTGGAAATTAAGATGGTTGCCCGTACGCTGGTTACCGGTAATGGTACCATTCATATAGGTAAATCCAACATCAAGAAAAGAATATAACTTCCTTGATGCATCGAAGGTAATACCTAGCTGTCCGACATACGGTGAGCTTGCTCCCGAGTTATTGATTTCGCCCTGATAGTTAAAAACACCTGAGCCTATGCCTATCTGGAGAGGAGATTCTTTGATAATCCCATCTTGTGCAGAAACACTAAAACCTGCCGTTACTAAGAGCAGGGTTAAAAAAAACTGTTTGATTCTTCCTTTAATCAAAAGCACAACAAGTTAAATTACAAGCGTTTATCACAACTTTCCTGCGTTTTACGCTCAGTCGTTAATTTGGTTCTAATTTATAGAAATTCGAAACAACGATGCAGTTTAAATGAACCAAGAGTTCACAATCGATAGTTAGTAACTAGGTTAACGGAAGGTTTTCAGGGGATAGGTTTCCCAATCGGAGGGGATGACCCACGCCTTGAAAAACATAAGAAATTGAAACACAAAAAAAAGCCCCGTCGGCTGGACGGAGCTTTTCCTATTTCATTCAGAATATTAATCCTGTTCTACTTCTTTTACAGGAGCTTTTTCTTCAATACCAGCCAATTCCTGGTCGATCAAAATTCTTCCGCAGTGCTCGCACACGATGATTTTCTTTCTCATACGGATATCCATTTGTCTTTGTGGCGGGATTTTATTGAAGCAACCTCCGCAAGCATCTCTTTCTACAGATACAACAACGAGTCCGTTGCGTGAATTGCTTCTGATTCTTTTATATGCGATGAGCAATCTTTCTTCAATCAAAGCTTCCGCTTTTTTAGAAGCCTTCATCAGGTCCTGCTCTTCTTTCTGTGTTTCATTAACGATTTCGTCGAGTTCTTTCTGCTTTCTCTTGAGATCATCTTTTCTCATGTCCAGCACTTTCTTCGCCTCAGCAATCACTTCTTTTTTAGAATCGATAGTAGCACCGAACTCCTTGATTCTTTTTTGAGACAACTGGATTTCCAGGTTCTGGAACTCGATTTCTTTAGATAAAGAATCGTACTCCCTGTTGTTTCTTACTTTGGCTTGCTGAGCTTCGTATTTCTTGATGAGGGCCTCAGCGTCTTTAATGGTATTTTTCTTAGCAGCGATTTCCTTGTCCATAGCCTTACCTTCTTCAGTAAGGTTCACCACTCTGGTTTCCAAACCGATCAGCTCATCTTCAAGGTCTCTAACTTCCAGGGGAAGCTCACCGCGGATAATTTTGATTTTATCAATTTTTGAATCTATCTGCTGAAGATTGTACAGTGCTGCAAGCTTGCTTTCTACTGTAGCTTCCTTACTTCCTGCTGATGTTGCCTTTGCCATAGTTTATAAATAGTTTACCGGATTCGTATTAATTTTCGATAAATGGAGAGCAAAAGTAGGGAATTTTTCCCTAAGAAACTCACAAATTAGCTCTTTGGTAAATTTTTCTGCTTCGTAGTGACCAATATCGGCAATAACAATGCGCTTTTCAGCATCAAAAAACTGGTGGTATTTAAAATCAGAAGTGATGAAAATATCGGCCCCCTGTTCAATGGCGTCTTTGAGTAAAAAGCTGCCTGAACCACCACAAACGGCAATCTTCGACACTTTATCTTTTAAAATATTGGTGTAACGCAATGATCCGCCAAAAATAGCCTTTACTTCCAGGAGGAAAGATTTAGTATCGGTCGTGGTTTCCAACTCCCCTATCATTCCCGATCCTACCTGATCCAGGCCACGCTTAGCTTGTAAAATCTGAAGGTTTTGCAACTTAAGCAAAGCTCCAATTTTAGCATTCACCCCGTGCGCCACATTATCAAGATTGGTATGAATAGCGTAAATAGCGATGTCGTGCTTTATCGCCTTCATTACCGTTCTTTCTATATAAGAAGCACCGGTCAGTCGCTTTAATCCTGAAAAAATAATAGGATGATGCGCTATAACCAGGTTCGCGCCAATAGCCATCGCCTCCTCCACTACCTCTTCGGTACAATCGAGGGAAATCAAAACACTTTTTACCTCAGCCTGGGGATTTCCTACCAACAATCCTGAGTTATCATAGCTTTCCTGGTAAGATGGCGGCGCCCATTCTTCCAGCATTTTCATTATATCCTTAACTATCATTGTAAAGAGATTAATTTTTTGATTAAGGTAGTCAGCTTTGGCTCAGCCTTCACAGCAATAGCGATGATTTCCTGCAGCGAAACCAGTTCAATTTCACCATAGCAAATATCAGTGATGATGGAGCAGGCAAAGCAAGGGAGCCCCATATGGCGCGCGGCAATGATTTCGGGGATAGTCGACATCCCCACTACATCGGCACCGATAGTGCGCAGGTATTTATATTCGGCAGGCGTTTCCAGCATCGGTCCGGGCACACCAACGTACACACCGTTGCGGGTTAAAATCCCCTCCTTATGTGCCAGGGCATTGGCATCGGCAATCATTTTGCGGTCGTAGGGCGCGCTCATATCGGGAAAGCGCGGCCCCAGTTCATCAATGTTTTTCCCCACCAGCGGATTGCCGGGAAAGAGATTGATATGGTCGTTAATAATGAATAAATCTCCTTTCCGGAAAGCCGGATTCATACCTCCACAAGCATTGGAAACAAAGAGTTTTTTGATGCCCAGAAGCTTCATCACCCTTACCGGAAACACAATTTCTTCCATGGAATAGCCTTCATAATAATGGAAGCGCCCCTGCATGGCCACCACATTTTTACCATTTAGCTTACCAAAGATGAGCTTGCCCGAATGACTCTCCACCGTCGATACGGGGAAATTCGGCAGATCCCCGTAAGAAAAGGCCTGCACTACTTCTATTTCCTTTACCAGTCCGCCCAAACCGGTACCAAGGATAATCCCGAAATCGGGGACAAAATCAGTGGCCGCTTGTATGAATTTTACTGTTTTCTGAATTTTCAACATAATGGAGGACTTGCTCATCGAAGGAGTTTTTTTCGTCATGGAATTTTATTTCAATAGGGAGATAAAACAAAGGGAGATCGGCAATGCTTTCCAGCGCCGGATTTTCCATCAGCCGCACTGCATCTTTTTCGGTGGTGATGATGACCTTTTTATTCGACAACAGGTTTCTGTACGACGAAGACATTTTCTTCAGGTCTTCTTCCGAAAAATTATAATGATCGGGAAACTTCATTTCCTGTACCTCCCTGCAATTGTCGGAAAGATACACCAGTAAAGGTGCCGAATTGGCAATGCCCGTCACTAGCAAAACTTTATACTCTGACAATTTAAAATCGGCCCCCAGTTTTTGAGCCCCAGCATTGATCGGCTTCAGATTCTGGTATTGTATATAAGAGAAATACAAACGCTGATTCCCCATCGGCGCCACCACTTCGATAAAGCGTCTTTTCTCCATCGGTGAAAGGAATTTGGGAGCCTTGGTGAGGATAATAATATCGGCTCTTCGCTGACCGCTTTTCCATTCACGAAGCGTACCCGAAGGCAGCATGAAATCAGGTTCCTGAAGATAATTGTAATCGATCAAAAGAATATTGAGTCCGGCCCTTACCCATCTGTGCTGATAGGCGTCATCCAGCAAAATAACTCCTGGAGCGCTTTCCTTATTTAACAAAACATGAATGGCATCAGCTCTTTTTTCACATACAGTGACCAGCACATCTGGAAAATTCATTTTGAATTGCTTAGGCTCATCCCCTGCTTCTTCCACCAGTGATGAAGCATTCAGCTCAAGAAAACCCTTGGTTTTTCTTTTGTACCCCCTGCTCACGGTGGCTACCTTGTATTGCTGATGCAACAAGGCTATTAAATATTGAATATGAGGCGATTTCCCGGTGCCGCCTGCAGTAAGATTTCCTACTGCAATTACAGGAACATCAAAGCTTTCGGAAGAAAGTATCTTCCAATCGAATAATTTATTGCGTAAGCCTGCCAGGCAACCATAGAAGAAGGATAGCGGCAATAAAAGAATCCTGAGTAAAAGCATGGTTTAAAGGTAGTAATTTATATGCATGTAATTTCAGATTACGCAGGTCGGCTGCGAAACTGCTTTACTCTGTAAACTATATCAAATCACAATTTCTACTTTTTTTATTTAGCCCTCTTACATGTTTTCCGCTCAGTTTAATCTGAAAGCACTAACAACAGTGCCTTTCACACAAACAACAACACACCTGCAATAAAAAAAATTTGCTTTTCGAAGCACATTATTGTATATTTTACACTTTAATAAGAATAGGGGGCAACTTTTGTAAAACAAGGTAAAATGAAAATAACATTACACCTCACCTACCTCTTTTTTATCCTGGTTCTCTTACTGGTGCTGATGGATCTTTCAGCATACGGTCAGAGAGTTGGTACCAGCGCTTATGTAAAAGGCAACAACATTGAAATTGGAGTTGATGGCGACGGCGGCTTTGAAGGCGTTGACATCTATATATCTCCTGCTCCGGCTGGAATGCACTACCGTTCCAACACAAAGTACTTCGGTTTTGTCGCCAATCCACAAAAAAACAATTGGGCTTCCTACGATGGCGATTTCTTCACCCCTGGCGCACCCCGTAATGGTTGGGGGATTGAGATTCCGGCCTCTAACATAAAAAGGAATAATAATCGCTCACTCGCCCCCGATATTACAGGGACAATTACCGAATGGAAACAGACTTACGACTGCATCTCCACAACATGGGAAGGAACGTCTTCGGGACTTAAAATATCGGTGAATTATTTTCTTCAGGAAAACGACCTGTTTTATACCACTACCATTACTATCACTAACAATACCGGCAGCGATATTCCTGAAATGTTTTATTACCGCACTCTTGATCCCGACAACAACGTTATCCAAAACAATTCCTACTCTACTGATAATACCATTGAAAGTCAGCCTGGCTCCGATGCCTGCAATGTCGCACTGGTCAGTGCTCAACAATCCATGCCATGGGTGTCTTATCTCGGACTCGCGGGAATTGGTGCCGACTGGAAAGTTGGCTACGGGGGTGTTGGCAATGCAGATGGCTCCGATATGTGGAACGGCAGTTTCCTTTTCACACAAACAGCAGGATCCGTTCATTCCGGCGACGAAGAAATTTACATCGCCAACCGCATCCAGAATCTGGCAGCCGGAAAAACGGCCACTATCCGTTTCGTGGTGATTCTCTCCGCAACCGATGCCGCGAAAGCCATCAATAATCTTGTAAAGCTGGTTTATCCGGGCTCGGCCAACAATGTATCTTCTGTCTGCACTCCTTATATAGATACAGTAAAAGCTTGTCAGGGCGCTCTTACTCCTATCCAGATCCAGGGCGCAATCACCAATAATTTCACGTGGACCTGGAGTCCTACCACCGACATCACCATCATTCGCCAGGACAGCGTTAATATCAATCCCCAATCCAATATTACTTATACCATTACGGGCACCCCCATTAACTCCTGCTTTCAACCCATTGCCATGTCATTTGCACTGAAGGTCCTGCCTTCGGCAACGACTACGGTGCCCAATGACATTGTCGTCTGCCATGGAAGCTCGGTTCCTATCGGGAACTTTACTAATGTTACGGGGGCGACTTTCAACTGGACGAATTCCAATGCCGATATCGGGCTCGCCGCCAGCGGCAGCGGAAATACACCAGCCTTTATTGCTGTGAATTCCACCTCATCACAGCAAAGCAGCGTGATTACAGTTACTGCTAATTTAGCAGGGGCCTGTACCGGCGGACCGAAATCTTACAACATTACCGTCAATCCCAAACCGAAACTCAACATCACGGATCCTTCAGGAGTTTGTCTGCCTGCAACTATCGATCTCACCAAATCCTCGATTACACAAGGAAGTGACGCAGGATTAACACTCACATACTGGACTGATGCGGCGGCAACAACCTCACTTAGCTCTCCATCAACACTGAATAACGGCGGCACTTTTTACATCAAAGGCACTTCTGCTGCCGGCTGCGAAAGTGTGAAACCTGTAACTGTAGTTGTAAACACAGCTCCCGCCTTAGTTGTCACGAATCCAACAGCCGTTTGCCAACCACAAACCATCGATATTACAGCGGCTTCCATCAGTGCCGGAAGCACAAACATAAATACCTTGAGTTACTGGACTGATGCGGCGGCGAATTCATCACTGACAAATTCATCAGCGATTAGCGCTAGCGGAATCTATTATATTAAAGCCACTTCTGCTGATGGCTGCAGCGAAATAAAACCCGTTAGCGTGAGCATTAACAACACGCCCACCCTGGTCATTACAAATCCTGCTGCCGTGTGCGCACCTTTAACCATCAACCTTAGTGATCCTTCTGTCACCGCAGGAAGCAGTAAGGGAACTTTAAGTTATTGGACCGATGCCGCCGCGACTTCTTCACTCAACTCTTTTTCCGCACTAAATAACGGCGGAGTTTTCTACATCAAGCTCTCGTCTGATGCGGGCTGTGAAAGCATAAAACCCGTAACAGCAGTAGTGAATAGCTCGCCTTCTTTAGTTGTTACAAATCCCGCCGCTGTTTGTCAACCACAAACCATCGATCTTACAGCTTCCTCCGTCAGCGCCGGAAGCAGCAACGTAAATGTACTGAGCTACTGGACTGACGCAGCGGCCAGCTCCACTTTAGTGAATTCTTCCGCAATCAGCAACAGCGGAACCTATTACATCAAGGCGACTTCCACTGATGGCTGCAGCGAAATCAAAGCCGTTACGGCAACTGTTAACGCCATGCCTTCACTGATGATTCACGATCCAGCGGCGGTATGCACACCTCAAACTATCGACCTTACCAAAAACGCTGTCACTGCAGGAAGCAGCAACGTTGCTTCATTGAGTTACTGGGAAGACGCAGATGCTACAACAGCGCTTACTTCCGCCAGTGCTATCGACCACACAAACACTTATTACATCAAAGCCACTTCCGACAAAGGATGCACTGCAGTTAAGGCAGTGAACAGCATTATCTCCCCTTCGCCACAAATCGACTTCGTCAAAGACATCCATTCGGGCTGTGCACCACAATGCTTCGATTTTCATAACGTAACTCTGCTTCCATCCAACCAGGCCGTCATCAGCTCGTGGAAATGGGAATTCGGCGACGGACAAAAAAGCAATGAAATGAATCCGCAACATTGCTTCACTTCAGCCGGAAAATATGATATCTCCTTCACTGCCCTAAGCGATAATGGCTGCTCCTTTTCTGTAGACGTTTCTAACATGGTAACCATCTTTGACAATCCCGAAGCCGATTTCACAGCTCCTTCGGCAAGCATTACTAATCCTGTAGTATTGTTTAGCGATCAATCGAAAAACGCTGCAGAATGGCGCTGGAACTTCGGTGAAAACACTTCTGGCAGCGCCATGCAAAATCCCGAGCACAGCTACGCCGATACCGGCTATTACTGTGTGAAACTGACTATAGCCAACAGCCAGGGCTGCAAAGACAGCTTGGAAAAGTGCTTGACTATTTTCCCTGAAACCCGATTCTTTATTCCGAATTCATTTTCTCCTAACCAGGATGGCGTGAACGATTATTTCTTCAGTCAGGGGGCATATCTGGACGAGTACGAAATGATCATCTTCAACCGATGGGGAAACAAAGTTTTTGAAAGCAACAACATGTCGGATGGCTGGAACGGCCGAATGAATAACAATGGAGACTTGGTACAACAAGATGTGTATGTTTATCTCGTCAGATTTAAAGATGCAAAGAAACAATTGCAGCAGTATACAGGATCGGTGACGGTGATCCAATAATCAAAAAAGTGGCGATAGATCTAGGCTAATCTATCGCCACTGCTTACACCTACTCATCCACCACGAACTTTCTCATCTTATCCAAAATGAAAAATATTTTTACTAGAAATACCAACTTTCTAATTCGTTACATTTTTTCAATTAATGTCGGAAAAAGGAAAAGGTCACCCGAGGTATGTTATTTTTTTTCAAGTGAATTAAGACCGAAGCTCCGACTTAACCCATCCATGAAAAAACTATATCTTCCTCATTTTCTCTTTCACCTGGTAAAAAGCACCATCCCTGTACTCAAACTTGCCTATGATTTCATAGTATTTAAACCCTTCGTCCTCGCTCACGAAATCGCGATTGGTTTCTTTGTAGAGAAAGGATTTCTCGTCGGGGTTGTAAGTCAGGTAATGACTTTCAATCTCCTCACCTTCCACATATTGTTCGGCTTCATTTTCCCAGAAGTTGTTTAAAAACGACACCGAATAAGAAGCTGAGCTGTCGTATTTGGTTTGGGCTTCATCAGCAAAAGTTTTCATAGGCACGAGCTGCAGGGTGTCATCCACCAGTTTGCAGTGGTAAGCACGGGTGTATTTCATTCCCTCATCGCCTTTTCCGGTGAAAGAATCATCGGTGAGCACCAGATATTCACCTTCGTTTACCTTCTGCAAATCCACTACCGGCGCAGTAAAAGCGAAATCTTTCCTGAGTTCTTTTTTACCCACGTAAATCTTCCCGCTTTTCTTCTCCACTTTGAGTTTCCCGTCGGAGGAAGCAAGCTGGTCTTTATCTTTCTTTTCGGCAACTACCAGCAGTTCTACCTTTTTAGGCTGTTCAATAGCGCAGCTGAAGATTTCCTGTTCTTCCTGTTTCTGTTTTTCTTCTTTCACATCAGAATTACAAGCTGTAAGAGCGATTAAGGCTAAGAGGGCGATTTGAGTTTTCATGGTTTTTCGTATTTGATAACTCAAAGATGGATGCTATTCCGTTGGAAAAAAGAGGTGTTTTAGGGTACGTCGGGGCTGCTTTATTAAGCGTTGGAGAATTTTGATTATTTGAAGGTGCCTAGCCCTCATTCCTGCAAATATTAACCTTCTCTCCTTCCGGAAGCGAATGAAAATCAATTTCCACCCAGTAAAACAACACGAAGAAAAGCATGATAGGAATAATGGTAAAGAAAATCATTTTGAATCCTTGTTTATTGTCCCCGTGGAATAAAGTAAAAGTGAATAATGTCCAAAGCAGCATACACAGAAAAATGATAGTATTGATCTTCTCTCGCTCCAAGGTAACCGAATGAATTCCCCAGTTATAAACCAAATAGACGCAAACAACAGCCACCGATCCCAGTACCAATCCACACATCTTTGGTTTACTTGTCTTATACAAAGGGAAATAATTGTGCCTGAAAGAAGTGAGGGAAACCAAAATAAAAATGAAGAAAAACAAAAGATAAATTGTCCGATTCACAACGGCATCGCATGGTCCGTAGGACTGAAAACCCGCAGTGCACTCACAAACGTGAGGTTGATCCAGGTGCACATAAATCACGAAAGCAAAAAGAACATATTCTATTACTACCAGAGCCACAATAATTTTTTGCGCTGTTTTTCCCTGCGACAGTAAGCCCCTGATGTATTGAAAGAAAACCATCAGCCAGCCATGAAGAGCCAGCGCGCCTGTTATTACAAAAAGACCAAGCCAAAAAAGTTTATCCATAAAACCCGCAAGATTAAAAACAACAAGCCGCCATCATCAACCATAGGGAGAGCTTTCCGACAGCGGTCTTGTTGTCTTTGTAAGTGATTATCCTCAAGAACATGAACCAAAAATATATCGTGATACTTTATTAAGAAGTAGTCTTTTATTATTCGTTGCTTTTTCCTCTGAAAGCGTTTTTTATCTTTGATTAGATTGGGAAAGATGTTGAGAAAACTCAAGAATATATTTATGTTTTTTCGAGAGTGGATTTCCCTCTTGGAGAAGAGGGGTACGAAGGCTTTTAGCGTGGTAGCAGGGAGATGGAAACTGCATAAGAGATCCATCTCCCTCCTCCCACACATCCCAACACACCCCTCTCCTCCGAGAGGGAAGGCATGGGGTGCATTCTTCGCATTCATTCTCACCCTCGCTCTCACTCCCACTCTTTTCTCCCAGGCTTACAACTTCCGCAACTACTCCGTTAAAGATGGCGTTGCGCAATCGCAGGTGTACAGCCTCCTCCAGGATTCCCGCGGTTTCCTATGGATGGGCACACGCGGCGGAGGTATCACCCGCTTTGATGGCGTGAACTTTAAAACCTATAGCGTTCGTGACGGACTCATCAATAACTACATTTTCAATATCTGCGAAGATACCGAACACAATTTATGGATAGGTACTACCGACGGACTCTCGAAATACAATGGCATCTCTTTCCAGAACTTCAAGCCTGCAGGAAGCACTTCGCAGTTATGGGTGCAGGAAATCGCTATCGACAAACAGGGCGGAAAATGGCTGGCCACCAACGAAGGTGTTTACCTCCTCCGCAACAATAAATTCATCAACGTCAGCGAAAAACTCAAGCAAAAGAAAGCCGTAGTCAATGCGATCCACGTCGACAAATACGGCGCTATCTGGTACGGAACATCGGAAGGCTTATATAAAATCACTAAAAAAGGATCTTCCTATTCTCTCGAAAAAAGAGGGAAATCGGCGCGCTTCATCTACAATTCCATTACGGCTATCAAAGAGGACCACAAAGGAGGTATTTATATTGGCACCTATGGCAACGGCGCTTACCACTTCGATGGCGTTACTTTTTCCCGTATCGACTCCAATGAGGTTTTGAACCGCCAAACCGTACTCGATATCTTCTTTGATAAACACGACAATATTTGGATAGCCACCCTCAGCAAAGGCGTTGCGCAATACAACACCATCGCGAAATCCCTCACCTGGCTCACCGAAAATGAAGGTTTAAGCAACAACCACGTGCGCAGCATTACCCAGGACAACAGTGGTAATTTCTGGTTTGGTACTTCCGGTGGCGGTGTGTGCAACTATTTCGGGAAACAATTTACCAATTATGATAAGAGTTCAGGATTGGCAGGAAATTTCATTTACAGCATTTTTCGCGACAGTCATAAAAGGTTATGGATCGGTGCTTCCGATAAAGGCGTAAGCATTCTCGACAGCGCCGGATTCTCCTCTTTCAACTCCGAAAATGGGTTTGCCGATGTGAAGGTGAAAGCCATCAGCGAAGATGATTTCGGGAATGTGTACATCGGCACCGACGGTCAGGGTTTATACCGCTACGATTCCACGGGATTTCACTTGCTTGAGGGATTCAACAAAAAATATATACGAGCTATTGTAAAAGGCAACGACAGCTCTTTATGGGTAGCCACTGCCGGAACAGGATTGTATAAAATCACCATCACAAGTTATGGCACTTCTACTAAAAATTTCACTACTCAGGACGGACTCTTACACAACAGGCTCACCACTTTACACATCGATAAAAACAATCGCTTGTGGTACGGCACCGAAAGCGATGGCGTGGGCTGTGTGAAGGACGACATCGTGCAAAGACTGCAATGGAGCGTTCGCGACGGACTGCGCTCCAACTCCATCCGCTGCTTCGCCGAGGACAAAAGTGGTTACCTGTGGATAGGTACAGCCGGCGCAGGAATTTCCTCAGTGCAACTATATGAAGAAGATTTCAAAATCAGCTCTTACAACCACGACAACGGACTCACCTCTTCCAACATTTATTTGTTGTGCATCGATCAATCGAACAATTTGTTTGTGGGAACCGAAACCGGACTCGATTACCTTTCTTTCGATAAGCAACGCAAACCATTGCAGATAAAGCACTACAGCAAAGGAGAAGGATTTACAGGCATCGAAACCTGCCAGAATGCAGTATGGAGCGACAATAACGGCACCATCTGGTTTGGTACCATCAACGGACTTTCCAAGTACAACGCGGCCAATAAAGTGAAAAATGAATACGCACCCATTATCAGTATCAGCGATGTGAAATTGTTTTATGAAAGCATTTCTTCCACCAGTTTCAAAAATTATGCGGGCGATTGGAATAAAGTGAAATATCTGGAATTGCCCTACAACCAAAATCACCTGAGTTTCGATTTTATGGCCATCAACTTCAGCAATCCTGAAGCCGTGAAATACCAGTGGAAGCTGGATGGCTTTGATGAAATCTGGTCGCCAGCAAGCAACGAGCACAGCATTGTGTATTCGAATTTGAGTCCGGGAACCTACACCTTCATGGTCAAGGCCTGCAACGAAGATGGTGTTTGGAATGCAGAGCCAGTAGTACTTTCCTTCGTTATCAATGCCCCATTCTGGATGCGCTGGTGGTTCATTACGCTTGTTATCGTGGTTATCGGCAGCAGTATCTTCTTCCTCTTCAAATGGAGAGTAAACCGCATCCAGGCCAGGGCCGATGCCGAAAACAAGAAGATACAAATGGAAAAAGATATTGTTGAGCTCGAACAAAAAGCTTTGAGATTACAAATGAATCCGCATTTCATTTTCAATGCGCTCAACTCGATACAGTCGCAAATAGGCACGAACAACGATCAGGCAGCACGTTACTATCTCGCGAAATTTTCGCGACTGATGCGTCAAATCCTTGATAATTCACGCAACACTTTCATCACCCTGGAAGAAGAAGCGCATACCATTGAAAACTATCTGCTGATAGAAAAATTTTGTAACGGCGACCGCTTCGATTACACCGTCACCATTCAGGACAGCATTGAGAAAGATTATGTAAAAATTCCGCCCATGCTGCTGCAGCCCTTTGTGGAAAATGCCATTAAGCACGGACTGAAGCACATCCACGACAAACGCGGAAAAATTGATGTAGAGTTTATTGAAAAGGATAATTTACTGGAATGCTCGGTGACCGACAATGGTATCGGGCGCGTGAAAGCCGGTGAACTCAATCAGGTGAGCAAAGAAACTTACCACAAATCCACCGCCCTTCTGGTAACCCAGGAGCGACTCGATTTAATGCAACATGATAAAGCGGTAAAATCGCTGGAAATTATAGATTTGTATAACGAACACGGCAATGCCTCAGGAACAAAAGTGATTGTAAGAATACCGATTTCCTAGTCCTATCCGTCATTGCGAAATTTTTGCACTCAAAAATGAAGCAAACTTATAATGGCTTATAACCAAATTTGATGAGGAGGTTGCTTCATTTTTGAGTACAAAAATTTCGCAATGACCTGTAGAAGAGAACAGCCGTATTAAAAGAACTGAATAAAAATAAAGTATATGATAAAAGCCATCATCATCGACGACATTGAACAAGCGCGCATCACGCTTAAAAAAGATCTCGAAACCTACGCCAGCGATGTACAAATCATCGGCGAAGCCAGTGGTGTTGTTGAAGGCGCCAAACTGCTCAACAAAATACAACCCGATGTATTGTTCCTCGATATTCAGATGCAGGACGGCAGTGGTTTTGATTTGCTGGATGTATTGAAGGACATTCCATTTAAAATCATTTTCATCACTGCCTCCGATGCTCACGCCATCAAAGCCTTCCGCTATGCAGCCATCGATTACCTCATGAAACCGGTTGATCCTGATGAACTGGTGAGCGCTCTCAATAAATTCCGCGAGCAACGATTGAATGAAAACGAGAAATACAAACTGCTCAACGATTCATTGAAAAACCATCACAAACCCAATGAGCGACTGGCTTTGCACACACAGGATAAAATCCATATCGTCAATATCAACGAAATCCTGCGCTGCGAAAGCTCGGTCAACTATACCGAATTCCATTTCAACGGCGGCAAGAAATTACTGGTAACAAAAACATTGAAGGATTTTGAAGATCTGCTTGGCGACCAGGGATTTTATCGCGTACACCAATCGCATTTGGTGAATACTAAATTCATCAAGGAATTTGTAAAAACCGATGGCGGTTATCTGCTCATGGGCGATGGCTCTAATATTCCGGTTTCAGTGCGCAAGCGTCCGGAAGTGATGAAGATGCTGGAGGAGTTGTAGATTATGGTTGCGTTATGAATGCTTTCGCATTGGATTCAAAATGAACTGCAATTTGATTTAATAAACCTGACAGCAACCAATCCCCGATATGATTTTCGTCATATCCTCTTCCCTTCTTTCCTCCGCACTTTTGTTGCATGAAGGAACCCTGCTTCCATTGCGGAGAAGAAATAAAAGAATTATTCGTCGTTGACAAACGTAGTTTCTGCTGTGCAGCCTGCGTGAATGTTTATCAGCTGCTGAATAGTTCCGGACTGGCTTCTTACTACACACTAGAGCAGTCGCCGGGCTTCTCTCCCAAAATAAAAGAAGAAGCTTTTGCCTTTCTCGACTTGCCTGAGGCAGTTGAAAAATTACTGGATTTCAAGAGCAGAGATGTGGAGAAAGTGCGACTCGTTCTTCCGCAAATTCATTGCAGCTCCTGTGTATACCTGCTGGAAAACCTTTATAAAATCAGGGAAGGGATACTCAACGTCAACGTAAATTTCTCACTCAAGGAAGCTTCCATCTCCTATAACCCGCAAAAAATTTCACTGAAAGAAGTCGCATTGCTACTCAGTAAAATCGGCTATGAACCTTCTTTCAAGAAAAAAAACGGGACAGAGAAAGTCGACACGCATTATAAAAAACAACTCTGGAAAATTGGCGTTGCCGGTTTTTGTTTCGGCAACATCATGCTGCTTAGTTTCCCCGAATACCTAGCCATTTCCGAAATATCAGAAAATTTCAAATTACTCTTCCGTTACCTTAATGTATTGCTCATACTGCCTGTACTTTTTTACTCGGGAACCGAATATTTCATCAACAGCATCAATGCACTCAAAATAAAAAAAATCAGTATTGACGTCCCTCTTGCTATTGGTATCGTGGCCTTGTTCGCGAGAAGTCTATACGAAGTTTTCAGCGCTACAGGATCGGGGTATTTTGATACGCTGGCCGGACTCATTTTCCTTTTGTTGAGCGGACGTTACTTTCAAAACAAGGTATTCGACCAGTTTTCTTTCGAACGTGAACTATACTCCTACTTTCCTCTTGCGGTAATCAAAATGGGCGATAAGGAAGAACGCATCCTCATTGAAAATCTGCAGGAAAACGACCATATAAAAATAAAAAATGAAGAGATCCTTCCCTGCGATGCAGAAGTATTGTCGGAGACAGTGAGTGTCGACCTGAGTTTCATCACGGGCGAGTCGCTTCCTAAAATTTTCAGCAAAGGCGACAAAATTTTTGCGGGGAGTAAAATAAGTGGAAAGCCTGGTGAATTCAAGGTTTTGCAAAAAACCGACAAAAGCTATCTCGCACAATTATGGAATGAAGTAAAGGCAAGCCGGCAAGATGATGTACTGGAATCACTCACAGGGCGATTCAGTGCTTATTTCACTTTACTGGTACTGTTCATCGCTGCAACGGCTTTTTCTTATTACTGGCTACACAACAATATCCCGGGAGCTTTTAATGCTCTTACAGCGGTATTACTTATCACCTGTCCTTGCGCCTCCGCTCTTTCGGCACCTATGGCCCTCGGCAACGCCATACGCCTCATGGCTAAAAAAGGCTTCTTCCTGAAAAATGCTTTCGTAGTAGAAAAAATAGCAGGAGTAAAAAATGTGGTCCTCGACAAAACAGGAACCATTACTGTAGCCGAAAAAAATGAATTGAGTTATTACGGATCAACATTAAGCGATCACGAAAAAGCCCTGGTATTTGCCGCTGCAAATGCAAGCAATCACCCGCTAAGTCGGATACTGGCCGCATACCTCCCTGTATCTGCTTTGCCTGTGGAAAGCTTTAATGAAATAAAAGGCAAAGGTGTGGATGCCGTTGTGCAAGGTATTTCGTTGCGATTAGGATCTGCAGTGTTTACTGATTCAACAAGCAGTGACGTGAGTGAAAATAAAAACTACGGTTCGGCAGTACACATTTCCATCAGCAATATTTACAAAGGATATTTTTTTATCGAAAGCCGTTATCGTGAAGGCTTATGGGAAATGCTGGATCAACTTTCCAAAACACATAAAATATGTTTGCTCAGCGGCGACCATGCCGACAAAAATCCGAAACTGAAGGAGCACTTTAGTACTAAGATGTACTTCAACCAGCATCCCGAAGGAAAAAAAGAAATTATCCAAATACTGCGCGAACAGGGAAAAACCATGATGGTTGGCGATGGCATTAACGACAGTGCAGCGCTCACCGTGAGTGATGTAGGCATCGCTGTGGCCGACAATGTCAATGCTTTTTATCCCTCCGCACAGGTGATCATGGACGGTAAGATGTTTACCCTTTTACCTCAAATGCTGCGCTATTCAGGCCTCGTGGTGAAAATTATTTACGCCTGTCTGGCCCTCTCATTCCTGTATAACATTATAGGTATTGTATTTGCCTGCACTTTGCAAGTCACTCCTTTATTTGCCGCTGTACTCATGCCCATCAGTTCCATTACTGTTGTTTCTCTGGCTGTTGGCGGAAGTTACATCGCATACAGAAAAGTCTTCGCAGTACGAAACTGATTTCTGTCATATCTCCTGCTAAGCAGCATCACTGTACGTCTTCCCTCTCCCTGGTACTTTTACCATCAAAACAGAGCCATGAGTGTATTACTTCTATTGATTATCCTGAGTTTACTGATCGCCGCCTTTTTTGTGGGCTGCTATTACTGGGCGGTAAAAACAGACCAGTTTGAAGACAGCTACACTCCCTCTGTAAGAATTCTTTTTGATGATGAATTAACCAAAAAACAATCAGAGTAATGGAAATGCAATTAGAAAAATTTTCCTACGACAACAAGTCTGTACGCAACTTTTTGTACGCCACCGCCATATGGGGACTGGTGGGCTTTTTAGTAGGATTAATCCTGGCCATAGAAATGTTCTGGCCGCAATTAACCAATGGAATTCCCTTTTTATCCTTCGGGCGACTCCGACCACTGCACACCAATGCAGTGATCTTCGCATTTGTGGGTAACGGTATTTTTGCCGGGGTTTATTATTCTTTGCAGCGTTTGTGTAAGGCAAGAATGTACAGCGATATGCTGAGCAAAATCCATTTCTGGGGCTGGCAGCTCATCATCGTTTCGGCAGCACTTACCCTGCCTTTTGGTTATACCACCGGTAAAGAATACGCCGAGCTGGAGTGGCCTGTAGATATTGCCATTGCCCTTATCTGGGTGATCTTCGGATGGAATATCATCGGTACGATTGTAAAGAGAAGAGTAAAACATATTTATGTTGCTATCTGGTTTTACATCGCTTCATGGATTACAGTAACCATGTTGCATGTGGTGAACTCTTTTGAAATGCCGGTGACTTTCCTTAAATCATATTCCTGGTATGCTGGTGTACAGGATGCATTGGTACAATGGTGGTACGGCCACAACGCCGTTGCATTCTTCCTTACCACCACTTATCTCGGACTCATGTATTACTTTATCCCAAAAGCGGCGGAGAGACCGGTATTTTCGTACCGCTTGTCCATCATCCATTTCTGGGCACTCATCTTTATTTACATCTGGGCGGGGCCGCACCACTTGTTGTACACTGCTCTTCCCGACTGGGCTCAGTCGCTGGGCACCGTATTTTCCATCATGCTCATTGCTCCATCATGGGGTGGTATGCTTAATGGCTTGCTGACACTCCGTGGTGCATGGGACAAAGTACGCGACGACGTTGTTTTGAAATTCATGGTGGTGGCACTCACCAGCTACGGTATGGCCACTTTTGAAGGTCCGATGCTTTCCCTGAAATCGCTCAATGCACTGAGTCACTACACCGACTGGACCATCGCACACGTTCACATTGGCGCTTTGGGATGGAATGGCTGTCTCACCTTTGGTATATTTTATTTCCTTATACCACGTATGTTCAGTACCAAGCTGTATTCACAAAAACTCGCTAACTGGCACTTCTGGCTGGCAACACTCGGTATACTCTTTTATGCCTTGCCGATGTACTGGGCAGCAATTGTGCAAAACCAGCTTTGGAGAGAATTCAATCCTGATGGCACATTGGCCAACCAGAATTTCCTTGACACTGTAACTCAAATCATCCCGATGTATCAGCTGAGAGCACTCGGTGGTGCCATCTTCATTGCAGGCGTAGTGCTGATGTTCTACAACCTCATCAAAACTATCAAAAGCGGAAAACTCATTGAAAACGAGGAAGCCGAAGCTTATTCACTGGTACACGCTAACGTAAAACACGAGAAAGAACACTGGCACCGTTGGATTGAAAGACGTCCTATCCAGATGCTCATCCTCAGCTTGATTGCTGTATTGATTGGTGGCGCGCTGGAAATGGTACCAACCTTCCTCGTGAAATCCAATGTCCCTACAATCACCAGTGTAAAACCATACACACCGCTTGAGCTGGAAGGTCGCGACCTTTATATCCGCGAAGGCTGCTACAACTGCCACTCGCAAATGATTCGCCCTTTCCGCTGGGAAACCGAGCGCTACGGAGAATATTCAAAAGCAGGTGAATTTGTTTACGATCACCCATTCCAATGGGGCTCCAAACGTACCGGTCCGGATCTCGCCCGTGAAGGTGTGAAAACAGGAAGATTGTACAAATCCAACGACTGGCATTTCAATCACTTGTTGATTCCCGACTCAGTATCCATGGGATCCATCATGCCACGTTACCCTTGGTTGCTGGCGAAACTGGATGTAAGCGACATCGGAAAAAAGATAGAAGCCATGCAGGCATTAGGTGTTCCTTACGCCGACGGTTACGAGAAAATTGCTGCTGAAGACCTGAAAAAACAGGCTAAAGAAGTTGCAAAACCTTTGTATGATAATATCGATGCACTCCTCATCACCGATGAAACTTACGATAATATCAAAGACGGTAAAATGAAGTTAGAAGAAACCGAAATGGTTGCCATCATCGCTTATTTGCAGCGACTGGGAACCGACATCTATCCAAAAAATAAAAAGTAGAACTATGTTGAAATTCATCAAAGGACATCTCGACTCGATATCAGGAATAGAAATCTATCCTATCATTTCCCTCCTGATATTTTTTACAGTATTCACAGTAATGCTGGTGTGGGCTTTCAGAGCCGACAAAAAATACCTGGAAGAAATGAGCAATTTGCCCTTAGACAATAAAAATGAAAATATATGAGAGCAATTTTATTACAAAGCGAAACAGCAAGTATGTTTCAACCCCTGCTGAAAGATCCGTTGTACACAGTACTGCTTACCATTATCATTGTACTGTTGCTGTGCCTGCTGCTGCTGGCCAATACTTTTAAAACGGTTTTCAAAAGCTTATACCCAGAAGTTGAGAAGGAAAAAAGCGACAAGCCCGAAAAAACGCTTTACGATGCACTCACCGCTTACGTGCCGGTGGAGGAAGAACACTCTATCCTCATGGATCACGAATACGACGGTATCAGGGAGCTCGACAATAACTTACCACCTTGGTGGGTGTATATGTTCTACATCTGTATAATTTTTGCTGTAGTATATATGGGCTACTATCATGTGATGGCCGGACCTTCTTCTAAACAGGAATACGAAAATGAACTGGCCGAATTCCGTGAAAAGAAAGCTGCTGACATCAAAGCAAATCCGGTAAAAACAGTGGATGAAAATTCGGTAGCACTGCTGACTGATCCAAGCAAGCTGGCACAAGGAAAAGCGTTGTTTGAAGCCAATTGCCAAACCTGCCACGGCGTTGGTGGAAAGGGTCTGAACGGACCTAACCTCAGCGATGAGTACTGGCTGTATGGCGGTAGTGTGAAAGATATTTTCAGCACTGCTAAATATGGAAAGATTGAAAAAGGTATGCCTTCATGGAGCGCTCTGGGCGGCGAAAAACTTGAAACTATAGTAAGTTATATCAAGCACCTCACACCAGCTCCGGACGGTAAAGCACCGCAGGGAAACAAATATACTGAAGAAGCAGCAACACTTCCAGCCGACACCCTGAAAACCGACACTTTAAAATAAAATGCAGGAAACAGAAACATATGCCGAAGATTTTCGCGGCCACCTTTCTACGGTGGACGAAAAAGGAAAACGGATATGGATTTACCCAAAAGCCATCAAAGGAAGGCTTTACAAATACCGAACGCTGGTAAGCTACGTATTGTTGGCCTTCCTCTTTGGCATGCCTCATATTTACCTGCATGGCGAACCCTTCCTGTTGTTCGATATCATCCACAGAAAATTTATTCTGTTCGGACAGATTTTCTACCCACAGGATTTTTACCTCTTCGTGTTTGGCAGTATTGGCATGGTGCTCTTCATTATCTTATTCACCATCGCTTTTGGCCGTTTCTTCTGCGGATGGATTTGCCCGCAAACCATCTTCCTCGAAATGGTTTTCCGAAAGATTGAACGATGGATAGAAGGCGACCATAACGCACAAAGAAAACTGAATCAGAACAAATGGCATGAGAACAATAAACTCCTGAAGAAAAGTGTAAAGCACATTATATTCTTTGGTATTTCCTATGTTGTTGCCAACACTTTCCTGGCTTACATTATCGGCTCCCGGGAATTGTTCCATATTCAAACCGACACACCGTCGAATCACATCACAGGACTGGTGGCCATTACAATATTCAGTGCCGCGTTCTATGGCGTTTTTGCCTTCTTCCGCGAACAAGTCTGCACCAATGTTTGTCCCTATGGAAGACTACAAGGTGTATTGCTCGATAAAAACAGCATAGTAGTGGCATACGACCGATTGCGCGGCGAGCCCCGAGAAAAAAGTGGTAAAAACAGAAACACTTCCGCCGGCTCTTGTATTGATTGCCGACAATGCGTGTTGGTTTGTCCCACCGGCATCGACATACGCAACGGCACTCAGCTTGAGTGTGTGAACTGCACTGCCTGTATTGATGCCTGTGATGATGTAATGCTTAAAATAAAGCAACCTACAGGTCTTATCAAGTATGCATCTGAAAAGCAAATTTCAGAAGGAGGAAAATTTGTTTTTACTGCGCGACTGAAAGCTTATTCAGCGGTGCTGATAGCCATCATTATTTTTTTTAATATACTCATGGTGATGCGGGGTACGGTGGAGACAACAATACTGAGGGCACGCGGGCAAAATTTCACTGTTATGGACGACGGACGCATCAGCAATTTGTACAAATACAAAATCATCAACAAATCCAATGAGAAGATTCCGCTTAAAGTAAGTCTGGTTGACGTGAAAGGGGAAATTGAATTAATAGGCCAGAAAAACCTGGTGCTGCAACCCGAAGAAAAAAAAGAGGGCATCATGATGATAAAAATCGATTCCAACGAAGTACGAAGAAGGACCAACAGCATTAAAATACGCATCACACATGGCGATGTAACAGAAGAAATAACCTCTGTTTTCATGGCACCCAGAAAAAGTAAAAAGTAAGAAACTATGGAAACTCAAAACACACCCACTAAACCCAAAAGTGGTTTTCACTGGGGCTGGCGCATTGCCATTTTTTATTCACTTTTTGTAATTGCAATGGTGAGCGCGGTGATCTTCAGTGGCACAATGGACACATCGCTGGTAGAAGAAGATTACTATGAAAAGGAAGTCGCGTTTCAGCAGGAAATCAACAAAAAGCAAAATGTTGTAGACGACTCTGCAGCATTCAGAATTATCCTGACGAAAGATTCGGTAAACATTGTTTTTCCGGAGAACAACGAGAAAGGAAAAATTTCTTTCATCAATTATTCTGATGCAAAAAGTGACAAGCATTTTAAGCTCCGTTTAAACCACAAGCAGCAATCTTTCCCCCGCGAAATATTTAAAGCAGGAAGCTATGAAATACAGGTAGACTGGCAACACAACAATCAAAATTATTACTGGGAAGAAAAAATAATGATGTAATCCATGCTGCTCCTTACCGCCATATTGCTGGGTTTAGCCTCAAGTCTGCATTGCGTTGGCATGTGTGGCCCGATAGTAATGAATGTCCCATTCCTCTCTTTCGGAAATAATAAATTTTTCGCCATTGCACTCTATCACGCAGGAAGAATTTTTGTTTATGCACTATTGGGAATTTTCTCGGGAAGTATTGCCACAGCCTTATCTTTCGCAGGTTTACAGCAATGGATTTCAATTCTCGCCGGCGGATTTTTATTGCTCTTGTTTTTTATTCCTAAGATCAAAAATGTCATGGAGAAAAAACTGACAGCACCTGTGAACAGGATTTACGGCACTTTCAGCAAATATTTTTTTCAACCCACCTACTCTTCCGTTGCGCTGATGGGTGCAGTTAACGGTATTTTACCATGCGGAATGGTATATGCAGCACTTACAGCTTCAACCGCCGGAGGATCTGTTCCCGAGTCGATGTTATATATGGCATTTTTCGGAATCGGCACGCTGCCATTGCTGCTGGCCTGTTCGGCAGGACTTTCCTTTCTGGGGACTTCCTTCCGCAATCAATTCAGAAAATGGGCGCCTTACGGCACTCTGGTCATAGGCATTCTCTTCGTGCTGCGCGGCATGAACCTGGGCATTCCTTATGTGAGTCCGCACTTTGAAGAAAAAACAAAAACGGTGAATTGCTGTCACCACAAAGAAATCAAAACATGTCACTGATTAATAAATACGACATCGCCTGTCCGCGCTACACCAGTTATCCCACAGTTCCTTACTGGGAAAACAACCTAACTGAGGAGCTTTACAAACAGCAGGTGAAATTCGCTTTTGATGAAAACAGCCTGGGCATCAGCTTGTACATTCATCTTCCTTTTTGCGAAAGTTTGTGTACCTATTGCGGCTGCAACACACGCATTACCGTGAATCACAAAGTAGAAAATCCATACATCGATGCCGTATTAAAAGAATGGGAACTGTACAAAAAAATTTTCGCAAAAGCGCCTGAAATCGCTGAATTGCACTTAGGTGGAGGAACGCCAACCTTCTTCTCTCCTGAAAATCTGGAACGACTGATCAACGGGATTCTGGAGGGAAGTAAAAAATGCCACGACCGGAAATTCAGCTTTGAAGCCCATCCAGCCAACACAACCGGAGAACATTTAAAAGTATTATACAACCTGGGCTTCCGTAGATTGAGTTTGGGCATCCAGGATTTTGATGCCAAGGTACAACAAGCCATTAACCGCCATCAAAGCTTTGAAGACGTTCAACGCGTTACCGAGCAGGCGCGCAAATTAGGATATACTTCTGTAAGCTACGATGTGATTTACGGTTTACCATTTCAAACGCTGGAAAGTGTGCGTGATACTTTCACAAAAGTATGCCGTCTGAAACCCGACAGGATTTCTTATTACAGCTATGCCCATGTACCTTGGAAACACAAAGGTCAGCGCCACTACGACGAAAGTCACCTCCCCACCAAAGAATACAAACGGGCCCTGTATGATGAAGGCAAAAAGTTATTGTCGCAAAATGCCTATAAAGAAATCGGCATGGACCACTTCGCTTTTGCGCATGATGAATTGTTTATCGCGGAGAAAGAAGGCCGGCTGCACCGAAACTTCATGGGGTATACCGACAGTCAGAGCAAGCTGCTAATTGGCCTAGGTGTTTCAGCCATCAGTGATACATGGACTGCCTTTTCGCAAAACATCAAAGAAGTAGAAAGCTATCAAAAAGCAGTGTTGAATGGACAGTTACCAATGGCGCAGTGTCATCATTTACATGCCGAAGACCTATTCATCCGCCAGCACATCCTTAATATTATGTGCCGCTACAATACCGAATGGAAGGAGAACCTTGAACCTGCTATCATACAACGGCTGAAGGAACTGGCCAGCGACGGCCTCATCCATCTGCAAAGCAATTCACTTTCTGTAACAGAAACAGGAAAAGCTTTTTTGCGCAATATCTGTCTTGCTTTTGATTTGCGGTACTGGAGAAGAGTACCTGAGAAAAGCACTTTCAGTCAGGCAGTATAATTCAAAGCTCCTCTATCTGCCATAAGGATGGAATAATGCAATTCCATTTCAGAGTACTTTCAATCTTCGTTCTTAAAACATCCGCAGCCTGGGCTTCGCCATGCACAATAAAAACTTTTTGAGGTTTATTTCTGATTTTTGACATCCAGCTGAGTAAGCCTTTCTGATCGGCGTGACCACTGAGTCCGCGGATTTCCTCAATGCGTGCCTTAACATCGTAGTATCTTCCATAAATTTTAATTTCGGAAGCACCGCGCAGCAATTGTCGTCCGCGTGTTCCCTCAGCCTGGTAACCCGACATAAGTACTGTTGTGCGGGGATCACCGATATAATGCTGAAGATAGCTCAGTACCCTTCCGCCTGTAAGCATGCCGCTTCCTGCTATAACAATCTTGGGACGTTCGTCGTTGATCATCGCCAGAGTTTCCTTAAAATCTTTTGTATAATCGAAACTGGCGCACATCTGGCTGCAGTCTTTTTCCGACAGTTTCAACCACTTCAGGTGATGCTGTAATACCTTAAGGACATTGGTTCCCATAGGACTATCGACAATCATTGGCACATGAGGAATTTTACCTTTCTGTTTAAGCTGCCACAACAGACACATCAGCAACTGCGCCCGTTCCACGGCAAAGCTGGGAATTATAAGCGTACCGCCCATCTCTATTGTTTCGCAAACCACCTGCTGAAGATGCGCTTCTATATTTTCATCAGGATGCAAACGATCCCCATAAGTACTTTCTATGAAAAGGAAATCGGCAACAGGAGGTATGATCGGAGGATAAAGCATCAAGTCATCTTCCCGACCTACATCTCCTGAAAACACCAGCATTTTACCATCCACATCTATCTCAACAGATGCTGCGCCGAGAATATGTCCGGCATAGCTAAATCTAACTTTAATGTTAGCACCCAGGTCAAGCCAGTAATTATCTTCCACAGATTTGAAATGAGGCAAGGTGTTCTCTACATCCTTTAAGTTGTAGAGCGGCCTCGCAGGATGGTGCTTACTAAAGCCCTTTTTATTCGCCCTTTCAGCATCTTCCTCCTGAATTTTGGCGCTGTCACACAATATAATTTCAGCGATTTCAATAGTGGGCGCTGTACCATATATCCATTTTTTAAATCCCATATCCACGAGGCGTGGCAGGAAGCCCGAATGATCCATGTGTCCGTGGGTCAGCAAAACACAATCAATGGTCGCCGCCTCTACAGGCAAATAATTCCAATTGAGTTCCCGTAATTTCTTCACTCCCTGGAACAATCCGCAATCCACCAGTATTCGTTTGCCTTTTGCTTCAATAAGGAATTTTGATCCGGTAACAGTTCCGGCAGCACCTAAAAAATAAACCTTGACTTTATCCATACCCCAAAAGTAGAAGGCCTTTTACTAAAAATTATGACAACGGTCATATCCGGATATGAGAACCAGCATTCTGCCCACGACTTTATCCTCAGAAATTTGACAAAAAGAAAGTTTATGAAAAAGAACCAGATTTTAGCCACCATTATTGCTGCTGCAGTGCTTTTAGTTCCTTTCCGTTATGCCTTTATTGAAGCTGACATCACTACACCAGCATTTACTATGGCCATGTTTTTATTAACTATTGGTGGTACAGCAACTGCTTTGCTGATCGCCCTTAAAAGCGAATAATTATGACAGCAAACCATTTCATACTCGGATTGATGGCAGCCATTGTGCTGTTAGCACTCTTCGCCCTGTCGGGAGCCATTAAAGCATTGGTAAACAGCAAAAAAGAAAAAAAAGCCTAATACCATCCATTTTATTTATTTTAGATGAAACTTTCATTCTCAAATAAAATGGATAGCAAACAAGGTATTGAGGCTCTGTTTCTGTATGCTACAGAGGGGATACTGGTCACCAATGAAAAAGGTGAAATCACCCGCATCAATCCAAGCGCCGAAAAGCTTTTCGGCTATGAACCTGATGAATTACGCGGCAAAACAATAGAAGTCCTGATCCCTCGCCGACTGTCTCAAAAGCACTTGGATCACCGGGAAAAATTCAACCACAATCCGCACGCTCGTTCCATGGGTGCCGGAATGGATCTTTACGGTTTAAAAAAAAACGGCACCGAATTCCCGGTTGAAATCAGCTTAAGTCCTTACTCCACCGAGGAAGGGAAATTCGTCATCGCTTTCATCGTTGATATTTCCGTTAGAAAACTTGCTGAGGAGAAAATGAAAAATTATTCCTCTGAGCTGGAAAAGCAAGTGAAAAACCGCACCCTTATTTTGGAGGAAGCGATAGAAGAACTGGAAAAAACAAAAAAAGACCTGCATACTGCGCTGAATAAGGAAAAGGAGCTGAATGAACTGAAGTCACGCTTTGTATCCATGGCTTCTCATGAGTTCCGCACACCATTAACTACAATGATGTCATCGCTGTCCCTGGTGACTTTATATGGCGAAAAAAACGACAAAACGAGTCAGGACAAACATGTTGGCAAAATTAAAAATGCCATCAACAACCTCACCGATATACTCAACGACTTTCTATCGGTAAGTAAGCTGGAAGAAGGGAAAGTGGAGAACTTACCTGCCGACCTCAATCTGAAAAATTTTATCAGCGAAACCATCAGCGAACTTCAGCCACTATCAAGTTCACATAAAACACACTTTACTCATCATGGCAGGGAAAATGTGTCGGTCGATAAAAAATTGCTGCGCCATATCCTGTTCAATCTTATTTCAAACGGCATTAAATTTTCACCGGGAGCAGATCGCATTGACATAACGTCGGAAGTGCAAAACTCCTCGGTAAAAATCACTGTAAAAGACTACGGAATCGGTATTTCCGAAGCCGACCAGAAAAACCTTTTTGAAAGCTTTTTCAGAGGACACAATGCAACACATATACAAGGTACGGGGTTGGGACTCAATATCGTTGCAAGGTATGCTGAACTGATGAGCGCTACCATAGACTTTGAAAGCAAGGAGAATCAGGGATCATCCTTCACAATAATTATCCCACAATGATTACCACTCAACAATCTGACTTTAAAACGAAAAAACATTCCAGATGAAAAACATCCTCCTCATAGAAGACAATATCGACGTAAGAGAAAACACAGCTGAGATTCTTACTTTGGCCAACTATAAAGTCACAACGGCCAAAAATGGTAAAGAGGGAGTTGAACTGGCTACGAAGGAAAAACCCGACCTCATTATTTGCGATATCATGATGCCTGAACTCGACGGCTATGGCGTGCTGCACATGTTATCGAAAAACGACGAAACTGCCGTCATCCCTTTTATTTTCCTTACTGCAAAAGCGGAGCGAACCGATTTGCGCAAGGGAATGGAGATGGGTGCCGACGATTACCTGACCAAGCCTTTCGACAATATTGAGCTACTCAACGCTATTGAAAGTAGATTGAAAAAATCTGAAGTAGCCAAAAGTGAATTCACCAAAAGCATGAGCGGGCTCAGCGATTTCCTTTTGGGTGCCAAAGAATTTGAAGATCTCAAAAAACTGTCGGAAGAAAACGAAGTGCGCAGGCACAAAAAAAAGGAAAACATCTACTTTGAAGGCAATTATCCAAAGGGAATATTCTTTATCAATAAGGGAAAGGTGAAAACCTTCCGTACCAATGAACAAGGGAAAGAATTCATTACCGGACTTTATAAAGAAGGTGATTTTTTCGGCTACCTGGCCCTTCTTGAAGAAGGAAAATATTCGGATACAGCTGCCTGCATGGAAGATGCTGAAATATGCATGATTCCTAAAGAGCATTTTTATTCTCTGATTTATAAAAATGCACAGATCTCCAGGAAATTCATCAAAATCATTTCCGATAATCTCGAAGAAAAAGAACAGCAATTGCTCAAGCTCGCATACAACTCGGTTAGAAAACGCGTTGCTGAAGCCCTGATCACTCTTTGTAAACGATACAAAAAAGATGACGAAAGTGTGTTCAGCATGAACATTCCCCGTGAAGACCTTGCCAACCTGGCGGGAACGGCTACAGAAACCACCATCCGCACCCTCAGCGATTTTAAGGAAGAAGGCATTGTGGACATCAAGGGCAGCACCATTATTGTAAAAGAATATGATAAACTGGTGAAAATGAAAAACTGACCTCTATCATGCCTCTATGTAACCGCACTCATTATAGATAGAACAAAGAGGTAGTATTTTTACTTCATCTAAGCAAATAACCGATGAAGATTAGCATTGACGACAGCAAAAAAATATTCCAGATACAGGAAGAATTCAACAAGCTCTTTCCCTATCTGAAAATTGAGTTTTTTTCAAAACCCCACGATCCCGGCTGTCCGTCGGCAAAAAAATTCATTAAGCATTGCAACAAAACCCTTGCAGAATGCCGCAGCATACACAAAAGAGGGAAAATCAACATCTCACCTAAAACAACAGTGAATGAGCTGGAACAGGACTTCGGTAAAAATTATGGCCTGGGCGTCCAGGTTTTCCGAAAATCAGGTAAAGTGTGGCTGGAAACTACGGTGACTGACAGTTGGACCCTGGAAGAACAGAACAAGCAGGGGGAGGAATTGAGTACTTCTCCTCAAAATGGTAATGCTGCTTAAAAAGACAAATTCGGAACCGTAGTAAGGTAAGAGCTTAAGAGTATATACCTAAATTGCCTAATCCTCGCCAAGCATCGTTTGTAAAAACGAATATTCTCCTTAATTACTTTATCTCATTTGATCCGGTTGAATCCCGCTTCTAATTTATAATCCCGTTCGATGGAATATATTTCACCTTTATCAAGCATCTCTTTAAATTTTGATCTCGGAAAGGTCAACTCCAACTCTTTCACAAAATAATCACCATCCCATAAATCACTCACATAACCACTATATGAAGAAGTGTTCATGTATACAGAAATTGCATCTTTTTTAACGGAAGCCAATCTGAAAAAATAAAAGGATGTTTCATTATTCCCATTTTTCCTGATCGCATAAACATCACCCACCTTTGGATCATTGAAAAAAGCTTCTTTCTCCTTTTCATTATCGTACCCAATTTTTACAAACAGAAGAATAAAAGCAGCCAACAGTATCAAAAATGAATAAGCGAAGAAAGGAGCTTTAATTGTTTTCTGATAATGACTAGTGTTAAAATACACCGGCTTCCCGCAAGAAAGACATCGTGCTGTTACAATATTTTCTCCTATTGGAAAAATCGGAATAACGCAACAATGAGCCACATCTCTATATACACTTACCTCAACTCCAATAGCATTACAACTGCCACAAACCTCATGCGCATCTTTAAACTTCTTGATGCGAGCTCTCCTAGTACCATATACTAAAAACATACTTGTCTGAGTAATTTCTTGTTTAGTCGATTAAAACTACACTTTTTTTTTAAAAAATGTACCGCTCCGGCAACACACCCACTCAAAATAAATCTCCCCTTTTCCTTTTACTACCCAGCTATGTTGTTATTTTTGTATAGTTAATGCAAAAGCAAAATGACTAGAAAAACATTAAAAATATTCGGTCAGTTCATCCTGACTCCCTTGCTGCTGGCGGTAGTGAGCTGCGGACTCATGTCGCCAAAGGGCAATTTCAATGAAACTGTCCATGGGGTGATCAAGAATGCCGGTGACGATTTCATGATTGTAGAGAAGCTTTCTACCAAAATTGAACCTATCGACACCATTGAGCTGGATGACGACGGTTCCTTTACATTCAAGCATAAAACGGATACGGCATGGTTCTACCGTTTCCGACTCCAGAACAAAAACACCTGGGTGCAGGTGCTCATCCACCCCAACGATAAGCTGGAAATTACCGCCGATGCCAACAACTTCATCAAATCTTTCACTATTAATGGCAATGCCAAATCTGAAAAATTCAGAGAATACCTGAGAGCTTTCATAGCATTTGGTGAATCCCGGGATTCACTCAACCAGGTTTACCAGACAGCGCAAGCCGAGAACAAAGCCCACCTCATTTTTGATGATACACAAAAGAAATACATGAAGGTGATGGACGATTTCGAAAACTATTCGCGCACTTTTGTATTGGCCAATCCTGATAACCTCGGAAGTCTGGTAGCCGTTCAGAATCTCGACCCTGTGAAAAACCCTGATGTGATAAACAAACTCACCGCCGGTTTGAAAAAAGCTTATCCTAACCAGCCCTACGTTAGCGATTATATTGAAAAAACAGAAAAAATGCTTGCCCTCTCTATCGGCGGAACAGCTCCTGACATTACACTTAGTGATCCTGAAGGAAAGGTTTTGTCGCTGTACAGCTTAAGAGGCAAAGTAGTCCTCATCGATTTCTGGGCCACCTGGTGCGGTCCTTGCCGCAAGGAGTTCCCTTTCCTGAAAAATGCCTATACTACTTATAAAGACAAAGGTTTTGAGATTTTCAGCGTGTCTCTCGACAAAGACATGACTACCTGGAAAAATGGTATTCAATCTTATGGTCTCACCTGGAAGCATGTGCTCGAATCGCAAACAGGAGAAGCTTCCAGGACTTACGATGTAACTGGCATTCCTAAAACATTACTGATCGACAAGGATGGAAAAATCCTCGCTGTTGACCTGCGTGGTGAAGCATTGCTTGCAAAACTGGCTGAAGTTCTCAAGTAAGCAATGAAGAAGGCGTTACATCTTCTCTTTACCTTATTGATATCCACTCCTTCCTTTGCTTACTGGCAACAGGAAGTGAACTACACCATCGATGTTAGTTTGAACGATGAAAAGCACGAACTCAATGCTTTCATCTCCATGGAGTACATTAATAACAGTCCCGACACCCTTACCTACCTCTTTATTCACCTTTGGCCCAATGCCTACAAAAACGAAGAAACCGCTTTGGCCAAGCAGCTGATGGTACTCCAGAAAACAAACTTCCATTACGCCGATAAAAAGGACAAGGGATATATCGACAATCTGGATTTTAAGGTCAATGAGCAAAGCGTGAAATGGGATTTCCACAAACAGCAGATCGATATTGCCAAAGTGGAATTGAACCAACCCTTGTTGCCCGGACAGAAAATTAAACTCACCACCCCATTCAGGGTTAAAATTCCTTTGGGTACTTTTTCACGACTGGGTCATATTTCGCAAAGCTACCAAATCACACAGTGGTATCCTAAGCCGGCGGTGTATGATGCGCAAGGCTGGCACCCGCTCAACTACCTTACGCAAGGGGAGTTTTATTCGGAGTACGGTTCTTTCAACGTGAAAATCACTTTACCCGATAATTATGTAGTGGGCGCTACAGGTGATCTGCAGGGCGAATCGGCAAAAAGTGAAACCGAATGGCTGCTGTACAAAGTGAAACAAACCGAAGAAAAAATAAAGAAAACAGACATTAAGAAATGGGCGAATACTTTCAACCGAAAGAACGACACCACGCATACCGCCTCCAGCAAGCATTACAAAACACTGCATTATTTCCAGAAAGACATTCATGATTTCGCCTGGTTCGCCAACAAGGAATGGAACGTACTGAAAGGAGAAGTTTACTTGCCGAAATCGCAAAGGAAGGTGGACACCTGGGCGATGTTCACCGATGCCGAGGCTTACTTCTGGCAACATGCGCTCACCTATCTTCATGATGCTACTTTCAAATATTCCCTTTGGAATGGCGAATATCCTTACAATCATGTTACAGCGGTGGATGGATCATTATCGGCAGGCAGCGGTATGGAATATCCCAACGTAACGGTGATTGGTGAAAGCAACAGCGATGTGAGTCTGGAAGAAGTGATCATGCACGAAGTGGGACACAACTGGTTTTACGGTATCCTCGGCAGCAATGAGCGCCGCAATGCGTGGATGGATGAAGGCATCAACTCTTTCAACGAGATGCGTTATCTCAAGGAAAAATATCCAAAGGCTTATGCCTCCTCTTTGCTGTTTGGTCCGGTGCACTTCCTGCTTGGTAAAAACGATCCGCCACTAACAGAGATTTATTACATCAACTATATCCATCAGGCGCTGAAAGGTGAAGATCAGAAACTCAATCTTTCTGCAGAGAAGTTCAGCAACGACAATTATGGCGGCATCGTTTATTCCAAATCAGCAGCTATTTTCAATTACCTTTTTTCTTATCTCGGTCAGGAGAAATTCGATTACTGCATGCAGATGTATTTCAATCAATGGAAATTCAAGCATCCGCAGCCGAAGGATCTGGAGCAGATTTTCAAGGAAAACTGCAAAGAGGATTTGTCGTGGTTTTTTGATGATTTACTGAAGACGGATAAGGTTTTGGATTATAAAATTCTGAGAACTGAATTTGAATCGAATCTTGCTTGTCTCGGTGGCGATGACTCACATGTTTTTAATGTAATAGTTAAAAACACCGGAGATATTGAAGGTCCGGTTTTAATCTCCGTATACAAAGGCGATACTTTACTTGAAGAACATTGGTACAAAGGATTTAAAGGCGTTGCCAAACTTGAACTTAGGAATACAGATTTTGATCACACCAAAATTGTAATTGACGGCAACCACGTTATGCCCGAGATCAACCGATCGAACAATAGCATAGGCGCTATAAATGATGGTTTCCATGCAACATATATTTTCCAAAAAATGGAACCCATCAAATTCCGTCTCGGCCTGAGCATGGAAAATCCTAAATACAACAACGTTTATTACCTGCCCACAATGGGCTATAATGAGCACGATCGTTTTATGCTCGGACTCGCTTTCCACAACTACCAGTTCCCGATGAAGAACACGCGTTTCTGGGTGAATCCGATGTATTCGTTCAGCAACAAAGTAATCAATGGCGATGCGCATTTGCGTTATTTTATCCGCAAACCACTTCCTTTTCTCAGCGGCATGGAAATCGGCGTAGCAGCGAAGCAATATTCCATTCAGGAGTACGCCGGACTTAACGCACAATTCCACAAAATTGAGCCTTCCGCAAGTTTTATCTTCAAAAAGAAAAATGCCAATTCTCCTTATTCTACCGAATTGGTGACACGCATGATCAGCATCAACAATGAAATGATTGCTGGGTTGGGCGACAATAAATTTGAGGTGCGCAACGAATGGAAAAATTATTACGAGGCTAAACTCATCTGCAATAAGAAAACAGCAACACAGCATTTTAAAATTACGCCTTTGCTGCAAAGCGGACCCGATTTCGTGAAGACAAGTATCACCGGTGAGTTCCGATTTACGCTGAGCGAGAAAGGCGATGAATTGAAGATTCGCTTGTTCGGTGGAAAATTCCTTGATCAGACTTCAGTGATCAATCAGCAATTCACCCTGCGCGGTCAGCGCGAAGAAGATTACCTCTACGACAATGTGCTGCTGGGCAGAAACATGTACAATCCGATTTACCTCATGTCGCATCAGATTACGATGGCCGACGGCGGATTCAAGTTTGGATTATACGGTAATGATATGCGTGCCAGCGATTGGATCACTACCGCGGGGATTACTTACGATTTGCCGATTCCGATTAAAATCGGAAAAAATGAAAAATACTTTTTCGCTCTTTTCGCTGATATCGGCACCTCTGAAGCTTTCACAGGCAACAATGTTTCGTTTTATTACGACAGTGGAATACAGCTCACACTCTTCAGAGATGTTGTGGAAATTTATCTCCCACTCTTCCTTTCCAAAGACATCAGCGATTCCTACGAAACATCGGTTTATCCCTACAATTATTTCCAAAAAATTCGTTTCTTGCTGAATCTTAACAACCTGAATTTGTTGAATGAACTGAAGAAATTGTAATGGCTGAAAAAAACAAAATATATTTTCTTTCCGATTTCCACCTCGGTGTTCCGAACAGGAAGGAGAGCTTGCTGCGCGAAAAGAAAATCGTTTCTTTTCTCGATTCCATCAAGGATTCAGCAGCAGAGATTTATTTTGTGGGTGACATTTTCGATTTCTGGTTTGAGTACAAACATGCTGTGCCGAAAGGCTATGTACGCCTGCTGGGAAAGATGGCCGAATTGGCCGACAGCGGAATAAAACTGCACATTTTCACAGGCAACCACGACATGTGGATTTTCGATTACCTGCCCTCTGAAACCGGTGCTTCTTTATATAGAACACCAATTGAAAAAACTTTCAACGGGAAGACTTTTTTAATTGGTCATGGCGACGGATTAGGCCCAGGTGATATAGGTTACAAGTTCATTAAGAAAGTATTTGCGAGTAAAGTTTGTCAGTGGTTGTTTGCCCGTATTCACCCTAATCTCGGTATTACAGTCGCCAATTTCTGGTCGGGAAAAAGCAGAATGGCAAATGCTATAAAAGACCAGATTTATTTGGGTGACGATAAAGAATTTCTGACTGTTTTCTGCAACGATACTTTGAAAACGAAGCACTACGATTATTTCATTTTTGGTCACCGCCACTTGCCTCTGGATACGGTTTTGTCCAATAAAAAATCACGATACATCAACCTAGGAGAATGGGTTGTGAATCCACATTATGCAGTGTTTGACGGGAGTGAACTCAAACTGCAAAGTCTGGTTAACTAACTCTCAGCGAAGTTTTCAACTTCAATAATATCTAAAACTTTTCTCGCGTCTGTCATCCTTCGGGAGTACCCTCAGGATGACAGACACGAGAAAAAATCACGAGGAGGTTGCTTCATTTTTGGGTACGAAAATTTCGCAATGACGAACGCGATCGAATTATTCCGATTTCATCACCTCCATCCATCCATTTGCCTCTCCTTGTCCTTCCCAGATATCCGTCCACTGCACTATCCAGTAATACACACCCGGCGCAACAGGTTTACCCAAATAAGTAGCATCCCACTGTGGAATTTCGGCCACTTCTGAACGCTCAAGCATCTGCACACCCCAGCGATCGTACACCACAAAATTAATCGATTTGATTTTCCCTAAAGTAGAATCATTGACATACTTAGGATAAAACCGATCATTGAATCCGTCGTTATTAGGTGTTACCCAATTGGGGAAATCCCAGTGAAAGGAAGAAGAAGTACATTTTTCTGACACCACAATCGTATCGCTCGCAAAGCAAGAGCCATTGGAGACCGTCACTACAACTTCCTGCGCAGAATTAACATCAATTGAAGAAGAACTGCTACTATTCATCCACACCACTGATGCAAAAGTATCGGCCACTGCAATTTTAAAGCTCTTGCCTTCAGAAAAACAAAGTGAAGTATCCTTACCTAAATCAACCTGGGGCACGGCAGGGTATACAACATCAACACTATCGCTTCCTTTGCAACTTCCTGCATCGGTAACAATCACCTTGTACTTCCCCGATGAGGAAATCAATAGATTTTCCGTTCCTGCAGATCCATTCCAATTGTACAATAATGGCAAGAGAGGTGTGCCGCTCACCGTTGCCGTTAAAGTTACGGGGCCATCAGAACAAACCGGGGACGGATTGTTCAACGAAACCGTGAGGTCACTTCCGGGATTCACCTGCACAAAAAGAGAATCCTCACAGCCCTTGTTGTTTTCAACAATGACCCAATGTTGTCCTGTAGTGGAAATCGCTGTTGACGCAGCCGTGGAACCATTGTCCCATAAGTAAGAAATCCACGTTCCTGCATTTATGGTAACATTTCCTCCGGCGCAAACAGAAGCATCTGCAATGGTTCCGGCAGGCAGAGCATTTATAGAAATCGTTGCGGAAGTGCTGTCCTTGCATCCTTCAGCATTTGTCACCACCACCCAATACACACCAGCAGTTTTTACTTTAAGCGTATTTCCAGTAGAAGCATCCGACCATTTGTATGTAGTAAAGACGCCCGGATTCATCGTGAGCGAATCACCCTCACAAAATTGTGCATCGGATAAAACAGCATCAGGCAAAGTCTTCTGGAGAATTTCAAAAGTATCACGCACAGCAACATTGTCCTGACCTTTCACTTCAACCCAATACAATCCGGGAAGAGCATTCACCAGATCGACGGAGGGTGTTGTGGCTCCTGTCGACCATTTATAAGACAACACACAAGGCTTCGTTGCATCAATCTTATAGCTTACAGTGGTACAAGTTGAAGTATCACTTATAGAAACACTTGGACGCGTGCAAATCGCAGCAAATTCCGATGTATTTCCTAAAGCATCTGTTGCAGTAACGACGAGGGAATTGCATTGTGCGCCGCCGACTTTCGTATACGACCAGCTGCCATCGCCTGCAGCAATTACACTGGCCAGCCAGGTTTGTCCCTGAGAATTTCCACCGCCGCAGGTATTGCAACCATCGGCCGAATAAATATCAATCACATCGCCGGGAGCTGCTTTACCAAAGGTATTGGATTCGGTAGAAGCCAGATTAATGACAGGCTTTGCTTTAGCTGAATTACCTGCGGCACTTCCCGGATTTTCAGTGAGGGCAATACCTTCCACACCATTGCAATAAATCAAATTCTGTCGCACAGTTACCCTTGAAGGAGAACCTCCCTGATAAACGCCGGCGCCATCGTTGTACCATTCGCTGATGAATACACCCGCCTGACCGTTATTGAAAATCGCATTGGGCTCACCTACTCCCGAAACACTCACTCCCACTACATTATCTGTTACGGTATTGTTGAGCAAATCCACACCGTGTTCACCATTGTAAGAAAAAACATTGCCGTAAATCCTGTTGCCTGTCGACTGCTGATTGAACGACAATCCGTCGCCGGTATTATAGCTGATAATGTTATGCTGCACCAGATTATTATTGGCATTCAGCTGATATTCCACACCCGTGAAATTCGGCATGGGATTGCCATTGATGTCCATTCCAACTTTATTATTCTCCACAGTGTTGTTATTGGCCACTCCGCCCTGTCCCGATATCCACGCACCGCGAATAGTATTTCCTGAAAGCAGATTTCCATCGCTGGCTAAAGGTCCGCCAATAATATTATCGGAACTCCCAAGAATAAAAACACCAGTGTTGTTTGGTTTGGCCACGGTTCCGGTGATATCAGTACCGAGATAACAGCTTTTAACAGTAACGCCCGTAGCCTGGGTAATGAGAATACCAGCGGCATTGGCAACATTGCGAAATCCATTGATAGCCAAACCCTGAATAATAGTTCCGCTTCCTCCCACAGAATTGAAATCGAAGCAAGTCATACCACTACATATATTCCCATCAAACTCTACTCCAGGTTTTCCGGCATTTAAGCCATCGATAGTGATTTGCTTAGTAACAACATAACTTGTGAGAGGTTGAATAACGTGCGGACCAGCTCCGGGAATATTGAATTGTATCACGTCTCCGGCCAACGCTGCCTGCAATACCGCACGGAAAGAGCCGGCACCTGCATCGTTGGTATTGAGCACATATAATGTGGTGGCCTTCAGCTGTGCGGCAAATAAAAACATCATAAGGAAAATCCGGAATCCTATCTTGTATTGATTACCCATGGCGATAGTTTTATGATTAATTAGTGTAAATATAACACTATTAAAAAAAGAAAGCAAGTTTTATTTTTAACCACCTCCCTCTTCAGGTACTCCTTCTTGAAAAAAGGAGGAGAGTTAGTTAGTAATCCTCTCTTAAAAGTATAAGCGCTAACTTCGTACGAGGGCCCGAGCCAAGATGCGGGCCGGCGGTGGCGGGAGCGAAATTTTTCCGTCACCGACTGATAAAAAAATTCGCGACGTGCGAGGGAAGCATATCTTGGCTATTGTTTTTTTGTTACTTTTTCATCAAGGAAAAAGTAAGAAATTTTACTTCTTTGGAATAGAAGAAAGATTGATGAGAAGGTTGCTTCATTTTTGGGTACAAAAATTTCGCAATGACGATTGGGGTGGTAAAATCTCCAACAACGAACTGATAAAAACAAAGGAGCCATCCGGTAGGCACGGACGGCTCCTTCTCCTCACCTATCCTACATCCTCATCCTTTTTCTTAGTACTGATTTTCCCAACTAGCAAGGTGAGCAAACCAATCACCACCAGGAAAATCACTTTCTGGAAAGTCGCCGATCCACTCAAATCCCAGAAAAAAACTTTGATGGAAGTAAGTACCAGCACAGCAGCACCCATATACTTGTACACTTTAAATCTGCTGCGTGTACTCCACAGGAAAATGATGAGCGCATACAACATCCACGTTACCGACAAAACCAGATTGGCACTCAGGAAATGTAATTCATAAGCATCCCACAAATTATCAATCTGCACTGTAAGCAAACCACCAACGATGATGTGACTCACAACACCTAGTATCGCTGACAACGCATTGTTAATGCTAGGATCACCGCCAGTCGATCTTTCCTCAAAGCGCGAAAAATAAAATCCGAGAAAAGCCATCGCCATCCATATCAACCCTCCCGCATTCAGGAAAGGGAGATATTTTATCCCGAATATCGTTACCCACTCAACCTCCCAGGCTACCATATACCAATAAGCCGCCAGCAAAAGAAAAGCACCGTACGTTCCCCACAGCACACCAGAATTTTTATTGTATTTACCGAAGAAAAAAGCTCCTGCGATCAACAAAAGCCAGATAGCACTGTTCACCACATAATTCATTCCGTGACCTAAAAGCAATCCGGTATCACTGCAGGCGATGCACAACACCACAGCACCCAGTCCGAGATAAGTCCCATTCCCCACATTCAACTTCTTTCCCTTGAAGAAATAAAACAAAGCACCCAGAGCTAAAAACACCGCTCCAACAATCACCATTGGTACCGTATGCGGAATATCAAAATTACCAAAGATGGTCGCCGACCAAAATACAAAGCTGATGGCGTTAATGATGCCGAGATACTGATCAACACCAATCTCATTGTGATTTTGTCGCCATGAGCCCAGTGTCAATCCAACGATATACACCACAAAAAGAGACGTGATGTAGAAGAATGGTTTTCCCCAGCTCAGCGGATCAAAAAGAAAATAATACGATGTATACAACGCCATCGACAACACGAAAGAAATCACTTTCAATTCATGCCATTTTTTGATGGCACTCACATACAGCGCGGCAACATTGATGATCAGCATATAAATAAACAGCATGAAATCCTGCTCCACCGACGCCTTGATGATGAGCGGTGTAATGAGTGCGCCCAAAGTCGCTATCACATACAACACCCGCATATCCATTTTCACTGCTACAACACTGGTGATCAGCGTTGCTGCCACCATGGAAATCAGGAGAGCATTGGGCGACAGAATGATACTATCACTGAAACTCACGTAAGCCACTGTAGCATAAACGATCGCACTCCCCAATCCCGACAATAATTCGGCCCACATTCCCTTTTTCTTTTTATAAAGCATGAAGCCTGCAAACAGAGCACTTGAACCCAACACCAATCCAACCGCCGCGCGCACTCCCGGCGGGAACCATCCATAATCCACTGCGATTTTCAAAAAATACAGGAAGGCCGTGAACAGGAAGACAAAGCCCAGTCCGTTGATCCAATTTAACTTAAACAGATTTTTCATTTTCGTTGGTTTAAAAATTAGTATTGAAATTGTTTAGCGCACCAAAACCAGAAAGCCACATTCACCCATGAAGCCATAGTAGCCGGTTTCCAGCCATTCCAGACTTTGATCAAAAGCATGTTTGAAGAAAACTTTTCCGCAACTGTTGGCAGGCAAGACTTTTTTATCTTCATCAACAATGGCTACAGTTACACCCGGCAAAGGTTTTCCGGCAGTGTTTTCCTTGGTACCGATGAAATCAAATTGGTTACCCATCAGGTCGGTAATGCTATAGTTGGGCGTATTGATCACCACCTCCTCCAAAGCAATTTTTTCAATTTTTGGCGAAGCATCACCTTTACGATATACTTGTTTCACCGAAAGATTAACAGCCTCCAATGCTTCCAGCTTTTGCGTTCTTCTCGCGAAATTTTTCACTTCCAGTTCTTTAATTGCCTGACGCAATTCAAAGGAACTCACAGGAGCATTCATCGCTTCACCTACAGTGATAAAAACTTTCCTTCTCATGGTTGTCAACCCAAAACCATATTGCTTGGAAGTACCGGTTTTGTAAGACAAAGGTGTACCCACCACGTTATCAATGTGCATCGGATAAACAGGGGCATTGGTCGCTTTAACAATGTGCTCTATCCCTTTTTTGAAAGGCATCATTTGGCCGTTGCGACTCAGCATCCCTTCCGGAAAAATGCAGATCAGGTGACCATTGTCCACTTCCGTTTTACAACGCTCGGTAAATGCACGAAGCGACTCTTTATCCTTCCCTGAAGAAATAGGAATCATGTTGCATTTTTTAAGCAGCGGTCGCAAAAATTTAATGTTGTAAAATTTCTCATGCATCACGAAACGCACGTTACGCGGGGCAGTAGCGATGATCAATAAAAAATCGAGCATCGATACATGATTACAAACAATCACCCCTCCTGTTTTCAAAGGCAGCTTTTCATGACCTTCCATCCTCAATCGGAAAATGGTTTTGGTCAGCACTACCAACACCCATCGCAACACAGCAAAAGGGATTTTAATCAACACTACAAGAGCCGTCAGCATCGCAATCCAACCCGTGATCACAAAAATTTCAGCGGATGAAAAAACACTTTGCAAAAAGGCGAAAGAAAGAGAAGCCAGAAGAATTGCAAGAAAAATCATCATGTTAGAATATGCCAACATCCTGCTGATTTCCGATTTTTCGGTACGCTCCTGAACCCAGGTGTTCAAAGGAATTTTAAATACACCACCAAAGAAAGCAGTGAGCATCAAAATCGTAATAAAGGAAGCTGTGCTTAAACCATTATCACCTAAAAAGAACAAACTCACAGCAAGCGCCACAGCAGCGAAAAACACCAGCCCCATCTCCAGTCTTTTTTTAGAAACCAATCCCGACACATAACAACCAACACCTATTCCCACCGCAACGAAAGCTGTTACCAGGCCCGTGCTGGAATTAGATAAATGCAGCACTTCACTGCAGTGTACCAGCAAATTCATTTGCAGCAAAGCACCAATAAACCAAAACACCGACAAGCCCAGTATCGCTGCATTCACACCTTTGTATTTCTTTGCAGATGTGTAGCTCTGTACAAAATATTTCACAGGATTCAGTACTCGTCCGGCAGCAGAATGCTCAGGTTTGTTACTCGCTTTAATTTTTAAGCTTACCAAAAAGCTAGTTAGTGAAATCAGCAACAACACAACTGTAATCGTCAAATCTTTATTTAAAGAATTATCGGCCAGGAAACCGGCAACTGTAGAAGCAAGCAATACTGCTGTAAAAGACAGTAACTCCATGATCCCCAATTTGAGGGACACTTTACCGTCTTCCGACAATTCGTTCACCAATCCATATTTCGCCGGAGAGAGCAAAGCACTGTGAACGCCCATAAGCAACATACTCAACAACACTATCCACAAACTATCGGCATAAAAAGCCCCGCAAGCCAGCATCATAATAAACAGTTCTGCCAGCTTCGCCATTTTAATAACGCTGGTTTTGGTGTAACGCTGCGATAAAAATCCAGCCAGTGGCGACAATAAAATAAAAGGCAAAACCATGGTGGCCGATGCAGCAGCGATGATTAAGCTTTTGTGCGAAGCTTCGGCCCAGCAAATAGCGATGAAGCAAATCAGGTTCTTCAGCAGATTGTCGTTAAACACTCCGAGAAACTGTGTGATAAATAAATTGATCCAATTCTTTTTCATATGTAGCTTTTTTGTTTTTTGATGAAGCAAACTTAGCTTCCTATCTCTGGTTGAAGAATCCATTTATTCCATTTTACGTACTTTATATTTTCACATATTTATTACATAAAATCAGTATTTATAGTAATTTTGATATACAAATACGTATTTTATAAAATGGACTCTATACAGGAAGTAATTCATTCTTTGAGCGACGAGCAACAGAAAGAATTCGTCTATTTCATCCAGCGCAACAAGTACCGCAAAGGCAGGAAGGATCTCCAGCTTTTCAACTTACTGAAGCAGGAAAAGGAGTACAAGGGGGATGAGCTGGTAAAGCAATTGAAGACCACCAATCAAAACGCTTATCATACCATTCGCAAAAGACTTTTCGCTCACCTGGCCGATTATGTGGTGCTGCAATCCACATCGGGCGATGCCGGCACAGCCTCACATGTCAATGCCATCATTGGTGTGGTGAATTATCTTTTCGACAAAGGCCTGAACAAACAAGCCTGGAAGTATATTTCTCTGGCCGAAAAAATTGCCGTGGAGCATGAATTCCGCGATGTACTGAACACCATTTATCTGCTGCAGATAGAAAAATGCCACCTGAATCCGGAAGCAGACATTTACATGCTTGTGATGAAATACGAACAGAATTACGAAGCGCTTCAGCTCAATGAAAAACTGCAGATTGCATCGGGTTTGATCAGAAATAAACTCAATCTGGAAAAGAAAAAAGGCATTGATATTAACTTTGGTGATATCGTTGACAATGCGCTACAGCGACTGAAAATCAACGAAAAGGTGTTGAACACGCCCAAAATCAGTTTGGATTTCATCAAAATCATCCGTGCTGGAATTATCGCCAAAAAAGATTTTTACACTTTCGAGCCCTTCATCTTAAAGGCTTATACAAAGCATTACAAAAGTGCCGATCAGGAAAGTAATCCTGTGGTGAAATCGGAGTTCCTCTATCTTTTAGCGCATACATTATATAGAAACAAAAAATTTACCGAATCACTGTATTACACCAATGAACTATACAAAGCTTTGCGCGCTTGTTCGCGGGCACATCAAAAGCAACAACAATCGAGATTTCATCAGCTCAAAGCCGCCAACCTTGTCTTCCTCAACCAATCCAAAGATGGTATCGACTGCCTTAACGATTTACTAAAAAATGAAAAGCAACTAAGCATTGAAGAAAAATCAAACACATTGGTGAACCTTGGGATTTATTACTTCCTGCAAAGGGATTTGAAGAAGGCCAACCAGATTTTACTTAAGCTCAACCACAGCGACAGCTGGTATAAAAAAGCGATGGGGGCAGAATGGCTTTTCAAAAAACACCTTATGGAAATCCTGCTGTTCATCGACCTGAAACACACCGATGTTGCTGAATCGCGAATCAGATTTATTGAGCGATCTTTCAAGGCTTTCAAAACAAATCCGGTATACGAAAGAGCTTTTGGTTTTTTGGATCTGGTCAAACTACACATCACCACCAACGATAGAAAAACACTGATCAAAGAAATTGAAAAGCAAGTTGTTTTTGTGCCTTTTGAATATGAGGACTTACAGGCGATGACCTTCTTTGCATGGCTGAGAGCGAAAGCTTCAGGGGAAGATTTTTACGCAACGCTGCTGGGAGTGGTGAAAAGGGATTAATTGACTTTGCGTATGTTTTTCAGGGTATGGGTTTCCCTCTCGGAGGAGAGCGGTGTGTTAGCGGGTGTGCAGGGAGGGAGATGGATGCGTGTTAATCCATCTCCCTCCCCTCGCTCTATTCCCTCGCACCCATCTCCTCCGAGGGAAACCCATACCCTGAAAAACATCCCAAGAAAAGCGGAGCGCTACAAAATACTCTTCGGCACCACAGCCCGCAATTTCGTTTTCAGCTGCTTCATCGTTCCGCAAGTAGAATCGGGATTGAAAAAAGGAGTGATCTCCCAGGCGTTTTCCTTTGCAACATCGCGCAGCAAAGTTTGATACAATTTCTCTCCTAAAACCGAAGAACGCACTATCACCAAACATTCCGTATTCAGATTGGAGCTGCGCGGATCGAGATTAAAAGTACCAACCACCGATATCTTTTCATCCACCACCATTGTTTTGGCATGCAATCCAAAAACGGGAACTATAGAATCGTTATGCATTGTACTTTGTCTCAGTTGCTGACGGATAGCGGCATCGGGTTTGAATTCATAAACCTTCACACCTGTGGCCAGGAGTGCCAGCCGATCACGCTGGTAGCCATTGAATGCTTCAAGGTTATCGGTGGAAGCCAAACTGTTTGTAAGTACCTTCACCTCCACACCTCTTTTCACCGCTGCAGCAAAAAGGGCCCGACTCTCTTCGGTGGTGATTAAGTAAGGTGATTGAATCAAAATGGATTTTTGTGCATTAGCGATCAGTTGCGACAAAGTATCAGTACTGATTCCCCCGCCATATATTCCAGGTTTTGCATTTTTTCCAGGGACATCTGATACAAAATTTACATCGTCTACCCACACCAGTTCTCCAGAAGTCTGGATTTTTTTGAAAGCATTTGGAATATCCTTAATCCTGTTGCGCACCTGCGGCCAGAAATTTTCGGGATTGCAGGCATATTGGTGCAGATAAGCATACTTCGCGTCGGCATTGATTTCTTCCTTGCTCATTTCTACCACCTTATCCACCGGCACACTCAACGAACTGTTCCAAAAAAAATCGAAGGAAGTTCCAACATCTTTAGTGGCTTTGCCTAAAAGAAGCACATCCCGGTCGCGGAAATTGTATTCATGATCATAATCGAAATATTCATCAGCGATATTTCGTCCGCCGGTAATCACCACTTCACCATCAACGATAAAGGTTTTGTTGTGCATGCGCTGGTTGAAGCCCTTGAAATCACTGGCCATGCTATACAACTTGCTCACCAGGTTTTTCCCGATATTGGCCGTAGGATTGTAAATTCTGATATCGAGATTGGGATGCGCATTCAAGGCCAACAGCTCATCGGCCTCGGCCTCCACCATGATATCATCCACCAAAATTCGCACCTTGATACCACGGTCGGCAGCACGCAAAAGGAAATCGGTAGCGATGAGTCCGACATTATCCGCCGAAAAAATAAAATATTGCACATCAATGGTCTTTTCGGCATGTTCGCACAACCAGGCCCGACTGATCATGGCCGCATCGCCCTCCTCAAGGAAATAAACCCCTGTTTTTTCTTTCATCAGGTCTTTGACCGGTTCCAGCTGTTCCGACAAGCTTACGAGACTGTCGCGGTAAGCCTCATTACAAAAATATACAGCCTGGTTGCGCGGATCATTTTCATCGGACGATGGCCAGAAAAGAAAAACCAATGCAATAACGATAATAATAAGAGGAAGGATTTTTTTCATGCGGATAAGAGTGCGCCGAGAGTGAGTTTTGAGAAATCAGAGTGGGTTTGTCGCTCTCGCAACTCACACTCACTCTGATTTGTAGCGCGGGGGAGATTTGAACTCCCGACCTCAGGGTTATGAATCCTGCGCTCTAACCAACTGAGCTACCGCGCCATTTAATTTCGTTGGTTAAACGGGGTGCAAACTTAAGGGATTATTATGAAAACACAAATTGAGGGAGGATTTTTCTCGTATGAGACGCAAGATTTTGCGTCTGGCGAATAAGCGGAGACGGAAAATCTTCCGTCTCTACAAGACAAAATTCCTATAGTCATATAAATTAAATACATTTGAACGTTAACTTTTAACCCGAAAAATCTGAGCAAATAACACCGTGAAACGTCTCCATCTCTTTGTCATCAAAGCCTTCATTGGTCCGTTTATCCTGAACCTGGTCATCACCAACTTTCTGTTCCTGATGATTTGGATATGGAAGTATGTGGATGACCTGATAGGGAAAGGATTGGAACTTTCGGTGTTACTCGAACTTATCGGTTACTGGTCGCTCTGGCAGATTCCTATGTGTTTGCCCCTCTCCATTCTATTATCGTCCATCATGACCTTCGGGAAGCTGGCCGAATCCAGTGAACTCACCGCCATCAAATCGCTGGGGATTTCACTGCAAAGGGCCATGTTTTCACTGATTATCTTCAACACCCTCATCGCCATTGGTGCCTTTTTCTTCAGCAACCATGTGCTGCCCTACACCGCCCTGCGCATGCAAACGATGATCAACGATATCACCCAGAAAAAGCCCGAACTGAATATCCCCGAAGGCGTGTTTTACAACGGAATGGAGAAATATACCATCCGCATTGAAAAGAAATACCGCGACAAAACCATGAAGGGCGTGATGCTTTTCGATCACCGCAAAGACAATAACTCCAGCTTTATCATTGCCGATTCAGGAAAAATAGAAACTGTTGAAAACGGCAAATTCATGAAGCTTTCCCTCTATAACGGACATGCTTTCAAGGAAGATGAAAACAAGGACAATAATCCTACGTTAAAAGCCCGGCCTTTCCTGCGCAGCTCATTTGGTGAACATATTATTTACATCGACATGTCGGCTTACGCACTACAGAAATCCGACGGCTCCATGTTCAAAACATCTTCACAGATGCTCAATCTGGCACAGCTGGACGATATGATTGATTCGTTAAAAAAAGACATTGTCGACCGCCGGATCAACCTCGCGAAAGAACTCAACGAATACTATTATTTCCCGAAAGACAGTCTGCTGAAAATCGACACGATCAAGCCTTACGACATGAAGAAAGACGTATTCTCCATGATCGCAAAGGAAAACAGGGAAAAGGTGATTCAGGAAGCCCAGCAGTCGGCACGCTCCGCCCAGGGCTATCCCAACCGCTCGCGTATCTTTGAAGACGACAGGATCAGCGCCCGGTACCGCTATGAAGTGGAATGGCACAAGAAATACACACTTTCGGTTGCCTGCCTGGTACTCTTCTTTATCGGCGCCCCTTTTGGAGCTATTGTAAGAAAAGGCGGATTAGGATGGCCTGTGGTTTTCGCCATATTGCTTTTCCTCGTATATTACGTTCTGGCTATTATAGGAGAAAAATTAGGAAAAAAAGGAAGTATGGATGTTGCCCTCGGCATGTGGCTTTCCTCCATTGTTCTTACACCTGTAGGTATTTTCCTGAGCTATAAAGCAACAAGAGACTCGAAATTATTTTCCCGTCCGGCCTTCTTCAGCAAAATGGCCGGCTTTTTGAAAAAGAAATAGAACATGAAGATTTTACAACTTTGTCAGCGACCACCCTATCCTCCCATCGACGGCGGAGCCATTGGAATGAACAATGTTACCATGGGGCTGCTGGAACTGGGACACGAAGTAAAAGTGCTTACTATCGCCACCGATAAGCATCCTGTACAACACGATAAAATCCCCGCTGATTATATATCGAAGACAGGGTTTGAGTCGGTACACATCGATACTTCCATCCGCATTAAGGATGCTTTCCTCAACTTATTCGAGGATGAATCTTACAACATAAAAAGGTTTATATCAGCTGATTTTGAAAATAAACTCATTGAAATTTTCAGCAAAAAAGAATACGATATTGTGCTCATGGAGAGCTTGTATGTAACGCCTTACATCGACACCATACGCAAGCACAGTAAGGCCAAAATTGTGCTGAGGGCGCCGAATGTGGAGTATAAGATTTGGGAAAGAGTGACCAAGAACAGTGTCAACCTTATCAAAAAGCCTTATTTATCGATGCTTACGCGCCGATTGAAACAATACGAAAAAAACATTATCCCTCAGCTCGACGGACTCATTCCTGTCACCAAGGAAGATCTCAACATCTTCAAAACACTGGGATACAAAGGCAAAGGGTTTTCCGTCCCAACGGGTATTATGATGAAAGATCTCGCCCTGTCGCCGGATATCGCCGAGGAAGAAAAATCTATTTTTCATATCGCCTCCATGAACTGGATGCCGAATGTGGAAGCAGTAGACTGGTTCCTGAAAAATGTGTGGGACATGGTGGTAGCTGAAGTGCCTGATGCCAAGTTTTACCTGGCGGGACGCGACATGCCGGAATGGCTGATGCAGCACAAACAAAAAAATGTGGTGGTAGTGGGTGAAGTGGACGACGCCAAGACTTTCTACGCCAGCAAAAAAATCATGGTGGTGCCTATCCTCTCGGGCAGCGGTATGCGCGTTAAAATCGTGGAAGGTATGGCCGTGGGGAAAGTCATTGTTTCTACCAGTGTGGGCGCCGAAGGGATTTTTTATACCGCCAACAAAAATATCATGATTGCCGATGAGGCTACAGATTTCGCCGAGCACATTATCTTTTGCCTCAATCACCCTTCTTTCTGCAAGGAGGTTTCCAGCAACGCCAAAGAACTGATTGCACAGGAATACGACAATATTTCAATTTGTAAAAAGATATCGGAATTCCTCACCGACCTGTGAAAAAAACGCTGATCATATTGTCGCGTATTCCCTATCCGCTTGAAAAGGGCGACAAGCTGCGTGCCTATCACCTGATCAAAGAATTATCGAAATGGGAAGAGATTCACCTCGTTGCTATTTCCGATGAACCGGCACAACAGTCAAGCATCGACGAACTGAAAAAATACTGCAAAGAGATTCATGTTTTTCCTATCTCCAAATGGTCGATCGCCCTTAATATGTTTAAATCCTTCATCGTCGGATTGCCTTTCCAGTCGGGCTATTTTTACAATTCCAAAGTAGCAAGGGAAATTGCCAATCTGATCGAAAAAAACAAACCCGACCATATTTTCGTGCAGTTGCTGCGCACCACCGAATACGTGAAAAACATCCATGGTATTGAAATGACACTGGATTATATGGATGCCTTTGCCAAAGGGATGGAGCGCCGGTTGGAAAGCGCCTATTTTCCTGCAAGTCGCATTTACCGATGGGAATATTTCCGATTGAGAAAATACGAAGGAAGAGTTTATCACTGGTTCAAGAACAAGCTGATTATCTCTGAGCAGGATTTGAACAGTCTTTTTATTCCCGACACCAACGAAATACAAATCATCCCGAATGGCGTGGATACTGCCTATTTCAGTCCGCGGCCAATGGAAAAAAAATACGATTTACTTTTCTTTGGAAACATGTCGTACCCACCCAATGTGTCGGCAGCAAGGTATTTGTGCATGGAGATTTTGCCGCTTTTATTAGCGAAATATCCTAACATAAAAATTGCTATTTCGGGTGCTGAGCCTAGCAAAGAAGTGTTAGCTCTGGCAAGTAAAAATGTGGATATCACAGGATGGATTGATGATATGCGTGATATTATTGCGCAATCGAAAATCGTGGTGGCACCGATGCTTATCGGTACCGGTTTGCAGAATAAATTGCTGCAGGCCATGGCAATGAAAATCCCCTGTGTTACCTCTTCCCTGGCGAACAACGCCCTGGGTGCCGAAAACAAAAAATCAATTTTGGTAGCGCGGAAAAAGGAGGATTATGTAAAGGCGATAGAACTGATGCTGGAAAACCCGGAAATATATGACAGCATTGCTCAAAACGGATTGGATTTCGTGAATGCCAATTTCAACTGGGAGGCTTCAGCGAGAAAGCTGCATGAGTTGATGTACGGGAAAAGCAGCCCTGATAGCGAGTTTTGAGAGTTGGTTTCCCTCTTGGAGAAGAGGGAAACCCATACTTAAAAAACCATACGCGGAAGCAAACTATCCTCTAAAGCCCTCGCCACTATCCCATTCCCTTCCTTCGTCAAATGCATGCCATCAAAACTTACTTTGGAAATATCAGGAAAGAGTTCAGATAAATTCACATACTCCACTTTTCCATCGTACTTTGCTTTCAGTAACTGTCGCACTTTTTGCTGCTGAACAGAATGAAATGCTCCCGGCTGACAAACCACTACTGTTCTTATTTTTTTACTCACTAAATAAGTCAAAACCTCATCCAACTGAGCGATATACAACTGATAAGGAATTTCCCCTTTCGCTATCATCTTCTTCGCTTCATTGTCAAAAACCTGGTAATAGGTGCTTACATTACTTTGCAGACTATCCTTTTCTATTCCATTTTTAAACACAGGCTGCGTAGCTTCTTCAGGTACAGGCGTTACACGACGAATCGCTTCCCTGATATAAAATCCCAGCATGGGTTTATAACCAAAACATTCAAAAATGATATCATCTCCCCTGAAGTTGAAATCCGATAAGCGTCGCGGATCACGATCGGTTTCGCCATTGTAGAGAATTGCCATGTCGTAGTCCAGATATTCGTAACTTTTGATATCATAGGAAATGCCGTATATGCCCTGATTGTTGGCCCCGAGATTAAACACACGATAAGCTGCTTTTTGCTGCAAGGATTTTTCCAGCTGCGCAGGCCAGGCTTCATCGGCCTCTACCCAAAATCCAAAAGTAGTGCTTCCGCCAAAGCAAGCAACGCCGTAACCGCTCTTCTCTCCATCCTGCAAAAGTTCACCGCGATAACCTTCAGTATTATAGTAACCATGCAGGAGATAATCGGTAACTGCCAGTCCTGAAATAAACAGAATCAACAGGACCCACTTAGTATTTTTATTGCGAAAAAGTTGCTTAAACATTGCTATCTTTGTGGCCATAAATGTAAGAATAGAATGTCGGAAAAACTCAATACTATTGAAGAAGCCATTGAAGAGCTGCGCAAAGGAAAAGTGATCATAGTGGTGGACGATGAAGACCGCGAAAACGAAGGTGATTTCCTCTGCACCGCTGATGCTGTAACGCCTGAAATAATCAATTTCATGGCAACACATGGACGGGGGCTCATCTGTACTCCATTGGCAGAAGAGCGCTGCAAGGCCCTCGGACTCGATTTGATGGTAACCAGCAATTCCGCTTTACACGAAACTCCATTTACAGTATCTGTCGATTTAAGAGGAAACGGTGTTACTACGGGTATCAGCGCTTCCGACAGGGCGAAAACCATTCTTGCTTTAATTGATCCTAAAACCAAACCGGAAGAACTGGGAAAACCAGGACATATCTTCCCGCTGATGGCGAGACAAGGCGGCGTTTTGCGCAGGGCCGGTCACACCGAAGCGGCTGTTGATTTCGCGAAACTGGTTGGTCACTACCCTGCTGGTGTTATTGTTGAAATTATGAATGAAGACGGTACCATGGCGCGTCTTCCCGATTTGCAGATCATTGCTAAAAAATTCAATCTCGTTATAGTTTCCATCGCCGACCTCATCTCTTACCGACTCAAACACGAGTCATTAATTGAAAGAAACGTAGATGTGAAAATGCCTACGGCTTATGGGAATTTCGACCTGATCGCTTATACACAAAAATCTACGGGCGAAGATCATCTTGCGCTGGTGAAAGGTGAATGGAAGGAAGATGAAGCAGTGCTGGTGCGCGTTCACTCCTCCTGTTTAACAGGTGATGTATTTGGCTCCTGCCGTTGCGACTGCGGTCCGCAATTGCATAAGGCACTGGAGATGATCGACAAAGAAGGAAAAGGTGTTTTGTTATACATGAACCAGGAAGGTCGGGGCATTGGCTTACTCAATAAACTAAAGGCATATAAACTTCAGGAACAGGGTCGCGACACTGTTGAAGCCAATCTGGAACTGGGCTTCTCCATGGACAACAGGGATTATGGTGTGGGAGCGCAAATCCTGCGCGATTTGGGAATTACCAAACTCCGCTTGATGACCAATAATCCTACGAAAAGGGCCGGACTCTTAGGTTACGGACTCGAGATCGTTGAAAATGTGCCTATTGAAATTGAATCCAACCAACACAATAAATTCTATTTGGAGACAAAGAAGAATAAGATGGGACATAATTTGAAGTTGGAATAACGAACCTCTCCGCGAAGTTGAAAACCTCACGGAATCTTTTCTTAAAGAATTTATCTTTTGCATTAATGAAGCTGAAAGCTTCGGGAAAAGATTCCGCTATGTTACGCCTCGCTAAACTAATCGGAGCATACTCGAGAAAGCACACCGTTAATAAGTTTATTAAAAAAATCTCCCCCAACACTTTATCATTCCCCAGAAGCGTTTATTTTTGAAACCACTATGTACGCATTGTTCACCAAAGAGATAAAAAGTTTTTTCGGATCGCTGATAGGCTATGTCATCATTGGCGTTTTTCTGGTGGCTAACGGACTCTTCCTGTGGGTGCTCCCCTCTTCCGACAATGCGAATATTATTGAAAGCGGATTGGCCACGCTGGAACCGCTTTTCGTGATGGCACCATGGCTTTACCTGCTGCTTATCCCGGCAATGACCATGCGCTCCATGGCCGACGAAAAAATGCTTGGCACGCTGGAGCTCATCGTTACCAAACCCATCAGCGATTTGCAGATTATCCTCGCAAAATATTTCGCCAATCTTACCATCCTGATTTTATCGCTGCTACCAACATTGATCTATTTCTACACAATTTACAAATACGGTGCTATCGAAGGTAATATCGACACTGGTGCTACCTGGGGATCTTACATCGGACTCTTCCTGCTGGGCGCTATTTTCATCGCTATTGGTATTTTTTCTTCGGCTATTACAAAAAGTCAGATTATCTCCCTCATCATTGCCATCATACTATGTATCTTCTGTTATATCGGATTTGAATATGTTTCGGAATTTTTTGGTGATGACGCACTGTTCATCGATCAGCTGGGAATTTCCCATCACTACTACGCTATCAGTCAGGGACAAATTGATTCCCGCGATGTGGTTTACTACCTCAGCACAATTGTCTTTTTCATATTACTTACGCAGCTTACACTCAGCAAAAGGAAATGGTAAAGAGCAGGAAATATAAGGATATCGTGCGTTTCTTAACGGTAATCATTGTAGTGATACTCGTTAATTTCGTGGCTTCCAAAAAATATTTCCGCATCGACCTTACGCAGGACAAGCGTTTTACACTCACCAGCGCAACGGTGGACATGATTGAAAAACTCAACGATGTAGTGGAAATCAAGGTGTACCTCGACGGCAAAAACCTTCCTGCAAAATACATCGAATTCAGGGAAGAAATCCGCGCTAAGCTCGAAGAATTCCGTAATCTCAATCCCGATAATATTGAGTATGAATTCATCGATCCGCATGCTATCGACAATCCGCAGGAGTTCATCATCAAGCTGAGAAAAGAAGGTTTGCTCTTCACCAACGACGTTGAAAAAACCGAAAATGGCGTTAACCAGATCCAGGTGATTCCGGGCCTCATGGTGTATTACAAAGGAACTCCGATTCCAGTGAACCTGCTTAAATCGAGTATTGCCAAATCCATTGAATCTATTGAGTACGAACTGGTCTCCGCCATCAAAGTGCTCAGCACTTCTCCTAAGGACAAGAAGAACATCGGCCTCCTCCAGGGTCACGGCGAGCTCTTTCCTGAAGAGATAGGCGACCTGTCGGGTTCTATCTTCCAGTTTTACAATCCGGCTCTTGTTCACCTTACCGATTCCACCGGCAAAATTTTTACCGACCATATCAACCAAACGGATGTACTTCTGATTGCTAAACCCATTGCTCCTTTTTCAAAAGACGAAATTTTTGTTCTCGACCAGTTTGTGATGCGCGGGGGAAAAATCATCTGGATGATTGATCAGGTGGGCGCCGATAACGACAGTTTGCGCAACAGCAATTTCTTCATCGCCGGCAGCAGGAAACTTAATATTGAAGAGCTTTTGTACCACTACGGTGTAAGGATCAACCAGAATTTACTGCAAGACATTCAATGCGGACTCATTCCTGCCCAAACAGGAGTGGAAGCCAACCGTCAGCCCCGTTTTGAACTGGTGCCCTGGTTCTATTCACCTATAGTAGGTTCACAAAACGACCATATCATCATCAATAACATCGATCCGGTGAAATTGAATTTCGCAAGCACCATCGACACACTGCCCTCCCCTTCTGTAAAAAAGACGGTGCTTTTATCATCAAGCAACTATTCCAAAGTGCTGAGAACACCTTACAGGGTTTCCCTCGAACCTTCTATTTACGCACTGCAGAACGGACTGGATAAAAAGACCTTCAAGGACAAATCGAAAGCGGTTGCAGTACTCCTCGAAGGCTCCTTCCCCTCTTTCTTTAAAAACCGCATCGTTGATGGAGGCAAACCTTTCATAGCTCAAAGCAAGGAAACCAAGATGATAGTGATTTCTGATGGAGATATCGCCCGCAACGACTTCAATCCGAACAACGGTCAGATGGAACTACTGGGCATGGACAAGTACCTGAACTTCCTTTTTGATAACAAGAAATTCCTGATGAACTCGCTGAACTATCTTACCGATGATGCGGAAATTATCCCTGCACGCTGCAAGAGAATAGAAATGCGACTGCTCAACAAAGGCGAAGTGAAGGACGACAAAATCATGATCCAGATCCTTAATATCGCATTGCCGCTCGTCTTTATAATTCTTTTCGGACTGATCTATAACTTCATCAGAATCAGAAAATACGCCCGATGAAAAAAAAGCTTCTCATATTTTTGCTCCTGCTGTTGGTAGGAAGTGCGCTTTATTTATGGCTACAATCCGATAATAATTCGGCTTTCCGACAGGAGATGCGCGACTTTGCAGTGGAAAACATCAACGCCGTCGATAAAATCTTTATCTCCGAGAAAAACGGTCCGTCGGTCACTTTAACCAAACAAGGAAACATCTGGAAAGTAGATGGGAAATTCAACGCCCGTCCCGATGGTATTGAAACTTTGCTTTATACCCTCAATAAAGTAAAAGTGAAAAACCGCGTACCAAAGGAAGGCATGCAGCAAATCATTGCAAACCTCTCCGGAACCAATAAAAAAATAGATATCTACTCAGGGGGCGAACTCATCAAAAGTTATTTCATCGGTGGAAAAACCATGGATTCCCAGGGCACTTACATGTTGTTACAGGATGTGGAAAGCGGACTCAATTCCACCGTTCCTTTTGTTACTCATATAGAAGGATTTGAAGGCTATCTTACGGAGCGCTACATCGCCAAACCTGATCTGTGGAGAGATACGCGCATCATCTATTTCCCGGAAATGAATATCAAAAACATCCAGATGGAATATCCGGCACAGCCACAGCATTCTTTTAAAATCGGGATTGAAGACGGAAAAATCTCCCTTTATCCTTTCAATTCAAATACTGCAGTAAAAGATGCCGATCCTACTTTATTAAAAACTTATCTTCTGAATTATAAGGAAGTAGCAGCAGAAAATTTCATTACCGAAGGCAACAAAAAGAAACTCGATTCCCTTCTGCAGTTAAAGCCTGTTTTTATTCTGACTGTTCTGGATATCGAAGGCAATAAAACCACTATAAAGGGCTATCCGCGCAAGACACAGGCAGGTGAAACCGATTACGCCGGCAAGCCGATGGAATACGATGTCGACCGTTTTTATGGCGTTACTATGAACGACCAGGAACTGTGCATTTTGCAGTTTTATATTTTCGACAGGCTCACAAAAAAGCTGGGAGATTTTTAGTGATTTCCGCACCGGACACTGTCGCGTCTTTCAAAAAACATTCAAAATCAATCAGATAGATTTAATGTGAGGACATTGTCCGGCAAAATGTACGGAGACTGTCTATGTCCTTTTTCTCTACTCCCTTTCCTTTAGAATTATCTTAGCTGTAAGAAAAGTAGATTGAATCCCCAAAAAAGGGACGTCCAAGTCGAGGACGTCCTTTTTTATTTTTCATCCATCATAGAAAAGAACCCACCCCTAATCCCTCCAAGGAGGGGAATTAGTTAGCTGGTATTTCCTGAAGCATGTACGTATTCCCCTCCTTGGAGGGGTTAGGGGTGGGTTCTTTTTCCCTTCATAATAACTCTTTGATAACTTGTTAATAATTTGCCCACCCCTACACCCTTCAAAGGCTGGTGAATCCTTTATATTTGCTCATCATTTTAAATAATCACTTATGAAATTTATTGTATCCAGCGCCCCATTGCTCAAGCAATTACAACTGATCAGCGGCGTATTAAACTCAAACAACGCCCTCCCGATCCTGGATAACTTCCTTTTCGATATCAACGAAGGAAACCTTACCATATCTGCTTCCGATCTGGAAATCACCATGTCGACACAACTGCAAATCGAATCTAAAGAAAAAGGGAAAGTGGCTATTCCTGCCAAGCTCCTGATTGATACTTTAAAGACTTTCCCTGACCACCCGCTGACTTTCACCGTGAACAAAGAAAACTTTGGCGTGGAGATCCTCTCCGACTACGGTAAATACAAACTAAGCGGTTTCAATGGTGAGGAATTCCCTAAAACTCCGGCTATTGAGCAGGCTTCTACAGTAGAAATCAACTCTAAAGTTTTATTGAACGCTATCAACAAAACCCTCTTCGCTGCAGGGAATGATGAATTGCGTCCGGTAATGTCCGGTGTGTTTTGTGAGCTGTCTTCCGACAACATCACTTTCGTTGCTACCGATGCCCACAAGCTGGTGCGCTACAGAAGAAACGACTCTAAATCAGATAAAACCGCTTCTTTCATCCTTCCGTCAAAGCCGCTTACTATCTTAAGAAGCAACCTGGGTGGAAAAGACACTGCTGTTAAAGTAGAATACAACCAATCAAATGCTTTTTTCTCTTTTGACAATGTAAACCTCATTTGCCGATTGATTGAAGGTAAATACCCTAATTACGAGGCTGTTATTCCAAAGAAAAACCCGAATATTCTCACCATCGACAGATCCCTTCTCCTTAACTCAGTGAAAAGGGTATCTATCTTTGCCAACAAAACCACCCATCAGGTGCGTTTGAGAATCAATGGCAGCGAGCTGAATATTTCTGCTGAAGATTTGGATTTTTCTAACGAAGCAAGCGAAAGACTCACTTGTCAGTACGAAGGCGATGCTATTGAAATCGGTTTCAACTCCCGCTTCCTCATAGAGATGCTCAATAACATGGACAGCAGCAGCATCAATATCGAGATGTCGGCGCCAAACCGCGCAGGTATCCTGGTTCCTTCTACAGAGGAAAGAAAGCAGGAAGAAGATATTTTGATGCTGGTAATGCCGGTGATGTTGAACTGATAAAATGGAATTTATAATAAAGCCTCTGAATATTCAGGGGCTTTTTTGTTGACCCTTCCCCTTACGTCGTTGCGAGGTATATATACTACTTTACCCCACTCATCATCCCACCCGGTACGTCGTTGCGAAATTTTTGTACCCAAAAATGAAGCAATCTCATCATAAAACATCACTATTATTTTTAGCAAAATGCTAATAAAAGAAGAATTAACGAGGAGGTTGCTTTATTTTTGAGTACAAAAATTTCGCAACGACGTAATGGGTGGGGATGATTATGCTTACTCCACAAAAGTCCCGCTCACAGAGATCCTCGGCGGATTATTTGTCATGTCATAAGTCGATGATTCCTTAATCAACTGATCATCGATAAACACTTTAACATGGTAGTGGTGAGAGGTATCAGTATCTTCTATTCTCAGAAGATATTGGAGATTATTGCCATACACTTCATGCATTACCTCAAAAGGAATGGCAATGGTAGCGGCATCAAACTTGATTCCCGGCCCCATTTCGCCATAGAGGTTTTTCGCTTCCTTATAATCGCCGGTAATAATATAGTGAAACTCATGTCGGGTTTTGTCTTCCGAACAAGAAAACAAAAACAATACGCCTATTCCAAAAAGTACTTTTTTCATACTGTCCTAAAAGTAATATCCTCAACGATAGTCTGCACCTTTTAAGTGTGATTTTTATAAAAAGCCGGTAGTTAATTAGTTTTTAAATAAAAACAGGCAGCTGTTCACTGCCTGTTTAAATAAGTAATCATTTCTTGGCTCTACTTGTGTTTCAATTCCTCAACGTACTTCTTCTTTACTTGAGCAATCTTCAGGTCGAGAGCTTTGATCTTTCTCAAATCCGGATTGATTTTCATGAATTCCTCCACCTGCTGGCGTTGGTACTTCTTAATTAATTCTTGCATAATTATCCGTTTTGGGTTTGATACAGCTAAGACAATTACCGTACCTAAAAGTTACAGACCCTGCAATTTTTTTCTATTTTCGTTTTCAATTGTAAATCCTCAACATGAAAAACATAACTATCATAGGTTCAGGCACAATGGGCAATGGCATCGCCCACTCTTTTGCCCAATACGGATACCGGGTATCCTTGATGGATGTTTCTGAGCAAGCCTTACAGAAAGCTATAGCCACAATTGATAAAAATCTCGATAAACAGATCAAAAAAGGAGTTATTAACGAACAGCAAAAAGCTGAAAATCTGAAAAATATCACCACCTATACCAATTTAAAAGAAGCTGTAGCCTCTGCCGATCTTGTAGTGGAGGCCGCCTCGGAAAACACCGACATCAAACTAAGGATATTCAAGGATCTGGACGCTTTATGCCAACCGCAAACCATCCTTGCTTCCAACACCTCTTCCATTGCCATCAGCCTCATTGCCTCCGTCACTAAAAGAGAGGACAGAGTCATCGGCATGCACTTCATGAATCCCGTGCCTATGATGAAGCTCGTGGAGATCATCAATGGGAAAAAGACAGATAAAGCAGTAACAGAAAGCATCGTCGATTTATCTAAAAAACTAGAAAAAATACCGGTAGTTGTGAACGATTTCCCGGGTTTTATCGCTAACCGTATCCTGATGCCGATGATCAACGAAGCCATCTATTCCTTGCACGAGGGCGTATCGGGGGTGGCCGAAATCGACACCATCATGAAACTGGGTATGGCGCATCCTATGGGTCCGCTGCAACTGGCTGATTTTATTGGCTTGGACGTATGCCTTTCCATCATGAAAGTGCTACACGAAGGCTTTAAAGATGACAAATACACCCCTTGTCCGCTCCTGGTGAACATGGTTAAAGAAAACCGCCTCGGTGTTAAAAGCGGCGAAGGATTTTACCAGTATTCACCGGGCAATAAAGACCTGGTGGTTGCCAGTGCCTTTCAATAAAAACTCCCCCCCACATTATGTTTTCATTCCTGGGCAGATTCTTATTCCTGCTATCCTTGCTGCTTGCAGGCTCTCTTCATGCTGAGAAGGAATTGCAATTCACACGCTTATCTATGTATGTGGACTCAACCTGTAAAGAAACTGTGGAGGAGGTCAACTCCCCCTCCTACACCGGCAAATTTAAGGAAATCCCCATGGGACAAAACATCCCGAACGTTGCTATCAATTACTGGCTAAAAATAGAGATTGAAAACAAAGGCAACTCAGAAACGGAAGCCTATCTAAGAATCCCGAGCGGACTCGCTTACGACTTCGAATTTTACACCGACAAAAACGCATCTATTTCTCAAATTGGATTTAAACACAAAAGTGAACTTACCCCCAACGTAGCGCTTACCCTCCCTCCCGGAAAATCCTTATATATCGCTAACTTCCGTGGATTTGGAGGTGCTTACCACTTCGATTTCGCTCTCGACAAAGAAGAAGACTTCATTGACAAAGCAAAAAAGCAGGAGTTCGCAATGGGTGTTTTCTACGGCGTGCTTCTGCTCATTTTACTGCTCAACCTTTTTTATTGGTTCACCCTGAAAAAAGCCGCTTTTGGCCACTATTCCCTCTTTGTGCTTTTCGCGATAGGCAACTACAGTTGTGTAGATTGTATTCCTTTCCTTGGCATCTTCGGTGAACTGGGCTCTCATAACCGCCAAACCATTTTGATTGCATTGGTGGGCTATTGTGCGTACCTGCCTACTTTTGCTATGCAGTTCCTGCAAATCACCGATAAATACCCACGACTCTATAAATGGGTAGTCGCACTGTTCGTATTTGCTATAGTTTCTACAGGCATCTCCTTTATTTTCGATTCACCGGCAGCCTTTGAATTTTACTATAAATACTACAACCTCACCATCTTAGCCGGAGTGATTATGACCATCCTCATTGTTGTTAAAGGCTTGAAAGAACGCAACATCCTCTCCCGAAACTTCCTTATTGCCGCCGTTATCCTCACGATATCCATGTTCATCTGCTGGGCGGAATCGTATGGCCTTACCCATTTCGACATAGGATGGCAGGTGATGAAACTCGGATCGGCCATCGAAATCATTATTCTCTCCTTTACCATAGGCATGAATTTCCGCAATGTTGAAATGCAATACAATAAGGTGCAAGCCAATTACTCTGATCTGGAAGACTCTTTCCTCCGCACGCAGATGAATCCACACTTCCTTTTCAACATCATGGGCTCCATCAAAAACCGCATCATGAAAAACGACAAAGACGGCGCTATTGAACTGGTCGACCGCTTTTCATCCATGGTGAGAAATGTGGTGGATACCAGCAAACAGGAGTTTATTCCGCTGAATACAGAAATCAATTTTTTGAAGGATTACATCGCCCTGCAATCCAGATCCCTGGAAGGCAAATTCACTTTCGACCTCCATATAGACGAACGACTCAACCCCGCCGACATCGCTATTCCCAACATGATTCTGCAACCCTTTATTGAAAATGCTTTCAAGCACGGACTCCTTCCTTCAAAAGCCCCTGAAGCTGTACTTTCATTAAGAATTGAACAAAAAGATAAAAACGTATTGCACTGCATCATCACCGATAACGGCATTGGCTTTCAATCTGCTACCAGCAAAAACAGCAAATCCGTTGGAATGGCCAATACCAGGGAGCGTCTTGATAAGCTGAAGAAAAAGTACAACAAGGATTTTTCTTTCCAGATCTCGGCCTTGAAAACCGGTACTGGCACCCGCGTTGAAATTGATTTGCCGGTGGAAGCGGAGTAATTTAACTTCAGAGACACACTGAGCTTTTGCAGAAGTCACAAAGTTTTCCTAGCGTATGTCACCCCCTCTACGTCATTGCGAGGAGTGTACTCACGACGAAGCAACCTCATCAAATTGATTTATTCGATCAGGAGATTGCTTCATTTTTGAGTACAAAAATTTCGCAACGACGTACTTGGTAAAAAACCGTCCTTTTTTGAACCTTCCACAAAAAAGAATATATTTGCAGCCGGATTGGTTCCGTAGCTCAATTGGATAGAGCATCTGACTACGGATCAGAAGGTTTGGGGTTCGAATCCCTACGGGACCACCAAGAAATGAGAGTGAGAAGCGAAAGCGACCACTCTCATTTTTATTTTATAACCATGAGGAAATATGGATCCTAAAACCCACCTACCGGCAGCAGACAAGTTTATACCCCGCCGAGTAGACAAAAGGAGTTTCACCCTAAGCCTCTCACAGAACCGCACGTGAAACTCTCGATTCATACGGCTCGTGTTATGCAATCACCACGTTTTAAAGAGTGTCCAATGATAAAACATATCTGGGTAACTTACTCTGATTTCTTTTAACCAATTGTATGCTTTTCGATAGCTTCCTTTCAAACTTTGTAAGCATCCTACCAACCACATATTTAACCACTACTCCATGTGAATTACTTTGCTCAAAAAATAAAAAGATGAGCAATATTAACGTAGAAGAAAAACAAACGCATATTACCATGTGGAAAGAAAGCGGCTTAAGCAAGATGGATTATTGTAAACAAGCAGGCATATCTTCCAACTTTGAGTTATCCTTTGGCTTGCTTTGGTACTCATTTCCATTCCATATCCTAAAAACTTTCCTCCCCTGTTTGATAGCAGCATCTTGGGTTTAAATGTAAAACCAAGAAAATCGAAACGCTTTGCGTAGCCTTTCTTCTTCTTCCTCCGATAATCTTCACAATACACTACTTTCGTTTTCTCTTCATTCAAACTTAGTTTACACGCATTCAACCTTTCTCTGATTGCTTGTAATACACTTAATGCTTCGCTTTCGCTGTTACAATGTACCACTATATCATCTGCATATCTTACAAATGCTAATTGCGGATAGTGTTTCTCTATCCATTTGTCAAGAACATAATGTAAGTACAGGTTTGATAGCAACGGACTGATTACTCCTCCTTGCGGAACACCTTTTCCATTCTTGGAACGAAGATTTCCTTGTTCATCTGCACTGGGTACTTCTAACCAGCGTTTGATGTACATATTTATCCATTTCTCTTCTACATGTTTTTCAAGGGCTTTCATCAGTAGTTCGTGATCAACTTGATCAAAGAAACTTTTGATATCCATGTCTATCAACCACGCGTAAGTTCTCACATTTTCTTGCACTGCTTCAATTGCTGCGTGCACACTCTTTAAAGGGCGGTAACCATAGGAATGATCTGAAAATTCTGCTTCCATTTGCGGTTCCAAATAACTTTTAATTACTTGTTGCGCTATGCGGTCGCTTACCGTTGGAATTCCTAAAGTTCGCTTCCCTCCTCCTGATTTTGGAATACTTACCTCTCTTACTGCTTGTGGAAAATAGCTACCTGAACTTAAGCGATTCCAAAGTTTGTACAAATTGTTGCCTAGGTCGGATTGGCATTCTTCCAAACTTTCCTTGTCAACTCCTGCGCTCCCCCCATTTTCTCTTACTTTCTTGTACGCCGATTTTACCATTTGCTGCGTAATGGGTACTGTGGTGCTTTTTGTTTCAAACATCATTAATCCTCCTTTCTTTAAGTTGTTAATCATTTTGACAACTGCATAACTGATGTCCTTCGCTCCACTCCTTATTATTGGAGTTTCTTTGCTACTATTACATCATCCGACATCCTTTACAACCGTGCTATTCAATGAGTTTTTTTTCTCATCTTTCGCTCTTCAATTGCAAAGGACTTCCCGAGTTTTGTTTAATAGCCTGAATAAAAGTCTTGTCTCCTGTATAACGACTGCTCTGTAACCAGCATGCAATTCATGTTACAGCTTTTCATCCAAAGGCGTAGATTTTGGATTTTCAGCAGTGAGTACGCTTTTCGTTACTTCTTCGAAGATTCACTGGTGTTCAACTCTTTTATTCTTACCTGACTCGTCGCCCGAGCCTTTTCCCGGTCTGCTAGCGCAGAATGTTCAATACCAATCT
>JBJTOK010000063.1:0-51007 GCA_046074525.1 Flavobacteriales bacterium
CGCATGTCGACCACACTACAGCCGCAAGCATTGCGGCTCTGCCAACACATATCCTTCCTTAATAATAACACGATCCCTGCAGGCGAAGCCCTGAGCACGGAGCATTCTTAATAAGCAAGGGGATTTGCCTTAGTCTGGGGCATCACCCCTTGGAGAGGCTAGGGGTGGGTTAGTTAAATAGGAAGCAAAGTTTATTCGGCTTAATTCTCCCTTTTGTTGATAGGATAGATCTGTTATATTTGTGTAAATCATCCACATTATGCTGACTAAGAAATCCAAATATGCCATCAAAGCCCTTGTTGCTTTAGCCCGTCATTACAAAGAAGAAGGTCCTTTGCGCATTGCTGAAATCGCTGAGAATGAGAAAATTCCCGGGAAATTCCTGGAGGCTATTCTTCTTGAACTGCGCAAGCATGGGATATTGGGAAGTAAAAAGGGTGTCAATGGTGGTTACTATTTGATGAAAGATCCAAAGGAAGTAATGTTGAGCAATGTGATTCGTATTACCGACGGGCCGATAGCGCTGATTCCTTGTGTAAGTATCAATTTTTATGAGAAGTGCGAGGAATGCAAAGATGAAGTAACCTGTGGCTTGAGAGAAGTAGCATTGAAAGTCCGCGACGCCAGTTTGAGTGTTCTTTCTAATACCAGTATTGGTGATATTATGGAGAGAGAAGCTCGTTTATCTGCTAAAATAAGAACTAAGACAAAAAAATAAATAAATTTTATTTTACTGGTAATCAGTAGGATGTAATTTTTTTTATTAATTTTTTTGGAAATGAATACTAATTAGTTTTATGTTTGTCTAGTAAGTCTATAGGATTTATGTAAAAGATGAAAAAAACAAAAAAATATCAATTGAGCAATAAGGTATCCCGAAGCTGTAAACGAGAGATCACTTATTCCACCTTTGGTACTAAGTATTATTGTTGTGGAGTGAAATAGTTTCGTCAAATAGTAGTAAGTTTTTAAAATCAAAATTATGTCAATCAATAAAAAAATAAGCAAGCAATATTGTAGCATGTCCTTTCACAGGAAGACCTCTTAGATTCTATTATTAATCGAATAAAAAGCCCTTCCTGAATGACTATCCGGAAGGGTTTTTTTATTTACAAAATTCATAAATCATGCTACAACAAAATAATAAACACCGTTTTAAAATATTGCATCTGTACCAGGTACGCATAAGTGATGGAAAAATAACCCGAGCTAAACACATTGAAATTGTTCAGCAGGAATTTGACCAGGCTTTCGAAATCCTGAGGTTAGGATTATTTCGGAGTTATTTGGTGCCTTTGAATTAAGAAATTGGAAATAGTCCGCACCATCAGGATTCTTTGGATAAAAGTCAATCCAATCTGGTGCGGGCAATCCATCACACAGCATATCTTTCCCTGGTCCGGGAAGACCAGTTTCACTAGGGGAATTTCAGTCGTTAGCCACTGGGGTCTTCCTGGGCGCAGGGAAGGATGGGCAGTTTAAAATATTTATCAGGCGCTCTTTTTTTTCATTGTTGTTTTGCAATGATTCCCTCACTCAATATATCTTCGTAAGTCTGATAATAAGAGATGCGGGTTTACATCTCTTAAATAGGGCAGGAATCCCAATCTTGTCTCAAAACAAAAAGCTCCGGATTTTTCCGGAGCTTTTTGTTTTTTCAGCGATCATTGCCACTCTCAAAGCACAATGTTTCTTTTTTTTTGAGGTCCCGGGCGGGTTCGAACCGCCGTGGAAGGTTTTGCAGACCAGTGCCTAGCCACTCGGCCACGGGACCTTATTTATATTGTGTTTAATCTCAAACGCTCAAGAATCACTTGGAATTTTGCTTTGCATTTTTTTCAAATAAAACCAAATCGGCAATACTTGTTTTTCCGAGAATTTCGAGATTTGAATTCCTTACCATTAGTGCCATATTGCGTAAACTGCAGAAAGATTCTCCAGGGCATTCTTCACAACGTGCGTAAGGATCTGAACTTGCGCAAGGTAGCAGTGCAATGGGCCCTTCAGTAATGTTCAATACATCGCTGACGATGATTTCTCGTGGTTCTTTCAATAAGAAATAACCGCCATTAACGCCCATCTTACTTCCTAAAATTCCCTTGTGTCTCAATTCTAGAAGAATGTTTTCTAAAAATTTCTTTGGAATTTTTTCCTTTTCCGATAAAACAGAAATACGCATCGGCCAGCCTGATTCGTTGTATTTGGCTAGTGCTACCAGAGCTTTTATAGCGTATGTTGATTTCTTGGAAAGCATTTTTGTTGTGTTTCGGATACAAATATATTTAATAATATACTAAATCTATAGGAATTATAAAGTATTTTTTAATTACCACAAAAATAGTGGACATTCAGTTGCTTTAAAAAAGGCATCTTTACCTTTGCTAAAAGGCGAGTTGGAGTTGTTGATTTGCTTGTTTTTAAAAGGTTTCACAAGCTTTGTGAATAAGATGCGGAAAAATATAAAGTGTTTGATCTTGTTTTTTTTAGTTTCATCGCCATACATGAATAAATAAAAATTATGTCAGAACAAATCAGAAAACAAACAGCATTAGGCGACGTGGCTGCGCGGCAGCTGGCGATTGCTACACGTACCGTTCCGCAAATGTCGACCATCACTCCAAGATGGCTGACGCATTTATTGAACTGGATTCCTGTTGAATCGGGCGTTTACCGCCTCAACAAAGTAAAAGATGCCGGAAGTGTGGAAGTAGATTGCTCGGGAAGAGATGAGCGTGAGTTACCGCAGACTTTCGTAGACTATATTGAAAATCCGCGCGAGTACAATTTAAGTGCGGTTAACACCGTGTTGGATGTACATACCCGTGTGTCGGATTTGTACAGTAAGCCGTACAATCAAATCAGCGAGCAGTTGCGTCTCACCATTGAAACCATTAAAGAACGTCAGGAAAGTGAATTGATCAACAATGAGGAATATGGATTGCTGCACAGTGTTGTTCCTTCGCAAAGAATAAAAACAAGAACAGGTGCACCTACTCCCGATGATCTGGATGAACTCTTAACCAAAGTTTGGAAAGAGCCAGGATTCTTTTTACTGCATCCATTGACATTAGCTGCTTTTGGAAGAGAGTGTACAAGAAGGGGAGTACCACCTCCGACGGTTTCTTTGTTTGGATCGCAATTTATTACCTGGAGAGGCGTGCCTTTAATTCCATCGGATAAGGTGCCTATTGTAAAAGGGAAATCGAAAATTCTTTTGCTGCGTACCGGCGAGAGTCGCCAGGGTGTTGTAGGCCTTTACCAGCCTGGTTTACCAGGAGAACAGTCGCCTGGTTTGTCGGTTCGTTTTATGGGAATCAATGACAAGGCCATCGCATCGTATTTGGTTTCTCTGTATTGTTCTTTAGCTGTTTTGGTAGACGACGCGATAGCTGTTTTAGATGATGTAGAAATAACGAAATACCATGAGTACAAATATTAATCAAGGTGCATTGCCGGATACCGAAACTCTGGAAAGACTCGCCAACCAGTTTTTTTCTGCCACTGGTTTTGGTGTGTCACCGCAACAGGGTTTTCAAAATGGTTTTAATATAAATCATCCGCCCACTGCTTTGCCTGATCCGCATATTCATAATCCGGGAAAAATTCCTTCTTCCGTTGCAGGCAGCGGTATTTCTCCTTCGGCACAAAACGGAAGCACTTTTAATATTAAAGATCCGCAAACGAGTTTGCCCGATCCGCACAATCATAGTTACAGCAATCTGGTTTCACCTGAAAAAAGTTATCGTTTGCCTTTTGAAGAAGAACAACCTTTTGAAAAGGAATTGACCGCGGTGCTGAATGCCATGCATGCATTTGTTCCCCAGGCGCAACTGCCTTCGGGATCAGTGACGGATGCCTCTTATTATTTCCTGGATCAGAAATCACTTTCGTCCGAAAATTTTCATGGTTTGGTTCGTCCACCCTTCGATGTCAATTTAATAAAGCAGGATTTTCCTATTTTAAACCAACAGGTGAACGGACATTCATTAGTGTGGTTGGACAATGCTGCTACTACTCAAAAACCGCGACAGGTGATTGAGCGCATCAGTCAGTTTTATAAGTATGAAAATTCCAATATTCATCGCGCTGCACACGAACTGGCGGCACGCTCAACAGATGCTTATGAAGGGGCACGAAAAAAAGTGCAGTTGTTTTTAAATGCTGCTTCAGTAAATGAAATAGTTTTTGTGCGTGGTGCCACCGAGGCAATTAACCTGGTAGCGCAAAGCTGGGGTGAACAACATTTGAAAGAGGGGGATGAAATTATTGTAAGCTACCTCGAACATCATGCGAATATTGTTCCCTGGCAGCAACTCGTCGCTAAAAAAGGAGTGAAGTTGCGGGTGATTCCGGTGGATGATGATGGTCAGTTATTGCTGGATGAATACGCAAAGTTGCTGAATAATAAAACAAAAATTGTAGCGGTAACTCAGGTTTCCAATGCATTGGGAACTATCACGCCGGTGAAAAAAATTACCGAACTCGCGCACCATTACGGCGCAAAAGTTTTGGTAGATGGCGCGCAGGCAGTATCGCATTTGCGTGCCGATGTTCGGGATATCAATTGCGACTGGTATGTTTTTTCGGGACATAAGGTTTTCGGACCAACAGGCATTGGGGTTCTGTATGGAAAAGAAGCTTTGTTGAATGAAACGCAACCATGGCAGGGTGGAGGCAACATGATTGCAGATGTTACTTTTGAAAACACCAAATACCAGAATGCTCCTGCGCGATTTGAAGCCGGTACCGGTAATATTGCCGATGCAGTTGGATTAGGCGCCGCTATCGATTATGTCAATTCTATTGGCATTGACTTGATCAATCAGTATGAACACTATCTTTTGTTATATGCTACCAAGTTGATAAAGGAGGTCAAGGGCCTCAGGTTAATTGGTACTGCAAAAGACAAAGCCAGTGTTTTGTCTTTTACCCTGGAAGGGTTTAAAACAGAAGAAGTAGGTGCTGCCTTGAACAAGCAGGGCATCGCTGTCCGCTCAGGCCATCATTGTGCGCAACCTATCCTCAGGCGTTTTGGACTGGAAAGTACTGTCCGTCCGTCTCTGGCTTTTTACAATACCTGTTCCGACGTGGATCATCTGGTGAAAGTATTGCATCACCTATCTGCTTCAAAAAGCAAAATTTATTAGTTTCTTCGTGGTACCTCAGGCTCAGATACTCTGCTAGGTATAGCTATTGCTGAGGTACCAAAGAAACTATTTCCTATATTACAGTCAACTTTATTATATGATAGAATTTTTATCCCAACCCTGGCCGTGGTACGTTGCCGGTCCGCTGATCGGATTACTGATACCACTTTTATTAATTACAGGCAACAAGCCTTTCGGCGTTTCATCTACATTGAGAGACATTTGTGCGGCGACTTTGCCAAAAGTGTCGGATTATTTTAAATACAACTGGAAGGAAAAAACCTGGAATCTTTTGTTTGTAACCGGTATTGCTTTGGGAGCAGCACTAGGAAGCACTGTGTTTGCTGATGATAATCCGATTGATATTTCCGAAAACACCAAAGCTGATCTGGAAGAAATTGGCATTCATAATTATGAAGGGTATGTTCCTGCAGAGATTTTTTCCTGGGAAAATATTGATGTTTCTTCTTTGATATTATTGATAGGAGGAGGACTGCTCATTGGTTTTGGTACGCGCTATGCCGACGGCTGTACGTCGGGTCACAGTATATTCGGTTTATCAATATTAAGCTGGGTTTCATTGGTGGCCACCATTGGATTCTTTATTGGCGGACTTTTGGCTTCATGGATACTTTTACCTTTAATACTCGGATAAAATGAAAAATATTAAATACTTATTCTTTGGTACTTTTTTCGGATTGGTTTTATACAAGGCCGAAGTCATCAGCTGGTTCCGCATCCAGGAAATGTTCCATTTCCAGGCCTTTCATATGTATGGAGTGATTGGGTCTGCGGTGCTTACAGGAATACTTTCGGTTTTCATCATCAAGAAAAGAAATATTAAAACATTGAAAGGGGAGGCGATTCAGATAAATCCTAAACAATTCACAAAGGGAACTTTGATTGGCGGAATCCTGTTTGGAATAGGCTGGGCCTTTACCGGCGCTTGTCCGGGTCCTTTGTATGCGCTGGTAGGCGCGGGTTACTGGACAATGGGCATTGCATTGTTGAGCGCTATTGCCGGAGTATATTTGTACGGCGCTATCAAACATAAACTACCGCATTAATTTTCGCCACAGAAGAGGCACAGAGTTTTTTCCCCGGAGATCACAGCGTTTGCTCTGTTTTAACCATAACAAACGCTGTGATCTCCGGGGAAAAAACTCTGTGCCTCTGTGTTTGATTGAGGATAGGGTAAATAAAATGTAAAATTATTCAATTGATAATCAGTGTTTTGTAAAATAATTTTGAATACTATACTAAATTGATAGGAATTGTTGTATATTTGTCCCCGTCAATTAAAAATTATAATAAAAACATTAAAAAAATGAACAAGTCAGTTTTACCTAGAACAAGAGTGATTAACCAGTCAGAAGTAGGATATTGTTGTTGCTGCTGTATGCTTTAAACAATGAAAAAATTATTTTTATAATCAATACTCTACTAATTCTATATACTTAATGTGATGAAAACAAAAATTACAAAATATTCAATCAAAAAGACGGCCGCTCTCCTGCTGATCACTTTTGCCGGAAGCACAGCCTATGCCCAGCAAACGACAGAAAATCTCTTGAATCACCTCATCAGTAAAAATGTGTTATCGCAGGAGGAAGCGGATTCAATCAGAAGTGAAGCGGCGCTGGAAGCTCAAAAGAACCTCAAGAATGAAGTTTTTTCCATTGACCTGGAAGCAAGGGGTCGTTCTGAAATCAGGAATGGTTTCCGTCAGCTCCGTTCGGATACTACTTATCCGGCGATTTTCACTTCGCAAAGAACCCGTTTGAACCTCAATTACAAAAAAGAGAAATTTGCAGCGGCACTTTCGTTGCAGGATATCCGTACATGGGGTGCTGCCGATCCACGATCAAATGCCGGTACTGTTCAGGTGTTTGAAGCTTGGGCTGAGCCTTTCTTCAACAGCAATCTTTCCCTGAGAATTGGTAAGCAACGCTTCATGCTGGATAACCAAAGGTTATTTGCACAGAATGACTGGAGGAACAATGCCGGTACGCACGATGCGGTGAACCTGATTTACAATACGGATAAGTTTGAAGCGCAGACTTTATTCGCATGGAACCAAACAACGGAAGGGAACTTCTACACCAACTTTGCTCCTGTGGGATTCAGCAATTATAAGTCTTTGTTTGTGAACTATCTCAAATGGAAAGGTGAGCATCTGGCCCTTACAGGGATCAATTATTATGAAGGGTTCCAGTATGGCGGAACATTCACCAAGAATGCTTTCAACAGAACGGAACACCAGAATTTCCGCTATACCAACGGTGGCAGAGTGGAATACACTATCGGTAAATTTTATGCTACTTTGTCAGGTTATGTACAGTGGGGCCACAACCAGGTAGGTAAGAAACTCTCTGCTTTCTACATCCAGCCTGAAGTGAAGTACACCGCTACAAATACTGAAATCCGTTTTGGTGCCGAGATCAAAAGTGGTAACAATCCGCTGGCGAAAGACAAATGGGCAACTGAATACGACCACGCGTTCCAGTATCCTTATGGTGTAGCACACCGCTTCAACGGTACTATGGAGTTTTTTGCTTCTTCTTATCCGGGATCTACCAAAGACGTAGGATTGATCAACCCTTACTTCTTCATCGAGCAAAAAATAGGCGAGAAGTTTGCTGTTTCTTTGCAAAACCACTTGTTCTATTCACAGTGGATTGCTTACGACAGCAAAACAAAGAAGAATGCGCCGAACAATTACCTGGGTTATGAGGGTGATATCCTTCTGACTTACCGTCCGAACAAATACACAAAAATCGACCTCGGATTCTCAGCGCTTAAAGCGGATAAAGCATTGGAATGGATCTCCAGCGGCAAGAGCGACTATCTTCCATACTGGTCGTACCTCCAGGCTACTTTCAATCCTAAATTATTATCAATTAAAAAATAAACTTTACATTTGAACCTTAAGTCTAGTGACTTTATAGAATAAATAGAAATTATGGCAACAAAATACATAAAAGAGGGATTTGTGATCACAGCGATCGCGTTCTCAGTAGTAGTTACGGCGGCATTTACGCCAAATAAGAAAAGTACCTCAGCTCCGGTAGTTGAGGAGTTGAGCGGAACCATCAGTGCATCAGGAGCCTTTGCCCTTTATCCTATCGTAGTGAAATGGGGTGAGGAGTTCAAGAAACTCCATCCGAATGTGAAATTCAATATCTCTGCCGGTGGTGCAGGTAAAGGAATTACCGATGCTTTAGGTGGTTTGGTGAATATCGGGCTCGTTTCCCGTGACCTCACAGCTGCCGAAATCAAGAAAGGTGCCTACGGCGTAGCTGTTACCAAGGATGCGGTGGTAGCTACCATCAGCTCAAGTAATCCTAATGTTCAGGAGATTCTTACTAAAGGGATATCCAAAGCAACTTTCAACAATATCTTTATTGTAGGGAAATACAAAAACTGGAAAGAAGCCGGGTTTAAAGTACCTGTACCTATCCAGGTGTTTACCCGCTCTGATGCAGCAGGAGCTGCTGAATCATGGGCCAAGTATTTCGGTAAGAAACAGGAAGATATCCAGGGAGTAGGTGTATACGGAGATCCAGGCTTGCTGCAAGCTGTGAAAAAAGCTCCGGGCGGAATCGGGTTCAACAACATCGGATTTGCTTACGATGTGAAAACCCGCAAACAAGTGGCAGGCATCACTGTAGTGCCAATTGATCTTAACGGTAACGGTAAAATTGATGCTGATGAAAATGTATACGGTACCCTTGATCAGGTAGTGGCGGCCATCACTTCAGGCAAATATCCTTCACCTCCAGCCCGTGACCTGTTGTTTGTAACCAAAGGCAAGCCAACGGATAAAACAGTGATTGCCTTCATCAAATGGGTGCTCACCGACGGTCAGAAATTTGTAGGAAGTGCCGGTTATGTGGGCTTCTCTAAGGAAAAACTTGATGGCGAGCTGAAGAAATTAAATTAATACATCTTACAAAGCATTGCTTATATTTGCAATTCTCTATAAAGCAGATAGATTTTATCTTCTGCTTTATAGAGAATTAATTTTGATAAAAATACGATGAGCTTCAGAACATTAAAAGATAAGATCGCCGGTCGCACCATGATGGTCATCACCATCTTGTCCATCCTTCTTGCGGTACTGATGGGGTGGGGTTTGTATTACAAATCTATTCCTATCCTCGATGCTTATTCCCTTGGTGATTTGCTTGGAACTTCTTCCTGGATGCCGTTCAAGAAGGAATTTGGGTTTTATTCTTTTATCATGGGAACCCTCTGGGTAACCGGAATAGCTATTCTGATAGCCTTGCCACTTTGCTTGCTTACCTCCATTTATTTGTCGGAATATGCCCATCCGCGCCTTCGCAAAATTATAGTGCCGGTAGTGGATTTGCTTTCCGGGATTCCGCCTGTTATTTATGGTGTATGGGGAGTGCTGGTGGTAGTGCCATTTATTGCTGAAGACCTCGGTCCGGCTTACCTCAGTGAGGATGAATGGACCAGCGGTTATTCGGTTTTGGCCGGAGGTATTGTGCTGGCAGTGATGATTTTTCCTTTGATCGTGAGCCTGCTTTTAGAGGTGTTTTCCACTGTTCCCAGAGAGATGCAGGATGCGTCGCTTTCATTAGGGGCTACACAATGGCAGACAGTTAAAAAAGTATTGCTCAAAAAATCATTGCCCGGAATAATTGCTACTGTAGTGCTTGCTGTTTCCCGTGCTTTTGGTGAAACCATTGCTGTACTCATGGTGTGTGGAAATATGCCTGTGGTACCAGAGTCGGCTTTCGACAGTGGTTATCCTTTACCGGCGCTTATTGCCAATAATTATGGCGAAATGCTTGCCGATCCTTTGCAGGAATCAGCGCTGATGTTTGCTGCTTTCCTGCTCTTTGCAGTGATTTTTATTTTTAATGCCATATCCAGAATTGTGCTGGGTAGCATCAAACGCCGATCAGAATAAACGTTATGAACAGAAGAAAAACAGAAGAATATTTTTTCAGGGGACTGATGATCCTGGCCACGATTATTGTGGTGGCCAGCTTCTTCATGATCGTGGGAACCATTCTTAAAAAAGGTTTACCAGCCCTCGACTGGGATATGGTGAGTAAGGTTCCTTCCGGCGGATTTTATCTTGGAGGTGAAGGAGGCGTGTTAAATGCTATCGTGGGTTCGGTTTATATAGCTTTGGGTTCGTCAGTGCTGGCCTTGATCATTTCTTTGCCAGTGGTGATTTACATCAATCTTTATCTTAAAAAGAGTTCCTGGTTTGGTAATCTTACCCGACTTGGTTTTGATATCCTTTTTGGTATTCCATCGATTGTTTATGGTGCCTTCGGATTTACACTGATGATTTATTTCGGTATGACGGCCTCTCTTTTAGGAGGTTTGGTAGCAGTTACTTTACTCATCATGCCTATCATGGTAAGAACGATGGATGAAGTAGTACGCACCGTTCCGAAGGAATTGTCGGATGCTTCCTTTTCATTAGGTGCTACACGGCTGGAAACTTCCAAAGTTATTCTGAAGCAGGTGGCTCCCGGTATTTTCACAGCTTTTCTTCTGGCATTGGGCAGGGGAGTGGGTGATGTGGCATCGGTGATGTTCACTGCCGGCTTCAGCGACAATATTCCTATGGCTCTCGAAGATCCTGCGCCGACTTTGCCGCTGGCGATTTTCTTCCAGTTGGGGGTTGCCGATGAAACTGTTCAGGCAAGAGCATATGCTTCGGCAGTGGTTCTGACGGCTATTGTGTTAATCATCAGCATCAGTGCACGTATTTTAAGTAAACGCTTTTCAAAAAATAAAGTATGACCTTTGAAACTCCACATATCAGCGTTCAGAACCTGAACCTGTATTATGGCGCAAATCATGCGTTGAAGAATATTTCAATTGATATTCCCGATAAAAAAGTAACGTCGTTTATCGGTCCGTCGGGTTGCGGGAAAACCACATTGCTCAAAACTTTCAACCGTCTGCACGATTCTTCCCTCGAAGTGAAAGTAGAAGGGAAAGTATTGCTGGATGGCGAAGATGTTTACGCCAAAGGGGTTGATGTAACACGCATCCGCAAGAAGATGGGCTTGCTCTCACAACGCCCTTTCCCGCTGCCAATGTCGATTTATGACAACATAGCTTACGGTCCGCGCATCCATGGCGAACGCGACCGTCACAAGCTGGATCAGCTCGTGGAAGAGCATTTAAAAGATGTTGCGCTTTGGGATGAAGTAAAAGATCGTCTGAAAGCTCCGGCCTCCCGATTGTCTATCGGTCAGCAACAGCGTTTGTGCCTTGCCCGTGGATTGGCAGTGAAGCCGGATATCATCCTCGGAGATGAGCCAACTTCTGCATTGGATCCTGTGTCGACACAAAAAATTGAAGAGCTCTTTTTGCAGCTGAAAGAGAAATATACTATCGTTCTTGTTACGCACATTTTGCGTCAGGCGAGAAGGGTTTCCGACTATTGCGCCTTTGTGTACATGGGCGAAATAGTGGAGTTTGCCCCAACGGAGGAACTGTTGTTGAACCCGAAGGAAAAACTCACTAAAGAATATGTACGAGGATTTTTAAGTTAACCAACCACTAAAAAAGTTATAATTATGGGTTTACGTTTAGGGGACATCGCTCCCAATTTTACAGCCAACACCACAGAAGGTGTTATCGATTTTCATCAATACATCGGAGACGGATGGGTAGTTTTGTTTTCACATCCTGCCGACTACACGCCGGTATGTACTACCGAACTTGGAACTGTAGCGAAATACAAAGCTGAGTTCGACAAAAGAAATACAAAGGTGATTGCATTGAGTGTTGATGGTTTGGAATCCCACAAAGGATGGGTGAATGACATCAATGAAACACAAAACACTACAATTAACTTTCCTATCATTGCAGATGAGGATAAGAAGGTTTCTGAGTTGTACGACATGATTCATCCGAATGCCAATGACAAATTTACTGTTCGTTCAGTGTTTGTTATCGGTCCGGATAAAAAAGTAAAACTCATCATTACTTACCCTGCTTCTACAGGACGAAATTTTGATGAGTTGCTGCGTGTGATTGATTCATTGCAGCTCACTGCCAATTACAGTGTGGCAACTCCAGCTAACTGGAAGCATGGTGAGGAAGTGGTGATCGCTCCGGCCATCAGCACTGAAGATGCGAAAACTAAATTCCCGAAAGGGTTTAAAGTAGTGAAGCCTTATCTGCGTCTTACACCGCAGCCGAATTTGAATTAAGAAAATGAAAACCCGGTTTCGACCGGGTTTTTTTATGCTTGTTTACTCCGTCATTATCTCCTGATCGTCATTGCGAGGAGATTTGATATTAAGAGGAGAAGCGAAGCTTCGGTCTTCGAAGCAACCTCTTTTCTTTCTTCTTTTCAAAGATGCAAGACTTACTTTTTTGTCTTGAAACAAAAAAGTAAGCAAAAAAATTCAAGAGCCAGGATATGCTTCGGCCCGCCTCGCCAAAAACGCGTTGCCTCCGTTCCTCCGGCCGCGCTTTTTGGCTCACCACCAACACGTGGCCCACATCCTGACTCGGGCCCGCGCACGAAGTTTGCGGCTTATGCGCAACCATTCTTCCTCCTGACCTAAATCAATCCTCTATTTGATCTACGTCACTGCTTTTGTTCCTTCAATTTTCCATTTTTGAAGAGATGGAATACAAAGACTACTATAAAATTTTAGGAGTTGCGAAAACGGCGAGTCAGGAAGACATTAAGAAAGCCTTCCGTAAACTGGCTGTGAAATACCATCCCGATAAAAATCCCGGTAATAAAGAAGCGGAAGCCAAGTTCAAGGAAGCTAACGAAGCCAATGAAGTGCTGAGCGATCCTGAAAAAAGAAAGAAGTATGATGAGATGGGTGCCAACTGGCAGCAGTATGAGCGGATGGGTGCGCAACAGCAGCAGGGTCAGCATAATCGCGGAAGGCAGCGGTATTCTTATGAAGGCGATCCTTCCGAAATTTTTGGGCAAGGTGATTTCTCCGATTTCTTTGAGTCGTTTTTCGGTCAGCAGCGCGGTCGTTCGCGCCAACCTTCACGAGGTGCTGATTTAGAGGCTGCGCTCGAAATTTCTTTTGAAGATGCTTATCTCGGTGGTGCAAAAGTGATCAATGTGAATGGCGATAAAATACGACTCAATCTCAAGCCTGGTATCCGCAACGAGCAAAAAATCAAAATAAAGGGAAAAGGTGCTCCTGGCGCTAATGGGGAGCATGGCGATTTATACCTTACTTTCCATGTTCAGGAACATCCGCAGTTTAAAGTGGAGGGCAATGACATTCATCAGAATATTTCCATTGATTTGTACACAGCTGTGCTGGGAGGGAAAATCATGGTGCAAACTCCATCAGGAAAAATTAATTTTGCCATTCCGGAAGGAATGCAGTGCAACAAAACGCTTCGCTTGAAAGGAAAGGGCATGTCGGTGTATGAAAACCCCGGAACTTATGGTGATATGTTGCTTTCTGTAAGGTTTGAACTGCCGGTGAAATTGAGTGAAGAGGAGAGGAAATTATTTGAACAGTTACAAAAAATTCAAAACACTAAAAATGTCAAGATTTAACGAGCTTATCAATAGTAACACACCGGTGCTGGTCGATTTTTACGCTACCTGGTGTAATCCGTGCAAGCAACTTTCTCCTATTATTGAGGAGGTGGCTATAGATATGAAAGGCAAAGCCAAAGTGATTAAAATTGATATTGATAAAAATCCTGCGGCTGCACAGGCTTATCAGATTCGAGGTGTTCCAACCATGATTCTTTTTAAAGATGGACAACAGGTTTGGAAGCAATCAGGTGTTATGCCGAAGGAAATGATCGTTGGGGCAATCAAAAAGTTTTGTTGATTGTTTCTGGATCTTTCTTTATTCAGTCTTCACCAACTTAATAGTTGTTGTTGTGTTTCCTTGTGTGATTTGCAGTAAATACAATCCGCTAGCTAACATTTCTCCCGTAATCACTGAGTTTAACGCAGTGCCTTTTTCCATGATAGTTCCATTTATAGTGCTGATGGTGTAAGTAAATTTACCATCGCTTTTTATTGTAAAATCGTTATTGGATGGATTCGGGAAAAAGAGCAGTGAGTTCGTGGCTTCCGTTATTCCGCTGGAAGTACAAGTAGCGAGTACCAGTGATGAATTGTTGTTTTTAAAAGCAAGTGCTGCAGTACCGAAATCAGCTAAGGTTCCTACTTCATTGGTAAGGTTTGTAGTGAGGTTGGAAGTCCAGGGCATGTGTCCCTGCCAGCCTAAGGTTTTCAAATTATCGAAGGCTGTAGTGAGGCTCATAGCTGGTGAAGGCAAGGGGTCTTTAGAGGGCATCTCACCAAGCATGCAGGCTTTTTCATCCATTCCGTAGTCGGTCGGACTCTTAACAAAAGGTGATGAATACCAGCCGTCCACCCATCCGTAAAAATGGGGAGAGTAAAAATCGAGTCCGGCATTCGGTCGGTTGTATTGCGCTTTCAAAGCCGCATCACTCCATTTGTTGCCGTCGGAATTATTCATCCATCCTGAACCGTTATAGCCATTGCGCATCTTGGTGCCGTTCCATTTGGTGCAGGCCGATCCCATGGTGATTAATACATGTGATCCATCGGTTCTTTCTGCCGCCGGGCTGCGCAATGCTTCGGAAGCCATCGCTACGTAGCGCTGCAGTATGGCGTAAGTCGCACCACCCCAGTTGCTGGCGTCGCCTTTAGTACCGCCATTTTCATAAATCCATTCAATTTCATTGCACAGGTCGATGCTCCACAGATAAGGATTGTTTTTGTATCTATTGACAAAAGGAATGAGAAAACCATCAATGAATTTTCTTGTTTTGGAAGTATCGGCAAGCATGTTTTGCCAGTTGGTGGCGTTGGGATTTCCGGTTTTGGTATGGTCGAATGACATCATGGTGGCCATGATGTAAATGCCATTTGATTGTGCCTGAGCGAAAAGATGATCGCAATTGTTCAAGAAATTCTGACTCACGGTGCAGGTGCCATCGCTCGCGATCGTGGGTTGTCCACCGCCACTGCAGCTAAACCAAATGCGTGAAGAATTAATTCCTTTGGCTTTTAAATTAGCCATGTTTTGAGCCCATTTCGTTTGGTTGTATGATCCCCCGAAGTCGTTCCAGCTTTCCCATGGAGTGTTGGCACCATTGAAGTAAATTGGACAGTTGGCGTCGCCGTTAATCACAAATTTCTTGTTGACGATGGCAATGTTTTGGGAAAATAGCGCTGAGCTGAATAGAGAGAATAGAATGAGTAATTGATTTTTCATCAGGTGGGACTTTAGGTTCATGAAAGTAAATCTAGGTTCAGCATAAAAATACTACGTAAGAGAAAAGCAAGGTATTGAATCTGTTCGGAATGATTGTAGGATTGTACATAATATAGGAGTGTTGACATGCGGAGATTTTATTTTTAGGAAACGTTTCTGTTTAATGAACAGTTGGAAATCAGTTGTGAAAACTCATCTGGCTTTTTCCCTCAGTTCGTCTGATGTATTGTCGTTTTTGTAGAAAAACGAAGTGCTTGGTGGGGAAAATTATCAACATTTTTTTCTTTATAAGATAGAAAATTATATTTTCGCCGTGCGCTTATCTATTTTCTTTGTTGGGGATTGACAAAGATTTTGGATGTAAATAATATATAAACAAAGTGAATCAGTGTGCTGTGTACAGCACCGTTTCATTTATTTGATTGCGCCATCCGGGAGGGTTATTGCTCTGTTCCGGAACTAACTGGTGTCTGGATCATTCTGAAAACAAAATACAGTCTCTTTATTTTGTTTCTTTAGAAAATGGGTTTTGGGAGGGGGAAGCCTAATAAAGTCGGATTTAAAAGGAAAATATTTCAAAATATCTTGAGATGAGAAAATTATGTTTGCTGTTTTTGCTGGTGGCAAGTTATACTGCCAACGCAATATTTGTATCTGGCAGCTATACCGGCAATGGTCAATCTGGAAAAGCAATTACAGGATTGTGCTTTCGTCCGGAAGTAGTATTTGTAACAGGAACCAGTTCACAGCACTCATGGGTGTCTACTTCAACGATGCCGGCCGGACAGGCTAAAGATCTCACTTTATCTGAAGCACTTAAAACAGGATATATCACTTCTCTCGATCAGGGAGGTTTTACTGTTGGCAACTCACCTCATTCCAATGCTTCCGGTGTTACTTATTATTACATGGCCTGGGACGATGCTGATGGCAGTATTAATGTAGGAAGTTTTACCCCGAATGTTTGTGGAATGGGATGGACTAATAATACCTGGTATAATGAAGGAGCAATGGTAAAATACGGAAACGTGAATTACCAGGCAAAAGCGGGTGGTGTATGGTCAACTTCCTCGCCTGATGGAGACACTGGTCATTGGATCAATAAAGGTACCTGTAGTACTTTCGACTTGAATATCAACACTGGCTCACGGCCAAAAATGGTGTGGGTTTTTGGAGAGGGGTCTTATTGGGATCAGTTGTCGGCCGGACAATATTCGTTTGATGGCGCCAATGCTGGTAATCCTTCTGGATTCAGTAGCGGCGGATATTTATCGGGAGATGAAAAAATTATAGCTGGTATCAGCGCAACAGGTTTCAGTGTAACGCCTGTGGTACAGGCTGGAACACACAATGGAACTTCAAATGGTTCCAAATACAACTATGTTACTTTCAATACTTCGGCTACTACAACCAGTGGCTCTTTCACTGGGAATGGACAAGATAACAGGTTGGTTAATACCATCTCCGGCGGACAGTTTGTAATTGTTAAGCCCTTGAATCCTGGTACAGGAAATCCATGGTTCAAAACCTGTTCAATGCCCACCAATGTTTCGTGCAGCTTTGCCGGAGTATCGTCAGATAATATCAAAACTTTCTCTTCTTCGGGCTTTACCCTGGGAACCAGCGGTGAGGTAAATGGCAATGGAAGCAGTCATGAGTATTTTATCATGAGTGGTGGATATTGTGATCCTGCAGCGCCAACAGTGAGCGTAACGCCAGGATCGGCAACAGTTTGTGCGGGTACGGGTACGCAACTAACGGCTTCGGGATCAGGCATAACATCATATGCATGGACCCCTTCTACTGCGCTTTCCTCAACAACAGGTACGCAGGTAACAGCAACACCAGCTTCTACTACAACTTACACTGTAACAGGAACCAATGCTCTCGGCTGTAAAGCCACTGCGACTTCTACCATAACAGTAAATTCCTGTGCTCCGCAGGATTATTACATTAATGATAATAGCACCAGTGGTGATATATATACGTCGGCAATAGGTGTTGATGGCGGATCCGGGACAGGAACGGCTGCGCATCCTTATGCTACTATGAATTACCTGTTGGCTCAAAAAGCTTTGCATCCCGGTGATCACATATATATAGATGCAGGATCATACAATTGGGCGCAAACAAATTTTACTTCGGCTGATCAGGGTGCTTCTTTATCAAAAATTATTATTCAGGGTGCAGGCAAAACGCTTACTGTTATTACAACTTCTGCGGGTTATGTTTTCAATGCAGATGCCTCCGGCTATTATGAGGTTAAGGATTTAAAATTAACGAATGCCAACAGTAGCGCCTTGTTCCTTGGGAATAATTCAAATTATTGGAGAATGATTAACTGTGTTTTTGAATGCACAAGTACTGATGCCGGTTATGCCGGATTGTATTTTTATGGCAGTAATCACCATGAAGTGTTCAACTGTGATATCAAAGGAACAATAGTTCCGCTGCGCATGTGGAATACTACTTATAATAACATTGTTAATTCAATAATCACTGCTACTACCGGATGGAATAGCGGTATGGTACGTATGGAGAATGTATCCACAAATAACAATTTTTATGGTACTAAATTCAATGGAGGTGGAAAGGTGGGATTGTGGATAGAGAATAGTTCCAGTGCTAATAATTTCCTGAACAATGTTATCTATAATGTGTCGGATGGTATCGTGATCTACGATGTCAATATACAGAATACTACTTTGTGGGCCAATTCAATTTCTGCAACAGGAAATGCTTTGAAAGGCTATCTCACAGGCTCCGTTTTGCAGGACAATATTTTTGAAAGCTCAGGAGGTGCGTATGCGGTGAATAACCAGAGTACTCCGGCTATCTGTGATTATAACTTGTTTTATACTTCGCTCGCTAATGGAAACATGGCGATGGGTTCTGTTGGTGCTCATTCTTTAACAGGAGCTAAACCACAGTTTATTAGTGTACCTACTGGTAATTTAAATCTGTTTTCTTCATCTCCTGCTTCAGGAAAAGGAATTCCTATTTCGGGACTTACTGAAGACATCGACGGAACAACAAGAAGTACTACAACACCAACCATTGGTGCTTATGAACTGGTGAACACCTGTACTCTCACTATGAGTGGAAATACTTCGATTGCTGCAGGTGGGAGCACCACTATTTCTTTAGCAGCTGCAGGAAGTTCCAACTATGCTTATGCATGGTCTCCGTCTGCAGGATTGAGCAGTACCACTATTGCCAATCCGGTGGCGAGTCCGGCAACAACTACCACCTATACGGTTACAGTGACCGGTGATGGGGGCTGCAATAAAACAGGATCTGTAACAATTACTGTTTCCCAGTTGGAATGGGCAGAGTTAAATGGAATGAGTTTCTCTGGCGAAACCATGACTAAAACTGCAGCCAGCGGAAGTACTAATGGAACATCTTCTTCCAAAAATCATTTGCATGCCAGTGAAAATGGTTGGGTAGAATTTACTGTCAACCAGATTTCTGCGGACAACTGGGTGGGCTTCTCTGTAAAAAATCTTTTGCCTGGTCACATGGATCTGCGTTATGGGTATCTCGTTGAGGGGCATGATGTGTATGCTGTATACAGGGGAACTCAAAGTTCAGGAATTACTACAGTGAATGTTGGTGATAAACTGAAGATTGAAAGAGCAGGGAATCTCATCAATTACTATAAAAATGGTACGCTCATTCAAAGCAAGGATTTAGGATTCTCCAATGAAGAGTTGTATATCGACATGTCCCTGAACAACAACGGAACCAGCATGAAGGTGCAAAGCAGCTTCACCACTAATTTCGATGCCTATGCAGTGATCAATGATAATAATCCTGCCGCTGCAACCCGCGATGGAAGTATTACTCTCGATCCTTTGAATGAAGCAGGTACTGTAACTTATGCATGGAACACCGGCGCAACAACATCAAGTATCACGGGTTTAAGTTCAGGAACCTACATGGTAACTATTACCCATGGAGCCAACAGTATCCAGAAATCTTTTACTGTATTGAATAAACCTGTATGGACGAAACTCAATAACATGACAGATGATGGTTCTGCCAGGTTGAGTAAAACTACTGCCGTTGGTTATAACGCGTGGGGTTTAAGCAAGGCTTATCTTCCTGCCGGACAGAATGGTTATGTGGAATATTATATTCCACACATCGGATCCTCAACTGACCTTATCTTTGGATTATCGCGCTTCCCTATAGTATATGAAAATAATTCAGCTGAAAGAGATTTGACCTACGGTTTTTATGCGCAAGGAACTGTATATACAATTAAAAGAGGTTGGAATGATATTACCACCGGAATCTTTTCCAATACGACTACTTTGCGTATATCCCGTGAAGGAACGGATATCGTATATTATATCGACGGACAGGAAAAACATAGAGTAACGAATGATGATGGAAAAGATTTATTCCTGAAATTTTCGCAGGCACACCCAGGCGATCAGGGTGTTTTGAGAACAAGCTTCGGAGGAGGAATTCAAACCTATTACGATCAGCCTAACGACAATGATCCTTCCGCTAATTTCACAGGAAGTCTTTCCACAGAAGCAATTGGAGGAACTGCTCCTTATACTTATGCATGGAGCAATGGCGCAACAACAGCAAGTATCAACAATCTTGCTCCTGGCGATTATACTGTAACAGTAACCGATGCTGCCAGTCACACTTTTCAGAGAACTCTGAAAGTGATGAATAAAGTGCTCTGGAAAAACATGAGTGCAATGCAGTTGCAATCCAATGGAAGATTAAAGAAATCAGGAACGGATGGTTATGCCAACGGCTGGGCCTCTTCTAAAAATTATTTGCCTGCCGGACAGGATGGTGAAATCAGATTTGTAACGACCAATGTTTACAATGGAGCGATAATAGGCTTTGTTTCAGATCCGATATCGTTTTTTGCTGGTCAAACAGTCAACATGATTAAGTACCAGATCAACCTGAATACTTTCGACAGGGATTTCTGGGGTGGTACCAATGAGTTTGTATTGAAAAGAGAAACCACTGCAGGAGTAACCAATGTTATATTATACAGAAATGGTACTGAACTCAAAAGGGAGGAAGTAAGCATTCAGGAAGATTTGTTTGTGATATTTCAGCAGGAAACCAACAATACCGATCTGGGTTGGGTGCGCGTAAGCTTCGGTCATCAGTTACAGGCCAGCTATGAGCCTATTGTTGATAACGATCCTTTGCAAACTCCAAGTGGTGCTATTACTACAGAAGGAATGGGCGGAAAAGCTCCTTATACATATAGCTGGAAAAAAGGAAATAGTTCAACAGTGATTGCAACTACGGCATCTATCTCTAACCTGATGCCTGATAATTATACTTTAATCATTACTGATGCCAACAACCAGTCCTCTGCAAAAACCTTCACATTGATGAACAAAGCTGTTTGGGTGAAGACGACTAAATTGGAAATGCAGTCGAATGGTTTCTACAAAAAAGCTGCAGGTTCAAGCGGTGGCGACAGCTGGGCGCAATCTGCGAATTTTATTCCTGCCGGTCAGGAAGGCGTTATGGAATACATCAGTACTTGCCGTAATAGCTTGTATATCGGCTTGTCACAACACCCTTTTGTATATGCCGTAAATGAATATGGTGATATGCAATATTATGGATTGCTTTGGAATTATATCAAGTGGGGAGACAATGTGTCAAGGCCTTCAAGAGGATCAGATAAATATCGCGTAGAAAGAAAAATCAATACGCAAACAGGAAAACCTGAGATTATCTACACGCTGAATTACAAAGAACTTTACCGCAGAGAACTCATTAATATGGATCAGGATTTATATATGAAGTTTCAGTTGGAAAGCGGTGAACTAGGCCAGTTCCGTTTAAGTCACGGTCACCAGTTGAATGCATCCGCTGTCATTACCGATAGAAATATTGATGTTGCTGCTGATGGTGTTGTTGATGTAACTCCTTATGGGGGAACGGCTCCTTATACTTATTCGTACTCGTGGGCTGGTGGTCAGACTACCCAGGATCTTTCCGGATTAAAGCAAGGTAATTATACTGTTACCGTCACAGATGCAGGTGGAAATAGCGTCACCAAAACTTTCAATGTAAAAAATAAATTGTCATGGTTGAATACACAGAACTTCGCGGTGAACGAAGGGTTGATCGATCAGGCCGCAGGAGGTTCTTATGCCACAAGCAAGAACTTCCTCGCGCCTAATCAGGATGGTGAGGTACAGTTCGAATTCAATCGTGCAGGTTCTGGATACTTCGGCTTTACTACTTCTCCGAATGCTACAAGCATTGCGAATATCAAATATGGGATGTATCAATGGACGGCTTATATCGGACAAGTGAATGATGGAGTAGAGGGAGCTTATCAGTATTTCCCTTCTTTCCACGATGGACCTTATTTGAGAACCGGAGATATTCTGTCGATTGCTCGTGAGGGTAGCACAATTAAATACAAGGTCAATGGAACCGTATGGACTACTCGTACAGTATCTCCGTCGGAGAAATTATATGTTGCTATTGTAAATCCTACTTCGGGATATAAAGCAACAAGCGCGTTGTGTAATTTCGGCGAAGGTCAGGAAATTGCTTGTACCTCTGTGAAGAGCAATGATGTTACAGCTTGTGTTGGTGCCAATACCGTGATTTCGGTAACACCAACAGGAAGTTCAAATTATACTTATTCATGGACGCCGACTACAGGTTTGAGCAATTCGCATATTGCCAATCCGGTGGCGAACCCAACACAAACCACCACTTATACTGTAGTGGTAACGGGTGATGGTGGCTGTAGCTTAACAGAGTCGGTGAAGGTTACTGTATCACAACTCGAATGGGCTGAACTCAATGGAGTTTCCTTTAGCTGTGCAACGCTCACGAAAACAGCGGTTAGTGATGTTGGTAATGGAAGCGCATTTTCAAAAAATCATTTGAATCCTGGCGAGGATGGCTGGGTGGAGTTTACTGTTGGAAGCTCGGTTCACGAATATTTTGGCCTTGCCTTACAAAATCATTCGAGTTATAAAATGGATATCCGTTATGGATTTTACCTTTCTTATGGAAGCATCTACCTTATTCACAAAGGGGCGGTACTAGCTTTGGACGGTGCTATATCGGGAGATAAGTTGAAAGTTGCGCGTGTTGGATCTACAATTTCTTACTATAAAAACGGAACCCTATTATGGTCTGTTGACGCAGTTACTTCATCAGAAAGATTTTTCATTGATGTTGCATTATATCAGAGTGCCAATCCTTTACAGATAGCTACCAGCTTTACTGACAAATTTGATGTATATCCTGTTTTAAACGATAATAATCCTGGTGCGGCAAACAGAGATGGAAGTATTGCCCTGGAACCTTTAAATGAAAATGGAGCAGTGACTTATCTTTGGAATACCGGAGCAACAACAGCAACACTTTCCAATGTAACATCAGGAACTTATACTGTAACAGCTACTGATGCTTCCGGACAAACTACCACCCAGTCTTTCACTATACTTAATAAAGCAGTTTGGACCAAGTTGGTAAATATGAATGAGGTAGGAGATGCTGTGTTAACAAAAACCACTACTGATGCTGAAATGGAAGGAAATGGAATAAGCAAAGTGTTTCTTCCTGCAAACCAGGATGGCTATATTGAATATTTTGCTACAGACAATGGTGCTACAAGTCTTTATTTTGGACTTTCTTCATTGCCTACCAATTTTGATATTCAGTATTATTCTCAGCAGGACATTAATTATAGTTTCTTGTGGTTTGGCAATGGAAGCTATATTCGTGAAGGAGGACAATATGTTTTAAATACCGATTATGCGTTTACAACTAGTACTTTGCGTATCGCCAGGGAAGGGTCTTACATTGCTTACTATATTAACGGGGTGGAAAAGAGAAGGGTAGCCACCGATCCAAACCGTGATTTATTTTTAAAATTTCAACAAACGGGCCAGGTGAAACAAGGAATTTTCCGCACCAGTTTCGGAGGAAGTATCCAGCCATATTATGAAATAACTGATAATAATCCGGAGTCAACAGCCGACGGTTCAATCACTATAGAGGCAATGGGCGGTGTTGCTCCATATACTTATTCATGGAGCAATGGAGCAACTACGGCAAGTGTTTCTAATTTACTTCCGGGTAATTATACTTTAAGCATAACAGATGCCATTGGTAATACTGGCCAGACAACCTTTAGAGTAATGAATAAAGTGTCATGGAAAAATTTAAACGGAATGACCTTGCAAGCCAATGATCGCTTAAAGAAAACTTCTGCAGGTTATGATTTTACATCCGGTTGGGGAAGCTCAAATACTTATTTGCCTGCTGGACAAGATGGTGAGGTAATATGGGAGTTGACCAGGGTAGCTCACAACGCTTATCTTGGTTTTTCTACGAATCCTACTTTAACGGCCCCTGATCTCACCAAAAATATTATCAATTACGCGCTTTATACCAATAGCAATTATTTTATGGTGTCAGAAGGCGGTGGAAATGTTTACAATCATGGTGTTTCAAAAAACGGTGGCTCTCAATTGAAAATAGCAAGAGTAACTAATCAAACTACTCATGTTACGGAAATTGTTTATTTCGTTGATGGAGTAGAAGTGAGAAGAGTGGTGACTCAGCTCAACCAGGATTTGTTTGTAGTGTTTTCACAGGCGGCTGATGGCCTTGATTTAGGAAGAGTTCGTGCAAGTTTCGGCCACGAGTTGCAACCGAGCTACGTTGTTACAGACAATGATCCGTTACAAACACCAAGCGGGGCAATTGCAATTCAGACTGTGGGAGGGAAAGCACCCTACTCTTACAGCTGGAAAAAGGGAACAGATAATACAGTGATCAGCACTACTGCTTCGATTTCAAATCTTATTCCGGCCAACTATACGCTTACTATTACAGATGCCAATAACAATGTTGTGAACAAAACTTTTGTGGTGGCCAACAAAGCGGTATGGAAAAATCTCAATAACATGAGTACCGGAGCGGGAGGCTTCCTGAAGAGAACTGTTGAAAATACAGCGCCGGATGGATGGGGTGCTTCTGCCAACTACATTCCAGCAGGAGAAGAAGGGTGGATGGAGTATACACTTATGGGAGGAACTTATATGATTGTAGGTTTAGCTAAAGATCCATTTGTCTTCACCGATACTGAATATGGGGATATTCAGTACGCTGCTTATTTATGGCAATACACAAGGGTATACTATCATTCTTACTGGACAGGTCAGGAATTTGAATCTCATTCAAAAGGCGGGGATCTCTACCGCTTCGAAAGAAAAATAAATGCTCAAACCGGCAAATGTGAAATGATATATTATTCTAATGGCTTTGAAAGAGGAAGGTGGGAAGTGAATATCAACGAAGATTTATATGCCAAGTTTTTAATTGGAGCACCGGCTCCGCTCGGACCGGTGAGAATGAGTCACGGTCACCAGCTCAACTCATCTGCGTACATTACACACAACGATATCAATGGTGGTTCAAGTGCGGCTATTGATGCAACTCAGTTTGGTGGTAACTCAGCTTCTTATACTTCACAATGGCAAACTGGTCAGAGCACCACCGATATCTCAGGTTTGATTAAGGGTACTTATGACCTTACAACTACCGATGCCAACAACGCCACTAAAACCAGAAGCTATGAGGTTTGGAATAAGGTGGCCTTTGAACATGCAATAGGTGTTAGTGAGGAAGATAATCTGGTGAAAATCACCAGTGGTACTGCTTTGGCGACAAGTAAAAATTATCTTGATCCTAATCAGGATGGACGTTTGCAGGTTGATGTTACGAAGGCCAGTGTAGGAACTTTTGGTTTTACAACGTTATCACAGATGAATAGCGAGACCGATATTAAATATGGATTCAAGCAGGTTTCTACTTCTTTGTATGTGAAGATAAATGGCGTAACCACAGAGATCACTACATTGCCAGGCAGCTATTTCCATGGCGGAATGAGAACTACTATTGAGAGGATAGGCTCAACTATCCGATTCTCAGTGGACGGTCAGGTGGTATATCAACATCAGATTCCTGCCGATGAAAAATTGTATGTCGGATTGTCTTCAACTGCCAATGGCAGCAAGATTTACAGAATGTTGGCCAACTTCGGAACAGGTTTCAACGGCAATGGCTGTATGATGGTGAAGAGTGATGATACTTCTATTTGTGACGGCACCAGCACCAGTCTTTCCGTGGCCATGACTGGAAGTTCGAATTACGCTTATTCATGGACTCCAACCACTGGTTTGAGTGATCCTACCATTGCCAATCCGGTGGCATCACCTTCTGCTACTACAACGTATACTGTTGTGGTAACGGGTAATGGAGGTTGTTCTAAAACCGGTGAGATTTCAGTAGGGGTTCGACCGAAGCCTATAGTAACACTGGCAGATCAGACGATCTGTTCAAATCAAGCGGCAACCTTTAATGCAGGAAATCATACTACTTACAAATGGACGCCTGGCAATGCTACTACATCTACTATCACTGTGAGTGCTCCGGGACAATATACAGTGGAGGTAAGCAATCCGCAAGGCTGTAAGGCAAGTGCTACTGCTACACTTACTGTGAAGACAGCTCCTGTTGTTGTTATTACTGGAATTACAAATATGGGTACTATAGCGTATCCATCATCTACTACAATTTGTCCAGGTGAAGTAATACAGTACACCGCTAGTGGAGCGTTTACTTATTCGTGGTCGCCTTCTACTGGTTTGAGTAAGAATAATATTAGTAATCCTTTGGCCAGTCCGGATGCCAATACAAACTATACAATCACCGGAACAGCTGAGAATGGGTGTTCTACTGTTACAAATGCAGCAGTATCAGTAATCACCGGACCGAAGTATTACGACAAACTCACAGAAGAATCTAAGGTTGTGGATCTTTGTCTGAACCAGTCGAAACAAGTTCTTCCATTGCTTAGCAACACTGCCGGATGGACTGCTTCATGGTCGCCAGCCACTCACCTGAGTTCGGTAACGGCATTTAATCCTACAATTTCAGGATTGACTTCAACACAGATTTATGAAGTTACTACTACAAAAGCAAGCGGTGGATGTTCAGTTAAATGGAAAGTGGAGGCACGTATTTCAGGAAATAAAATCGACGGTCCGGCTACAGTAAGTGTGTGCTACGGTGAAACAGTTCAGTTGCATGCTACCGGACAAAATATGACCTGGCAACCTGCTGCAGTGTTAAGCTGTACGGAATGTGATAACCCTTATTTCATTGGTGAAAATTCCAGTCCGGTTAGTCTGGTTTCAGGTGCGGGTGGTTGTTCTGGTTTGCAAACCAGTGTGCAGGTGAATGTTCTACCAAGTTCTAATGCAGCATGTGCAGGATGGGGCTTCAATAACGTGGGTACTATGGTAACGGTTAATCCTTCATGGCAGATCTCTGTTGTGGGAGCTGTTTACAGTGATGAAGGAACTTTGGCTGATCCTTCTCCACGTTGGGAAAATCACGGAAAAGTTTCTCTTACTAAAGACTGGGTAAATCAATCGCAATTCGATTTGTTTGATTACGATGATAATTTCGGAACGGTTGATCTCGTTGGCAGTCGCCAGCAAATAAGGGGTGTTCATTACACGCAGTTCTATAATTTAAGCATGAGCGGACAAGGGAAGAAAGAGCTTAAGCTGGAAGCGCGGGTGAAGAATTTACTCCACCTCGGCGAAAGTGAATTGGCTATCGATAATTTCGAATTGCGCCTCAATGCTCCAACTTCATCTGTGGAGAGAACAGTGCCAATTGCCAATGCCACAACAGAAGAAATGCGTCAGCTTTCTCAGGGTGGATATATCTCCAATGTAAATGGTCATGTGGTGTTGATGATGAACAATACCAATACTTACCTCTTGCCGTTCGCAGCTAAATCAAGCGGACAAATCATTTATCGTCCGCTGGTGGTGAAAGGCGATGCAGCGAGCAGTGAGTTCAAGTTCAATTTTGTTTTGGCGAATCCTAAAACCACTTATCCTAAAGTTGCATTGAACATTACTGAGCTCAACAGCAAGTTTTATTACAACATTGAAAAGGTAACGGGCAGCGGATTGGATCTGACGATGTTCTATGATAAAGTTCAGGACGGACAGTTGAACTTCATTGCGCATTACGACAATGACGGAACAACAGATATTACGGGTCCGGTTTGGAAGAAAATTCCGCTGGCAAGCAAGTCTGATGTTGTCCTTTCTCCATTGAAAGACTGGACGAGATCTTCTGCAGCAGCCGATTTCACTAATACTCAGTTCACTTTGTGTAAGGCTGGTTTCGTGATCAATACCAACAATTATGGTAACAATGACGAGTTCACTGTGAAAACCGATATCACCGATTCGGAAAAGGAAACCATCAACACTGGTACCCAAAAGGTTTTCGTGACTAAAGGAGATGATGAGGTTGTTCCGGTAACGATCACTACTAAAGAAGATGAGAATAACGTGCAGGTGGAAATTGTAGCTAAGATCACGAATGGTACCGATATCTCTGATTTGAAAATTAAAGATAATGAGGGCAACGAGCAGACGCTGTCGAAAGATTTGTACACCATCAATGACGATAATGTATTGGTCATCAAATCAACTCCCGACGATAAATCTCCTAAGATGGAACATCCATTTAAAGTGGTGCTGAAAGATGGATTGTTGCTGGTAAAAGGAGCTACTCCATATGGTGTGTTCAAAATCACTGGCTTGGAAACTTATTCAGGTAGCATTGATTTATCGATTGTACAGAAAAATGTGAGTCCGGCAACACCTGTCGCTTTCACTACTACAGGCGCAGCTTTGAGTACAGGATTGACGCAATGGGATATTTCAACCATAGCAACAGGGGTTTACGAGTTCACCATTATTTTAAATAGCAAAGCATATCACGGACAATTCATTATTCAGTAAGATGACAAAAAGAGATTATATATTCAGTGCGGTGTTGGGATTAGTAGTTGTGGCAGTAGCTGCAATGTATCTGAATCAGCCAAAGGTGGCTTATGTTCATGTGGAAAAAATCCTCGATAATTTTAAGGGTACTAAGGATGGTGTGGAAGAATTCCAGAAGAAAGATCTGCAGCGTAAACTATCGTTGGACAGTTTGCAAAAACTGGTGATTGAAGGCGATAAACAATTGAAAGATCCAGCGACTAAACTCAGTAAAACCGAGAAGGAGAATCTGTTGATCAGTATTCGTTTCAATGCGCAAAAACTGAATGAGCTGCAAAAAACGCTTTCTGAAGAATCGGCTGCCGAAGAAGAAAAAATATCGCAGGCTGTCCTCACTCAGATTCAGCAATACATCGAAGATTATGCGAAAGAGAACAATTATTCCATGATTTTCGGAACAGAAGGCGAAGGAAATATTTTGTACGCAGAAGAAGGAATTGACATCAGTGATGCTATCGTGGAAGGATTAAACAGCAAATACCAGTCGGCAAAATGAGAGGCTTAATTTACATAGCATTGATTTTTTTCCTTGGAGGCTGCACGAAGTATCTCTCCAGCGACAAGGATATTTTGCAGTGGGTGACGGATCCTTCTAACGGATTGGTACAAAACAAGCAAAACGGTCCGATGGTGATTGATATGAAGTACATGCCTAAAGAATATTTTGCATACAACGAGCTGTCGAAAGGAAATACACAAAGTGATTTCGATAGCATCCTTAAAACTTATGGTCGCTCAGTGAATTTTATCCTCACCCTTTCTCTCAAAAATGAAAAAGGAGAAGATGTGGATTTGCTTTTCGGAAGCAGTGCGGATGTAGAAGAATACAAAACTAAAATCCATGATTTGAACTTCTCATTGGCCGAATTCATCAGCATGAAATACAAAGGTGGCGAATTGCGTCCGGCCTTGGTGCGCATGGAAGATGCTTATGGATTAAGCGCTTCCCGAAAATTCTTTATCGCGTTTACACCGGCCGACAGCCTACAGCAAAAAGCGCTCGATGAAAGTGAAGAACTGAAAGTAACATTTGATGATCCTGCATTCAATTCGGGCATCAGCAATTTTGTATTTAAAACAGAAGACATAAAGAATATTCCCCCATTTAAACCAAGCATCAATGAAGGCGTTTAGAGAAAGTAAGAAAATGAAATTTATTGCCGCGTTCCTGGCAGTCAATATTGTAAGCGAGCTGGTGTTTCCCGCTGTGGCGATGGCGCTCACTTCCGGTCCGTCCTCTCCTGACTTCGCAGGATTCGAGCCTGTGGCTACTACTGATATTGTTGATCCATTTACAGGAAACATGACCTACAACATTCCGGTACTCAGCATTCCCGGTCCGGATGGAGCGGGGTATGCAATGTCGTTGTCTTACCACAGTGGAAAAAATCAGGAAGATGAACAAAGCTGGGTTGGTGGCTGGGATTTGAATCCGGGAGTGATTAATAGGAACACACGTGGATTTGCCGATGATATGAAAGGGAATGCTGTTCGTCGTTACAATAAAGTGAAGCCTTCTTGGACGGTGACAAGGGCGGCCAGTTATGAGTTGGAGTTAATGTCGAATACTACATATAAAGGCGATAAAGGGGGAGGGAATTATAAGAATTTGCTGGGAGGAGCAAAATTTTTGGGTAAGATGAATAAACTGGGGCTGGAGAGTGTTGGATTAAGTTTTAATACGAGTTTACGCTACAACAACTATCAGGGATATATGCGTTCTAATGGTATGAACTTAACTGGCTCATTTAAGTCTTTCAATGCAGGAGTGAGCATTAATCGTTCAGCGGGGCAATATTCTGTGGGGTTCAATTCCAGTTGTACATATTTCTCTAAAAAAATTAAATCATTGTTTGATAAATCAGAGAAGGTTGTGCCTAATCCGGCTGATAAACATGCACAGGTAGCACTCGCTAAAAGTAAAACCCTGAAAGCGATTACAAAAAGAATTCTTGCGATAGTAGGAGGTTCACTTGGGGCGGAGAGTGTTTATGGATTGCTTTCCTTCGGAAGTACAAATTTTACTACCAACACCGATCGCTATTTCTCTAAAGGGCATAATTATAAAGGGCATCTACAGATCAATCCAAGTATCATCAACTTAGGTTTTGGAATTGGGAATCAGGGAAGCTATAGTATTAAGGCGAATTTGCCTAAGCAGGATTTTAAGGTTCATGGTTATATGTACAACCCTTCGATACAGGCTATAATAGATAGCGAAACGGAGGAGTCAAATGACGGTAGCGAATATTCTCCAATTCTTTCGGATTATACAGTTGAAAAAGAAGAAGGCTATACCAGGAGACAGAATTTTATTGGCATGCCTTTCAATAATGCCGATCAGTTTGTTGTTTCCGGAGAAGGCATTGGAGGTGGATTTCGCATGTATCATAGTAAGGTAGGGCATTTTTATCCTAATCGTGTGGAAAACTTAGGAACTATTACCAGTATTGGTGCCGAATTTGCAGCTGGTGTTGATATTGCAGCAGGTCTTGATGTAGGTTTCGGCTGGACCAATATGAAAGTTCGCGAGTGGAAGAATATGGGGGATGCTGAAGGTTATCAGTATGATGAAAATGATAACAATAGATTCTTCCGTTTTACTAATGATATGGGGGGGAGCGTAAAGTATTCGACAAATGATGAATATTTATCATTTAAACCAAGTAATGGCATCTTTGTTCCTGGAGCCAGAGTCTGTCATCTTGAAAATGATCCGGGTTATGCAACAGTTGATGCGATCAACAATGGAAGAAGCTCGTTTGTTGATTATCGTTTGATGAGTGAGTTAGCCGTTGATGCGCTAGATAAAAGTGCTGATATAAAGAAGTATAGAGATGACTTCAGTTCGAATCCTATAAATGATTCAAGAATAGCTGAATACGCTACAATTAATGAAAGTGGAATGAAGCATATTTTCGGCTTGCCGGTTTTTGCTCAAAAAGAAAAAAATATCCAGTTCTCAAACAGAAACTACAATTTCACTTCTCAGGATAAAGTCAATTTACTGAAATACGAATCAGGAGTAAACCATACTGATTACCTGAAAAATAATTTTGTGGTAGGAGAGGAAAATAATGATCCTTATGCTACAACTTATTTGTTGACTCAGATTGTAGGATCGAATTACATTGATCTTAGTAGTAATGGACCTTCTTCGGATGATATCGGTGCCTGGACAAAATTCCGTTACAGAAAACAATACGGAGCAGGAACTGTTAGTGGCCAATGGTATCGTCACAGATCTCCTTACAACGGTTATTATGTTCATAAAGGAACTATGTCTGATCTTGAAGATGATATGCTTTCTTTCAACTCTGGCGAAAAGGAAGTATATAATCTCAAATACGTTGAAACAAAAACGCACATCGCCTTCTTTGTCACCAATGAAATGGATAAAGAGACGGCAAGAGTGGAGTTTAAAGATGTGCTGGATGCTTTGGGGTTGAGTGATACTGATAGAGAAGTCGTGTTGAATAGAATTAGCTTGCCTGGAAAAGTACAAAGAGATGATGCCATAGGCGCTGCCGATAATACTACTGCCGGTACTTCTCCAACAGCACAGGGAACACAGCGTTTGGAGTACCTCGATAGAATAGTACTTTTCAATAAGAGTAAAATGGAGAAACCTATGCAGGTTACCCGTTTTCAGTACGATTATTCTTTGTGTCACAATACACCAAATTCCGTAGCAGGGAACGATAAAATGACTACAGGAGGAAAGCTGACGCTCAAAAAATTATGGATGGAATATGAAGGTGTGGAACAAATAAAATCAGCGCCTTATCAATTTGAATACCAGTATAAGAGAGCAAAGGATTTTACAAGTGATGAAATCAAAACCAAGTATCCTGAAATAGTTAATTATGCTGAAACTTTAGCAGCAGAGAAAGAAAATCCATCCTATGAACATGGATTGGATCCATGGGGAAATTTCCAGCCTGGAGGTGAAAAAAGATTACAAGAATTAAAGGCTTGGTCCGACCAATCTAAAACACCTATGGTGGATTATGATCCTGCCAACTGGTACTTGAAACAAATCAAATTGCCTTCCGGTGGAGAAATACTTTTCCAGTATGAAGCGAAAGATTACAGGTTTGTACAGGATAAAGAGGCTATGGCCATGATTAATCTTATTAAGGTGGATCCAACGCTCGAAGATGGTGAAAGAGATACTTATGGTAAAGACGATGACGATGAGGAGTGGCCTAGATATTATATTGATCATAAAGCTTTGGGCATTCCGGATGCTAAAATCGCTGAATATGTTCAGGTTTTGAAAAACCATTTTAAACCTAAGGTCGATTATCCTAATAAAACTACCACAGATTACATCTACTATAAGGTGTTGTATAGTTTCAATAATACTATGCATGACAATGTTCAGGAACCAATGGATGATTTGTCAATGTGTGGTACTGAATATGCGACAGGATTTGCTGAAGTTAATTCTGTTGAATATGTTGAAGGCAAGGGAATTTATATAGAACTATGCGATAATGAGAAGGGCTTTTATCTTCCGCGATCAAAAGCTTATCAGACTTACGTGTACAATTTTGGAGGAAAAGATGAGTACGGTTGCAACGGCTTGATGGAAGTGATCGATAGGGAGTACAAAGGACTGATGGCTTCTACTGAAAGCACTCAGGATGTTTATGATGATGTGGTGAAAAGCGGGAAACATAGCAGTACCTTATTAGATTTTGTTTTTGAAAGAGGTGGAAGTATCAGCTACGGAACACCTAACCCTGATAAAGTTTGTCAATCAATCAGTCATCCTAACTCTTATTTGAGAGTGCCGCTACTCACTGCTAAAAAAGGAGATGGTGCTCGTGTGAAAAGAGTGTTGATGTATGATAAAGGTCTCGAAGCCAATGATGAAGTGTTATATGGCACCGAATATTCTTATGTAACTGAAGATGGTCAAAGTAGTGGTGTAACAAGCAATGAGCCGTCAGCCGCACACGATGAAAATCCTTTATTCAATATTGCATATCGTCACAGAGATGGTTGGTTTCATAGGGTTTTTGCAGGAGGTAAGAATGTTGATCAGGAAGGCCCGCTGGGAGAATCTGTTTATCCAGGTGCTTCCGTTGGCCATTCCAGAGTAGTGATGCAAAACATTCACACTGGCAAAACCGGTACCGGTTATGTGGTGAATGAATACAATACTTATAAGGATTATCCTATAGCAAATGGTACCCGTAAAACCGACCTGAGTAAGGGGGATGCGTGGGATTGGATGAATCTTCCTTTAGCCGTTATCAATTATTCTATTAAAAAGGCATGGCAAGCACAAGGAATGGTGTTTACTCTTCATGCCTTGAATGGAACTATAAAAAAGACATCTACTCATACCGGTAAATATGGAGAGGTAGGTTCCAGAGAAACTTCCTACCAGAAGTATACTTATGCTACTCCGGGTAATGAAGTAAAGATGATGTATTATGATAAACCAACTGGAAAGTATCGCTATGAATTGGGCTATCCGGGCAGGGAGGAAGATATTACTATGGAGATGAAAGAGGTACAGGATCAAAGTATGGATATTAAATTAGAGATCGATATAGATTTTGGTATTGCAGTAAAACCAGGTTTCTCCTTAATGCCTTCTTTTAGTTATGATGAAAATCAAATTGCAACACATGCTACTACGAGGGTCGTTTCTTACCCTGTTATCATGCTTTCTACTGAAAGCTACCTGGAAGGCGTGAAAACAACAACCAATAATTTGGCCTTCGACAAGTATACCGGTAAGCCGGTGGTAGTGCAGGCTTTTGATGCCTATGATAATTACTATAACTATGCAAACGGTCAGCAAGGAAGTAATAAGGGTTATGGATCTGTGATTTCCGTGAATATCCCTGCTTCATGGATGTATGACACCTTCCAGCAAATTGCTACAGAACTCGGGACGAGCTCCTACAATGCAAACCCAATCAGAACCAATCAGTTGGGCTTACCTGCAGGTTCCATTACTTTTACTTCTGTAAAGGCAGAAGATTTGTTTAATGGAGGAATCGTTCTTCTTGATAATCACAAAGCCAACGTAATCAATGCTTCAGCTGTGATTTATGATAACAATTGGTTCAATACCTCCGACTCGAAAATTCAAGCTATCCTGAATGAGTATGGCATCGGAGAGAGCAACAGCACCAACACTGCGGCTATTGCAAAACTGAACAATCAGTACCTGCCTTACGGTTCTTTCGTGTTCAATGGTTCTACGAAGTCGGCGCATTTGGCGGATAACAACAGCAACAGGATTTACAACAATGCGGGAGCTTATGAGAATTTTGAGCTTTTCGATTGGAAGACGAATACGTCTGCTACTGTTGCTGCAGTGAAGCAGGACAATGAAGCCAACCAATGGAAAATGTTGTCGCAAAACATGTTGTATTCCCCTAATCTGCAGGGACTGGAAGATAAGTCGATCATCAATCCTTCCGATCCGAACTCGGATATTTATTCCTGTGTGAAATTCGGATACACGCACATGTTGCCTGTGATGACAGCCCAAAATGCACGCTACACCGATGTGACCTTCCAGTATTTTGAAGAAGGAACTTTGGGTGACAATCGTTATGCCCATACCGGATTGAAGTCGCTGTGCTACAACAATCATGTTGGCTATAAAATTTCCGATGCTTCCAAAGATCACATGAAGCTCAATCCCCAGTTGCTTACTGATGGTGGTGTGGTTCGCTTGTGGATGAAGCGCACTCTGGCTTCCGGAGCGGAAAACAAAACCCCTAATTTCCACATCAACGTGAACGGTAAAAAGAATGTGCCGCTCAACAAGGTTGCGCAAACAGGGGAGTGGTCGCTGTACGAAGCGCATATCGTGGATTGGTCGGGAATTGCCGCCAATACCGAATTAGACATCAGCATTGGCTACGATCTGGTGGCGAATGAAGAAGTATTCATCGACGATATCAAGTTCACGCCGCGTCACTCCGGAGCAATGTGTTATGTGTATGATCCTCTGACTTACCGATTGCTGGCCGAGTTCAATGATCAGCATTTCGCAGTGTTCTATCAGTACAACCTCGAAGGTCAGCTCGTGAGGAAGTCGATAGAAACCGAAAGAGGAACAAAAACACTCATGGAAAAACAATACAATATCAAGCGTCAGCCGAAATAATATGAAGCATTTTAAATTAATAGCATTACTTGTTTTCTCTTTTAACCTGTTGTTTGCGCAACAGGAAAATGAGGAATTCAAGTGCCTGGAAAAAGTGAAGACTTACTGTAAAAAAGTGGGCAACATGCAAGTGCCTGCGGCTAAACAGGTGTACTCATTCAAGTACAATATGACGCTGGCTTACTGGGACAGTGTTGCGCAGCCTGTAGTGAACCAGGATGTGCAAATCAAGATCAGCAGGGACTACAGGGAATTCATTACTGCTAAAGCTGAGTATTATCACGATAACCTGAATCTGGTGGTGGTGGCGAAAGACATCAAGTCGGTTTTTGTTTCTCCGTCTACACTCGCGAAGTCGCAAGACAATACCATGGGTTCCGCAAATATGTTCAGGGATACGCTTTTCACCTTGTACAAATCTTTAAAACTCACCACTTATGTGGATGAAAATAAAAGAACAATCCAGAGGCTGGAGATTTTTATTCTCGATGAATATAAGTCTGCAGTGGGTGTGAACAAAATGGTGTATCACTATTGTCCCGCCGAAAACAGGGTGGTGAAATCGGAAGTGTTTTACAATGCTTCCAATGCAAAAAAATATGAAGTAGTGACCATCAAGGAGGAGCAATATACTTCTTCCGAAAAAGTGGGCAAGAACGCCTATAAAAAAGTGTTTGCCAAAAAGGGCGTGTTGAACGCGAAATACAAGGGATACAAAATAATTGATAAGAATAGTAAATAGAAGTAATATGATTCAGTTAGTCAAAAGTATTGGTGTGAAAAGTTCATTGCTGTCGGCAGCAATGCTCTTCCTGTCATTGGGATTACATGCCACCATCAATTGGGGAACGGTAGTGAATTTTCCCGATCCCGATTTGAATAAAGCGAATAATGCTGCGGTGTATTCGCCTACGGCATTGCCCTACAAACTCACGAAAAGTGAAGTGTGGATCAAAGCCGATTTGAAAAAAGGTGTCGACTTTTATAAGCTCGGTTATGCGAATCAATTGCAGGCCGGACAAACACCTACCGGCAACCAGTTCAAGCTGCAGTTCGATTTGAACTTCAAGGTGTACGACCAGAACGCCAATGTCATTAAGGATGAGACAGTAAACTTTGTTCTCGAAAACTATTCTCCTGAAAAATTATATGTATTCAAACTTCCTGACATGGCGGTATTGCCGACGGTAGAAGTGACTATCGTGAATTCTACAGGTACTCAGATTTCTCCTGATGTTCAGGCTTTGGTAGAGGCATTGTTCGAGGTGAATGTAACCTGGAACCGTGAGTTGGCAGTGGATGTGGCTACAGCACAGGTGCAGCTCGATCAGCCGTCACGTGCAGGTGCCAATAGCACTACGCCGGGAAGAATCATCACTTTCTCCTGGGCTACCAAAGAAGAAAATAATGCCACTCTCGTGGATGTGAAAGATGGCGTTGTTCCTTTTTACCAGGTGCAGTTGCTGCGCCTTTTCAACGAAGAAGCAATCAATAACTCGGTGGTGGAAAATGTAAAGACCACTGTCGACTGGAAACGCGCACTCACCATAGAAACCAAAGACTGGGAAGAGTCGGTTCGCCTTACTGTTGCTGAAGGAAATGGTTATTACCTGTGGAGGGTTCGTCCGATTGGAAATTATTATACCGGTGCTCTCGCTAACGATCAGAACTGGGGCGCATGGAGTACCGCGCCTCTGCAAGGGGAAGTGGTGACCTATTCTTTTTCTGATTTGCAAAGCGGACATCCTTATATGTTTTTTATGACGGATCCGGATGACGATAAAAACTGGATTTATTCCCGCGTGATTTCCGAGGAGATGAAAACAGGGGAGCAAATCATCTACGCCAATGGGTTGAATCAGGCCAAGCAAACTCAAAGCAATATCGCTTCTACCAACCAGAGAGCTGTGGCGCAATCGGTATACGATTATTCGGGAAGGGCTTCTTTAACAGTTGTTCCTGTTCCTTCCAATGGCGAGCTGAATGGCTATAAACCAAACTTCGTGAAAAATGAAGATGGGACTTTGTATTCAGCAAAAGATTTTGATACTGATGCCAAGCAACGCGATCCTTCAAAAGTAACGGGTGAAGTGGACGATTATCATTCGGGCAACAGCACGATGAACGACCGTGGGGCCGATATGCAGGGTTATACTTACAGTCGTACTTTGTATCACAATGATGGAATCGGTAAAGTTTCCGAACAATCTGCTCCGGGAAAAACGCATTCACTGGGAACTCAAACCGCTGATCCTACCACCACCATGGGAAGAACAACCCGTACGCAATATGAAAATGCAACAGCTGCCGAATTGCTGAGGATTTTCGGTGATGAAGCACCTAACCCTGAAAAGGTTTTGAAAGTGTTGACTACCGATCCGAACAATGTAACTACGGTAACTTATATCTGTGAAGGAAAAACCATTGCTACCTGTCTCGCTAAAAATGAAGATAAACTTGGGGAGAATCTGATGGATCCGATAGTTGATAATCAGGCGAACTTCAAAATAGTGTATTACGGTACGAATGTATCTACTTCAGAAGCAGAAGTAACCAGCTTTTTAAATGCAGTGCTGGAAACTACAGGGAAATTTGAAATTAATTATTCTATGCCTTGTAATTCACCTACAGTAGGTTGTACTCAAATGGACGGTGATTGTAAATATGATCTTACTATTCTTATCAAATCGCAATTCACTGGAGAGGTACAACAAACCATTGCTATTCAAAACAAAACCTGCGCACAAATCAATGAGCTTGCATTTCCTATGGAAACCCAGGAGCTGGAGGCTGGTGGTTATGTGATTTATAAAAAACTCACTCCTTCTGCCGAAGGAAAAACCGAAATGGAAAATGCGGGTGGAAAGGCAAGTGACAATACACACGCATTACTCAAACCGGTAATGGATGTTATTGTTGCTGAAATCGAGGAGCGGGTGAAGAACAATACTATGGACGGGTTTCCAATGTGGGTGAATACTTATAATGCCGACCTGAATAAAAGTGATGAAGAATTCAAAACCATCTACGGCATCACCGACGATAATTTCCAGATAAGCAAAGAACACCAGGAAATTACTATTAAGAGTGTTGATGAACATGGTGTTATCGAAGCAATCTCTCTGATGAATTGTTGTGGTAAAGAAGTAGTGGTGCCTGTGAAATACACACCTGCCGAGACTTTTTCTTGCGACCCTGCAGCAACTGTTGGTGTGAAGATGTGGGAATCAATGGCGCTTAAGTTTGGTGAATCAGCCATGGGTGATTTGATGCCTGGTTACGACAAAGCAACTTTTGCTAAGTTAATTGAGAACATGCTTACAGATGGTGAACTGGTAAACGGTGAATACAAATATCGATACGACTGCAAGGATGTTTGGTCGGCATGGACGACTACTCTGAACTCTGTAACGGATATGATGAAAGGGAATGAGCAAACCACTAATGTTAGCCAAGAGAATAGTAAAGATGGTAATAATGATGAGAACGGAGAAAACTATGGAGATAAGCAGGATCAGAATGCTGATGAAAATGCCGACGGCCCTGGTTGGTTCATGGAGTTGCTGATGAAAAGATCCATGGCAAAAAGACTCCGTGAAGACATTACTCCAGGTAAATTCAAATACAATGCAGTGAAGCATTTTATGAATACCGTTGGATACAAATTCAAATCGGTGATCGTTTATAATAGCGATCATACTGGTATTGTTTCTCCAATAGATAACATAGAATATACAAGTGTTGCCGGAGGATTTAAGTCGGATCCTGCTTCGGCTGAGCTGGTACTCAATATTCCAGAAAGCGAATTAGATGATGAACAGTTTGAAAAACAGTACCCATCTAATTTCAGAAGAGATGGAAATGATAATGTAAGACTTCAACTTGGTGAGAACCCAAGCGATAACGATCCTTATATTCTAACTTATCTGTCGGCCAACCCGACACGTATTTACAAGTACTTTGAATATATTGATGGTTCTGATAAATACAAGGAATTTGGTTCCTGTTATCGCGGGCCTGATTCTCAGGACAGCAGATATGCTTCTCCTTGCTACACTGATCCATGCACTGATAAAAGTTATCAAACCTGGAACCAGGAAGAGCTTTTTAAATTTTTTACTCAGGTGAGTAGCTATTCGGGATATGTAGAAGGAGAATCAACTACAAATACCAGCGATTTTACCCGTGAAAATATTGATGTGAATCTTGAACATGCTTATCACTTGCATTTTGTGGGATTGAGAAACAGCAGGATCAATTCATGTAATACCGGCTGTGAAAAACGAAGACCGGAAATCAGACAGAATATCCTCGATATGCTGGCCTCAAAATGCTACAAGGTAGATGAAGGATGTCCAGGACCAGATGTAGTAACGATGGAAGAAGTAGATAAAATGGTAGATAAAATTATAGCAGAGTGTAAAGAGTTTTGCCCTAACCCAAACACTGCTCATACTTTCTGTACAGCACCACAGACCTGTGCTACCTATAATTACAGGTTAAGAGGTACAGATATAACTAATGCTAATGACTACATCACACACACCGATTATTTCGAAATCCAGATTTTCACGCCAACTGAAAAGATGAAAGAGCAACAGGCTAAAACCTGGGCGCTGGAAGTAGACATTGATTCGCAATGTCCTAATGTCTCAGCCTCTGATGTGCTGGATTGGGCGGATGAAGCTACTCCGACCGATACCGATTATACCGAAAAGAAAACTGTACAAGTAACTGTTGAATATTAAGAACTTTAAATATATAGTAAAATGAAAAATCCAAAAATGAAATTGTTGCTGGCTATCATGATTGTGTCAGCTGTAGCTAAAGCCCAACAAGGTGGAGTGTTGATCGGTCCGGAAGGCGGACAGCCAGAAAACTGTGCTGCATTGGAAGTGCGTTCACAGGCGAATTCTGCGCCGAAAGGTTTTCTTCCTCCGAGGATGTTATGGTCGCAAATGTTGCTTGTGCCAACTCCTGTTCAGGGTTTGATAGTGTATGTTACTGATACCGATCATCCGGGATATTATTTCTATAATGGAACGGCTTGGCTTCCTTTAGGAGATGGTGCTGGTTTGTGGGATCAAACTACTAATGGACCAGGTGTATGTCGTTTAACAGGTGCTGTTGGTATTGGGACTACTACTCCGGTTGAATTGGTTCAGTTTGGAGATCGTTTTGTGTTTCATAACGGAGGTACAAAAGTGTTGGCATATAACCTCCGATATAATGGAACCACACTTTCGGATGTAAAGTTGTTTCCTAATTCAGGAACCTGCCAAATAAGATTTGAAGATGCGGGGGGACTCAGGATCTTAACAGCTCCGGCTGCAGCTGCGGGTAGTAATAGTACTGTAATAGATGTCAAAGGTAAGTTTATTATGAGTCCGCAAGGAAATATTGGAATCGGTATGGAGCCAGATAATCAATATAAATTCATGCTAGGAGGAGGAATTGCTGCATTTAGAGGAACCGGTACGTTAAAGTCGGTAGAGATTGGAAAAGATGGGAATGAAATAGCAGCAAGGGATAATGCAAATGGAACCTTTACTGCTTTATATATAAACAATGGAAATGAAAATGAAGGTATTGGTGACAGAAGGGTGATTCTTGGTAATGAAGATCTTCCTAATACAAACTATGACAACCTATGGGTATGTGGTAAGTCCCGCTTTTTAGGACATGCTACTTTTGAAGATGGGTACACATCTAATTCTGATTCTACTTTAAAGACAAACATAGTGCCATTATCGAACAGTTTGAGTAAGATAGTGCTTTTAAACGGAGTGTCTTATAGGTATAAAAAATCCAGTGATGGGCGTGTGCATTTAGGAGTAATTGCACAAAATGTTCAGCAGGTCGTACCAGAGTTAGTTAGAACAAATATCATTCAAAATAAAGAAGGGGGTGAGCACGCTGTTTTGTCGGTAGATTACGATGGATTAATTCCTCTTTTAATTGAAGCAATGAAAGAACAACAACAGCAAATTGAAGCGTTGAAAGCGAAGGTTGCGGCGTTGGAGAATAAGTAGTTGAGTTGATTCTAATAAGTTTGAGAAAGAGAAATAGAATAAAATGAAGTTAGCATGGGATTAATTTTAGTGAAAATTAGGAGAGTAGTTTTAACAATGTTATTTGTCGCAAATGCATTTTCGCTGAATGCGGCGGCGTATTTCTTACAGGATTTTAATTCTGCATCAGGTAATTTAAATATAGTCGGACAAAGTGGATTGATTACCTATGGTCAGGATTTAGGAAATAACAGAACAGGTGCGACTTATGTTCGTTCAGTGGCAACGTCTCACTGGGGCGATAAAATCGCTTTTACGAAAAGTGCTGTGAGTGGATCTGGCGCATATTTAACATTGAAAGCTCCAGTGGCAAATTTAAAATATGCTATTGAATTCGTCAATGTGGTAAATGGAGTTGAAACAAGGCAATCATTGTTAGTGGGACAAACATCTAATGAAGGATGGGTTTCTACAGCTTTTTCGCCATTTACCGGATCTAACATCAACATTAACCATAACTGGGATAAGATGTATTTATACATTGATCCAATGAATGAAAAAGATTGGTCAGGTTTATCAGCGAGTCAGCGCACTTTTGGTTTTGACTATTTAGTAACTTATGATACGGAAGGATATAGCATAAATACAACTGTATCATATGTGGATTTTAATACTATTCGTTTTGATGTCGCAGATTATATTCCTTTTTTCAATACTTATTTTACTGGTGAACTTATTAGTACATATTCTGTAGATAAGTATGAAATTGATTATACAGAAAACGGTAGTGTAGATTTAACCATTTCGAATGGTGGGGCAGTTTCATTTCAACAGGATTATCCTTGCAGTAATAATTTAGCCAATGCTGCAATATATGTTTATGTTAATATGGGGGCTTATGGTACGAGGAAATTTTTAACCAGAGGATATTTTACAATAACTGCTCCAACTCCTGAAATAGTTGCGAATGCTGAAGAGTTGTGTCTTTCATCAACAGGAGCGTCAATGAGTGTGTCTAATGGAAATCCTGTTGCGGGAGTATCTTATGAATGGACTGACCCATGGAATCAAAAAAACCCGAGTTTTGGAATAGGTCACGTTATTTACACAGCTGGAAAGTATGTATATACTTTGACGGCAACAACGGTGTGTGGTAGTGTTAGCGCAACGAAAGAAATCAACGTGATATCGGTTCCTAATGTTGAGTTTAGCGCACAGGGTACTTGTCAGGGGAGTACGCTTTCGTTTGTAAACACGAGTAGTGGTGATGGTGATTACATATGGAACTTTGGCGATAATCAAACAAGCAGTTCAGAAAGCCCTTCACATACTTATTCAGCATTTGGAAATTATAATGTGAGTTTAACTTCTACCAATCAATGCGGAACGGATAATATAACAAAAAGTGTATCTGTGGGTACTATCGCTATTCCAAATATTATATCTAGTGAGGATGTTATATGTAAAAAGGTAGGTGGTACGGCTGTGACTTTGTATAATTTAAATTTTGTTGACGGAGTAAATTACACATGGACTCTACCGGATAACACAACATCGGTAAGTCCAACGTTGAGTCAAAACTTTTCTGAAGTTGGTGTATATGAATATTCTATTGTAGGAGCTATGGTAGGTTGTCCTTCAGTTAGCGCTACCAAACAAATCAAAGTAATCAGTCAACCTCAAGTAGCATTCAGCGCAACCGATTTATGCCAGGGCAACACAGTTGAGTTTGTCAATGGTAGCGGTGGAGGCGGCGATTACACCTGGAGCTTTGGCGATACTAAAACGAGTACATCGCTAAGTCCGGTGCATTATTATTCATCTTTGGGAACCTATAATGTGACACTGACATCTGCCAATAAATGCGGTACCGACAGCGAAACAAAAACTATAAAAGTAGGGGAGAAATTCCAGGCTGATTTTACGATGTCGTCGAATACGGTGTGTAAAGGGACAAACATTAATTTTAGTTCAACACCGAGTGGAAGCGGTTATACTTATTTGTGGAATTTCGGAGATGGTGAAACAGATGATGATGCTTCAGTAACACGCGATTATGATAATGTTGGGACTTATGATGTGTCGTTGACCATCAGCCGTGGCGGTAGCTGTGTGTCTACCGTAAAGAAAAAAGTATTTGTAAAAGGGAATATCACGGTAACAGCAAGTGCAGAAAAAAACCTGTTGTGTGAAGGGGAGAGTACTTTGCTGAAAGGAAAAATTGGGAATTATACGACTTCTGAAACATATCAGTATAAATGGAAAAACGGATCGGGTACTGAAGTTGGTGAGGCAATCAATTTAACAGTAAGTGCTGCAGGAACCTATACTTTGTATGTGAAAGGGGCTTGTAATAACTGGGAAAGCAGTAATGCAGTTGTTATTACCAGTCAGCTTGCTATCAATGCAAGTGTGAATGTAACAGGAGCAAATTGTACATCGAGAGGTTCAGCGACTTTGACTTTTGGCTCAGGTCAAGTAGCTTCTCAGTATGGTATCAAATGGGAGGCAACCGGAGCGACAACACAAAGTGTAACGAACTTACCTAAAGGCGTAAGTTATGTAGTGTTGACTCACAGCACATCAGGTTGTAAGAAAACATTACCAGTCAATGTACCGGATTATGGCTTAAGTGTAAACACGATCACTATAGATCCTGCACCATGTCATGGATTGTATCCTGGAAAAATAAATGTTTCAGTAAATGGAGCGACAGGTAATTTGAGTTATCAGTGGTTTAATTCCAATGGGGTGAGTGTTACCAATAACGCTGAGTTATTAGGCGGAGTAGATAATTACAAAGTGAAAATAACGGATCAATCGAGCGGATGTGTTCTGATAAAAGAAAATTTATATATCGGTCATCCGGCAGTATTTGTTAGCGCGAATAATGTGGTGAGTTGCGGACCGTCACCAAAAGACAGTAAGGTTAAAATTGGAACGACATTGACAACCGGCCAGCTTGCTGGAAAAACATTTACCTACGAGTGGTTCAAACTCAATACTGGTGGTGTGGAAATCCAGCCAGCAGTAGCCACGGTAAATACTTCCGAACTGGAAGCTACGGCCGAACTTACTCAGTTTGGATCTTACAAAGTTCGGGTAACAGCTGATGATTACGGCTGTTCAGGAGAAGCTGCGATGACATTTACAGAGGGCGCACCTCTGTCTTTAAGCACCAGCTTCGATGAAGGAAGTTGTTTGCGTAGTCCTAAGCTAAGTGCAGTGGTAAGTGGTGGCAAAGCACCATTCAGTTTTGACTGGACAAAAGGAAGTACTTCCCTTGGTCATTCCGCAACAATAGCCACTCCTGAAGATGGGTCCTATACAGTAGAAGTAGAGGATGCCAATGGATGTACAAGCAGTTATGAGAAAGTAGTAGAGATCGATAATAATTTACCTGTTGTTACTGATGCTGGTCCCGTGAGTGAGGAACTGCCTTGCCAGGCAACAGCTACTGTAAGTGGAGGAACGACTCCTTACTTATACAGATGGAAACGAGTGGTAACTAAGTTCGATATTAATGGCGATCACGTAATTGATGCCAATGACAAAGTTTACAAGGATGAAGAAAGTAGTTCTTCACATACCGTTATCACTTTACAAGGTGGAACCTACGTGGTAGAAGTAACAGATGCGAAAGGGTGTAAATCAGATTTGTCGCAGGAGTTTGAGATAAAGAGCCGCGCGGAAGACAAGACTTTTACATTACATTTCCGCTTCAAGAAAGTAACAGAAGTATCAGACCCAAATACAGTTGTTGATGTTCCAAACCCGGAAGCAGAAACATTTGTATCGAGTGTGAAAACCACTTTGTACCAATCGTTGGATGAGTGTAAGGCGACTCTGGCGAACATCTCTAAGAACGATGTAGTGAAGTCCTGCTACAATCCTGAAGGGATGAAAGATGAGTTCTCTGTAAAGAAAACAGCGAATTATCATCACTACATGCTTTACTATTATGACAGAGCTGGTCGTTTGGTGAAAACAGTAGCGCCTGAAGGTGTGAAGGTTTTCAATTATGATTTGAGTGTTGGTGGCGGCGACGCAGATAAAACAAAACTGTTGCAGAAAGATCCATCAATTAACATGCAGCATGAGTTCCAAACGAGATACAAGTACAATAGCTTAGGTCAATTGGTTTGGCAACGATCTCCAGATGGAAATGAAACAAACTTCTGGTACACGGAAGCAGGTTTGTTGCGTTTTAGCCAAAACGCTCAACAGAAAATAGATGAGGAGTATTCTTATATAACGTATGATCAATTAAGTCGCCCTACAGAATCTGGTGTGGTGTCGGGTATTAGTGAAAGTGATATTACCACCAACATGAGTAATTGGTCTTACCCTTCCGCATTAAGTACGCGTTCCAAGATTATTAGAACAGTATATGATGAAGCGGCAGTAGTAGATTACTTTGGTAAGTCCCAACGCTTTTTGTTGAATAATGTAAGTTATGTATATACAGACGAAGATAGTCATGAGAATACATTGAATGATCGGATGACGACCTATTATAGTTATGATCCACACGGTAATGTGGAATGGATAGTTCAAGATTTACCAGGATTTACAAAGAATTATGTTGCCTATGATTATGATTTGATAAGCGGAAATGTTTTGCAGGTGAAGTACAATGAGATGAGACCTGATAAATTTTTCCATCGATATTCTTATGATAAAGAAAACCGTGTTGTAAGTGTGGAAACCTCAAGAGACAGATATTTATGGGATAAGGATGCGAGTTATGATTATGAAATACATGGCGCTTTAAGAAGAACAAAAATAGGGGAAGATAAAATACAGGGAGGAGATTATACTTACACAGCCCATGGTTGGCTAAAGGGAATCAACTCTCCTGATTTGTTAAGTAACAATGATCCTGGTAAAGATGGCTTATTAGCATCTGTAAATGAAAATTTTCTTCCAGATCAAATGGGGTTGAGTTTGGGCTATTACAAAGGAGATTATATTAAAATGGGCTCTGTATTTGATAGTAGGAATACTACTACGAATTACCATAGCTATGGCATAGGCAATTTATACAACGGAAATATTAGTAACTGGACCTATCGTCAGGCTGAAAATATAGCAATGACATCTGATCCATATCAAGGGAAAATGATAGGAAAGGCTTATCGCTATGATGAACTAAATAGGATTAAGAATAGTGATTTTTATACAACTGATCCAAATGCGATCAGTTGGCAAGCAGACAATACCGGTCGTTATGCTACGCGTAATACTTATGATGCCAATGGAAATATTTTAACCAATGTAGTGAAGCATAATGCTTCAAACAACAATGGTATGGATAATCTCAATTACCACTATGCGCAAGTAGTTGGTAAGAAAGATATAAATGACAATGATTATGATGTTAAAACCAATAAACTGGAATGGGTAGAAGACGCAGAGATTTTTAATCCTAGCAATGACAAGAAGGATATTCATGGAAAGCATAGTTATCGCTATGATCATATAGGAAATTTGATTGAGGAGATAGAGGATGATGCGACTGTAAATCACAAAATCAAAACACTCATCACCTGGAATATTGCAGGTAAAGTAGTGCAAGTAGATAAAATTGAAATCAATAGATCAACTAATGCTGAGACCTTTAAACTGCGGATGAAATTTCATTACGATGCAATGGGCAATAGGGTGATCAAGGATGTAGTGAAAAATGAAAATGATCCTACTGAGAATTACAAACTCTTTTACTTGAAAGACGCCAGTGGAAATACCCTTGCGGTATATGAAAGGAAAGTAGTGGCAGGATCAACACCTGGATCATATTTGGTTCGCTTCAGAGTAAAAGAAATGGATATTTATGGTAGTGACAGGATCGGTATGCTTTCTCCAATGGAAATCAGCAATGATTATTTGCTGAAGGAAGTTGCTGTAAGCAGCATATCTGATATCGAAAATATCACTTTTGATATCAATGGGGTGAAAGTGAATAGCGCACTTTACCATTGGATCGCACCACGATCATCTTCTGATAAGGTAGATAATAAAGATATTGTTGATACAAAAATAGAGCAGCTGGACAATATTACTCCACAAACAGAGGGTGTGATTAGTAGCTTCATTGGTAAGGTAGATAATAACATTGGTATAGTGGAGAACAAGTCTGGAGAAATTCAGTTTTACCACCTGGCGCCAGAGAATTACTTAGGTAACCAATCTGTGACTTTACTACTCGATAAAAATCACAACCTCATGAAAGGTGCAGAAGGTATTAAGGCTTCAGCGAAGAGCAAGAGTTTGGTGGTGAAAGTTCAGGGTGAGCAATCAAAATATCTCTTGTTCAATGTGGATGACAATGGAGTAGCGTACTACAATCTTATTGATTTAAGTGAAGAAGGATTTGGAACAGCATCAGCTCCTATGGGAGAGGTAGTAGAGAAAAATGTTCCACTTGCCGGTGCCAATAATATTGGCTACCACATGACAGCGATGGAAGATGGCATGACAGGAAGAAATCTACTGTATTTAACAAGATACAATGCTCCAGTAGTACAAGCTGAATTAGGCAAGAAAGAGGTCTTGGTTTATGAATTCAAAACGGGAGAAAAAGGTTCTCCATCACCAACATTGATGGCAGAGATAGCCGGTATGGATGAAAAGGGTGAAGGGGAGATTCAGCTGAGTAAGGATGGGAAATACTTGTTGGTGTACAACAAGAAGAAGAAGTTGGGTGGTTTTGAGCACAAGGAAATGGAGATAACCCTCTTAGGTTTACAAGCCAGCCGAACAGAAGTTGTTCCGGGGTCAGTGGTGACGATGATTAGCAGTGGAGGTAACTATGGCAAAGGAAGCTTGGATTTTACCGATGCAGGAAATGTTGTGTTCAATCAGCAATCCACAATCAATCGTACAAACGATGAAGGTAGTGATCTGCAATTGTGGTACTACAATAAAAATGGTCAGTACATCGATGCAGCCAATACGATGATTAAAGGTGATGCTCGAAGATCGATCAATACGAAGGTTTATTTACCGGGTCTAAATAAAGCGATAGCTGCAGATCCAGATAAAATGGCAGAGCTTACAGTTAGTACAACTGATGTTCAGGAAAGCAATTTGGATTTATTAGCATTGACTGATTATGTACTCACAGGAGCACTTCCAATGCAGGTGTTGAAATTGGAGAAAGCTTTTGAGGAGAATGTGATGAAGAATAGAATCACGGGTGAGAAACAATATGAACTGAAAGATCATTTAGGTAATGTGAGGGTAGTGGTAAGCGACGCACGATTGGTAACTATCGCATCTAATACCATCACGGGAAAAACGGCAGATGTATTATCCATCACAGATTACTATCCATTTGGAATGGAGATGCCGGGAAGGAATTATAGTGGGGAAAAATATAGATATGGTTTCCAAGCTCAGGAGACTGATGAAGAGTGGTTAGATGGGGCTATAGCTTTTAATTATAGGGTTCATGATGCGAGAATAGGCAGGTTTTTAAGCGTTGATCCATTGGCAAAGCAGTATCCTCATAACTCAGTATATGCATTCAGTGAAAATCGAGTGACAAATGCTGTAGAAATTGAAGGTTTAGAGGCGGAAGATCAAGCTCAGACAACTGGAGGTAAGACTGAAACAACCGGTAGTACAAATGTTAATGCATTTCTCAATGTAGGTACTGAAACCAATAGAATAGGTTTTGATATAAATGCTAAGTATAATTTATGGAGTTCTGGTAATAATAGTGTTTCATTTTATAATAGACTACTTGTAACTGGAAACTTAAGTCAAAATTCCATTTTTGGTTTAGGAGGGAATGTTGTAGGGAGTACAACTTTAAGTTATAACTATAAACAGTTTTCTCTTGCATATTCTATAGAACCTCGCATTAATGTAGGGAATTTAAGTAGGCAAAGTAATATTTCATCGACCATTCATGTTTTTTGGAAAATGAGTAGTAATTTAAATGGTCAGTTTAGCTTTAATAATGATGTTTTAACCCCTGGTTTTGGATATAATGCAGAGTTCAAAAATTTCAATAAGACTGATGGAGGTCTTACTCAAGCAATGACGTTGGGAGTATGGTCCAATAATTATAAATATGGGGCATTGATTTCTGCATTTGGTTATACTCCGCATAGAAAAATGGAAAATGAAGTATATCTTCAACAACCAGGAACAAAAGGGTATTATTCAGATAATGGAATTGTGGATGTTCCAAGATATGATGGCGAATACAGAACGTATATGGGACTTACTTTAGCATATAATGATCGGAAATTAGGTCAGAAAATCACAATTAGTGCAGGGCTTCAGTCTGACTTAAGGAGGCAAATGCTTCAGGGGGTTATTCATGAGTATGTAGTTGAGTCACCTGAACTAAATGGCTCCTATGATAAAGAGTATGCGTACTTGCAAATTTCTTTGACAAGGACTATTTTTCCGAGCAAACAGATGAAAGGTGAAAGAAGAAGGCATAAAAATAGTCCATACCATTAATGTTATGAAGGAATTTCGTTATCTGATATTCTTTTTATTATTGTTTATTAACGAGATATTGATGTGTCAAGTGAAAGTGGAAAGTGTTGATGTATACGGAATGGCGGGCGGACTATTATATGTCAATAAAGAAAAAAAAGATATTGAATTTCCTTCTTATGGAGGTGGTTTAAGAATAAGATTGGATATAAAGAAACCCATGCTTATTGGAGGGGAATATAGATATCACTTTAATGCGGTAAAAGAGAGTGAGATATTCAAAACAATGAAAAATACAAAAGAGCTCATGCAAGACTTCCAACTAAAATATAGTACCATTGGTCTTGGTTTTTTTCTTCGAAATTCAGAGCTGGAAGTTATTAATAAATTAAAATATAGATATGGGGGAGGGCTTGGTATAGAGTTTCATACAGTTAATCCATTAAATGTAACTTTCCAACCACATGATCCCACGATATATGGCTTCTCAGTAGAAGAAGTATCAATTAATTCCAAAAATCATTATAATACTGGAGCTTATGCAAACGTGAGTTTTGGATTAGGGTATGAATTTTTATTAGCAGGAGAACGAATAGGTATAAATGTAGATTTGAGTACTTATTATTCGCAATTTTCTATTCAATCAATTTATACTTCAAAAAAAGATAATCAATCAGCTATTGAAGTAATTGAATATTCAAATAGTTATAAATCTATCTTTTCAACTGTTGAGTTGGGCTTTCGATTGAATTTATAATTCCCCCGCCTCGCCGAGTTGTGCCGTGAATCATTTACCACGTGAAAAGTAAATGAATGTTACCTAGGAGATGATAGTAGGTCTATCGCAATCGCTGAGCAAGCGGAGGTTGCAAACCGCCACTCGGTGCTGAAGCAGTAATGTTTTGGTGTTGAACGGAAAGTGAATAAATGAGGGACAGCGCCCATAGCCGTCAACTTAAGCCATTAATTCACCGGGATCTATTGATAATTCAGTCTTTGAAATAAAAAAGGGAGTGGAAAAAAATTGACTTTTGGTCAAAAACCACTCCCATAAAAAAAATGTATGTCAAAGATCTTAAAA
>JBJTOK010000064.1:0-4536 GCA_046074525.1 Flavobacteriales bacterium
ATGATTTTGGTTCCTTTACAGTATGAACTTTGATGCCTTTTTAGGTGGTCAATTTACACCGACCAAGGGTGGTCAATTTAAACCGGCACGCACTGGTCAGTTTAAACCGGCCAACGGTGGTCAATTTGACCGACGCATACATATACTAGGATGAAGATAATGAGAGAAAGGCCTCAATGTCCTCCTCTGCCAGTATTAGGGGTACCTATGCTGGCTCCAAACTCTTTATATGACCTGGATAATATTTTTCGCCCCTTTGAAATGGACATACATTTCTTTAACCAGACTACTCAGGTTTCTTCGAGTAAAGTGTATTATGAAGAAATTTTTGTTGATGCACTGCATTCTACCGGGCAAAGTTTTATGGCGAATGTTGGTAAGGCAATTGATTCTAATGGAGATGTTACATTGTTTGCTTTTCCCTACGACAAATTGTTCGGTAATAACATAATAAATAATCAGAAGTTTTCTTTAGTTGGAGATGTTGATGATTCTACTTCTTTTTTAGCAAGGGTTGCAAATAAGTTAGGATTTGATTTTACTGCAAATAATGTAAATATTCCTGGCGTAGGTATCGTTGAGGTTGCTTCTGTTACAAATGTACAAAGTGCCACAATCTCATCTTTTAAGTCTGCCAATGCTGATGATTTTATGTTCTTAAAGATTAGTTCAGCTGATTATACAACTATTACTGGCTTTTCTACAACTTCTAATTTTCTGCCTGGTTTTCCTATCTATTTGGGTATACAGCATAGTAATTTTTTTAATGCCGCTAATCCTTTATATACATACCACGAATGTGAAATTGTTTTGAGAGGTTATATAGTAGATCCTTTGAATAATAATGAAATAATATTAACGCAAATCGATACAGGTGTTTTAAATTATCGTAGAGAACTAAGAGGTGCGGTTAGAATGTTGTTTGATAAAGTGATTTCAAGAACGGTTATTAGAAAGGGGAAGCCATTTGAAATAGAAGATCTAGGTCTTCAGGATTTCGAAGAGCAAATACAAGAGATGCAATCTCAAACTTCTACAGATGTATCCGCCAAAAGAATTAAAGCAACTGTGTATTTGTATAGAGGAGATGGTATGATCCCTGAGGATTTCTGCAAGTTCAAACACTACGTTGACGATGTGATTCATCAAATATGGGATAGCACTACAAATAAAGGAATTGGGAATGTGTATAATCCTGCGGATGGCCCAGGTCTTCAGTTTGATAGAAAATATATAGTTGATGCTAGTGGAATTGAGGTAAGAGAAGCGTCGATGAGGCAATTGATTAGACTTAATGAAGGCGAATCTTTGTTTTTAGTTACAGCATCATTGGGGACAGGACAGAATAATAGGTCTTTTGTTTATGGAGGAGGAAGAGGAGTGGGCGTTCTCCACTATGATCCTAACCTTAATGCAATGGGTGCAGGAAGTAATGACCCCTATGTCCCTCTTGGTCATTACTATGCTCCTGCGCATGAGTTTGGACATATTTTAGGCCTAAAAGACAGGTATGTTTATTATGGGTTAACTACGCATGAAGTGTACAAGGGTGCTGTGCCGGGAAGATCTGTTACAGCAGGAGTTAATACACATTATGTAATTCCTCCTACGCCATTGGATAATGGATTTGCAGTGAATGATTCTTTAACAGGGGCGACACCTACTATTGGTGGATTCTTAGATAATGGTACAGGAGGGTCAATGCCAATGTATCACGATGGAACTAAGGATGGTGATTATTCACAAAGATATAGCTGGATGCATAATTTGATGAGTACGATAGAGATTGTACCGACCATAGCAGTTACAAATACTGCTCCATTGAGCCCACTAAAGGCAATTCGTCAGCAACCGACTTTTGTAGAGTTTCATAAGTACTATCGTCCCGAAAATCCGGTAAATTATGTAGGACTAGTCCTATTTGAAAAAATCACATGTTTTATTACGGCTTTTCAAATAGAAGTGATTTGTGGAATACAATCGCAAGATATTGGAGGTGATCGATTTATGTATTTTCCTTCATGGAAACATTATGGGGCAGATTCAGGTGTGCCAGATTTAACTCAGGACTATATTTTCCGGGGGTCCTTTATAGGGAAGGATGATAGTACGGAAGCTTTGTACTCTGATCATCGTTACCAGGCATCTACAACGGCATGGAATTTAAATGATCATTTAATGATTTTGAGAAGGCAGGATACAGCTACGGGAACAGTTCAAACAGATAGGGTTGAAGGGTGTTTTTCACCTTATTTAGGTGAAACTTCGCTGCCGACAGGTTCTCCTGTTCAAGAAAATTCCGACCCAATTAATTTTCAAAATTTTGTCAATACATACACGGGGGCGGGAGGTGGACTTACAAATCAAATTGCATCTTTAGATATATTCAATGTAACCAATTCTACTCCTCCTTTAATGAGAGCGAAGCCTACGATTTATGATCTTGAACTAGGAGGTTCCGCTACCGGAGTTGGAAATATTAATGAAGTTAGAAATGTTCTTGTAAGTATAAGGGCGAATAATTCTATAATATCAGCTAATGACCAAAGTGTATTTAGTCGGCATTATGTAGTTACAGGGGGACAGAATTATAAACTCTCAACTAGTTTTAGCAATGATTCATATGCAGCATATGGATTAGGAGACGCTGTCGGGAAAAAGATTTGGAAGGCAAGTGTGAAAAATAACTCCAACGGCATGCCAGGGTCCACTAATTTTGACTTAGAAATAAATCAATGTGTACCTAACAATTTAATATTAACAGGTAACGGACTGGGAAATCCCGATCAATATATTGGAGGTCTTCGACCATACGAAGATGGGAAATGGGACTTTCCATTTGGGAATAATACAACTAATGCAAATAAAGTTCCAACACCATTATATTTGGAATACTCTATTTATTTTAACAGAAGAGTAATTATTCAAATAATGGGTGAAAATGCGATTTAAAAAAAATAGTATGAGCGTGAAAAAAATGATATTGTGTTTTTCTCTTTTTTGCATAAATGGATATGGGCAGACCTTCCAGTGTGTGATTGGGGATAATTATCGTAAAGTAAATTTCTCCGATTTGATTAAAAAGAAGGATAGTGTTTCTTGTTTGTATATAGGTTTAAACGAGGCAGAGGGGCTTAAAAACATGGATATTCTTCTTTCTAACAAAGAAGAGTTATGGCAGTTGGCTAAACTTAAAAAGTTGAAAATTGGTGATTTCCATGATCATGCTACTTCAGCTCTCATTGAGAAATTAAATGATGCATTAAAAATTTTCTCTACTATGAATATAGAGGAGTTGGATGTTCATATTAATGACGAAGGGAAATGGAGAATACCTAAAATGGTCCACTTAAGAAAACTGAATATTAGTGGATCTCAAGCATATAGGTCTCTTTTTTTTGAAGATACGCTTCAGTTGGAGTCTCTTGATTTGGAGTTTTCTAACGCGCCTTTTTCGGCTTATCAACAAAAAAATGCCTCGTTTAAAAAATTGGAAGTTAAAAGCTTAGTAATTAGCGGTAGTGATGTGTTTATTGAAAATTTTTTAAGTGATTTAAATTTTAATCAATTAGATTATTTAAGAATACAGATTGATTATAAAATAGATTCTGCTGTTGTTATGCCGAGATCGCTGCGAAGATTTATAAACTTAGAAAAGTTGGAAATAAGAACGGCAAATGGACCTATTGATGTTCTTCCTGATGAAATAAGTAAATTAAATAATTTAAATTCTCTTGTTTTTCGAATACCACCTTATTATTTCTTGACAGGAGATTCAATAGTTGTTCAATCTCTTGATAAAATACCGGATTCTTACTCTAACCTAATATTAATGAGAGAATTTAAAATAGAGTCGTGTGGATCTGAAGCAATAGTGTTAAAAGAATTTCCGGCTTTGCTTTTCAATAATTTTCCTGGTAAAGAGCTAAGCATCCGCTTAGCAATTGCAGAGGGAGTGGAAATTCCTGAAATAAATAAAAATCTTTCTGGTGAGATAGTAGTGGTTGAGTATGTTGTTGATCCGGTTAAAGCCAATAAAAAGAAATATCGTTATCGGTGCAGAGATAATTTTTCCCTTAAAGCGAAATTGAGCAAGAAGTTACGTGCTGATCAAAATAAAATAAAGATAGGCGCTTACAAAGTTTATGTTTCCAAAATCGATTAATTATGGCAACAACTAAATATTATCCATTAATAAAGGACATATTACCCTTACAGGTAATTCCATCTTCTTTTGGTGATTTGAAAGAGCAAATAGGAGGTGCTTTAAACGAGATATTCTATAAAAATTATCAAATAGAATATAGTTCAAGTGGTGATACAACATCATATAACTTTGATGTTGTCTTAATAAATCAATTAGGGTTTGAAATTCCGGGTACGGGATTTTCGATTGTTTGAACTTCCTACAAAAAAGTGGACTTTAAGTTAAGCGACATTTTTAAGTTGCGTTAATAATTCAAATTCTTTGATGGTTAAATTTCCTAATGCCGAGTGTCTTCGATTTTTGTTGTACCATGTTTCAATCCATTCAAA
>JBJTOK010000065.1:0-87322 GCA_046074525.1 Flavobacteriales bacterium
GGAAATTTAACCATCAAAGAATTTGAATTATTAACGCAACTTAAAAATGTCGCTTAACTTAAAGTCCACTTTTTTGTAGGAAGTTCATTTCAAGAAATAGGGTAAGTGCCAAGACACCTGCTAATATAGACAAGTTACTCATGGCAAATTCTGGCACTTGACTATAGCTAACAACTAAATTTACAATCACAAAAGTTAGCCATAACAACATTAAAAAAACTATTAACACACGTTTTCCCATAAAAAAAAAAAAAAATCAAATGGTTACTTTGAGCCTGTACTTCCATTAAATATTTCTTATTATTTTACTATTATTCTTCAATTATCTCAGAAGGTATTATATCCATATATAGGTTGCTTTCCCATGAATCTTCAAATAGTATTTTTTTTGTTTTAAACTGTTTTGTTTTCTTCTCCCTATATCGCCCCTTATCCCCGTCTGTTGTTCTAACAGTTGAGACAGAGTGCCAAAGATAATTATCTAGCGTTTTATCATAAATAAATCGATAAACACTATAATCTGAATCGCTATACTCTACTTTAATTTCAAAGGTGTTTGGAGTATTACACTCCAATTCAAAAACTACTCCCTTACTGCCAATAGAATTATTAAATTTAAATTTGTGGAAAATACCCTCAATATTCCCAAATGCAAATCCAACAACTTGGGCACCGGATTTATTTTGGAGAGTGAACATTACATCTTCAATACCGTCATTATCCAAATCAAGGAAACGAGTATGAACTATTCTATGAGTAGGGAATTTGCTTTTCATATTTTCTCTTAACCAAGAGTATTTCGACGGAACTTCAACTAGCGAATCTCCATTGTATAGCATCAAGTATTTTTGTTTGTAAAACCTGAAATTATCATAATTAAAATAATTATTCTCCTCATATCTTGTTTCTATTATTCTATCTTTTATTCCACTAACATCTGGGAAGGTATAACTTGAACACATATAGTCTTCTCCAGCACAGTATGAGCCTATATAATTTAACTTTACTTTGTCCCAAATATAAAAGTCTTCCTGTGAGCCACTTTCTCTTGGGAAGTACAAACCAAGTATAGTGTATTTTGTGCCTAACCCGCGATTACCATAATCAACAAAGATATAGTTGTACATGCCGTGAAATGTTGTGCTGTCGCGGTAATAAAAGGATTCAAATTTGAATTTATAACTGTTTGAAATTTTGCCTCTATCTAAAACATAAATTGCGTTGGTTGTAAACAAAAATGATTCACTATCATTTCTATTGCTTTTGATATATCTTAATGGAACATCAACATAAGTAGACCATACAAATCCTTCTCTATTTTTATATTTAATGGCTTGCCAATATCCCCATTCTCCATTAAACTTAATGGAATTGTTACCTATTTTAAAAATTTCTACTGGTGTATTTAACCCAATCCTATCTATTACCACTCCATTAGAATCTGGAGTGGCACGCACTTTTACATTATTACTATTAATATAGCCTACATTGTAGTAGAGGTATTTCCCTGTAATAGCCGAAGCGTCATTTAGCTTTATTGTGGAGGGTTGAATTGTTTTCCCATCCCATTCGAACAAGTCATATTTATATTGTTCAACATCATATTTTATTCCTATAATTTCTTTTCCTTGGCTATTGAAAGTTGTTCCAAAAGAGATACAGTTTTCAATGCCTCTGTGTTCTTTTTTTTCGAAGGAAGAATAATGTAATAATGAATCATTTTTTAATACTTTGAACTCTATCCTTTTTTTACCAGAAGAGTGGACAAGGATATTATTTTGCGAATTTGTTTTGCTAGTAATATTTATAGTTGTTAATAATGGAGACCAAACATAACCACTAATATCGTTATGTTTTATAAGAAGCCAGTATGATTTAAAACCTCCAATAGAATCGTCTTTAATCGACGGTTCTCCATCATAATCTTCTTGAATATATGTGTTGTGACGAAGTACTCCTATTACTCTTGATGAAATGGATGGAGTTTCTCTAATGTTAATACTATCCACGAATGTTATGTATTGAGCTTTCGCGTAAGTAATAACTAGAAAGCAATTGAGAAGAAATAAATATTTTTTCATAGGTAATATTATTCAATCGCCATGAAAACAGTTTCAATTCAGCCATTATTTGAATTTAAAGTAAATATGAGAAAAGGCCACAACTTTACCACTCTTTTCTATTATTTGACGTTATTAGGTTATTATTCGTTGGGTTTTGTAAGCTTACAATGGGGATGCACCACCAATTTGTACCGATATTGAACCGATATTAAGAAAACGCTGTACTTAACAACCGTTAATCAACCGAAAGATGAAATTATTTCAAAGCAAATCTTCTATAATCCATTATTATCAATATATTTATGAAATTCCACTATAGTAATGTGGAGAATGTTGTGAGGTTGGAGCTAACTGTTTAATAAGTGCTCTAAATAGCATCCAGCAAACAAAACAAATCACAAAGGCTTGGGGCTTCAAAAAAAAACAATAATATGTCCTACTGCACTGCAATAGAAACCAAGCCGGAAAACCGAAAAATCCTGCACAAATCGTATCACGATAAATTATATGGTTTTCCAATCCACGATGACAATGAATTATTTTGCCGATTGGTTTTAGAAATTAACCAGGCGGGATTAAGCTGGGAAACCATTTTGAAGAAGGAACTTTCTTTCAGGAAAGCATACAATAATTTTGATATAAAAAAAGTAGCTTTCTATGGTGATGCCGACAGAGAACGATTGCTTAACGATGCGGGAATCATCCGAAATAAACTGAAAATAAATGCTGCCATAGAAAATGCAAAAACCATCTAGCTGCTGCAAAAAGAATATGGTTCTTTTGAAAAATGGCTGGAACATCATCATCCGAAAACCCAACAGGACTGGGTTAAATTATTTAAGAAAACCTTCCGTTTTACCGGTGGGGAAATCGTCAATGAATTCCTAATGAGTATAGGTTATCTGCCAGGTGCGCACTCAAGCGATTGCAAAACATACAAGGAAATAGTAAAGGCAAAACCAATGTGGATGAATAAACTATGAGCCTCTTGTTTTGTCCTCCTTCTGAAAGGATAAACATTGCCAAACACAAACTGCACAATTTTCAGATGCCATCAATAAGTTCATTTTTTTACAGAGAACTACAGACAACATTCACGCGTGTCTTATTAATGGTGGTAATACAAAATCCCTTATTCTCAACAGTGCACTAATCGCGCTTTATTTCATAATGCAAAGCAACTACAACGCATGAAAACGTTTTAGTTTCTATAAGGTTTAGTTTAATTGTTTCGGCTAACCCCTTAAACAAGGGAATGCCTTGTCCCAGTATTACCGGATTAACAAACAACCATAGCTCGTCAACTAAATCTTCTTTTAATAATGATTGAGAAGCTCCGGGACTTCCAAAAATTAAAATATTTTTTCCCTCTTGCTTTTTTATTTCATTAAGATTGTAGGCAAGATGATCACTAATAACCACAGTATTACTGAGTCCTTTTTCACTCATTGTCTTTGATAAAACAACTTTTTGAACTTTATTGTACCAAGCCGAATGTTCTTTATCGTGTTTTGATGCGTTGGGTTGTTTACCTGCATTTGGCCAATAACTCTGCATCATTTCGTAAGTTACTCGCCCGTAAAGCGCAGTATCGGCTTTAGCTGTCATCGTAGCTACAAAATCAAATATATCCTCGTTTACATTTACCCAATTCTATTCTCCATGAGGTCCGGCGACAAAACCGTCAAGTGAAGTATGCATAAAGAATATTAGCTTTCTCATTTTGTTATTTGTTTAATTATTTCTGCCTGCTTACTACATCGTTCAAATATAAAAATAATGAAGACGCGCCATCACGATATGTTTTTTATGCACCATCAATCATTCCTCCCTCATAAGAGTGAATATTTCCATTAACTTTATCTTGAAAAATCATTCCATAAAACGCGCTTATATAAATTGCAAACTGAAACAGGATTATCAAAATAAAATTCCCAAAAGCAAATGAACGAAAATCAAAATCCATGGCCCCTAACTAGGTTTTACTTTTCAGTAGATTGGGGTGCACAAACAAACATAGCTTTCCAGGAAGTAGTGGGCCTGGAAAGCGAAACGCAAATCATTGAATACCGGCATACCGATAGCAAATTCAAATTCTGCAAGGGGAAAACACAACAGTGTACAAACTGGTGAAAGAATAAACTGGAAGATTAAAAAAATCCGCGAAGCCCTGTGCTTCGCGGATTTTTTGTTTAACATTTGCAGTTAGTTTCAAAGACTAAACCAGTGTCCCTTCGCCATTTCATGGTGCACATCAGTTCAAAAAAAACAGCTCAACGATTTTTCATTCACTAAAAAAGCGACACTTTGAGTTACCTGTGGATTAATCAAATCACTTGAACCACATCTTCCAACTTCATTCTTGATTTTGGTTTTACAGAAGGCTGATTTTTATCTTCAGCATCCCTGTATCCAATAGCAACGGCAAATAAAGTTTTGTATCCTTTCAGTTGCAGTATTTTTGTGTACTCCTCCGTTTTTATTCCTTCCATCGGTGTTGAATCAATCCCCATACTCGCGCAGGCGCTAAGGAAAAAACCAAGAGCAAGATAAACCTGGTGCTGCAGCCACGATTTGATTTCTGCATCAGGCAAAGATTTTAAATGCAGGTTATAATAGGCAAGAGATCCTTCGGGTAAATTCTGCCGAACATGCTCTTCGAACAATTGCACATCATCAATCGCAGTAAAAACAATAAAGTGACTTGCATTGTTGATTTTAGGTTCGTTGAAATAGGAAACAGCAGCCAATGCGCGTTTTAAATTTTCGTCGGAGATAAATAAGAATTTCCAGGGCTGACTGTTGATTGACGACGGACTCAGCCGCAGGATTTCTTTTAATTGCTGAATTTTATCCTCCGGTATTTTTTCAGTGGGATTGTATTTTTTAGTGGTGTATCTGCTGTTTGCCAGGTCCAGGAAATTCATCTGTCGACTTTTTAATTTTAAACTATCCTTTATCTAGTTACAAAACTAGTTATAGTTATGAGAAAAAGACACAATGAATTATCAAAAAGATTTGCTCCTGTTAACAGGGAGAACATTGAATATACTGCTACAAGAATTTGAAGCCGGAGATTAATATACCCTCTACCCCCCACAAACAATTTTCATCGAACCCATGTTCCACTGATTCATATCGCTAGTACTCCACATTCTTTTTTCCGGGGGGAAAACTTTTTGCAGCTCTTCTTTGAAAGCCTTGGTATTGAGTTGTGCCATCTGCTTTTTATATAACACATTATTTATGATCATCGGTCCGGTAACATCCAGCAAAATCTTTCCTTTAAAATTGGGTTCGCTGTAAATGATCACCCGCGTTCCCTTATCTATAGCAACTCCGTCAAAAGTAGTTGCAATTGCTTTTGGAAAAGCCTCCATATTATTGCTGTAATCGCCACTGCCAACATATTCACTATATTGATCTTCCACCCATATTTTACTGGCCCATGCAGGCATTTGGCTATCCGACATTAATACCCCCGAGAACATCACCCTGCAACCATCTTCGGGACTTTTGGTTATTTGAGGTGACTCCAAATCTATCTTACTTTCTATTAATATTTCCACCCGTCGGTTTTGTGCGCGACCTTCTTCCGAAGCATTGCTGGCCGAAGGTTCCATCTCACCTTTCCCCATCGCTATCATTCTTTTTTTACTGAAGCCTTTCTTAAGCAGGAATCGATAAATGTTGTTAGCTCTGTTCGCCGACAACCTTTGATTGTACGACGCAGCGCCAACAGAATCGGTATGCCCTACGATATAAATAATTTGTTCTTTATACGATGCCAAATCATTATACAAACTCTCCAAATCGCTAATGCTTTCCGCCTTTGCAGTATTGAAACTCAGTAAAGCTATTTTCTGTACTTGCCGTGGGACTGTTGCCGAAAAATGTATGCCGATCAAAATTAATAGTGCAGGAAATAAAATAAACTTTTTCATAATCATACAATTTTGTGTTTGCTTTCTATTAATGTCGGATTATGAAAAACGTAACCAGGGAAAATGCATAAAAATTTTGCACCAAAAGCTATTCCAGTTCTTGTTGTGAAGAATCATTCAATTCGTAAGGGATCCGAGCCAAGATGCTGCCCACTTGGTGAGGCTATAAATACACCCTTGAGGGAATTATTTTTACCTGGGAGACCTGAAGAATCTCTTAGCTACTGAATTTTGTTAATTCTTTAGAAGAAAAAAGTAAAGAAATTAGCTTCTTTAAAGCAGGAAAACAGGACAAAAAGCGCTTCATTGTGAACGCGAAATTGCGCGACGGGAGATATTTTTACTCTCCTCTCTCCTCGTGATTGATCACCTCAACAACTTTACCACCTTTATATAACATGGTTTTGATGAGTTTACCAACAGAATTATACTGAAACACTTTACCTTCTACAAGTTTCCCTTTTTCAAACAAACCTTCACGGGCAACTTTGCCATCTTTATCTTTCAGCTGATACATTCCATTGCCATCAAAAACACCCACTTTGAATTTTTGTGGTTGTTGTTCGGCAACAGCTTTAACCTCCTCCTTTACTTCGGCTTTAACTTCAACAGGAGTGGCTTTTGTAACAGGATTTTTTCTTTCGTATTCTTTGGATGATGCGGCATCCAGAGCACCTTTCATATAAACCTTCTCTGCTTTCAGGTCGCCGTTTTCGTAGTATTCCTTAATAGCCCCATTTTCCTTTCCATTGACCCACTCCCCTGAGATCATCAGTTTCCCACTTTCATAGTAGTACTTCTGCTCACCCGCGCGTGTCCCCATGTTGTTGTAAGTCCACTCGCTGGCAAGCTGACCATTTTCATGGTAAAATTTATAGGCCCCCACCCAATTGCCATTTTTCCAGGTACCTTCCTCTTTCTTATTACCATTGGGATAGTAAGATACTGTATAGCCATTAGGCAGATTTCTCTGGTAGGTGATTTGCTCTTTAATTTTTTCGTTATTGTAATAATTCACCCACTGTCCTTCCTTGAGATTGTCTTTATAATCCCCTTCTTCCACCTTTTGCTCGGGTTTGTATCCCGGCAACTTCTTGTCTCTATTGAGATAAACCCAATGCCCCTGCTTTAGGTTATTCTGGTCGATGATATTCTGGGAAGTTTGAGCATCGGCAACAAGCGATCCTCCGATCAATCCGGCCACTGCAATTACTTTTTTAATCTTTCCTGCATTCATTCTGTGTAGTTCTCAAATCGTTCGCAGCAACTATAATATGAAGAAATTCCTTTGCGCACAATTTTTTTTAATCACAAAGCACCGTGAATAAGTCCGGAAACCCTTATCATTTCAGCTCTTTCAGGTAGAGAAAATCGAAACCTTCCTTCTTTAAAACGCAATTGCTCCAAAAAAGACTGTCATCGACAGTTTTTATACTGAAATTCCACGTGGTCAGGGTATTGACCTGCGTTAGGAAATCTGCTTCCATGTGGTCTTTTTCAAAATCAAAAGGATCGAGGTAAGTCCACTCATAAATTTGGTAAGTGCTGTCATGGGGGATAAAGACAAAATTGCGGAGATAGGGTTTCTTGCCTCTTTCCCTGATGGTGAGCGGACAAATCACAATGGAAAAATCCGTTGGATACAGGAGAACATACTCGTAAGCCCTTTGTTTGGAAGAAACCGATTTTTACTTCTTTTTTAAAAAAGAAACAAAAAAACCATGCAATAAAAACATATACCCCTCTCTGAAATCATCATCCTTACTTGCTTTAATGATTTTTCCAGGGAACACGCAAGCGGAAACAACAAACAAAAACAGCAGCCAATGGTCGCTGTTTTTGTTTTATCACTTACCTTTGCCGCATGTCACTGCATGATATCCAACTCCCTATATGCGAAGTTCTTTCCGAATTGCAAAATGCATTGACACAAAACAGCACTGTGATTCTGAGTGCACCGCCGGGAGCAGGAAAAAGTACTGTAGTGCCTATAGCCTTGTTGGAAGCCAATTGGCTGATGAATCAAAAAATAATCATGCTCGAGCCTCGTCGACTGGCTGCCAAAACAGTGGCCACACGTATGGCGGATATTTTAGGTGAAGGCGTAGGCGAAACGGTGGGCTACCGCATCCGCTTTGAAACCCGTGTTTCTTCAAAAACCAAAATTGAAGTTGTTACCGAAGGAATTCTCACCCGCATGCTGCAAAGTGATAATTCACTGGAAGGTGTGGGCATCGTGATTTTTGATGAGTTTCATGAACGCAGCATTTATGCCGATGTGGCGCTGGCTCTTTGCCGTGAATCTCAACAAATTTTGCGCAGCAACCTCCGTATCCTCGTAATGTCGGCAACGCTCAATTTAGAAGAACTCAAGAATTTACTCCAGGCTCCTGTCGTGGAAAGCGCCGGAAAAATGTATCCGGTAGAGATTATTTACACTGCTTCACAAGACCAGATGATGATGGCCGAAACCACGGCTCAAACGGTGATGAGAGCCTTGCGCGAACAACCGGGCGACATTCTTGTTTTCCTTCCCGGTGAAGCGGAAATACGCAAATGTGAGGAAATATTATCGGCACAAAATAGCGGTGTGGAACTGCATCCACTCTATGGAAATTTACCGCCACAACAACAAATGGCCGCTATCATGCCTTCCCGTTCGGGTGCACGCAAGGTGGTGATCGCTACTTCCATAGCCGAAACCAGCTTAACCATTGAGGGCATTAAAGTAGTTGTAGATTGCGGCTTCGGACGCGTACAAAAATTTGATGCGCGATCAGGTTTATCCAAACTGGACACGATACTGATTTCAAAAGACAGCGCCGATCAGCGTGCGGGTCGCGCCGGAAGATTATCACCAGGCGTATGCTATCGCCTCTGGTCGAAACCGATGCATGCCAAACTCGCCGAGCACCGCAATCCCGAAATTATTGAAGCCGACCTTACTTCTTTTGTTCTCGATATGGCCATGTGGGGTGTGCAGGACATCAACTCCCTCACCTGGCTTACTCCACCTCCGGCACATCACGTGAAAATGGCTATTGAGCTCCTGGAAGAATTAAATGCATTGGAGAAAGGACGCATCACTGCCCACGGAAAAAAGATGAATGCTTTACCTTGCCATCCGCGTGTAGCGCACATGATGCTGATGGCTGAAGGACAAAATAAAATTCACCTTGCCGCTGACATTGCGGCATTGCTCGACGAACGCGATCCGCTAGGAAAAGAATCTGGTATTGATATCAATCTCCGTATTGAAGTACTGCGCAGGCAACGGCAAACAAAATCGGCGGGAAGAAAATTCGGGCGCATCATGAAAATTGCCGAGCAATACCGCTCCATGTTCAACGCCGAAGAAAACAATCAGCCAGTTGATCCTTACGAAACAGGATTCCTTTTAGTGCAGGCCTATCCCGAACGCATCGCCTGTGCGCGACCAGGCAACAATGCCCAGTTCCAGCTGTCGGGAGGAAATCTCGCCATGGCTTCGCACAAGGATGATTTGGCGCATGAACCCTGGCTGGCCATTGCCAACCTCGACGCCCGCGACGGCATGGGAAAAATATTCATGGCATCGCCGCTCAATCCGAAAGACTTGATGCCGCTGCTGAAAGAAAAAGAAATCATTCAGTGGAACAGTAAAAAAGGCGGACTCACCGCTGTGAAGGAAATGCGATTGGGAAGAATCGTTTTGAAATCAACGCCTTTGCACAATCCCGATCCAAACCATATACAGCAAGCCATCTGTGATGCGATAAAAAAAGATGGCGAGCATTTGCTCGACTGGAACGATCAGGTGACACAATTTCAGAACAGAATTTTATCACTAAAAAAATGGAACTCGAATCAGGAATGGCCCGACATCTCAACCGAAAAATTATTATCCGAGTGTGAACTCTGGCTCCTTCCCTATTTGGTGCAAATCAAGTCGAATGAGGATTTGAAAAAACTCAACCTGCACGACATCCTTTTTCATTTTCTTGATTTTGAAAAACAAAAACAGCTAAATGATCTCGCTCCCGCAAAAATTGAAGTTCCAAGCGGATCACAAATTACATTAGAATATTCCGCTTCGGGTGCCCCTCCAATACTGGCAGTGCGCATACAGGAAGTTTTCGGATTGGCCGATACACCGAAAGTGAATAATGGAAAAATGAGTGTACTGATGCATTTGCTTTCTCCGGGATACAAACCGGTGCAGATTACCGGCGACTTAAAAAGCTTCTGGCAAAATGCTTATTTTGAAGTGAGGAAGGAACTCAAACCTCGTTACCCTAAACACGCATGGCCTGATGATCCTTGGAATCATCCTGCCATCCGAGGGACGAAGAAACAGAATGGATTGTAGATTTCCCCACAGATCTCACTGATTAACACTGACCTAAGTAAATCCGTGGGATCTGCGGGAAATGATTATTTCAAATACTTCCAATCTCTGATTTTCCCTTCCGACAACCACTGCACCGAAGTAGCCATTCTTTCACTACGCGTCTTCTCTGTTTTTGCTCCAGTCACCCAGTTCACATACTCTTTCTTTTTACTGAAACTGAAATTTTCAAAAATCTCCAACGCTGCCAAATTCTTCTTTAGCGCCTTCATAAAATAATCAGGAATATCAAGAGTTTCAGGTTTAGCTTCTTTTTTAGGCTTCACTACTTTTACACCTTTATCAGTGAGCAACATTGCTTCCCTGATGTATTCCAAAAGTATTTTGTCTTTAGGCAAATCCTTTACAGATGTTATTTTTCCGAAATGTCCCATAGCATCTCCCTCTCCGTGAATGAACATAACCTTGTGCTTATCCTTCATCAGCGACGCCTTCCAGAATCCAAAAGCGCAATGATGTTTGAACCCTGCCATACTGCACATCATCTCACCTTTGTAATCGAAATGCGGAAAACTCCACTTCATTTTTTCTTCTACATCAGGACAAACAGCGTGAACTAAATCACGAAGATGATTAAGGATGGGTTGCGCAAAATCCTGCGACTTCAATATATACTGATCTATCTGTGGATTTCTTTTGGCCATGCAAATAAGATGTTTGAATTGAAGATAAATATATTTTGATTTCAAACTACTTCCCTAAAAACAAAACCCCCACCTGTGCTGGTGAGGGTTTTTAACTGGTCATTAAACCACTAAAAACTTTCTCTTGATATATCTGTAAGCCCTTATCGGCAACCATGGAGTACGACGTCGCTGAATTTCTTTAAGAAATGAAAAGAAAAGCTGACTCGCTGCTTTCGACTCCTCTACTTTTAAAGGAAGCAACTGCACCGATGCATCTTCAAACAAATCAACATCAAAACTCTTATCTTCCTTAGAGTTCATTCCCGAATTATCGAAACCTATGTTTTTTACTAAACTGTATTTAGGATACAAGGACAAGCCATTTTGTAAAAAAGTACTGCCGTACCATTTTATACCCCAGGTATCGAGACGTCCTTCAATATTTGCCTCAAGCTGATCTTGCATATCCGTGTAATTACCATAAAAGTTGAACTTATTCATTTCATTCCTTTTATTAATGGCGTCGGATATTTTCTGGGCATCGTTCATGAAGAGCATCCACCTATCGCTCCAAGTTGCCCAACCCCATGAGCAGGTCATTGGCAGAAAAAAAGTATCGCCAAGCGTACTTTTATCCATATTGAAAGAATAGCCCGATATATGCATCACCCTTTTCTTGAGTTCATACATTTCAAGTGCTTCATTCATGTAACTAAGGAAATTCTTACCAAGAACTAAATCATCTTCAATAACGATGACCCTGCCATGTCGGCTAATCACGTCGTTTACGCCTTCAACAATTGAACTCTTAAGTCCTTTATTCTTTTCTGCACAAACGAGTGTTACTGATTTACACCACTTCTTTTTATTTACGGCAGCTCTCACCGCTTCAATTACCGCCAATTCCTCCTTATCACTAGGATTTTTAGGGCCATCGGAATAAACAATAAGCTCCGATTCTCCGGCAAGGGTATTGTTGCTCAGACTTTCTAAGGTGTGAGCCAGGTGGAAGGGCCGATTATAAGCAAATAATACAATTGGAGCTAATTGCATAATACATCTTTAAAATTAATTTCAACTTAGTGTTATAGGGTTCTGGCACAAGGCCTATTCCCCTGAAAACCAATTTTAAATCAGTAAAGAACAATATTTAATTGGCAAATCCCTGGAAATAAGGAGATGGGAATAATACTGGCGAAGGTCTTCTGTAAACCCTTGTTGATTAGGCAATTTCACAGCATAATCCTCCAGAGCTGGCAAAAAGGAAAATATTCGTGCGGGACCACATTTTTTTTTCTTTTGCGTGTGTTTTATAAGATGAAGAACTTCTTTGCCATCCTCATCATTTGAATTAATAACCGAAAATTGATTGCAAAGCTCAATAAGAAAGATATTCAGTGACAATATCACCGCAGCGTACAACACAAAAAATATGCTTACAAATTTCTTCAATGCCTTCACTTAAGTCTGCTTTTCGCAGCTAAACTACCAAAAAATATTTCACAATACTAATTCACTTTCATGGCATTAACCTGAGCCCTTTTACTTTTCAGGTTAAGTTTAAAGGCATAACGCCTTATAACCTATAAGTCTCTGACAATTGAAAAAAACTACAATTTGCTCATTGTTTTTTCTGTAAAAAGACACGAAAACAGGACTTTACTAAGTCGTAACACCACTTCCCTAACTCCCCCTTTAAGAGAGCAATCTCTTCACCTACTTTTGGTGAAACACTAAATATTATTGTCATGAAAAAAATAAAGCTACTGCTTCTGCTATCACTAAATTTCGCAGTCGCCTTTTCCCAGGAAGGCATGCCTGTAAAATCAAAAATTACAAGAGCTACGCTTTTCCTTGAAGGTGCACAAATCTTCCGGTCTGCTACTGTAGACCTCAAAAAAGGAAACAACAAATTCATCTTCCGCGACTTGTCGGATGAAATTATTGTAAAAAGCATACAGGCCACAGGAACTGACGCCTATATCATCCTTGATGTGGCCCACAACATCAACTACACTATCCCTGAAGTAATAAAGTTCCAGTCTCTTCCGGCACATGCGCTGAAAGAAATAAAGTCAATGAAAGATTCCCTTGTGATTGCCGACTTGCTCATTGCCCAAAACCAAGAAAAGCTGACGCATCTGGCGGGTGAAAAAAATATGGTAATCCATAATAATCTTATGGTACAAGGCGAAATCAATGATACACTTCCTATCTTGAAAGAAGCCTTGCTCTTTTACCGAAGCAAGCTGGATGAAATTGACGCAGAGATTTACAAACACAAAATAAAACAGCACCATCTCTCGCAATTGAGTGCTAGGATCAATAACCGTCTCCGTGAATTGGAAAACTACCAGGGACAAACTACGCCCGTTAAATCCTTCAACAGGGAAAAACAGCATGAAGTAATTGTTACCATTTACACTGAAAAAGACATCAACAACACCAAACTGGAAATCAACTATGTTATCCCCAACGCAGGCTGGTCGCCGGCTTACGACATCCGATCCAATGGCACCGATGAGGCAATTACACTCACTTACAAAGCCAATATTTATCAGGCGTCAGGAGTCGATTGGGAGAATATCCCTATAAGATTATCAACTTTCAATCCAACCAATTGCAATTTAAAACCCGAGTTGCCCACCTGGGATTTGAGCAAATCCCTTATCAGGAAATTCTCTGCGGCTGTAAAAGAGAAAAAAGTTTCTGATGATTACGAAAGAGCAAAAAATTCTTCTGAGGCAATGATCACCTCAGGAAGCAATTTCCAATTGGAAGTAGCCGATGGATATTCCATCCTGGAAAGTGAAAACGTAACAAAAGTAGAAACCGACAAACACCCCTCCTTCACGAATGTTGAATTTGATATCGATCTGCCATGCACATTGAAAAGCAGCAGTAAGAGCATCCTCATATTTGTAAGTCAAACCACTATCAAAGCAAGCTACCAAAGGTACCTGGTACCAAAACTCGACAAGCAATCCTATATAGTTGCGAAGATCGGCGGATGGGAAAACCTCAACCTGTTGAACGGTCCGGTGAACATCTACTATAAAAACACTTATATGGGTGAAACACTCATTGATGTTTGGAACACCAATGATTCCCTGCAGGTGTCGCTGGGCAGAAACCAAAGCGTAATTGCCCTGCGCAACAAAACAAAGGACGAGACAAAAAATATTGCTTTGTCGAACCTGAAATCCAGAGAAATGACTATTGAGCTCAGTATCAAAAACAACAATGACACGAGCGAAGAAGTAATTATTCAAGACCAGCAGCCGATTTCCTCAAGCGAAAAATTCAAGATTAAATTAAATGAAGCCGCCGGAGCGAAAATCAATTCCAATACAGGCTTGCTGGAATGGACCCTCACGCTGGCACCGAAAGAAAGCAAATTGATCAAATTCACTTACACTATCGAATGTGATAAAGATGCAGTGATTGAGTAAATGATTTCCCGCTGGTCACGACGATCTGCGGGAATTTTATTTCTTCCGAAGCGCAAGGATCAAGGCCGCTGCCACAGCAATAACGACTAGAGCAATTACCAATCCCGTCCATGCGCCTGCCTTGAAAATGCTACTAACTAACGAACACCCCAACAGGGACATTCCCATGATTAGCAATAAAAAATAAACCGGTTTACCTCTCATACTTTTTGTCTTCTTTCTCTATTTACAACGATGATCGTCCTTACAGCGAGGACTATCTTTACAGCTATGACTAATACAACTATCATTATTATTTTCATTTCTTGCTTCTTTTACTGACACCTACAATAAAAAAACTGTGCCAACTGCCTGTGGCTTAATTTTTAAACTTTCTAATAGGTTCAACACCGAAAAATGAATGCAAATAAAATTAGATCAAAAGCTTCCATCGAAAAATTGGTAACGTATGCTTTATAATATGCAAACCACATTCAACAGCAACTAGAAGCACCGTACATATGCTAAAAAAAACGCGAAGAGAATAACAGTAAAAAAAAAATTTAACATTGCCATTGCAAGTGAAACCGAAAAAAATTTTCATCCCCGACAACGGTAGGTATCCAGGCAATTCTCTGCCAGTACTGGTTTATAAAAGCGCACTAAAACTTCCGCGCCTATTCCCTGCGAAATACATCAAAAAATTATTTCAGAAAAACGGTTGGACCAGGAACTGGAAAGATGGCATTTATACTTATGATCATTACCACAGCAACACTCATGAAGTGCTTGGTGTAAGCAAGGGAAAAAGCACCATTCGCTTTGGCGGTGAAAAAGGACCAGAGATAACGCTTGAGAAAGGTGACGTGGTAGTGATTCCCGCCGGAGTAGCGCATAAAAACCTGGGAAGGAAAAATGACCTTACTTGCGTAGGTGGTTATCCCGAAGGAAAATACCCCGACTCCAACTACGGTGAAAAAGGAGAACGACCAAAAGCCGATTATAAGATTGCCTCATTAAGCCTTCCCAAATGCGATCCTGTATTTGGAGAAAACAAAGGTTTGGTAAGGATTTGGAAAGACATAACGGAGTAAATTTATCAAGGCGAAAATAATTGATTTATATCAAAAAAAGCACCTATAAGCCTATCACCCAGCTTCTTTCAAAAAAAATTATACGAAAAAATCCGTATAAACATAAAAACTATTCGTATTTTTGCAGTGAAATTTACTATACCCTATGATTTCCCTACTCAAATCAAGCGCCATGGCGTTTTGTATGTTATTTTCCCTGAACCTGATCTCGCCCGCACTGCACGCAGAGACCACTTTGGAACTATCTGGATTAATTGCCGACAACAACACTCCTCTTTCTAATGTTCGTGTTACAGTTTATGAAGGCAGCATCTTCATGTCTCAGTCTACTACCGGAAATACCGGTAAATTCACATTCCCCCTCGAATTCAACAAAAACTTTAAAATCACTCTTGAAAAATCCGGTTACGTAAGTGAGGATATTTCTATCAATACTGTTCTTCCGCTAAACACTCCGGAACAAAACATGACCTACCAGGTATCTTTAAAGATGTTTACTGTTTCAAGAGATGCTCCCTTCATCTTTGAAGAGCCTGTAACCAAAATTTTCTTCAATCAGGTAATCAAGGGATTTACCAACGAAATGAGTTACAAAAAAAGCTATCAGGAAAAAATGGCTGGAGATCCTACAGTACATGATCACCTCGGTAACTACGGCGTGAGTCAGGATTTCAAATATGAACTCTCTCTCCGCAGAACTAATGCAAAAAAAGAAGAATTCATTGCTAAGTCAGAAGAAAAAGCTCCCGAGAAAAAACAAGAGACCATTGCCGTAAAAGAAGAAAAGAAAACAACTGTAATAAAGGAAGCCGAAATCAAAACCGAGAATAAGGCGGTAGAAAACATTGCGGTAAAAACAGAAGCAGAACCACAGAAAAAGCAGGAAATTGCTGTAAAAGAAACTTTTGTTATTACCGAAACCAAGACGGCTGTAAAAGCTGAAGAACCGGTGAAAAAACAAGATGTAAAAACACAACAAAAAGAACAGGCTGTCATTGCAGAAACAAAGGTTGTAGTGAAAGAAGAAGAGCCGGCGAAAAAACAGGAAGTGATCGCCAAACAGAAAGAACAAGCTATCACAGAAACAAAGGCTGTAGTGAAGAAAGAAGAAGAACCGGTTAAAAAGCAGGAAGTGATCGCCAAACATGAAGAGCAAGTTGCTACTGCTGAAACAAAAGCTGTAGTGAAGAAAGAAGAAGAGCAGGTTAAAAAACAGGAAGTAATCGCCAAACAGAAAGAGCAAGTTATCACAGAAACAAAAGCTGTAGTAAAGAAAGAAGAAGAGCCGGTTAAAAAACAGGAAGTAATCGCCAAACAGAAAGAGCAAGCTATCACAGAAACAAAAGCTGTAGTGAAGAAAGAAGAAGAACCGGTTAAAAAACAGGAAGTGATCGCCAAACAGAAAGAGCAAGTTACTTCCACTGAAACAAAGGCTGTAGTAAAGAAAGAAGAAGAGCAGGTGAAAAATGAGGAAGTGATCACCAAACAGAAAGAAAATGCAGCAACTCCTCAGCAATCAAAAGAGGAAAAACCTGTGGAGACCACTCAAACCAAGGGAACTTTTATTCCTGTGGAAGCAGAAAAAGCTCAGGATGCCGGCAAAGAGCATATTGTGGAAAATACTCGTAAAATCAACAAAACCGTTATCAAGCTGCGAGGAAAGAGCATTGAATATACCCAAATCATTTACAACAATGGCAACGGCGTATATTACTTTAAAAACGGAGCTTCTATCTCAGCCGAGACTTACGAGAGAGAATTGAAAAACGCCAAGCATTAATCAGAGTCGGATCCCCAGTACCAGCATATCATCCACCTGCTCATTGTCTCCCATCCATTGCCTGGAAAAATCCAGAAGGTACTTTGACTGTTCCTTCATACTCTTGTGACTAACTTCTAACAACAATTGCTTGAACTTCTTTGTCGTCAACTTCTTCCCCTTCTCCCCTCCAAACTGATCAGCATAACCGTCAGTACACAAATAAAAAACATCACCAGGGTGCATTTGTATATAATGCGTTTCAAAATACTGCTGATCGTGGGTTAAACCACCTATCGACTTATTTGTGGGTTTGATTTCCTTTAACGCACTTTCTCCCGCATGCATAATCCAGATGGGCCTGTTTGCCCCAGCGTATTTCACTATATTATTATCTCTATCGATTCGGCACAAAGCAATATCCATTCCGTCCCATGCGCGAGAATTCTCGCCTTGCTTCATTGCTTCTTTTATTTTCCTGTTTAGCTGCTGCAAAGCCTCCGAAAGATCAACTCCCCACCTCATTACCTCATTGAGTTTCTGCGCACAAATCACACTCATCAAAGCCCCGGGAACACCATGACCCGTACAATCAACAACAGCCAGCAGTATCTTATTACCCTCTTCCCTGTACCAAACAAAATCACCACTGATGATATCCTTGGGTTTATTGATCAAAAAAGAATCAGGCAGTAACTTGAGCAAAGCAGAGGTGTCCGACAAAAAAGCGCTCTGTATACGTTCGGCATATGTGATGCTCGCCATAATGTCTTTATTCTTTGCCGAAAGTTGTTGTGTACGCACATGAACCAAACTTTCCAGCTCTTCATTCAATAGACGTAAATCTTTTTCAGCTTTTTTTCTCTTTGTAATATCCATAGAAAGAATAAACAAGCCTTCATGCACAGGCTGAATGCTCAGTTCAAACCAGCCCTGAGACCCATCTGGAAAAGTGAATTCATTCTCAAATTTTTCAGGTAAACGCTCATACATGCATTTTTTTAGTCGATCAAACATAAGCGTATGCTCAATTCCAGGATATTTTTCCATCATGGTAAATCCAATCAACTCCTCCCTGGAATACTTACTTTGTTTCACGACAGTATCATTGACATAGAGATAGCGCCATTCATGACTTATCATTTGAAAGCCCTCCATCATATTATCTAAAGTGGCATGAAAACGCTTTTCGGAGGCAAGCGCCTTTTCATATTCTTCAAGCAGTTCAAGCAATGATTTTTCGTCACTGCTGGCCCCAAGGGTTGTTATTAACGACATAGCTTAGTTTTTTCAAATCACAATACAGTTTTATTTCTGTCAACAGTGATTTTTCATCTGTGAATAAAAAAGAAATGGTTATCAGGAAACCTGCTGCTATAATAGTAAAGAGCAGTTTTTTACAGGTAAATCAGAAGGTACTGAAAAAAAACTGAAGGATTGAATGACTTCAGAAACATGAATTTTCGAAACATACTCTTTCTGATGCTTTGGCTTGATGAAAGGAAATTCAGGATGAAATCTCACTGCCCCGCACTTCTTTCTCTTTTGAGTTAGCTTTATTAACCGAAGTATTTTCTTCCCCTCTTCCTTATTGGAGGTTATGCAAGTGAAATTATTACAGGTAGCAAGCAAAAACACATTACATGACAGTAATGCTGCTGCAAGGAAAAGCAGGGAAAAGGCACATATTTTCTTTAGTTTTTTCAATTACTCCAGGGTCATTAAAACCTTATGAATTTATCAAAAAACAAAGATGGATTACCAAACTTTCTGTAAAAGCAGGAAGAATGACGGTGAAAATTAATGTGAGAAAAAGTATGATTTAGGATTTTGAGTAAAAAAAAAGAGTGAACATGATTGCTTTCGCTTTTCACACTCACTCTGATTTTTGTCGGGGCGGCAGGATTCGAACCTGCGACCTCATGGTCCCAAACCATGCGCGATAACCGGACTACGCTACGCCCCGAACTATTTTGAATCTTTTTTAATGAACTTCTTTTCCTTTGCGGAGGGCAAATTTAGGATAAATATTTTACCCTACAAGTTTTTTGCACTACGTCTTAAAAAAAATATAAAATTGTGCTAAACATTAAACCTGAAATGCATCACATCACCATCACCAACTACATACTCTTTTCCTTCTACAGAAAGTTTTCCAGCATCGCGACAAGCCGATTCTGAACCGTATTTAACGTAATCATCATACTTAATTACTTCGGCACGGATAAAGCCCTTTTCAAAATCACTATGAATTACTCCCGCCGCCTGCGGCGCTTTCCAGCCCTTCAAAATTGTCCAGGCCCTTACTTCTTTTACCCCCGCAGTAAAATAGGTATTGAGGTTTAATAACTTATATGCGGCTGTGATCAGCTTGTTTACTCCTGGCTCAGACAAACCCGCATCCTGTAAGAACATCTGACGTTCTTCGTAGCTCTCTAATTCGGCGATATCGGCCTCCAACTTGGCACAAATAACGATCACTTCCGCTTTTTCTTCCACTGCCACAGCCCTGATTTTATCTACATATTCATTACCATTGGTGGCCAAACTCTTTTCATCTACATTACATACATATAATACCGGCTTGGTAGTAATGAGATTCAAATCGGAGATGAGGGCTTTTTCCTCCTCAGTCAGTTCAACCACTCTTGCCGATTTACCTTTTATAAGGGCATCATGGAATCGTTCGAAGATGCTGACAATTTTCAGTTGTTCCTTGTCACCGGTCTTCGCCATTTTTTTGGCTCTGTCCAAACGTTTTTCAACAGCTTCAAGGTCCTTCAGCTGCAATTCAATATCAATGGTTTCTTTATCCCTGATCGGATTGATGTTGCCATCTACGTGAATGATGTTATCGTCAACAAAGCAGCGTACTACGTGAATAATAGCATTGGTTTCCAGGATATTTCCAAGAAACTGATTACCGAGCCCCTCCCCTTTCGAGGCGCCTTTAACCAATCCGGCGATATCCACTATCTCCATTACGTTAGGGACTACACGCTCCGGTTTCACCAGGTTTTCAAGGCTGGTCAAACGCGGATCAGGAATAGTAATGGTTCCTATATTAGGTTCGATGGTACAAAAAGGAAAGTTGGCCGACTGGGCCTTGGCGCTTGATAAACAATTGAAGAGCGTCGACTTTCCAACGTTGGGCAAGCCTACAATACCACATTTTAATCCCATACAAAAAATTTAAGGACGCAAAAATAGTCAAATAGTTGACAAAGATCCGCTGCCACTTCGACGAAAAGTGTATTTTCGTAAAAAATTTATATCCGTAATGGCCGACATTCAAAATCTTCAGAAAATAGTTTCGCAGGTTCGCCGCGACATCGTTAGAATGGTTCACCAAAATAACTCGGGTCACCCTGGTGGCTCACTGGGTTGTACTGAATTCCTGGTTACTTTATATAATGAGGTAATGACGCACGATCCTAAAAAATTCAACATGGATGGTGTTAACGAAGATTTATTTTTTTTATCGAACGGACATATCTCCCCTGTACTTTACAGCGTTCTCGCCAGAGCTGGCTACTTCCCGGTAAAGGAAATGGCTACTTTCCGCAGTTTGAATTCACGCTTACAGGGCCACCCTACACCACATGAAGGACTGGAAGGCATAAGAATTGCTTCAGGTTCCCTCGGTCAGGGTTTATCAGTAGCCTTAGGTGCTGCCCAGGCCAAGAAATTGAATAAAGACAATAAGTTGGTGTATGTGCTGATGGGCGACGGCGAGCAGCAGGAAGGTCAGATTTGGGAAGCTGCCATGTATGCCGCCCACAATAAAGTAGATAACATCATTGCAACAATAGATTACAACGGCGCTCAGATTGACGGATCCACAGACGAAGTTCTTTCCTTGGGAGACTTGAAAGCCAAATGGGAAACTTTCGGCTGGAAGGTATTGAAGGCTAACGGCAATAATCTGCAGGAAATCCTCAATGCTCTTAACGAAGCGAAAAGCCTCAGCGGAAAAGGAACTCCAATCCTGATTTTAATGACCACCCAAATGGGGAATGGCGTTGATTTCATGATGGGAACCCACAAATGGCACGGCGTTGCTCCCAATGATGAACAATTGAAATCGGCTTTGGCACAAAATCCGGAGACTTTGGGCGACTACTAAAAATAGTCCCATGAAAAAACTGAAGATTCTTTTTTTCGCGCTCCTTTTCTCCTTTCACCTTTCTCCTGCGCAAACAGCAAGGGCAGAAGAAAAAAAGGAAGAACCCGTTGTCACACGCATCCTCTTTATTTTTGATGCTTCACAAAGTATGTGGGCCAACATGGGAGCAGAAAAAAGGATTTCTGTGGCGCAACGCATCATGGCGCAGGCCCTCGACAGTTTGAAAAACCTCGAAAACGTTGAAGTAGCACTGCGTGTTTACGGTAACCGCAAAGACATCAACCTGGGTCCGCAGGATTGCGAAGACACCCACCTCGAAGTGCCTTTCGAAAAAAACAACATTGATAAAATAAAACATGTTCTGAAATCGACGCAGCCTAAGGGAACCACCCTCATTGCCCGATCATTGGAAGCTACCCAAAATGATTTTCCGGCTACCACTGGAAAGGTGAGAAATGTTGTCATTCTTATTACCGATGGTATTGAGGCCTGTGACGGCGACCCTTGTGCGGTTTCAAGAGCCTTACAGCAAAACGGAGTAATTCTTAAACCCTTCATCATCGGTATGGGCGTAGGAAAAGAATATGATGCCTACTTCCGCTGCATTGGTGAATATTATGACGCCACTACTCCTGCTGCCTTTAAAAACATCTTATCTGTAGTGATAGCCGAAGCACTGGAAAGCACTACCTGCCAGGTGAATCTCCTGGACGTGAACCAGAAACCGATAGAAACCAATGTCACCATGACTTTCTACGATAAAAATTCCGAGGAAGTAAAATACAATTTGATTCATACCCTCAACATCAATGGAAATCCTGATACCATTTCTGTAGATCCTTTGACTACTTACAATATTGTAGTACATACAAAACCTGAAATGACAAAGGAGAATGTTCGACTCAAACCGGGCGAACACAATATCATTTCTATTGATGCACCACAGGGCTCTCTCTTTCTTAAGGCCAATGGCAATCTCAACAACCAATACAATTTCAGGTGTGTGGTGAAGCAAAACGGAATATCCCAAATCCTAAATGTCCAGGATTTTGAAAAAACAGAAAAATATATCGTAGGGGAATATGAAGTAGAGATTTTAACCATTCCTCGGATCACTACCACAGTGCAGATTGCGCAAAGCAACATTTCAAAAATAGAGGTTCCGCAGCCAGGCAAAATAAGCTTCAATGCCCTGGGCAGCGGTTATGGCTTTGTTTACCAAATGGTAGACGGTAAATTAAAACAGATTTACGAACTCAACACCGAACAACCCAGCGAAACTATTTACATGTTGCCTGGCACTTATAAAGTGGTATACCGTTCCAAAACAGCAAAAAGGACAATGTACTCAATAGAAAAAGAATTTAAAGTTGAATCAGGGAAGTCGGGAAAGGTAGATTTGTTTTAACTTCGCGCTTCCAACAAATACGCAATCATTAGCAATGAAAAAATACGAAATACAAAACCACAAAGACACACGCTCCGGTTTTGGCGCGGGATTAACAGAACTGGGAAGAAGCAATCCGAATGTTGTTGCTTTGTGCGCCGACCTAGTAGGCTCTCTTAAAATGGATGAATTCATCAAGGAAAATCCCGAAAGATTTTTCCAGATGGGTATCGCCGAAGCCAATATGATGGGCGTTGCTGCCGGACTCACCATTGGCGGAAAAATTCCTTTCGCGGGAACTTTCGCCAACTTCGCTACAGGAAGGGTGTACGACCAGATTCGCCAATCTATCGCCTACTCAGGAAAAAACGTAAAAATTGCCGCGTCTCATGCCGGACTCACCCTGGGTGAAGATGGTGCTACACACCAGATACTGGAAGACATCGGACTGATGAAAATGCTGCCGGGAATGGTGGTGATCAATCCTTGTGATTTCAACCAAACAAAGGCAGCAACCCTTGCCGCTGCTGCACATGAGGGTCCGGTTTACCTCCGTTTCGGTCGCCCGAAGGTGCCAAACTTTACTCCTGTAGATCAGAAATTCGAAATCGGCAAAGCAGTAATGATCAACGAAGGAAGCGATGTAACAATCTTCGCTACAGGTCACCTCGTTTGGAAAGCTATACAGGCTGGGGAAATCCTAGCACAAAAAGGCATTTCTGCTGAAATAATAAATATCCACACCATTAAACCTTTAGATGAAAAGGCCGTCCTAGCATCAGTACAAAAAACCAAATGCGTGGTGACTGCTGAAGAACATCAGATGAATGGCGGCCTGGGAGATTCTATCGCCCAGCTTTTATCAAGACAATTGCCTGCTCCAATTGAATTCGTTGCTGTTAACGACAGCTTTGGAGAAAGCGGAACAGAGGAGCAACTGATGACCAAGTATGGTATCAATACTCCACACATTGTTGAAGCCGTTGAAAAGGTGATCAAGAGAAAATAAGCAGAACACCACCCCAAAAAGCAATGAATGGGGAACTGGACTGACAAAGAATTACTGGAAAAATTCCGTGATCCTCAATCGAGAGACTACGGGTTCAACCTCATTATGCAAAGCTATAACCAGCGCGTATACTGGCATGTGCGCCGCATGGTGATTGATCACGACGACGCCAATGATCTCACGCAGGACATCTTCATCAGGGTATGGAAAGGACTCGACAACTTCAACGAAGATTCAAAACTTTTCACCTGGATTTACCGCATTGCCACCAACGAGTGCATCACCTTCCTGAATAAAAAAAGAAAGCGTTTTTTTATTCCCATCGTCAACGTTGAAAATGAACTCGCCCATTCACTGGAAAGCGGCAAACACTGTACCGGTGATGAAATTCAACTGAAACTGCAAAAGGCTTTGCTCACCCTTCCCGAAAAACAAAGAATGGTTTTCAACATGAAGTATTTCGACGAACTCAAATACGAAGAAATAGCTGAAATAACAGGCACTTCCGTTGGTGCATTAAAAGCCTCATACCACATTGCAGCAAAAAAAATTGAAGGTATTTTGAATAAGGATTAAACCAAGTTTTTCCACCAAAGTCATAACAGCATGAACCAGAAATTCAACATAGATAACGGCAAAATAAAACCAGGATTTTCTGTTCCGGAGAACTACTTCAATGAGCTGGAAGTAAATATTCAGAACAAAATTTCCCGTCCGCAAAAACCCTGGATCAGTCGCTACAAATATGTTGTATCGGGTGCCGCCACCGCAATCATCGGTGTTACAGTATGGTGGCTGCAGCCCAATCCGGTTGCACCGGTGGCAGTTAAAGTCGCTCCTGTTCAAAGCACCGACTACGCCTTATACATCAACGAAAACATAGAAGAATTTGACGACGATCTTTTATATGAATCTTATGCAGAAGCTTCCACCCCGACATCTGCCCGCGCAGCAGAAGATGAGGCCTACAGCTCATACCTCATCGACGAAGACATTGATGAAAACACACTTATTGATGAACTCTAAATCCAAAACACTATGAAAATACTAAGCACCGCCCTCCTCGTGATGGCAATGGCAACAAGCCTTTTCGCTCAACCCGATAAAAAACGGGAAGAAATTAAAGCCATGAAAATCGGTTTTATCACCAAGGAACTCAGTCTGACCCCGGAAGAAGCCCAAAAATTCTGGCCGGTGTACAACGAATTCCAGGAAAAAATGGAAAAAATCCATAACGAAAGAAGAGAGATGCGCAAAGCTGCGAAAGATAAGGGCGGCATTGACAGCTTACCTAACGTCGAAGTTGAAAAAATGGTAGATAAGGAAATGCAGCTTCAGGAAAGAGAACTGCAAATCAAGAAAGAATTCCACACGAAAGTGAAAACAGTATTGCCCATTAAAAAAGTGGCAAAGCTTTATCGCGCCGAACATGAATTCAGGAAGCAAATCCTGAAAAAAATGAAGGAACATCACGGCCCGGCAGGCAAAGGTGGTCCGGGACATCACCCTGGAGGCAAGCCCGATGGCGAGCCGGATGATGAGTAGAAGAAAGTCGGGGAAACCCGACTTTTTTTGTTGGTGGTTTTCTGAACCAGAATTCATTTGATCAAAAAGATTAAATGATCCATACTCGAAAATCTTTTTATCCTGTATTCACGTGAATCATGGTTTAGACAAAGGTTACCTCTTAACACTTTCCGTATTAAACATAAATCCTTTATCTTGACCACGTGAAAAGCCTAACTCTGCTCCTTCTCTCCTTCTGCCTCTTCTCCTGCTACGACAATCCCGCAGGAAAGAAAATTGCTATTCAAACTCTCGGCTACTTTCCTAAAGAATTCAAGGACTCCGTTGCTGCCGCTATCCATCATTTTTACGCCGTTGAAGTAGTAGAACTCCCAACACAAAAAATTCCCGAAAGCTTTTTCATCAATGTTAAATCGCCCCGCTATCGTGCTGATTCCATTATTAAAATGCTAAACAACGAAAAACCCGATACGGTGGCTTATGTATTGGCGCTGACCGCCGCCGACATATCCGTAACCAAAAACAAAAAGCCTGAAGCGAAATACAAGGACTGGGGAGTTTTCGGTTATGGCTACGTAGGCAAACCAGGTTGCGTTGTATCTTCTTATAGAATCAAGCATGCATACAAAAAAGTAATGCTGATGAGATTACAAAAGATCGCCCTTCACGAAATCGGCCACAATCTCGGATTACCCCACTGCTCCTCACAAAACTGCTTCATGCGCGACGCTGCTGAATCTATCAAAACCATAGATAAAGTGGAAATGAACCTGTGCGAAAAATGCAAAAAGAAAGTTGCCCTTTTCTAAGGGATTCCAACCCAAACATTTTTTCTCTTTTTTTTCTGTAGTATCTCCGCAAAAAGCCCTATAATTGCAGGTATTTGTTTTTTAACGAAAATGTCCACAGAAATTCGAGTAAAAGTACGGCAGATTTTTTCCGCTTATCTGGAGCAGCATAGCCACAGAAAAACCCCGGAGCGCTTCGCCATACTCGATCAAATTTACTCTCAGAAGGGCCATTTCGAAATAGAGTCGCTCTATGAAAAAATGAAAAAAAAGAATTACCGCGTCAGCCGCGCTACCTTGTACAACACCATGGATCTGCTACTGGCCTGTAACCTCGTTAGAAAACATCAGTTTGGAAAAAACCTGGCGCAATTTGAAAAATCACATGAATTCAAACAACATGACCACCTCATCTGTACCGAATGTGGAAAAGTGATGGAGTTCTGTGATCCACGACTGCAAAACATTAAAACAACCGTAGGCGAAATACTGGACTTTGAGGTAATGCATCATTCCCTTAACTTGTACGGTGTTTGCTCATCATGTAAATCTTTGAATAAATCGAAATGACAAAAGTTGACGTATTATTAGGCCTCCAATGGGGAGATGAAGGAAAAGGAAAAATTGTAGATGTTTTCACTCCTAAATATGATATTATAGCACGCTTCCAGGGCGGACCCAATGCGGGACACACCCTTGAATTTGATGGCATCAAACACGTGTTGCATACCATTCCATCAGGAATTTTTCATGACGATACGATGAATATCATCGGTAATGGCGTGGTGATCGATCCGGTGATCCTCAAAAAAGAAATTGAAAAATTGACCGACCGTGGTGTTGACGTGACCAAAAAGATGTACATCTCCCGCAAGGCCCACCTCATCCTGCCAACACACAAGTTGCTGGATGCCGCTTCTGAAGCAGCAAAAGGAAAGGCAAAGATTGGTTCTACACTGAAAGGTATCGGTCCGACTTACATGGACAAAACCGGTCGCAATGGTCTCCGTATCGGCGATATCGAATTATCTGATTTTAAGGAAAGATATAAAGTTCTGGTTGATAAGCACAAAGCGATGCTGGATCAATACGGCTTCGATTATTCTGGTCTTGCTGAAACAGAAAAAGAATGGTTCGGTGGTATCGATAGTCTGAAAAAACTGACTTTCATCGACAGTGAACATTATTTAACTGACGCCTTCAAAGCCGGAAAATCTATCCTCGCTGAAGGTGCGCAAGGTTCTTTACTTGATATTGATTTTGGTTCATATCCCTTTGTTACTTCTTCCAACACCATTTGCGCCGGAGCCTGCACCGGTTTAGGTATTGCCCCTAACCGCATTGGTGAAGTGTTTGGTATTTTCAAGGCTTACTGCACCCGTGTAGGCAGCGGTCCGTTCCCTACCGAGCTGGAAGATGCTACTGGTGAAGCCATGAGAAAAGAAGGGAATGAGTTTGGTTCCACTACCGGTCGTCCGAGAAGATGCGGATGGATTGATCTTCCTGCACTCAAATACTCTATCGCCCTCAATGGCGTTACTCAGTTGATCATGATGAAAGCCGATGTACTGAGTATTTTCGATACTATTAAAGTGTGCACACATTATTTATATAAAGGTGTTAAAACCGACCGCTTCCCATACAATGTAGAGCCTGAAAACGTTCAACCAGTGTACGTGGATCTCAAAGGATGGAATAAGGATCTGACAGGTTTAACATCGACTGATGGCATGCCGAAGGAACTGCTGGATTATATCCTCTTCCTTGAAAAAGAACTGGAAACTCCAATTACGGTAGTATCGGTTGGTCCCGACAGAAAACAAACACTCATCAGAGACAAAGCCCTTGTTTAACAGGGCTCAACAGGATAAGAAATGAAGTTCAAAATAGTATTCACATCGTTTTTTATCCTTGCTCTTTTCTTCTCCTCTCCCCTTTTGAAAGCCCAGAGCGGTATGTTCCTGAGCGACAAAAAGGAATATGTTGAAATTCTGGGAGCCGATTACCTGGAATCCACCCGTCCCGGAGAACAGAAACTCGTTGGGCATGTGCGACTCAAGCAGGGCAATGTAATGCTGGCTTGCGACAGTGCCTTTATCTACGAGAAGAACAACGACTTCTATGCCTACGGCCATGTATACATGAACAAGCGTGATTCGGTGAAAACCTACTGCGATGTGATGAAATATTACGGAGAAAAGAAGCTCACCATCTTCAGCGGAAATGTACGAATGATCAGCGATAAGACGATTATAGAAACCGATCAGCTGTATTACCAGAACGAAAAAAACAATGCCTATTATCTGGATGGAGCCAATATCAAAGCCGATAAAGCAAAGATCTACAGTAAAAAAGGTTACTATAATACGTCCACAAAACTCATCAACTTCAAGAAAAACGTGGTGGTGAAAACCGCCGATTTCAGTATTATTTCCGACACCCTTACCTACCATACTCCCACACAAAAGACGATGTTCAATGGTCCGACCAACATCATTTCCAAATCCATCAAAATCTACTGTGAAGCCGGTTACTTCGACGAACTGAAGCAGGAATCTGTCTTCCGGAAAAACGCGAAAATCATTGAAAAAGCACAAATCATTTACGCCGATTCCATTCATCGCAACAGCAGGACTTACATTACCGATGCCTATAAAAATGTGCGCGCGATCGATACGGTTGAACATTTAGCCATCACTGGAAATCACGGTATCTTCTACGAAAAAGCAGGCAAAAGCGTGATGACGGAAAACGCCATGCTGGAGCAACTTATCGACAACGACACCCTCTTCCTTCATGCCGATACTTTAAAAGCCCTGAACGATACTGTTAGAAAAGAAAAGAAGATTTATGCCTATTACGGCGTTCGCTTTTTCAGGAAGGATTTGCAGGGAAGTTGTGATTCAATGACCTATTTCCCCTCGGATTCATTGATCCGCCTCTATCGCGAACCAGTAATTTGGTCGGGAGAAAGTCAGATCACCGGCGATTACATTGAGCTATTTATTTACGGCGGCAAGATCCGTGAATTGCGCATCCACAAGAATGGATTTATCATTTCAAATAACGGTCCGGATACCTACGACCAGATCAAAGGCCGCGACATGATTGGTTATTTCGATGATGGGAAAATGAAAAAAATGAAGGTGACCGGGAATGGTCAAACCATCTATTACGTCAAGGAAAACGATGGCTCTTATGTTGGCGCCAACCAGGCCGACTGCAGTAACCTGATCATCACTTTCAAGGATTCCAAAGTCTCTAAAATCAAGTTTTTGGTGAAGCCGGTTGCGACTTTCCATCCTATCGACAAGGTGAATGTGGACAAACTGAAACTGGAAAACTTCCGCTGGAGAAGTAAGGAAAAACCGGCAACAAAGGAGGATTTACTGGATTAGATAATAGTATGGAAAAGGAAAATTAAGGCCATGAGTTCTTCCTTCGTCGATGACATACGCGAGAAATTCACACAATAATTCACATTTGTCATCCTGAGCAAGGAAGGACCTATCGCCCTAATAGAACACTACCAAATTTTATTTCTGAAGAATTTTATTGTAACGATTTCCATTTCCCGGATCAATTTTCGTGAGATAATCTACCATCGCCTGTTTGTCGGCTACGCTATCATCCTTATAGATATTGATGATCTCCTGGTACTTGGCATCGAAAAACACTTTTACAGAATAAGAGTTTGGTTTTCTGCGCACCAATGCATCCAGTAGTTTAAGAGATTCAGTAATGGTTTCTCGGCCCTTCACCGTTTCCTTGGCCATGATATCGAGTCCGAGTCGGTGGTATTTATAATTACAAATACGCAAAGGTTCGTACACCTCATTCATCAGGTTTTCTATGAGCCAGTAGCGATTCCTTGTACCATCATTGGCCTTCCAACCGCTAGCTGCTGCACTTTGAGCATTATTGATAATGTTTTGCGCCTTTGAAAAATAGTCGCTACCGCCCTTCAGGGCATAAGTATCGTAATCGAAACCAATGATCACGTACGCATAATAAGCCAGCATCGCCGTGAGATTGGAGATGAATTCATTATCGGAGTAATCCATCGTTTGCGAGGGAGTATAAGCAAAATTAAAATCGTTGTCGTTGATGTCCATCAGCTGCGACTTGTAAGTAGCACCATAAATTGGCCGGAAAGACTGCACCACCACAGAAGCCATAAACTGATCGGTAGCCGGTGCGCTGTTTACAGTAATGAATAAATTGCATTCAATCTTTTCTTCGAGGGAAAATGCATCAGAAGTCCACTTCCTGTTGTTCATGAAATCAGAAATATCCTTTTTCAGTTTCTGAAAAAGAGCGGGATCAACACCTTGTACCTGGGCATGAATGATCTCCACTTTGCAATTCAGCTCCTGGGCGGAGACAAACCGACAAAGACTCAGGAATATCAACAGGAACAAGATTCTCATTATTTCGATTTAAGGACGTTTACTATTTTATGGACGATGTCGGCTGCGACTTCTTTTTTCGATTTTGATTCAAACGATTCAACTTCATAGTTATTGCCGATAAACTGCACTCTGTTGGAATCAACTCCAAATCCTTTATTTCCTGAATTGAGAGAATTCAGAACGATGAAATCCGCATTCTTTCTTTTCACTTTTTCCTTGGCGTTTTCCAGTTCATTTTCGGTTTCCAGGGCAAAGCCTACCACAATCTGACTGGCTTTTTTCATGCTGCCCAACTGCAGAAGAATGTCCTTCGTTTTAGAAAGTTCAAGATGCAGTCCGGCGTCATTCTTCTTTATTTTCTGGTCGGCTTTACGCACAGGGCTATAATCCGCTACGGCAGCGGCCATCACAGCGATATCCATTTTTTCAAAAGCAGAAGTACATTGCTTGTACATTTCTTCGGCCGACAACACGTCAATTCTTTTAATCCCGGGAACGATTGTAGTAATATCGGAAGGGCCGATCACCAAAGTCACTTCAGCACCGTTACGCGCCAATTCTTCGGCCACAGCCACTCCCATTTTACCTGAAGAATGATTGCCAATGAAGCGCACAGGATCGATAGCTTCGTAAGTAGGCCCGGCAGAAACAAGTGCCTTTTTACCCAACAGTTCTTTATCGCTTAACTGTGCTTTGATGTGCTCAGCAATTTCCTCTGGTTCGGCCATACGACCTTCGCCTATGAGTCCGCTTGCCAGCTCTCCATACCCAGGCTGGATCATCACGTTGCCGTAAGACTTCAACTTAGCGATATTTTCAAGAGTTGCAGGATGTTTGTACATATCCAGATCCATCGCCGGGGCAAAAAGAACAGGGCATTTTGCCGACAGATAAACCGCCATCAGCAGGTTATCGCAAGCACCATGGGCCATCTTGCTCAGGGTATTGGCACTTGCCGGAGCAATCACCATAACATCGGCCCATAGTCCGAGATCAACATGGTTGTTCCACGTTCCGTCTTCCTTATTGGAAAAAGCCGACAGCACAGGATTTCCGGAAAGGACCGATAAAGTGAGAGGGGTTATAAAATCAAATGCGGAAGGAGTCATTACAACTTTCACTTCCGCATTTTCTTTTTTAAGTATTCTGACGAGATAAGCTACCTTGTAAGCAGCTATGCTTCCCGTTACTCCTATCAGTATTTTTTTGCCTTTAAGCATGGAAAGACAAAAAAAGAGAGGTATTAATCGTTAGATTCTTTGTCTTTTTCAACTTCCGTCTGTTGCTCAGCAACTGGGTTTCTGTAATAAACCTCGCCATCTTCCCATTCTTTGGAAGCGATGAGTACCGGCTTAGGCAAACGCTCATAGAATTTAGAGATTTCAATCTGCTCGCGGTTTTCAAACACCTCTTCAAGGCTATCCGAAGCAGTAGCAAATTCTTCCAGTTTCTGGTTCAACTCTGTTTTCAGATCAACACCAACCTGGTTAGATCTTTTAGCAAGGATGTTGATTACTTCATAGATGTTACCATCTTTAGTAAAGGCATTAACATCTCTGGTAATGGTTGAATTCGCTGCTTTAGTTTTTTTGTAATCCATGGCTACGTTTTGTTAATTTTTCAATTTTACTTTTCAGCTTTAGCTCCACTTTATTGATCTTCTGGAGAGTTTGCTGCTTATTAAAATTCATCTTCTCTATCTTCTGAACCTGTCCGAGAGCTTCTTCCAAACGCATTAAACGCTCGTACTTCTCACTCTTTTTTGCAAGTTTATATTCAGAAAGAGCCCACAAATATACAATTTCATCCTGATATTTACCCATCCTTCCCTCTATTAAATACTTTTGAGCTTGCATCCTTACCCATTCGTACTGTTTATCCTTGTATTGTGAGCGGAAGAGCGACAGTGGATGCTTGTCCATTTCCCTTTCCGCGGAAGCTAGTAATTTCGAAGCTTTTTGCTCGTAAGGCGTTCCTTTTACTTTCGCTTCTTTATCCTTAAATCCGATAACAATCTTCTGGTATTTCTCATAGAGACCAAGCATTGGCGATTTAGCTGCCGACTGCAATTCAGCCTCCAGTCCTTTCAAGAGGTAACGCGGTGCAATGACTTCATCATTGGTGAGCGTTGCATATTCATAATAATAGCGCGCAGCTTTATCAAAGTCGAGCAGATTGTAATATTCATCACCAAGCACCGATGGCAGCTTAACTATGGTTTTCTCAGCATTTTTGTACTTGCCTTCTATCTCCGAATAGAACTGTGACTTCACAAAAGCCTCATTGCTTTGATAAGAATCAAAAAGCGACCTGAATTTCTTAAGTTCAGCAGCACGCTGGTCAGGTTCAACGGTCAGAGCATGCTGATACTGTCCCTTCAGTTTATAATAAATAATTTCGGCTGTTTTATCAGAAAAATCATCTGAAGCCAGCAATTGATCGAAGCCTTTTGCCGACTGCACATAATCGCCTTTACTGAAGTAATACACCGGTAATTTGAAGCGGAGCGATTTCACTCTCTCGGCACTTTTCACCCTTATTTTTTCGAGTTCAGCAATCTTCTCTGATTTTGGGTGACTCTTGATGAATTTATCAATATATACCGGCACCTGACGGAAGCGCTCTATTTGCTTTTCCTCAATACTCTTATCAGCATAATTGTAGGAAGCGATCACCATCATATAATGAACATCTTCTGTGTGCTTTGAATCGGGAAACTCGCGACAGAAATTATCACCCGACACCATACTGGAGTGAAACTCCCCTATTTTATAGTACAATTTAGTGGTTTCATAGGCCTTTCTTTCCAGCTTATACTGCAGCTCATCAACATGCTGATTGGCCTTTTCAGCGAAAGCTCCTTTAGGATATTTCTCAAGCAATAACTGAAACTCATCAATCGCCCTGCCTGTATATTCCTGGTCGAGCTGGTAACTTGGAGAAGAATTCATGTAGCACAATCCAATGAGATACTGCATTTCCTCAGCGTACTTACTTAATGGGAAAGATTGTAAAAAGCGACGGGCTTCTGCGGCTGCTCCAAAATAATCATCAAGATAATAATCGGAATAAACCATATAATAGAAAACCTCTTCGGTTTTCGAGGTTCCCCTGTATGCTCCCAGCAACTCCCTGAAAAGCTCTGCCGAGCGGTCGTACTGCTTTTTTCCGTAGTACTTATGAGCCATTTCATATTTGTAGTCGTAGCTCGTGCTTTGTTGCACTTTTTTATAGCTGTCGCAGGCACCGAAAACAAACAGTAAAAGAGAAAGGAAAATAAACTTCTTAAAAATCATGCGTCAAAAATAGCTAAATCAGTTCAGCAAACGTAAAGCTTAGGACATTATTTCAATAGCCATCTGCTGAGCCTCGGAAAACAAGGATTTATTGATAGGTAAAACATGGCTTTTTGACTCCAGGAAGCTTACAATATTCTCCGTAGCCATGTTGCCTACAAGATCATCTTTCGCCATCGGACAGCCACCAAAACCCTTGATAGCGCCATCAAATCGTCGGCACCCCGCTTCATACGCCGCCTGCATCTTTTCCTCCCAGTTGTTCGGATGGCTATGCAAATGAACCCCCAGCTCTACACCCGGCAAATTTTTCACCAGTGTCCCCATCAGGTTTTTAATGGAAGCTGAATTGGAACTGCCAATGGTATCCGACACCGCCATGATGCCTACGCCCATTTCTTTCAACCGAAGCGCCCATTCCAGAACGATTTCGCTGCTCCAATCTTCTCCGTAAGGATTTCCAAAAGCCATGGATAAATAAACCACTGCTTTTTTATTGGAGTTAGCACACAAATCGAGAATGCTTTTCACCCTATCCAACGACTGCTCACGGGTGGAATTGGTATTTCTCAGCTGAAACTGTTCGGACACCGAAAAGGGAAATCCGAGGTAAGCGATCTCATTGAATTTACAGGCATCCTCGGCACCGCGCTCATTGGCAATGATGGCGAGAAGTTGTGTTTTACCCGAGAAATCGAGTTTGCCCAACACTTCTGCCGTATCTTTCAATTGCGGAATGGCTTTGGGCGATACAAAACTGCCGAAATCAAGAATATCGAAACCCACTTTCAACAGAAGATTCAAATATTCCGCCTTCTTTTCGGTAGGAATAAAATCGTGGAGCCCTTGCATGGCATCCCTCGGACATTCTATTAAGGTAATTTTTTCCATTATTTGGAGGCCAGAGCCTTGTTGATTTCCTTGATTAATCCCGGACCTTCATAAATGAAGCCAGTGTACAATTGCACCAAAGCAGCTCCGGCATTGAGTTTTTCAATAGCATCAGCCGCAGAATGAATCCCCCCTACAGCAATCACCGGAATTTCCTTGCCCAAACGCTGACAAAGATACGCCACCACTTCGGTAGAACGCTTAGTTAAAGGTTTTCCGCTTAAGCCGCCGGCACCTATTTGATCCACCACCGATTTATCGGTACGCAGTCCATCACGACTGATAGTAGTATTGGTGGCTATAATTCCGGCCAGCCTGACTTCCTTAGCTATAGAAACAATGTCGTCGAGCTGCGTATCCGTCAAATCCGGAGCTATTTTCAGCAACAATGGCTTAGGCTTCTCTTTTGAATTATTGATATTTTGCAGTTTCAGGAGGATGTTTTTCAGCGAATCTTTGTCTTGCAATTCACGGAGTCCCGGCGTATTGGGAGAGCTTACGTTCACCACGAAATAATCCACATCGTTGAAAAGTGCATGGAAGCATTTTTCATAATCATTAACAGCCTCTTCGTTGGGCGTCACCTTGTTTTTACCGATGTTGCCACCGATGATCAGTGAAGGATTTCTCTTTTTCAGTCGGAGAACAGCTGCATCAACCCCTTCATTATTGAAGCCCATTCTATTGATCAAAGCTACGTCTTCTGGCAAACGGAAAGAGCGTGGTTGCGGATTTCCTGGCTGACCGACAGGTGTGAGCGTGCCGATCTCCACAAAGCCGAAACCAAAACAAGCCAGTTCATCAAAGAGCTTTGCATCTTTATCGAAACCGGCTGCCAACCCCACCGGATTTGGGAATTTCAATCCGAAAACTGTGCGTTCCAATTTCGGATTTTCATATTTATATATTCTCCTGATTATAGGTTTTACCAAAGGAATCCTGCACAAAAACTTAATGCCCGAAAAGGCAATATGATGCGCTTTCTCAGGCTGGAAGCGAAACAGGATTGGTTTAATGAGCTGTTTATACATTAGTCAACTTTATTCTCTGCTAAATTTTCTTCAAATTTTCTCATTACATCTTCCACAGGCAGGGTATTTTTATAATATCCCAAAAGCTTCTGCAATACTTTATCAACGGTGGAATCCGGACAAGAGGCACCCGAAGTGAGGATGATATTCAAGACTTCCTTTTGTGGAAGAAAATCCTTTGTCATCACATGCTTTTTATCGTGATAAAGAAAATGACGAATCAGGTCGTCACTTTCAATTTCCTTTTCCGAAGAGATGAAATAAGTTGGAAATTTTGTTTCGCATAACTCCACCAAATGCGTAGTATTAGAGCTGTTGTAACCTCCCACCACAATGGCAATATCTGCTGGCAATTCCATTAAGGCGTATGTAGCACTCTGGTTATCGTTAGTGGCATAACATAATGAATCTCGAGTATCAGCAAAGACTTCCTTGAAATCCTCCACTTCAAAAACATTCTCCATCACGCCTTTCAGATACGAAGCAATGTCCTTGGTTTCAGTGGCAAGCATTGTTGTTTGATTCACAACACCGATGCGTTTCAGATGTTTTTCCACATCAAAGTCCAGGGAATACTTGCCTTTGAAAATCTGATAAAATTGTTCCTTAGGAATTTCACCGGATATAATTTTAGCTAGCAATTCAGCTTCTTCGTGGTCGCGAAGAATGAGCGCCGGACCATATTTCATTGCATGTGAAAAAGTAGCACGGGTTTCCTCATGGTTGTGTTTTCCATGAATGAGGATGGTATAATTATCATCTCCCAAGCGCTTCGACATTTTCCAAACCCTTTCCACGAAAGGACAGGTAGTGTTGTAGCGATATGGATCAATATTGAGACTCTTCAGTTTTTCTTCTATTTCGAGGGTAGTACCGAAAGCGGGAATCACTACGATGTCATCCGACTTCAGTTCGCTCCACTCCACGATGGGATCGCCAAGCGTATCCATCAGGAACCGCACCCCCCTGTTGACTAAATCCTTGTTTACTTCCGGATTGTGTATCATTTCGGAAAGAAGGAAAATGCGTTTATCCGGATTTTCCTCTATGGCGCGGTAAGCTATTTCAATAGCGTTTTCAACACCGTAGCAAAAGCCGAAATGGCGGGCGATGAAAAAGCGCACGGGTCCGAAATCCAGCACTGTGGGAGAGTAATCCTTTTTACGCGGATCGGCGTTCTTACGCAACTCCTTAATGCGGGAGATGATCGGACTTCTGTAAAATTCAGGGACGTCAAATTTTTTCATTGCTTTTCAATCGTAAACAAAAATAATGATAATGCGCCTACGAAAAGAAAAAACCTTCTATATTTATCAAGAGTATAATTCACAACAATTGTTATGATGAAACTGGCCTTTATTTTTTGTGCGGGAATAGTATTAATCACGGGCTTTTCGGCTCCTGCGGGAAATTGCAAACTGGAGTACAACGGGTTTTATTACTCCCCTATCGATACCGACTACGTGGCTTACCTCAAATTTTACTCCGATGGCACTGTACTGCACACCACTTCTATTGAAAACATTGAAGAAGTAAGCAAGTTCTTCACCAAGGAGTACGAGAAAAAAATGCTGTCGGGAAACTATTCTTTTGGCAATTGCAACGTTTCGTTCAATGTGGTGGGAAAAACAGGCGGAATGAAATTTTCAGGAAGTTTGGAAGGCGACACTCTCTACCTCAAAGCCACTAACAGCAACAACCACACTTCATCCCATATGAAGTTTGCTTACTACGAAAAAATGCCTGAGCCTAAAAAGAAGAAGGATAAAAAGGAGAAAGAAAAGAAAAAGAATTAAGCACTCAGCAGCGACAACAGTAAGGTCCCAACACCTGAAAAAAGAAAAATGTTGAGCCTGTAAAATCCGTATTGCAGAAAAAAACCTAAACTCACCGCGTACAAAACCCAGCACAAAAGTGACGTCACCACTACAGGCACAGTTGTATAAGGCCAATGGCAAAGCGTGATGCAAAACCAATCCATGAACAACACCTGGTGATCGATTACCCACGACAAAACCCCATTGACCGGCAATAGCAAGAAAACGATTCCTGCATACATCAGCAAAGCAACAACCGGTACTATCACTAAGTTGGCCAAAACAAAATATACCGACAAGTACTCAAAATAATACACCAGAAAAGGAAGTAAAGTGATTTGCACCGCTATACTGAGAAAAACCAAATCAACAACGCTTTTCACCACAACTTTTTTCGGCCTACAGAAATCCTGAAAAAAAGGCAAAATGAAAATAATTCCCAGCATGGCAGCGTAAGTCAGCTGGAAACCGATATCATATAAATACAAAGGATTAATCAATAAAATCACAAACGCCGAGAGACAAGTGGTATGCAACAATGTATTGCTGCGTCCTATCGCCTTCGCAATAACATACAACGAAAACATAATCGCTGAGCGCAATACCGGCGGGGAAAAACCCACCATCCAGCAGTAAAACCAAATCAGCAAAAGCACCAGAACTATTGACAAAACGGACCTCCGACTCAAAACCAGTCCCAACATCCAGCTGATGATGATATATATCACTCCCACATGCAATCCCGACACCGAAAGAATGTGTGAAACACCAAGCACAGCATAATCCTCTTTTGTTCGTTTATCAATATATCCCCTGTCACCTATCAGCAGCGATAACAAAAGCGCTTTGGATTTTACAGATAAATCCGAAGCGCCAATTTTCCTGTGCGACAGGTTATACAACCAGTAGAGCCAGCTTCGGTTTTTGCGCACTTCCACTTCATCACGGAGATACATTTTGTAATAAATACCCTGTCGCAAAAGATAGAGATCCCAGGGTGAAGGTTCATGCCCGGGACGTAGCAGAGGAAAAACCTCTATATCGTGCAAAAGCAATGTATCTCCCTTCTCCAGTGTCGAAGCATTAGCGCTATCCATATTCACCAAAACATCAAATTCATTCTCCTTATCAAAAGCAGGCGCTACCGTCCAACAGCCCTTTTCAGTGAATTTCAAACCTTCATCTATTTTCAATTGCAAGGCTGAAAAATATAGTTTTTCCGTTGGTGGCGGCAACTGTTCAGCATTCAGAATCACATTCATTTTCCCGAGAAAGAAAAAGCATAAACCAATAAAAATTGTGCGTAATGAAAGTCGAATGCTTTCTATTGAGAATTTGAGCTTATCAGAAAAACGCAACAACAGGAAAACCAGCAGCAGAAAAGATACTGCGCCGACAATCATTTCTATTGCCACACCGATACCAGCAATAAAGAACAATAAAGGAAGAGCTACAACAGAGCTTCCGGATTTCATGTTTAATAATTAGGCGGTGTGAAAATAAAAAGCAGAAAGAAAAGCGCCCCTTATTTGTTTTCACAAAGAATAAACAAAAAAGAAAAATAAGGTGAGTTTTAGATATTATGTTTTTCGCAAAGGGCGATAGGTCCTTGCTTTGTCAGGATGACAGACACGTGATTATGCGCGATTGGACCACATTTGTTATCCTGACGAAGGAAGGACCTATCGCCCTATATTTCTTTACTCTTCCCTGAAAAATTCCAGCGCATTAATATTCACTATAAACACTCCCGTGAAATAGTATTGAATGATCTGGTTGTAGGCATACCCCTGCTTGGCCATCTGCATGGCGCCTTCCTGACAGAGACCTACACCATGACCATAACCTCTTCCATGAATCAACACCGAATCATTCTGCATCTCTACTTTAAAATAAGCCGATTTCAGTTTCAAATCGTTGCGCATTTTTGTAGTACGCACAGCCTTGCCCGGAAAATAAAAGGAAATCTGGCGGGCTTCCGGAGAAACATATACTTCCTCGCCTTCAACAACAGAATCTAATTCGGCGGGGACATCCAGACTTTTCAAATATTTTGTCCACTGGTCTTTAGTCAGCACTTTTTCCCATTGTGCATTTTTACTTTTGGTGCAAAAAGTATCTTTCACCGAGCGCAGATACGGCAATGGCGTTAGCCACACATCTTCGGAGTTACAGGTTTCTCCGCCGCAATTAGAATGGAAAGTAGCATTGATCAGCTCCAGCTTTTCATCTGTAATGATGAGTCCGTCGGTAGCTGTTGTCGCCTTTCTGATATCTGCTATTTTAAAGCTTTTGCTGTAGTAAGCCTGACAGTGTACATTATCGCAGAGATTGAATCCTTCGGCAGCGTGACGATCCAGATTTTTAAGGGCGTAGGTGCGGCACAATATCGCCTGCAGCTTGAAATATTCAGGAGAAACCCGCAGTCCGGCCTCCGATTCCACCACCCCCGCTACATAATGTTCCAGTTCCACTTCATTGAGCAGTAAAATACTTTTGCCTTCCGTTTTGCAAACCAGGTTATCTTCATATACCCGCTGCTCCCCAGCCACACCAATCTTGAAATTATTGAGGTACTCCTCACCCTTCAAGCGGAAAGCAGAAAGCATTTTTGATCCCCCTTTATAATGTACACGGATCTTACTTCCTTCCACACTGAATTTAATTGTCTCCCCCTGCTTGAAAGAAGCCAGCTTCGAACTGTCGCTCCATAAAGAATAAACACCCCGACTCACATTAACTGTGGCCGAATGTACCGTTTTCAATGAGTATATACTGATCAGGAGAGGATGTGCGGAAAGAGAAGCAACGAAAAAAAAGGAAAGAAAAAGGAAAATTCTTTTAAGCATTGCGCAACGCGTTTACTATTCCCTCTGCCGTTTTGCGGGAAGCACCGCCATCGCCGAGTTTGGTTTTGAGTTCTTTATAATCTGCTTTCATTTTTGCAATAGACTTTTCATCGGATAGAATTTTTTGCAGTTCAGCACTCAATCGCTGCGGATTCATTTCATCCTGTATCAATTCAGTTACCGCCACCCTATCAAGAATCAAATTCACCAGCGAAATATATTTCACCTTGATGAGGCGTTTGGCAATTTCATAGGATATCTTGCTTCCTTTATAGCACACCACTTCGGGAACACCGAAGAGAGCAGTTTCCAGCGTAGCGGTTCCCGATGTCACCATAGCCGCACTGGCAATAGAAAGCAAATTATATGTATCGCCGCTCACGATCTTGATATCCGCCGATCCCACTATTGAAGCATACATTTCCGGCGGAATGGATTTCACTGCCGCCAGTATATATTGATAGCCTTTATTTTTTTGCGCCGCTGTCACCATTACAGACAACATAGACTGTATCTCCTGCTTGCGACTGCCAGGAAGAAGCAACACTACTTTTTCATCGCTTAAGTCATAACGCCGGCGGATTTCAGATGGCGCTGCCGACAAATCATTTCCTATGGCATCCAGCAACGGATGACCTACAAAATCGATATCGTAACCAAACTTTTTGTAAAAATCTTTCTCGAAAGGAAGAATAGCGAAAAGCCTGTCAACACTGCGATTGATCTTATGCACCCTTCCCTGCTTCCAGGCCCACACCTGCGGAGATATATAATAAAACACCTTTATGCCTTTCGCTTTTGCCCATTCGGCAATGCGCATATTGAAGCCCGGATAATCCACTAAAATCAAGGCATCAGGCTGATACTCCTCAATGTCTTTTTTGCAGAAGGAAATATTTTTCAGGATGGTTCCGAGATTTTTTACCACCTCGATGAAGCCCATAAAAGCCAGCTCTTTATAATGCTTCACCAAATCACCTCCTACAGTCTGCATGCGATCGCCACCCCAAAAACGGAACTCCGCTTTTGCATCCAGCAACAACATCTGCTTCATTAAATTGGAAGCATGTAAATCGCCGGAAGCTTCGCCTGCTATGATATAGTAACGCATTATATTCCTTCAGTAATTTTTAAAATAAACACCAGTATAACGTAAAACATGGTTGATACCAACACTCCTCTCGCCGCCCAGTCGTTATTGCGGCGCAACAGCATGAAAAACACAGCGAGATTACCGAGCACACTCAAACTGGTTACATTGCAGATATTGTGTATGCTTTCGAAAATCTTAAAAAAATAAGTTTCAAAACCAGGATCAAACCTACGGCTGCTATCGAGGTAAAAGATATAAATCACCACTGGCAACATCAGCAGTGGAAACAAGGCGCCAAGAACAACGCCCCTGTTTCTTTTCTTTTTATCAGCGGGCGAACCAGCTTTCCAGTTCTTTCCTAAACTCATGCGCAGTTAAATCAAATTTTGTGGGAACAACAGAAATGTATCCTTCTTTCAAAGCCTCTTCATCGGTATTTTCGCCGGCATCCATATTCACGAATTGTCCGCTCAGCCAGTAGTAGGGATGTCCGAAAGGATCTTTTCTTTCATCAAAATTTTCGTCCCAGTAAGCATTGGCCTGTCGGCATACTTTTATTCCTTTTATCTCTTCTTTTGGCAAATGAGGAATATTCACATTAAGGCAAACTCCTTTAGGCAGTCCTCTTTCCAAAACCGTTCTGGCCAATTGCTGCACATATTCTTTACAGGAAAAAAAATCGGCATCAATAGCATGGCTGTTCAATGAAAATCCCAAAGCCGGAATTCCTTCAACAGCGCCTTCAATGGCTGCCGACATGGTACCTGAATAAATAACATTGATCGAAGAGTTGGAACCATGGTTAATACCCGATACCAGCAAATCAAAAGGTCGACCGGCGGCAACGACTTTAACACCAAATTTCACACAATCCACAGGCGTGCCTGAACAGCTGTATTCCTCAAGCCCTTCTTCCTTATGCTTTTCAAACAATCGGAGTGTGGAGTTGATGGTAATGGCATGTCCCATTCCCGACATCCCCTGATTGGGAGCCACAACGACGACATCGCCTATTTCCCTCATGTATTGTATCAATGCGCGGATTCCCGGGGCAGTCACTCCGTCGTCATTGGTCACTAAAATCAAAGGTCTTTTCTTCATAGTGCTCTAAGGTAAAAAGTTTAAAATTAATCCTGTCCATCATCGGAGTAAAGGATAAACGGCCGACTGTTAAAAAATCGTGTAAAAGTCAGCTGCAATAATAAAATTTGGCACCATGTTATAGCTTACTTTTAGCATTAAATAAACACACACTATGAAAAAAATATTTCTCTCCATTTTCACTATATGCCTAAGCCTTCCCCTCTTCGCTCAGGAAGAAACCGAAGTAAAATCAAACATTGAAAAAGTGACAGTTTTCCTGCAAGGGGCGCAAATCACCGAAACAGGAAAAGCCAATTTGAATAAGGGAAAACATATTTTGAAACTGAGCGGACTTACACCTTATATCCAAAGCAATAGTGTTTCAGTAAAAACATCGCAAGGCATTACGCTGATTAATGTAGTATCACAAATCAACTACGTGCAATCCACAGAAGCTCCGAAAAGAATAAAACAAATTGAAGATTCTTTGCAGTTGCTGCAGGATCAGGTTGATTTTAACTCAGCCACACTGCAGGTATATGAAGATGAAAAGCAAATGATTCTGGCAAACAAGGCTATCAAAGGTCAGGAAGTCCTCGATATTGCCGACCTACAGGAAGCCGCCAAATATTTCCGTGATCACCTCAATGAAATTGCAGGGAAAATTCAGGATGGAAAAATTCAATTGAGAGATATTCGTAAAAACATCGACCGACTGAAAAAAGAAAAAAACACACTCAATTATTCCAACAGTAAGCAAACAGGGGAAATCCTTATTGAAGTGTACGCCGCCCAGAATGGCAACATGGATTTTGAAGTGACTTACTATACTGCCAATGCTACCTGGTCGCCTACTTATGACATTCGCGCTAAAGACATCAACAGTCCGATAGCCCTCGATTACAAAGCCAATATTCAACAAAGCACAGGTGTGGATTGGAAAAATATACAATTGACATTATCGACAGGAAATCCTAGCGTTTCTGGGCAAGCGCCTGAAATTTCCAAATGGACGATTGATAACGTAGATTATATGCGCCATCATAAAGTAGCGGGAATTGGATACGGAAATAGCCGTGCTGCTGCTCCCGCTAAAACTGAGCAATGGGAAGCAAATGACGACGACGGAAATGCTGATATTGTAGCAAAAGAACTTTCTGTAATTTCTTCAAAAGCTAATCTCTCTGGCAGTTACACTCTTGTTGCTTCCAGTGAAGCCACCACTTCTCACCAATATGCAATCGCAACCCCTTATACTATCGCATCTGATGGCAAAAATCACAAAGTAGATATTGCTCAACATTCGGTTGCGGCGACTTATAAATACCTTTCGGTTCCTAAAATGGATCCCACTGCCTTCCTGGTTGCACAAATTACCGGATGGGAACAACTCAACCTGCTCGCAGGCGAAGCAAGTATTTTCTTTGAGGATGCATTTGTAGGTAACTCATATATTGATCCTCAAAATGCCAATGACACGATGGATCTTTCTTTGGGCCGCGACAAAAGCATTATCATTAGCAGGACCAAATCCACAGAGCTTTCTAAAAAAATTGTATTAGGCAGCGACAAATCCACTGAAATAGCTTGGGAAATTAAAGTAAGAAACACTAAACAAAAACCAGTAACCATTATTGTAAAGGATCAAATTCCTGTTTCTATTAATAAGGCAATAGACGTTTCGCCCGATGTTAAAGACGGTGTGTTTGAACCTGAAACTGGTTTGATCAAATGGGAAATTACTATCAATCCGGGAGAAGAAAAAGTACTCAAGTTCGGGTATAAGGTGAAGTATCCGAAGAAGTATAATGTGGTGTTGGAGTAAGTTTCCCCAAAGATCTCATTGATCATATCATTGCATCTGTCATCACTGCTTAAGTCATTGTGAGGAGTGATGACAGATGCTAGAAAAACCAGTGTTCATCTGTGAAATCCGCGGGAAATTCTACTGAAACCTTCCAATAAATTCATCCCTTTTATTCGGCGACACATCCACCTGCGAGCCATCGTTCATTGTCACAAAACCACCCTTCCCCTTCGTATATTTAGTGACATATTGAAGGTTGATCAAATGCGATTTATGCACCCGCACAAAATCGAAATCACTCAAACATTCCTCGTAAAATTTCAGCGTTCGGCAAATCAGCATTTTCTTGCCATTGGTGAGATGAAAGGAAGTAAAATTATCGTTGGCTTCACAGCGGATAATATCATTGACATGAATGATCTCAAAGCCTTCCATCACTGGCAATATAACTTTCTTCGTCTGCTTATTGATGCTTTTTAAATTTTCAATCAATACTTTTGTATGACTAGGCTCCACATCACTTTTAGCGCGTTTTTCCTTGATTTTATTCACCGCCAAAATGAGTTCATCAATATCAACAGGTTTTAAAATATAGTACGAGGCACAAAGGTTCAAAGCCTTGATGGCGTAGTGGCTGAAAGCCGTGACGAACACCACTTCAAAAGAAATATTATCGAATTTCTCCAGCAAGTCGAAACCGTTGCCATAAGGCATTTCCACATCAAGAAACACAATATCAGGCGAAGTTTTCTTAATCAGCTCCTCACCGGTAAGCAGCGAATCGGCCATGCCTACAAGCTTTACATCCGGACAATATTGCGCCAGGTAATTCTTCAGGGTTTCTCTTCCCGACTCCTCATCTTCAATAATTACGGCCTTCATCATAACTTATTCTTTTTGAAATGGAATTGAAATTTTTACTCTCGTGCCCTCACCTGTCGATGGATTCACATCCTCCACCTGCACCTTTAAATTCGTTTTAAAAAGATCGTTGATGATCTCCAATCTCGACTCGATATTTTTCAGCCCCATCGACTGGTTTTGTTTCTGATTGTGGGTTTTCAGCTCCTGCGACTTTTTGCGACCGATACCATCGTCGGTAATCACCACTTTCAATGAATCATCACTTCCCGACACCCTTACTTTCAACATTCCCTTCTCTTCTTTGTAGCGCAATCCGTGCCATACAGAGTTTTCAATATAAGGCTGGATCAGCATCGGCGGTACTTTATATTGCTCCACCACCAAATCCTCATCCACCTCAAAAGTGTAATCGAACTTGTTGCTGAAACGGAAATGCTCCAGTTTCAAATACAGGCGCAACACCTCTATTTCCTCGGCCAGAGGCACAAAATCCTTTTGCGAATTCTCCAGCACCGAGCGCATCAGTTTCGAGAAATCGGCGAGGTATTTATTAGCGGTTTTCTGATCATTGGAAGAAATAAAACTGTTCACCGAATTGAGCGCATTAAAGATAAAATGCGGGTTCATCTGGCTACGCAGAGATTTCAGGGCCAGCAGCTGATTGGCGATTTTCTTCTGGCGGATGTTTTTGTACAACAGATAAGCCGATATCACCACAATTACGATAAAGATGATGAGTCCATAAATCAAAGTCTGCTGAAACTTGCGCTCGCTCTCCAGCTGCTTGATCATCTGGTCGCTCAATGCCTTATCTTTTTCCAGCAGCTCAATGCGCTGGTTCGATCCCGCCACTTCATCATTAATAGCAGCATTCTTTGAAATCTCACTTTCCTTCTTTTTATAGAGGGAATCCATGAGGGCGACATATTTTTCGTTATGCTCCAGAGCTTTTTCATAATCGCCTTTTTTCTCGTAAGCTTTCGAGAGAATTTTTTGGGCATCGGCCTTTCCTTCCAGAGTCACATCGGTCCATTCATACACACCTTGCTGGATAGCGGTAATGGCCCTGTCGGGATTGCCCTGCGCCAGATACACGTTCGCGTTCTCAATACTGAGCTGCGCTTTCACACTGTCGCTTTCAGCTTGAGTGGCAAGCTTCTCATTGATCTCCAATACTTTTTCGTATTCCTTATCGTCGAAATATTCCTCTTTCAGTTTTTTATTTAGCTTGCGTTCCAAAGGCTTATCGTTAGCAGTAACCGCATTGGTTGCCGATTTCGAATAATAATTCTTTGATTCTTCTTTTTGTTTTTGCAGAGAGTAAATGCCTCCGAGGTAATTGTTGGCTTCAGCCACCAGCGTTTGATCCTTAATCTCCTTTTCGCTTTGGGACACTTGCATGAAATACTTGATGGCCGCAGGGTAATTCTTGTTATTGTACGCAGCACGCCCCCTCGCATTATTGACCCAGGCCTTACCATCCGGACTAAACAAAATACTGGTCTGTGCTTCTAACTCAGCCAAAGTTGCTTCCTGCATCTTGTAATCGCCCATCGCTTCGTAGTTCAGCACCAAGCCTTTCAACGCTTCAGGATCACCCACTTTTACTTTCTTCTTTTCTCCACCACTGCTTATTTTGGCTTTTTCATAAAAGCGCACCGACTGGCTATAGAGCTTTAAATTGTAGTTAGCCTTCCCCAACAGCAAATAACATTCGCGCGTACGGGTGCTTCCCTTTTGTTCACTAGCCAGCGTCAGTGCCTCTTCCAGGAACTTAATGGCTTTTGCGGGTTGCTTGCTGATGTATACATTGGCCGAATCGATAAGTGCCGGATACTTATCCACATTCTGCAAAGAAGAGAATTTCTTCATCTCTGACGTTTGCGCCGAAACACCCAGAAAAGCTGAGAGAAACAATATTATTAAAACGATTTTTTTCATCACCTTGAACAATACTGCAAGTTAGAACCGATTTGTCAAACCTCAAAATTCCTCACTAAGTCGGAAAGCACTTTCACCAAGTGGCCACTTCCTTTGTCTAATTGTCCGTTTTAAAGCCCCTCCCCCTCCCCTAGATTTAACAAAAAACAAATCCATACCTATGAAAAATATATTGAAAAAATCGGCAGTGGTACTTAGTATGAGTGCAGCTGCTATAAGCGCAAGTTTTTCTTCTTGTAACGGACAACCACCGGTGGTGCAAAATCCGCAAACCACTACGCAAAACACCACTACGCAAAGTGATACTGTAAAAAGAAAACTCATCCAGGTGGTATTCACTTTGGATGCTACAGGCAGTATGGCTGCGCTGATTTCCACAGCGAAGGAAAAAATATGGTCGATAGCCAGCAGCATGGCCCAGGCACAAAATACGGATGTGGAGATCGGGCTCGTTTTTTACCGCGATAAAGGAGATGCCTTTGTCACCAAAGTAATTCCTTTATCCAGGGATTTGGATGATGTGTATGAAAAACTCATGGGCATTACAGCGGAAGGCGGTGGCGATACTCCGGAAAGCGTAAACAAAGGCTTGTACGACGCCCTCATGAGCATACAATGGAGTAAGACACCCAACACCTACCGAAGCATTTTCCTGGTAGGTGACTGTCCGCCACACATGGATTACAACGACGATGTGAAATACCAGGAATCATGCAAAATCGCGAATAAGCTCGATGTAGTACTCAATACCATTCTCATGGGCAATAACACGGAGGCCTACCGCGTGTGGAACGAAATCGCCAGCTGCGCGCAGGGATCCTTTATCCAGGTAGGCATGAACGCCAACAACATTGCCGTGAATACACCTTACGATGCGCAAATCACCGAAATTTCTATCCGCATCGACCAAACCAGGATCTATTACGGCAGCGAGGAAATCAAGATGAAAAATGTTACCAAATCCCAACAAAGCATGAAGCTGAAAGGAGAACTGGATGACGCCTCTGCCGCACGCCGCGCCGAATACAATAGCACCAAGGCCGGAGGAGCGGCTTACTATGGAGGTGGTGAAATGATCAATGAATACAAAGAAGGGAAAGTACAACTCGACAGTATTAAGGTGAACCAACTTCCCGACAATATGAAAACCATGACTGTCGCTGAACGCAAGGCCTATATTGAAAAAATGGCGCAGGAAAGAAAAACCCTCGAGCTGCAAATGAAAGATCTCGTGGCCAAACGCCAGGCTTATATCGAAAAGGAAATCGTTGCCAAGAAAGGCGAAGAAGCGAAAAACTCCTTCGAGTACAAAGTGTACGAAAACGTGAAGAAGCAAGCCCAAAAGAAAGCCATTGTCATCGACGGAACTGTGAAATATTAACCTTTTTTCCCGCGGATCCCTTATATTGCTATCATGAGATCCGCAGGAGAAATAAAATCCATTTGTATGAAATTTTTCATCGGATTGATATTGTTCTCTTACATGTGCACACCTTCTTCACTGAAAGATGAAAAGGTGAGTAAAATCAATACTAAAACGCAAGCCAAAGAAGCACTGGCATTCTGCAAAAAGAATGGAATGGACACTACTTTTTGCATCTTAATTGATATGAGCATCCACTCCGGAAAAAAGCGCATGTTCATCTGGGATTTTAAAAAAGACAGTCTGGAAACCGCTGCGCTATGCGCACATGGCTCGGGCAGCAAGCCATGGAGTCACGATTACAGCAAGGAAAATCCGGAATTCAGCAATGTACCCGACAGCCATTGTTCTTCCTTGGGCAAATACAAAATTGGTATCCGTAGCTATAGCTCCTGGGGGATAAAAATTCATTACAAGCTGCACGGACTGGAAAAAACCAACGACAAAGCTTTTCAGCGCTACGTAGTGCTGCATTCGTGGGAAGCGATACCCGATCAGGAAATGTATCCTGCCGGCGCACCCGAAGGCTGGGGCTGTCCGGTGGTATCGCTGAACATGATGCGGTTTCTCGACAAAAAACTACAAGCCGCGAAGAAGCCGGTGTTGTTGTGGATTTACCATTAATACGTGCAAGCAGAAATAATAACGCTCAAACTACGCCTAAAAATCCTTGCCCTTTTCCAGGTGAAGAATATGCATGAGTCGATGCAACGCCGGCGCCGACATTACGGCAATGGTGGTTAAAAAAACTATACCGCTGTATAGAGAATAAACAGAAGCAAAAATCTTAGCAGAGTCGGTAGTCATAGGATTGATCGGCCCCATACCGGTGAGGATCATGGAGGCATTCAACAGCGCATCCACCCAGCTGAGATCGGCAATGTAATGATAGCCCATCATGCCCAAAACCAAGGAAAACAACACTACCAAAAAACCATACAGCAGGTATCGGGCCTGGCGGCGGAGGTAGTGTTTTACAGGGATGACTTTGGCCGATTTGTGTTCAAACATAGGCGTAAATGTATTTCAATTTTTCCAAAAAACAGAAAAGGCCGTCTCCCTCTAAGACGGCCTTTTCATTGGGCAAAAAACTAAGCTGACCTAGGCAGCATAGTAGTAAGACACTCCCTCACGGAAGCTGGCGTACTTCGATAAAGCTTTTGGTACTGAGAGGTCGTCGGCCTTCAATTCCTCTACTTCTACATAAATACCTTCTACCAGGTCGACTTTAGAATGATCGTCCTCCCACAACTTGGCTTTGAATTTATCATACCATTTGTGAAACTCATTCATGGAAGTGAAATAACGGGTTTCGTGAATAATTTCCTCTACCCCTTGTCTTTTGATACGATCGGTACTTACGATGTATTTTTCTTTTAAAACTGCTTTTATCATGACTTTATAATTTTTATTGGTTGATAAGTCAAAGGTAGGTCGAATGGTAAGGGCAAAACCTCTGAAGTTGTTGGTATTTTATGGCTTCATGAAATACGAAGAAAGGGAGTCAGTATTAATACGGAGAGGGGAGATTTCCCACGGATTTCACTGATCTGCACAGATTTATCGCTCTTTTCTCGCGTATGCCTTCACCCCTTAAGTCATTGCGAGGAGGAACGACGAAGCAACCCCATCATCAAATTTATTATTGATTTTCTTGACGAAGAGGTTGCTTCGTCGTTCCTCCTCGCAATGACTTAAGGGGTGAAGGCATACGCGAGAAAAACATCCGCGCAAATCCGTGAAATCTGTGGGAAATTATATCAAATTCAGCTTCGCGGCTTTCTTGATCAGCTCGGCGGTATTTTGCACGCCCAGCTTCTTCATCATGTTCACTCGATGGGTTTCAATGGTACGGGTGCTTACACATAAATGATCGGCAATTTCTTTGGTAATACGCCCTTCCGACACCAGCTTCAACACCTCGAGTTCACGTGGAGTGAGCTCGAGTGAATTATCATTATTCGCCACGCCCATATTGTTAATCATGAGCTCGGTGATATGCTGATTGAAATACTTTCTTCCTGCAAAAACTTCCTTGATGGCATGCTTGAGTTCCTTCTCGTCGGCATTTTTCAGCAAATACCCGAAAGCACCACTGCGCACGCTTTTCACTACGTACTGACCGTCATCATGCATCGTAAGTACAATGAATTTCAAATGTGGAAAACGGTTTTTGGCCTGTTGTATTACATCCTGACCGCTAATCCCCGGCATCGACAAATCGACCAGCACTACATCGGTGAGTTTAGCCGCCAGCGATTCCATCAATTCTTCGCCGCTGCCAGCCTGATCGATCACCTCAAAATCACTGTCTTTGCTCAAAATGGAAATGATTCCATCCCTGAACAATTGGTGATCATCTGCTATCGTGACTTTTATTTTATGCATTATATAAGTGGGATTTCAACTTCTATGACCGTTCCGTCTTTGTCCGAATTTATGAAAATTTCCCCATTGAGCAACCGCACACGCTCCCGCATGTTCTGAAGTCCTTTCCCATCACCTACATTTTCTGCCGAGAATCCGCTGCCATCATCAGAAACAAACAAACTCACCTTATCCGGAAATTCTGTTATTGATATCTTGATGTTGTGCGCAGCAGCATATTTAATAGCATTGTTCAGGGCTTCCTGCGCGATGCGATACAAGGCAACATTGATTTCCTTACTGAGTTTACTATTGCTTTTAAGGATATCATCAACGTACACAATTCTTGAATCGGAAGATTTCGACAGCAGTTCCACCAGGTTCTTTATCGCCGAACCCACGCCAAAATCAAGCAGCACAGAAGGCATAAGGTTATGTGATATGCGGCGCATCTCGGCAATAGTTTCGTCGATGAGCTGCTTCAGCCTGACCTTCTTCTCCTCCTCAATATGCAAATCGGAAAGCTGCAGTTTAATAGAAGTAAGCAGCGGTCCTGCCCCATCATGAATATCTTTCGACAAACGAATACGCTCTTCCTCCTGTCCTTGCAACAACGCGGCTTTACCTTGTTGAGCCAACATGTCCATTTTGCGAGAAATCACAAGAGAAATGATGAATATCAACGCAAAAATCAAAGCAGCAGTGATGAACATCCTCGACTTCATCTCCTCCACCGGCACCACTACTTCATTCTCATCTATTTCCGAAAGAATTACCCAATCGGCGCCTTGTACTTTACGATATGTGCTCAATACAGAAACACCTCGGTAATCAGAAATAATGGTTTTCCCCTCCTTTCCTTCCAGCGCATTTTTAACCCCTTCAGTTTCTACCTTGATGTCCAGAGGATTTTTATCAGGATAAAAGCGTGAGCGCGACCTCATCCTGAAATCACCACCAACAATGTACGACTCCCCTGTAGCACCCAATCCCGTTCGTTGCGATAAAATTTGCTGAATGTACCCTGGCACCTGTCCCTGTGGAATCCCTCCCTTTTTCAACTCTTCCTCAATTGCTGTTTTCTTGAGCATGTTTACCGACGATAATTGTTCAAGTGTTCTTTCTATCAATGCCTCTTTGAACTGGAAATAAAAGACGAAGGAAACCAGCAAAAGCACAATGATTCCAAGGGAAAGAAAAGAAAATATAGTTCGATTAAACAGCTTCATCGCCGACTAATTTACACTACTTCAGGAAGAAAAAATAATACGACGATTAGACTCGTAAGTGTTAAAAATTTAGATGAGCCTAAATTTTATTTTAAATATTTATCAACAACTTTATCCAAATTTGCCAAAAAAGTCTTAAATTCGCAGTGTAATTAAGTAAATCCAAAAATTATAAATATCATGGGCAAAATTAAATTAGAGTACGTTTGGTTAGATGGATACAAGCCAACTCAAAGCTTGCGTAGCAAGACTAAAATTGTATCTTCCTCAAAATTCACAGGGAAACTGAAGGAATTGGAAATGTGGTCTTTCGACGGAAGTTCCACTGAGCAAGCTAGCGGAAGCAAGTCTGATTGCTTGTTGAAGCCAGTTTTCGTTTGCCCTGATCCGGACAGAAGAGATGCATACATCGTTATGTGCGAAGTTCTTTTGCCAGATGGTACTCCACACCCAACCAACGGTAGAGCGACTATTGATGATGATGACAATGATTTTTGGTTTGGTTTCGAACAAGAATACTTCCTGTGGGACCCAGCTACCGACAAACCACTTGGTTTCCCGGCTAACGGTTACCCATCACCACAAGGTCCATACTACTGTTCAGTAGGTGCTAAAAATGCTTTCGGAAGAGAATTGATCGAAGAGCATTTGGACATCTGCCTCGATGCAGGTTTGAACGTAGAAGGTATCAACGCTGAAGTTGCTACTGGTCAGTGGGAATTCCAAATTTTCGCTAAAGGTGCTAAAGAAGCTGGTGACCAAATCTGGGTTGCTCGTTACTTCCTCGAAAGAACTGCTGAGAAATATGGTATTGCTATTAACTGGCATTGTAAGCCGCTGGGTGCTACCGACTGGAATGGTTCTGGTATGCATGCTAACTTCTCAAACACAGCTTTGAGAACATCTGGAAGCAAAGATGTTTACGACACTATCTGCAAAGCTTTTGCTCCAGTAGTTAAAGAACACATCGCTGTTTACGGTGCTGACAACCACTTGAGATTGACTGGTAAGCACGAAACACAATCTATCGATAAATTCTCTTACGGAGTTTCTGATAGAGGTGCTTCTATCCGTATTCCAATTGCTACAGTTGAAAACAACTGGAAAGGATGGTTGGAAGACAGAAGACCAAACTCTGCTGCAGATCCTTACAAAGTTGCTGCTAGAATCATCAAAACCGTTAAAACTGCTAAAGTTTCTTTGAACGGTAAAGCTGCTGGAAAAAAATTGGCTAAAGCTTAATTTGAAGATTAATACATAAAAAAAGCCCTTCGGAAACGAAGGGCTTTTTTGTTTTTCTTCCCTTCGCTCCGCTGTGTATCTCTGATCTTCACACACCTTACACTCCGCGAAACTTAGCGAAATCTTTTCTTGAAGCTTTCCAGCTTCTTTCTTGCGCATGTCACCCTGAGTGTACTCGCGAAGGACCTATCGTCCTTTTTGTCACGATTACACTCAGGATGACATGCACGAGAAAAAGAATGCTTAGGGTTATGAAAACAAATCCGTTTGTTTCTCCTGCGAAGCCCCTCCTATCATCGCCACAAATTCTTCTTCACTCACTACAGGAACGCGCAGTTTTTCCGCTTTTTTTAGCTTCTCCGGCCCCATGTTTTCACCCGCCAAAACAAAGCTGGTCTTAGCTGAAATAGAACCTACATTTTTTCCGCCGTGCTTTTCCACTTCAGCCTTAATGCTATCACGGGAGAAATTCTTAAACACGCCTGAAACCACAATGGATTTTCCTTCCAGGATATTAGAACCACCTTCGCGCACCACCTCCACAGCTTCAAACAGTAAACCGGCGGTTTTGAGTTTCTGAATCAATTCAACGTTCTCCGAATTGGAGAAATATTCTTTCACACTAATAGCGATTTTTTCACCAACATCTTCCACCAAGGCCAACTCTTCAGAAGAAGCCACCATCAAAGCATCAATATTTTTAAAATGAACTGCGAGTTTTTTCGCTACTGTTTCACCAACATGGCGGACCCCAAGGGCAAACAATACTCTTTCAAAAGGGATAGACTTTGATGCTTCAATTCCGGCCAATAAATTATTCGCCGATTTCTCCGCCATTCTTTCCATCTTCACCACCTGATCAAAAGTCAGATTGTAGATATCAGCAATCGTTCGAATCAATCCTGAATCATAGAGTTGGTCGATGGTTTCTTCACCAAGACCGTCGATGTTCATCGCCTTACGGGAAATGTAGTGATACATCTTTCCCTTGATTTGTGGCGGGCAACCTGCTTCGTTCGGACAATAATGCTGAGCTTCTCCTTCACGGCGAACGAGTGCTGTGGCGCATTCGGGACAATGTGTAATGTATTGCAAAGGTTGTGAATCCACGCTTCTTTGCGCAAGATCCACTCCCACAATTTTTGGAATAATCTCCCCTCCTTTTTCCACATATACATAATCGCCCTCGCGAACATCAAGGTTTTCAACAATGTCGGCATTGTGCAAAGAAGCTCGTTTCACTGTGGTTCCCAGCAACAAAACAGGCTCCAGGTTCGCCACCGGAGTGATCGCTCCCGTACGTCCCACCTGGTAAGTCACTTTATGCAATTTAGTGCAGGCACGCTCCGTCTGGAATTTATACGCTATGGCCCATCGTGGCGATTTTGCTGTAGTTCCCAATTGTCGCTGAATAGAAAACTGGTTCACTTTAATCACCACTCCATCCACATCAAAAGGAAGATTTTTGCGTTCTTCGTTCCAATAATTGATGAATTCTAAAATACCATCAATGGTAGAGGTTTTCATCAAAAAACGGTTGTCGGCAGAAGGCACTTTAAAACCCCATTCCCCGGCAGCTTTCAAACTATCGAAATGATTATCGAAAGGTAAATTTTCTCCCAATAAAGAATAGAGATAACAATCCAAACCACGTTTTGCCACAACACCTGAATCCTGCATTTTCAGTGTTCCTGATGCTGTATTTCGTGGATTGGCCGCCAGTTGCTCACCAGCTTCCCTCTTCTCCTCATTGATTTTTTCAAAAGCTTTATGAGGTAAAAAAACTTCGCCCCGGATTTCAAATTCGGCAGGATAATTTCCTTTTAACTTCAATGGAACACTACGAATCGTGCGCACATTGGCAGTGATATCATCACCTTGAACACCGTCACCACGTGTTACAGCCTGAACCAATTCACCATTTTTGTAAGTGATGCCCAAAGCCACGCCATCGTACTTCAATTCGCAGGCATATTCAGGCTCAGCAGTAGTGAGTTTTCGCAAGCGATTTTCAAAATCAATGAGCTCTTCCCTTGAATAAGAATTGCTCAGCGACAACATCGGATATTTGTGTTTTACCGTAACAAACTCTTTGGTAATTCCGCCGCCTACCCGCTTGGTTGGTGAATTTTCCAAGGCCAGTTCAGGAAATTGTTCTTCGAGTTGCTGCAGTTCTTTCAGCAGCATATCGAAATCGTAATCGCTGATGGTTGGCGACGATAAAATATAGTAACGGTGATTGTGTTCTTCAAGCTCCTGGCTCAATGCGGCAATGCGCTGCTGTGCTGCTTCTGGCGTCATGCTTCGATCTTTATTCCCTGGTTTTTCATTGATTCACTCATAATAGAATGGAAATCAAAAATATTGCGATCAAGCATGTGCGACGGATGTATGTTCTGCATCGCGTTGAAGATCGACTCCACTCTTCCCGGGAATTCGGTATCCCACTGCTGCAACATCTTCTTCACATTGCGGCGCTGCATGTTTTCCTGCGATCCGCACAAATTACACGGAATGATAGGAAACTGCTGCTCCAGCGCATAACTTGAAATATCTTTTTCCTTACAGTATGCCAGCGGACGAATCACGACGTGCTTGCCATCATCGGTTTTATACTTCGCCGGCATTGCTTCCATCTTTCCATTGAAAAACATATTTAGGAAAGTGGTTTCAATAATGTCTTCGCGGTGGTGACCGAGTGCAATTTTAGTAGCACCTATTTCTTCGGCAACGCCATACAGCGTTCCACGACGCAGGCGGGAACACAGACTGCACATCGTTTTTCCTTCAGGAATTTTATCCTTCACGATACTATATGTATCTCTCTCTACAATCTTATAATTAACGCCTACTTTGCTTAAATATTCAGGAAGAATATGCTCTGGAAAATCAGGTTGTTTCTGATCGAGGTTAACGGCTACAATTTCAAAATCCATGGTGGGCGACTTCTGCATTTTCATCAGCATGTCGAGCATGGTATAACTGTCTTTTCCTCCCGAAAGGCAAACCATCACCTTATCGCCGGGCACTATCATTTTAAAATCCTGCACCGCGGCCCATACGCCTCCCTGCAGTCGTTTTAATAATTTCTCACTCGCTTTGTCATCTGTCATAGGATAAAGGTAGGGATTATGAGATTATTCTGAAAGAGGACCCCACCCCTAACCGCTCCAAGGAGGGGTTATAGGTGGGTTATCCCAATAACTTTTCTTATTTTTCTATTATGAGAAAGTACCTTTTCCTTGTGTTAATGCTGGCCACTTTCCAGGGTTTTGCGCAACACAACATTGTGTACCAGCGCTGTGAATGGCAGGTTGATCCTGCGATAGATTCCATCTCAGGGAAGATCACTTCTTATTTCATTCCTTCTTTACCCATGGACACCATTGCTTTCGATTTACACTCGGCACTGCACATGGATAGCGTAAAACATCACAATACCATTCTGAGCTTTTCTCATCCCAATGATGTGGTGAAAATTCCTTTTCAAAGTCCCGTCGCCCAAAAGGATTCCATATCACTCTATTATTCGGGTGTACCTTCCTCCACAGGATTGAATTCCTTTACACAAAGTATCCACAATGCAACGCCTATCATATGGACGATGTCCGAACCTTTTGGCGCCAAAGGCTGGTGGCCATGCAAACAATCCCTGGATGACAAAACCGACTCCATCGATATTATCATCACTTGTCCGAAAGACTACAAAGCGGCTTCCAACGGAATCCTCGTCAGCGAATACATTAGCGGAAACCAACGTATATGCCACTGGAAACACCGCTATCCTATTGCCGCTTACCTGGTATGCATGGCCGTGACCAACTACGCTGTTTTTTCCAACTTCGTGCCGCTGGGCGCTACTTCATTGGAAGTTCTCAATTATGTTTATCCCGAAGATTCCGTTTCCGCTGTGGCGGGAACACAAAAAATCATAGCACAGATGCAGTTCTATGATAGTTTACTCGGCAGCTATCCCTTTATCAAGGAAAAATACGGACACGCGCAATTCGGCTGGGGTGGGGGAATGGAGCACCAAACCATGACCTTCGTGAAAAGCTGGAATTTTGAATTGCTGGCACATGAACTCGCACATCATTGGTTTGGCAATAAAATCACCTGCGGCGCATGGGAAGACATCTGGCTGAATGAGGGATTTGCGACTTACATGAGCGGCGTGTGTTTTGAGCACTTGCAGCCTGCCGACTGGTACTCCTTCAAAAGAAATCTGATCACGACAATTACCAGTGAAAACGGAGGATCGGTGCTTTGCGACGATCCTGACGATGCGGGTAGGATTTTCGACGGGCGACTGACCTACGCTAAAGGTGGAATGATGCTGCACTCTTTGCGATGGGTTCTCGGGGACAGCATCTTTTTCGAGGCTTTGCGCTCTTATTTATCCGATACATCTCTAGCTTACAACTATGCACTTACCGGCGATTTGAAATCGCATTTTGAAAATGCTTCAGGTAAAGATCTGTCGTGGTTTTTCAACGACTGGTATTACGGACAAGGATTTCCCAGCTATCAAATCAGAGTGCTGAACAACAGCACCGAAAAAATCACATTTAAAATTGAGCAAAGTCAATCCCATCCCTCCGTCCCATTCTTTGAAATGCCGCTGCCTCTGCAATTCAAAAACAAGAACCACGACACAACCATTGTCTTTCCTCATACTTACTCGGGAGAAATTTTTACAGTCAACCTCGGATTCATTACCAGTGAAATTGTTGTTGACCCTGATTTGCATATCATTTCCGACAAAAACCTTGTATGGTGGGATCTTGGTGAAGATCCTATTTACCTCTTCCCTAATCCGGCCGGTGATTTCTTAGGCATTGAAAGTAGTTTGCCAGAACAACTGCACCATGCTTCCCTTGAAGTGATTGACATGAATGGAAAGGCAATTTATTCCGCTGAAGCTGTGGACAATGCCTTTTATCTCAATATCAGTGAACTCAGTGCAGGCATCTATTTCGTGAAAATTCAAACAGAATCAGGAATAATAATGAAGAAAATAATAAAAAGGTAACTACACCTCTTTTTCAACCAGGTAAGAATTCCGGTCAACGGAATTTCTTGATACCAGCTCGGCGATAAAACCAGCAAGGAAAAACTGTGTTCCAAGGATCATTGCCACCAGTCCGTAATAGAAGGAAGGTATATCTGTGAGCGATTTATAATCCCCCACCATTTTCAATACCCACTGGTAAGAAGTAAAGATGAATCCAAAGAAAAACATCAGTGTTCCCAAAGCCCCAAAAAGGTGCATTGGTTTTTTACCGAATTTGGAAACAAACATGATCGACAGCAAATCGAGGAAACCATAAAGAAAGCGTTCAATACCAAACTTGGTATGACCGTATTTCCTTTCGCGGTGCTGTACTACTTTTTCACCAATTTTCCCGAAACCGTTCCATTTGGCAATTACCGGAATATAACGGTGCATTTCACCATATACCTCAATGCTTTTTACCACATCCACATTGTAGGCTTTGAGTCCGCAATTGAAATCATGCAAATAAATGCCGCTCATCTTGCGCGTGGCCCAGTTGAATAATTTTGTAGGAATTGTTTTGGAGGCGGGATCGTATCTCTTTTTCTTCCAGCCCGACACCAGGTCGTAGCCTTCTTCAACAATCATTTTGCGCATTTCAGGGATTTCGTCCGGACTGTCCTGCAAATCCGCATCCATCGTCACCACCACTTGTCCCCTCACAGCCTGAAAGCCTGTTTGAAGCGCGGCTGATTTACCATAATTCCTTCTGAACTTGATGCCCCTTACATTTGAATCGGCAGCCACCAATTCTTCAATCACTTTCCACGATTTATCCTTACTGCCATCATCAACAAACAACACTTCATAAGAATAGCCATTTTCCTTCATCACCTTAACTATCCAGGCGTGAAGTTCCTTCAAAGACTCCTCTTCGTTGAACAATGGTATTACAACAGAAACATCCTTCATGATAAAAATGCTATTCGTTTTCAAATATAGTTTTTTCTTTCCATCCTGCTGAACGGAAATACATATTCTGTATTGCCTTAAACAAAAAAACCCTCTCCGTTGGGAGAGGGTTTTCATTTTTATTTCAGAGCGAATTACTTCACCATCAATTTTTCAGTGTGTGAACCAGAAGCACCAACGATGTTTACAAAGTACATACCTTCAGAGAAAGTTGATACGTTGAAGTTCAGGTTTTGTGCACCAGCAGCAACATTTTGAGAAAGGACAACACGACCAGTTACATCAGTCAAAGAAACTGTTACGTTTTCTTTAGCTTCGAAGTTGATGTTTACTTCGCTGGTAGCTGGAGAAGGATATACTTTCAAAAAACCACCGATTACGTTAGATTCGAAGATAGACTCGAAACCAGCAGCCTGGTTACCGATTTTAATGTAGTCAACTTTGAAAGTACCAGAGATCAAAGCAGCACCACCTTTAGTAACGTCATCATAGCTTGTTCTGAAACCAAGAACAGCAGCTTTGATTTTAGTATTGTCTACAGCTTTAGCTTCCCAGGTCTTCCAGTCAGTGATAGAAGCTGTAATAGTATTGTCACCTACAGATAAAGGTTGCAAGACTGGAGAGTTGTCAGCAAATCCGTCGTCGTTACCTACAGTGAACATCATTTGCGGAACAGCAACTGAAGAGTTAACTTTAATTTCAACCGCAGCACCCCCGCTCAGGTCGATTTCAACAACGTTACAAGCAGCATCAGTAAACAACAATGGGAAAGACTCCCAGTCTTTAGCTTGTTTTGAACCATCTTTGTCGATTACCAGCTGACCATTACTAACAGAGTAAGTAGCATAGGCTGCAAACTCAGTAGAGATGTCTCTACCCGGAACACCCATTTTTTCACAGTTGTCGGAAAGAGCACCGTCAAACTGAAAGTTGTAACCTGTTGATGTAAGGTTAGCCTGGTTTCCTGATACTGGAGCTTGTGCGAAAGTTGAAGTTGCGATGGCAGATACAGCCATAGCCGATAGTAATAATTTTCTCATCGTTAGTAGTTTTAAAAAATTAGTAATAATAGTTGTGCAGGGTAAATATAAGTAATAATCTTCCGTAAAGTCAAGAAAACATTTCAACTTTTCTCCCGAAAAGACGCCACTGATGTGGGTTTATTTCAGAATATTATTTGGGTTCCAACTTAAAAATCAGCGAGAAAGTTTTCAATTCAAATGCAGCTGATAATTTCTATTCCTAAATATATGGAAAGAAAAAAATGTTTGTACCATGATTTACTTCTCATCCACTAGAATACACAATAGAAAAAATGAAACAAACGACAGACAGCTGATTACTTCAGCATTTCCATTTCACAGGAAACCGGATAATGATCGGACAGGTTATGATCGAGGGTTTTATAGTTAAAAGAGGAAATTCTTTCATCATGCAGAATATAATCTATCCTTAATAAAGGCAACTTACCTGCATACGTTTTTCCATAACCAGAGCCGCTTTCCACGAAGGCGTCATCCAGCTTATCCGTAAATTCATGATAAGCATAAGAAGATGGCGGATCGTTTAAATCGCCACATACTATTACACGGTATGGTGATGCCTTGATCACCTTTGCTATTGTATCCACTTCCTTTGCTTTCACTTCATAAGCAGCTTCGAAACGCTTGAGAATTCCTTTTGAATCTTCAGAAGAAGGAATCTCATTGTTTTCAATGATTTCCCCAAGCACTTCTCTTTCCTTAAAACTGAAACGAAAAGAACGCAGGTGAACATTGAAAACCCGCACAGTATCTTTGTTGATCTTAATATCGCAATAAGTCGCAAATGGATAAGCCGGATCAAAGTAAAAGGACTTCTTATTCACGATAGGATAAGTCGAAATAGTAAAAAGTCCCCACTTGGTATCATTGTAAAAATCGCCCATTTCATTGAGGTAATAGTACTTTCTCTTTCCGGCTACAAGGGGCGAAATGATATTCCACTTCTTGGATTCGCGACTGAAAAACTCCTGAAAGCAAACGATATCCGGTTGTTCACGATCCAGCATATGAAAGATGCTATCACGGATCACTCCCTGCTTCGCGATAGATTCGTAGTAATCAAAGAGTCGGGAATTGAAGCTCATTACCTTTACCCCTTCTTTGTTTTCCGGCTCAGAGAAATCGAGCTGGATGGCATGAATCAAAGTCGGAACAGCCATTATCATCAAACTCGCGGAAGGCAGCACCCAGTAGCTTTTAACAAGAAGCCATCCGATAACGAAAAGGAAATTTACTACTGCCAAAACAGGAAAAAGGAGTCCGCAAGCAGCTATAACCCACGAATCAGCAGGAGAAATATTGGTAGCGAGCAGCGATAATAAAAAAGCTGCTGCTGCCAGCATATTCAGGCAGATGAAGAATATTTTGAAAAAGGTTTTCAAGACTGTCGGCTTGATTTATTTAAAAAATCTTTTTCCTCTTTAGTCAAACTATCATAACCCGAGCGCCCGATTTTATCCAGGATATCGTCTACTCTTTCCTGTACTTTCTTTTTATTGAAATTAAAATCTTCGTCCTTCATTTTACGCACCTTACTGTGCGACACATACAAATCGGAATCGCGCTTTTTAAACAGGGCGAACAATTTATCGAGAAAGCGGGCAAAACCACGGGTGATATCCTTTCCAATGAGGTATTGTTTGGCCATGATAAAACCGAAAACCGCCCCAATAATATGCGCGATGTGCCCGCCGGTATTAGAGCTGTAAAAAGTGAGCAAATCAATTGCAATAACAATCAGTGCCAGATAACGCAACTCTATTGGAAAAACCCCGAAAAGATTGGCCTTCATGGTAGGCGCATACACACACACAGCAATAAACAGCGACATTACTGCAGCGGAAGCCCCCAAACCAGTTACCTCCACCCTATGGAAAAGAGGAAGAAAAGTAGCTGCCAGCACCAACACCAGCGCACCGGACAATCCACCCAGCAAATAAGTAGGCAACAGCCTTCTTTCTCCAAAAAACTGAACGAAAAGCTGACCCGAAAAATACAACATCAGCATATTGAACAACAGGTGAAATATTTCCGTATGCGTAAACATATGCGTAAGGAGGGTCCAGGGCTTTAGAATAAGCTGTGAGAAATTGGCATACAGATGCAGCCATTCAGCCCATCCTTTCATTTCTTCGCCGAGTCCGGGATGATCGGCCATTGGTATAAAAAGCCCACTCACCAATCCGAGCAACAGCAAAACAACAAAAACAGCCACATTAATATAGATGAGTTTAATCACCATATTGCCCTTCCTGAAATTCTGTTTGATATCTTCTATTATACCGGCCATTTGATACTACAAGATAGTTTTACTTTTCCAATATTTAATAAGGAGGAAACCAAAAATTGCTCCGCCAACGTGGGCGAAATGGGCTACTCCGTCGCTAATATGAGCCACTCCGCTGTACAGCTCGAAAATACCATAAATGATTACAAAATACTTCGCTTTAATGGGAATAGGCAGAAATAAAAGTAGCATTTCGGCATTAGGAAACAACATCCCGAATCCTGCAAGCAAACCGAAAACGCAACCTGAAGCACCCACCATACCTATATCTATCGGATTGCCTCCCAATGCCAAACTCATCCCCTGTTCTAAACCAATAGCTTTTGTATTGAATTCGTTTACCAAATCATGAAGTGTTATTCCGTATCTGGCTGCCAACTCCATCAAGTCATAATGCATAGCTCCCAACTGAATAATTGCAGCACCAAATCCGGCGACGAGGTATAAAATCAGAAAACGCTTCGACCCAAGCCTTTCTTCCAGCGGCGTACCAAACATGTACAATCCAAGCATATTGGAAAAAATATGCATGATCCCCATTTCTCCGCCATTGACAAGGTCGGCATGCATAAACATATGGGTAAAAAGCTGATAAGGTTCAAAAGTGCTGAAACCAAAATAATGGAGCCCCAGCATTTCATTAAGATCCACAACTTTCTGATACAACAAAATGTTCGTCAGCACAAACATAACCACGTTAATGATCAGCAGGTTTTTCACCATTGGAGGTAATGATCGTTGAAACATCTATTTAAATTTTTCTAGTAGTTCATGATTATCAATGTTCCAGAGGGCGGTATTACCATTTGGATCCACTGTAGGTTTTTCACATAAAAAGAGTTCCTGCACCAGCATTTGCATTTCTTCAAGCGATAAAGTCTGTCCGGATTTAATACAGGTTTGGTTCGCCATCGATTTCGCGAGCTGGTCGCGTCTGTCGATCTTTTGCGACTTATTTTCCTTGAATTCCTCCAGCAAGCCTTCCAGCAGTGCTTTCGGGCTTACATCCTTGATATCGGCAGGCAAACCGTTCACCACATAAGTATTTTTACCAAACTCAGTGATATCAAACCCTATCTTCCTGAAGTCCTCTTCCATATCCTTCATCAGCTGATAATCTGCAGGATTCATCTCTATTGATTCGGGGAAAAGTATTTGCTGGGAAGTTCCCTTATTATTCTCCAGCATTTGGGTAAAATATTCATACAATATTCTTTTATGAGCACGATGCTGGTCGATGATCAGCAAACCTTCCTCAATAATTGTAATGATGTATTTATTCCTGAACTGGTAATAAAAAGCATTTTCCTCTTTTTTCTCTTCAAACAATTTTTGTGCGGGAGCAGCTACAGGCACTTCTGTTCTATAAATCTCCTCCCACTGGTTCTGCAGTTTTTGTCGCTGTGCCGGACGAACCTCATCCCTGAAAGGATTGTAATTAGGATCCACCTTGATTTTAGGCGCCTGTATCACATCACCCATTTTAGGCTCGGGCGCGTTATCGAATAAAGTCTCGCGTTCAAAATCCAGTGACGGAGAAACACTATACTTACTCAAGGCCTGTTTCACTGTAGCCCTTACAATGGCATACACCGATTTTTCATCTTCAAACTTGATTTCGGTTTTGGTAGGATGAATATTGATGTCGATGCTGGAAGGATCTACTTCAAGCGCAATAAAATACGATGCGAAGGAATCGCGTCCCAAAAGCTCATCATAAGCTGTGGCCACTGCATGATTCAGGTAATTATTTTTGATGAATCGGCCATTCACAAAGAAAAACTGCTCGCCTCTGGTTTTCTTGGCAAACTCAGGTTTACCAACGTACCCTGTCACCTTTACAATATTGTTATTCTCCTCTTCCACCGGTACCAATCGTTGATTGTAAGCCGAGCCGAACACACCAACGATGCGCTGACGGAAAGAACCTTTTTCGAGGTGGTATATCTCATCTTCGTTATTGTAATAAGAAAAGGCAATATGCGGATGAATCAGGGCCACACGCTGGAACTCATCAATAATATGACGGACTTCCACCGAATCCGATTTAAGGAATTTTCTTCGGGCCGGAACATTGTAGAATAGATTTTTCACACTCATGCTCGTTCCTTCCGGTGTAGCACACGGCTGCTGATCAATAAACTTACTCCCTTCAATACGTATGTGCGTACCGAGTTCTTTACCCAACTGCCTAGTTTTTAAATCAACATGCGCAATCGCTGCAATAGAAGCCAGCGCCTCCCCCCGGAAACCCTTGGTGAGGATACAAAACAAATCATCGGCTTTACTGATTTTTGAAGTAGCGTGACGCTCAAAACTCATGCGCGCGTCGGTGTCACTCATACCTTTGCCGTTATCAATTACCTGAATGAGGGTTTTCCCCGCCTCTTTTACGATGAGCTGTATCGACGACGCACCACTATCAATGGCATTTTCCAGCAGCTCCTTCACCACTGATGCAGGACGCTGCACCACTTCTCCAGCGGCAATCTGATTGGCTACTGAATCGGGCAATAATTTAATGATATCGGACATGGAGCTAAAATACCAATTAATAGGGAATGACGAGGGTGGATTAGTGGATAGCAGACTAAAAAATGTTAACATCTTTTCCACGAAAAGGAGGTATAACTTAACCCACCTTATTTTTTCACCAAAGATACCCTCTCCGTGAACTCCAACGTTAAGTTGTTCACTCTGTGTACTTATTACTTGTTAAAACCTTTGTGATGCTGCGGAAAACCTCCGCGTCCTTTGGTGAAGAAAATAAAGTAAGTTCAAAGTCCCACTATCCTCGCAATGGTTTTAAAAATGATTTTCAGATCCGTTCCAAAGGAATGATTATTCACATATTCCAGATTCAGCTGCAGCTTGGCAGGCATCACTTCCTCGATATAAGTTTTCTCCGGATCGGAAGATTGGGCAAGCAAGGCATTTTCATCAAAAAACTTCAGAGAAGCCCATTCGGTAATTCCCGGCTTTACCGACAACACCCGCATTTGCTCAGGAGTATATAAATCCACATAACGGCGTACTTCAGGTCTCGGACCAACAACGCTCATGTGGCCAATCAAAACATTAATCAGCTGAGGCACTTCATCCAACTTGAATTTGCGGAGGTAATAGCCCACTTTGGTAATTCGGTTATCGCGCGCACCAACGGTGAGCTGACCTTTCTTCTCAGAGCCAGGCGCCATGGTGCGGAACTTAAACATTTTAAAATCCTTATTGTCCTTCCCTACTCTCGTTTGCAAAAAGAAAATCCCTCCTTTTCCCGAAAACAAAACCAAAATGGAAATAAGAATAAAAAACGGAGCAAACACAAGGAGTCCGAAAGCTGAGGCCGCAATATCGAAAAGACGTTTAAGCATTCACCACTTTTTCCACAGAAGTAATTACCGCATTCAGCACAGTATCCACCTGCTTTCCAGTGAGTCCAAAATAAACAGGCAGCGATATTTCCCTCTTGTAATTATCATAAGCAACGGGGTAAGCCGCAATATCATACCCCTTGTTTTTGTAGTGCGACATCATCGGTACCGGTTTGAAATGCACATTCACCGACACTTCATGCTTTGTGATTTCTTCAATAATAGTATTGCGTTGCTGTTCCGAAATGCCTTTAATTCTCAGGGGAAATAAATGATAAGAAGAAATCTTGTATTCGGTCTCGTACACTGGCAATTCAGCCCAGGCATATTGCGACAGCTTTTGGGAGTACGCATCAAAAATATTTTTGCGGGCAGGCAGATTTTCATCGTCGTAACGCGAAAGCTCTACCAGTCCGATGGCCGCTTGTATATCCGTCATGTTGCACTTGAAACCCGCTGTAATGACATCATACTCCCAGGCACCAGCCTTGGTTTTACTGAAGGCATCCTTTGTTTGACCGTGCAGCGACCAGATACGCAGCAAATTGTAAATTTCATTGTTATCGAAAGGTGCCGGCAGATTGAGGGCAATTGCGCCACCTTCAGCAGTAGTGAGGTTTTTCACAGCATGAAAGGAAAACACCGAAACATCTGTAAGACTCCCCGCTTTTGTCCCGTAGTATAAAGCACCAAAAGAATGTGCAGCATCACTAAGGATTAAAATGCGACCCAGTTTTTTTTGTTCTTCGGTGGCAGCATGAAATTGTTTACGGATATTTTCACGCTTCACTAAATCATTCAAATCATCATAATCACATGGAAAGCCCGAAAAATCCACAGGCATAATCACCTTTGTTTTAGGCGTGATGGCAGCCTCTACATTTTTTAGAGAGATGTTGAAATCATCGGGGTTGACATCTACAAAAACAACTTTGGCGCCACAGTGTTCTACTACGTTGGCCGTAGCACAATACGTATAAGCAGGCACTATCACTTCATCGCCCTCACTTACACCGAACCAGCGCAAAACCAATTCCAATCCGGCCGTAGCTGAATTCAGGCATAAGGTTGATGCATTGCCACTGTAGTCCGTCAACTTATTTTCAAAATCCTTCGTTTTCGGTCCGCTCGTAATCCACCCCGACAGCAACACTTCCGTTACAGCGTCTGTAGTTTTTTTGTCGATGCGTGGCGGAGAAAATGGAATCATACAGTTTTATTCTTCAGGTTAACACAATCAAAGAAACAAAAGAAAAAGCAAAAGTACATTACTCCGGCCTGTGTTTCAAGAAGCGATTCGGTGGTGCAGTTGATAAGCACTGCAATGAGAAAAGCAGTAAACACAAAATCGCGGGAGCGGATGGCTTTATAAAAAGCAAGCAGCAACAGAGTCAGCAAAGCCACTAAACCTAAAATTCCTGTCTCCAGGTACAACTGAAAAAACTCGTTGTGGGCATTCAGTTTTTGTGTGAGTTCATAATTCATTTCGCGCTGGGCATAGCAATCGAGAAGTTTCTGATTGGCATCACTGCCATAACCTGCAATGGGTTCCTTCCCCATTAATTCCACTGCACAATCCCACACCATTTCGCGTGAATTGGTGCTATCGGGATATACGGGTTTGTTATTCAAAGAGCTGATGAAAGTATCGATACGGTATTTAAAATCGGGTAAATAGAGATACGCCGCAGCCAACAGTAAAAGCAATACAACAAGCGCAACAGAAGCACGAAGCCATTTATTAGTAAGATATACATACCTCGATGCCGCGATAATAAAAAGTATAAAAGCACAGATCAATGCAGCTTTGGAAGTACTGAGCACAATACCTAACCCCAGTAAAACAGCCACCGAAGCATAAAAGTATTTTCGCTTTCTTCCTTTCGGTGTCAGCAAAGTCCAGCGCAAGGCAATCGCCAGCGCTGTAGTGAGATGCAGTGCGTAATAGCCCACATGCATGAAAGGAGACAAATTCTGGTAAAAGAAAAAGTCGGCGTCGTGACTCTCCATATACTTTGAAAAAGCCAGTCCGATAAACGCCAGTAAACTCCCTACACACGACAGCAGATAAACAAACAAGGCCTTTTCCCTGATCACCATCCACTTGATTTTTGAACACAGGAAAACAAGGGGAGCGATAAACAGCGACATCTTGAGTTCCAGCTCCTGCGCCGCTGCTTTCTTATCGTTGGAGATAAAGAAGTATGTAAAATACAGCACATACATCACCCCCAGTAAAAGCAGGTATTTCTGGTTTTTGAGGTTTTGTTTGAAAACCGCGAAACTGCCATTAATAAAGCAGGTAACACCAAAGAGCAGCAAGCCATAAACGGCAAACTTGCTGTGGATAGGCAAAACCAGCAGCGCCAGATAAAGCGCCCATTCGTTCCAGGCATTAATCACCGTATTTTTAGCCTGAGTGCCCGGCATCTATTTCAGTAAAGAGTTGACAATGGTTTCACCGGCTTTTCCGCCACCGTACAAGGAAGCATCAAACCTGGAACTTTTGTTGAGCATCTGCTCCACACCTTCCACGATTTTTTTTGTATCAGCACCTACCAGCACATTTACTCCTGCTTTCACCAATTCCACCCACTCGGTTTCATCACGCATGGTCACACAGTTTTTATTGAAGAAATAAGCTTCTTTCTGTAAGCCTCCTGAATCGGTAAGTACGAGAGAACATTTCTTAAGCAATTCAATCATATCGAAATAGCCCACCGGCAGAATAACGATGCAATTGAGTTTCAAGCCCATTTTTTGTATTACGCCTGTTGTACGTGGATGCAGCGGAAGTACCACCGGTATTTTTTCATTCACCTGGTTGACAGCTTCCACAATGTTTTTGAGTCGCGCCGGATCATCCGTATTTTCCTGACGGTGAATGGTGGCAAGGATAAATTTATCAAGTTTTTGTTCGGCAATGATGTTCGATTTCTGCGCCGAATAAGTAGCATAATACAAAGCTGCATCCTGCATCACATCGCCGCTGAGGATAACTTCTGCAGCAATGTTATCATACCCTTCTCTCTTCAGGTTTTCTACTGCTGTAGATGTTGGTGCGAAAAGCTTATCGGAAATTCTATCGGTCAAAATCCTGTTGATTTCCTCCGGCATACGCATATTGAAACTGCGGAGACCAGCCTCTACGTGTGCCACTTTTATGTGGATCTTCTTTGCTGCCAGCGCCCCTGCTATAGTAGAATTCGTATCGCCGTAAACCAGCAGATAATCGGGTTTCTCCTTCAGCAGCACCTCCTCTATTCCTTCCAGCATCTGACCGGTCATGGCACCGTGACCCAGACCGTTGATATTTAAATTGTATTTGGGTGTTGGAATATCCATTTCGGTGAAAAAGATATCCGACATTTTTTCGTCGTAATGCTGTCCGGTGTGCAATAAAACCTCCGAGATATCGCTGCGGTTTTTAATGATTCTCGACAATACCGCAGCTTTCACGAATTGCGGACGGGCACCAATAACGGTCAGTATTTTCATAAGATCTGATTCTATTTATCACGACAAAAATAACTTTATTATTTTGATTAACCAGCTCTCTTGCAGAGACGCAAGATTTTGCGTCTCTGCAAGAGTAATCCCCCAAACAGCCCTTAATTAAATCCTATTGATATATTGACCATGAAAAGCTACATTTGCCAGCTGTCAACCCCACGAAAAAATGAACAGCGAAAAAGAAATAGATTTATACCAGTCGGCGATAGAAAGTGCGAAAGTCCTGCTGCAAAAAAAATGGATCATTCTGGCCTTTTTTGTCCTTGGCGCCCTTTACGGCTTTCTCAAAGGTATTACTCCTTCTTACTACCGCACTGTTTTCTTTGCCGAATCACCTATCGTCAACAATGAAGTCCTGAAATCGGTGATCGCCGAAAGAGAAGACGATGCCTTCCACAGAAATTTGATTATTGACGCCGACACGCTGAATGTGAAAGTGAGCATTGACACTTATGAAAAACTAAGCTTCGATACACTGTGTGATGGAATCCGCGCCAACCTTAAAAACAATCCAAGCATCAAAAAGCGGCATGACGACCTGATAAAAAAACACAATGAATTGCTCACCTTGATGAATGACACTAAGCTCCCTCCCTCTGTTGAGCGCTACAAAACAAAACAGGATGCAGAATACATCCTTGCCAAAACAGGGAACTATTGTGATTTCACCCTCGTGGTGAGCAACAAGCCCATCGGACTTGCTAAAAGCAAAACGACGAACATCATCGGATTCAGCTTGCTGCTCGGACTTTTGGGCAGCATCGCGATCGTCACTATCCATTTCCTGAAAAAACAAAAATCTTAATCATTAAACAAGGTATTCGTGCTGAAGCAGTTATTTTCAAAATCAGAGTTCACGAAGAATACCTTCACCCTCATCATAGGAACGGTGATTGCACAAAGCATTCCATTGCTGCTGCATCCCGTTTTGAGAAGGATTTATGCTCCCGAAGATTTTGGGGCCATGAGCGTTTATCTCAGTATTTTCAGCATGCTGACTATTGTTTTATCACTGCGGTATGAAGCAACGATTGTATTGCCAAAAAACAACAATGAAGCAGCAAATATTCTCGGACTTACTTTTGTGGTGAACATCAGCATCACTCTTGTGGCCTTCCTTACCGTTCTTCTGTTTAAGGAAGAAATCGCTGAACTCCTCAACTTCCCCGAAAAGTATTCTGCTTACTTGTATTTCCTTCCGCTGGGCGCCAGTCTGTTTGCCTTATACCAAAGCATAAACTTTTGGCTGATCCGTCAAAAAGCCTTTAAAGCCTCTACCAGCAATAAAATTATTCGACGGGTAGTAGAAGGAGCTACACAACTCGGACTAGGTTTATTAAAAATCCCAGGCGGACTCATCAGCGGCGATATAGTGGGAAATCTGGCTAATGTAATAGCCGGTATCCGACAAAGTTTAAAAAAAGTCGTAACCGACAATGACAAGACTTATTATCTTACTGGACCTATAAAGAACACATGGACGCTTGAGCGCTTTATCACCAAAAAGAAAATGGCTTATGCTTTCAAGAGATACATCGAATATCCTAAATACAATGTTATTCCCACCTTACTCAGCACCGCTGCAACGACGCTTCCTTTTTTGTTCATCAATAAAATGTACGGGCCCGACACCCTTGGTTATATTGATTTGTCACGATTGGTTTTATCAATCCCGCTGATTTTCATTTCCGCCACCATATCGCAGGTTTTCTTTCAGCAAACCACCGAGAAAAAGCATTTGGGACAAAGCATCCATAAAGATTGCATGAATATCCTGCATATCCTGCTGGCCATTACAGCTATGGAAATCATCATCATTTTTACTTTCGGTACCGATCTCTTTGCCTTTGTCTTTAGCGAAAAATATGCGCTGTCGGGAGATTACGCAAAAATCCTGATGCTTAGTTTTATCCTCAATTTCATTGGCTCTACCTTCTCCTCTATCTTCATCACTTTTGAAAAGATAAAATACAACAGCATCTGGCAGGTACTTTATTTTGCGGCTATTTGCTCGCTTGCGTTGATTGATGATTTAGGCATCATCAGCTTCCTGAAATTGTATGTATTGATAGAAGTCATCATGCACTCTCTCTATCTTTTCATGGTATTCTGGATCGTTAGAAACTACGAAAACAAAATCTGTCAGGAGTGACACAAACCCTTCAAATACCAGTTTCCCGGATCTTTCTCCGCTTGTCGGTGATGATGACGCTTACCTATATTGCCCTGCAACTGTATTACTGTTTTTTCATTTGTCGGGAATACGGGTATATGGGTTTCATTCCCGATTTCAGCATTTTAAAATTCTTTCTGAGCCAGGTATTTTTCCTGACCCTGCTCAGTGCCTCGCATTTTTTATTCAGTCGCAGTTCCTTTCTCTATGCGGTTTACCTGCTGCTGCTCTTTTTCTTTTACATGCCCAACTCCATACTGTTTGCTTACAGCGATATGGATTATGCGCCTTACCTCTCGAATGTTTTTTTTGTAAGCTGCTTCCTGCTGAGTCCGCTGTTGAAATTCAAAATTCCTTCCTTTGAAATCCAGGAGAAATACAAAGACTGGTCACTCATCGGCATCACGCTTTTACTGATGGTGCCCATCGCCCTTAAATTCAAATCGGCTTTTAATCTCAATACCCTCCTGCTGCGCGATGTGTACGACACCCGCGAAAGTTTTTCCGATAACATGCAGGGCTACCTCAATTATCTTTACAACTTCGAAGCAAAAACTTTTATCCCGCTGGCGCTGGTGTATTTCATGATACGCCGGAAAACGCTCTGGATCGTCCTTCTCGTGTTGATGCTGTTGTATCTCTATGTCATTTCAGGCAACAAGATCGTGTACTTCACCACCTTCATCATCATCTTTTTTTACTACATGGGAGAAAGTTATCTCACCAAGATGAGCAATCTGCTCATCATGCTGCTGGCGGCTTTGATTGCTATTCCCCTTATCGATAACCTGGTGCTGCACGACAGAATCCTCGGCGGAACTTTCGTGAACCGCTTCCTCTTCATCCCTTCATTGATCACGCAGTGGTATTTCAAATTCTTCTCCGGCAACCCGATGTACTTCGCCGAGAGCCACGGTTTCAGTGCTTTTGTAAACAGTCCGTATGATATGAAAGTCGGATTTTTACTCACTAAGATCAACTGGAACGAACCCGAAGTTTTTGCGAACAACGGGATAGTATCGGATGGGTTTATGAACTTGGGGTATGTGGGGGTTGGGCTACTATCATTGATTTTCACTGCGCTCTTCTCTCTCTTCAATTCTTTTAAATTGCACAAAGGATTTTTCGGACTGTTTTTCTGTTATATATACCTATTTTTGAGCGTTCCTTTTTTGAGCTGTTTCATCACGGGCGGCATTTTGATATTTATCGTCCTGTGTTTTACCATCTTTAAAAATGGAGAAACAACGACTGATAATTAAGAAGATGAAGATTGTAATACTTTCCAACTGGTTTTCCGAAAGAATGGGCTACATAGAGAATTGCCTCTCCAAGTCGCTGGCCAAAACAGGTCACGAAATTCACGTGGTGAGCTCTACTGCGCAAGTATATTACAACCTCCCTGAATACAAAACGGTGTACGAACCTTTCATCGGAAAAAACATTCAGGAAGAGGGTGTGAAACAACTCGACGGCTACACCCTCCACCGCATTCCTTTCATCAGCATTGATAACAAAGTCTGCTTTAAAAAACTGGGAAAGAAATTGAGAGAAATCAAACCCGATGTGGTTCAGGTTTTTGATGCTTTTTCCTTCACTACTTTTCAAGCGGCCTGGTACAAATTCATCTTTGGCTACAAGCTTTTCACAGCCAACCACACAGTTGCTTCTGTATTTCCTTTGTACCAAAAAGGAAGAGATACGCTGCTGCATAAAATCGCTTTTTTTCTTACTCGTACTGCTCCTGGAACAGTAGTGAGCTGGTGCACTTCGATGTGCTTCCCTCCTACGATCGACGCACAAGATATTGCAGAAAATTACTATGGTATTCCGCGCAGCAAAATGAAAATGGTGCCGCTCGGCGTAGATACCGATTTCTTTTGTCCGGCTGCAAACACTGATCTCCGCAAGCAAAAAAGAGAAGCGCTGGGTGTGGGCGACAATGAAATACTGGTGATTTATACCGGTCGCTTTACCGACGGGAAAGATCCGCTTTGCCTGGCGAAAGCCATTGATAAACTCGTTAGCGAAGGTGAGCCCTTCAAAGCCTTGTTCATGGGCAACGGTCCGCAACTGGAAGAAATCAAAAAGCGTAAAGGCTGCATCACCCACAAATTTGTTCCTTATCACGAATTGCCTGAATGGTATGCCATTGCGGATGTCGGCAGCTGGCCGAAACAAGAATCCACGAGCATGATAGATGCGGCAGCATGCGGCTTACCTATCGTCATCAGCAACCGTGTACAGGCTGTTGAACGCGTGGAAGGAAATGGTTTAACTTACAATGAACCAAGCAGCGATGATCTTGCTTCTGTATTGCTTCAATTGAAAGACGCTGCGCTTCGCAAAAAACTGGGCGACTTTGGTGTTGCTAAAATTCAATCGCAGTTCAGCTGGGATAAGATTGCGAAGGAGAGGATTGAAGATTATGCGCGCTTCCTGAAATAAAGTATTTTTATAAAAAGATAGATCATGGCCCACCTCCTCAACCTCAAAACCTTCACCGATGCCCGCGGTAATCTTACCGTAATTGAAAAGGTTGTGCCCTTCGACATCAAGCGGATTTTTTACATCTATGGTGTGGATGATTCGGTACGCGGAGGCCACCGACACCACAAAACGGTACAGGCTGCCATTTGTATAAAAGGAAGCTGCATCATCAGCAACAACGATGGAAAAAAGCAGGAGGATTTTTTGCTGGATGCACCACACAAATGCCTTATCCTTGAACCTGCCGACTGGCACCAGATGCACCACTTCACCGAAGATGCGATACTGATGGTGCTTGCTTCTGAATATTTCGATCCCGCTGATTATATTTACGAAAACTACCAATGATAGCCTACGAAAATCTCGGCAAACTCAACGCTCCTTTTTTTGAGGAATACACCCGGTCTTTTAATAAAGTGCTGAACTCCGGCTGGTACATCCTCGGCAACAGCGTAAAAAATTTTGAAGAAGAATTCGCTGCTTTCAATAAAGCGAAATATTGTGTCGGACTCGCTTCGGGCCTCGATGCTATCACCCTTTCCCTCGCTGCTTTCAACTTTGAAAAAGGCAGTGAAGTCATTGTGCCTTCCAATACTTACATCGCTACCATTTTAAGCGTGATGCAGAACAATCTGCAACCGGTGTTGGTAGAGCCGGATCTCACAACTTACAATATCGATCCATTAAAAATTGAAGCGGCCATCACTAAAAAAACAAAGGCCATTGTAGTAGTTCATTTGTATGGCAAGGCTTGCGACATGGATCCTATCATCGCGCTGTGCAAAAAATACGATCTTCGATTAATTGAAGATTGCGCCCAATCTCATGGCGCTACCTATAAAAACAAGCACACCGGAACCTTTGGTGAATTTGGGGCTTTCAGCTTCTATCCCACCAAAAATCTTGGTGCGCTGGGCGATGCAGGCGCTGCGCTGTGCAACGATGAAGCTCTTGCTAAAATCATCCGTCGCCTCCGCAACTACGGCTCCGATGTAAAATATTACAATGAAGTGGTGGGCTACAACTCCCGTCTCGATGAAATGCAGGCTGCATTCCTTTCCGTGAAACTCAAGCGCCTCAACGACATTACCAATCACAAAAGAAAACTGGCTTCCATTTACCTCAACAACCTCAAAAGCGATTTTATTAAACCACAAGTTCATCCCGATTATTTTGATGTGTACCACATCTTCAATATCCGCCACGAAAAGCGCGATGCACTGAAGGAATATCTGCTGAAAAATGAAATCGGTACTGAGATACACTACCCTGTTTCTCCAAGCAGGCAAAAGGCTTTGCAGGGACAGCTGCAACAATACGATTTCCCGATCAGTGAGAAAATTCATGCTACCACTTTGAGTTTACCTATCTCCTTTTTCCATACGGAAGATGATGTGAATAAAGTGGCGGAAGTAATGAATAGGTTTTAAGCGCTTCCTTTTCACTCAGTACGTTATTGCGAGGAATTTTGTATCCGAAAATTCCAAGCAAATCCCTTTGTTTTATATCCATAGTGTCTTCTTTAGAAAAGAAGCAAACTTCTTACTTTTTGCTTGATCAAAAAGTAAGCAAAAAATCATCGCCTCGCCTTTACGGACGACCCGCTAACCTTTCGCCAGCTAATGGAAAAGAACTCGCTGCGCTCAAACAGCTTTTCCATTGCCCTCCGTTCCTCCGGGCCGCTGTCTTCAAGGAAGCGGGTACCCCGTCCTCCAAGGCTATGGCGGTAATTAGCAGTTCATGGCGTGACAATTACTCTTACTTACTTACTTACTTACTTACTTACTTACTTACTTACTTACTTACTTACTTACTTACTTACTTACTTACTTACTTACTAGGCATAATCTTCAGGTAATGGGCAGGTAACCTCCCGCCTTAGGCTTGGAGAACGGGGCCCCACTGCCTTGAAGACAGCGTAAATGGGAAAGCTGTCTGAGCGCAGCGAGTTCTTTTCCATTAGCTGGCGAAAGGCTAGTGGGTCGTTCGCAAAGCCAGGCGGTTGATTTTTTTGCTTACTTTTTGTATCAAGACAAAAAGTAAGTCTTTGCTTCTTTGAAAAGAAGACACGTAATTCGTCAATTGAAAAGAAGACACCGCAATAGGCACAATTTTTTTTCCCTCCAAAAAACAACAAATCCTCTTTAAAGAGGATTTCTTACTTTTACGCCCATGCAAAACTTCTGCACCTTATTCGACTCCTTTTATATGACCCGCGGCATCGCCATGTATCAATCCCTGGAAGCCTGCGGTGCCGACTTTCACCTGCACATCTTCGCTTTTGATGACCAAAGCTTCAATATCCTCAATAAGCTGCAACTCAAAAAGGCAACTATCATCCCCTTAAAGGATTTTGAAAATGACAGATTGCTCGCGGTAAAAAGCGGGAGGACAAAAGCCGAATACTGCTGGACCTGTACCGCTTCCACTATTTTGCATGTGATTGAAAAATATAAAGTAGAGAGCTGCACCTACGTCGATGCCGATTTGTTTTTCTATCAGGATCCACAGGTGCTCTTCGATGAAATGAAAGGCAAATCCATTTTGCTCACCGAACACCGCTACCCGCCAAAATTCAACCGCACCAATACTTCGGGCATCTACTGCGTGCAATTCATCACCTTCCACAACAACGAAGAAGGAATGAAAGCTCTGCACTGGTGGGCAGATGCTTGTATTGAGTGGTGTTTCGACCGCTATGAAGGTGGAAAATTCGGCGATCAGAAATATCTTGATGATTGGACCACGCGCTTCAAAGGCGTACATGTATTGCAACACCTCGGTGGCGGGCTCGCTTCATGGAATGTTGAGCAATGGCCCTTGCTCACCCGTAACGGGAACAACATCACCTTTCTCGATAAAACCAAGAACCAGGCCTTCGAAGCGGTATTCTACCACTTTCATCATACCCGATTTTTCAAGAACGACATCGTTGATCTCGGCTGGCGCCACCCTACAATGCCCGTGGTGAAAAATCTATACGTACCTTACATTCTCAAATTACAGGAAGTAGAAGCGCTGGTGAAAAGCATAGAACCTTCGTTCAATATTCCTTTACAGGATTTCACCCTCATCAAGAATGGCGGACTCAAGAACAAGCTCAAGTTTCTCCTCAAGAAATACGGTCGCTTCAACGTATACAATACCAAAAAACTAATTGCTGAATACAAGGGATGAGCCGCAAAAAATATATCTACATCGTTCAGGTGACGCGCCAGCTGTCGATAGATATATTGAATGATTTTGTGCGCCAGGGTGCCGAAGTGGAATTGGTAACGGGCATCATCGAGAGCAATTACCAGGCGCTGGATCCCAAAGTAAAAGTGCGTTACTTCAACAAGTACGATAATACCAGCGGTTTCAAGCGACTATTCACCTGGGGACTTTTCACATTTTACGCTTTCTTTTATGTGCTTTTCAAAAGCCGAAAAAAAGAATTGATCCTGGTGACTACGCCGCCTTTCATTGTATTTATAGGCTCTTTTTTTAAGCGTCTCCGCGGTCAGAAATATCACCTCATTGTTTGGGATTTGTATCCGGATGTACTCATTAACTTTGGGGTTTTCAAGGAAAAATCACTGGCGATTCGTTGGTGGAAAAAGATGAACAACACCTGTTTCCGCCGCGCCGATAACATCTTTACTTTGGGCGAACACCTTAACACGGCTATCAAAAAATACAGTGGTAAAGATTCCATTATCATCCAAAACTGGGTGAATGCCGATTTTGTAAAACCGATGAACAAAAGCGAAAACACCTTTGCCGCGCAACACAATTTACAAAACAAGCTGGTGGTGCTATACTCGGGAAACCTCGGAATGACACACGACATAGAATCCATCGTGAATACCGCCGAACTCCTGAAAAGCAACAACAACATTCATTTTGTTATCATCGGCGAAGGCGCTAAAAAAGCAGCCATTACTCAAATGGTTCATGATAAGCAACTGGGCAATGTTTTAATGCTTCCTTATCAGGACAAGGCCGTTTTACCTTATTCGCTCACCTGCGCCGATATTGGTGTGGTAACGCTGAGTGATGGCGCCGAAAACATTTCCGTGCCGAGTAAAACTTACTACACTTTAGCAGCCGGGTCAGCCATGCTGGCTTTGGCTGCGCAGGAATCGGAATTAGGATTACTCGTGGAGAAATACCAGTGCGGAAAAGTTTTCGCCAAAGCACCCGCCGAAGAAATCGCGGCTTATGTTCTCCATCTTTTCAACCATCCAGGCGAGTTGGCGCAACTAAAGCAAAATGCCCGACTGGCTTCGTTCGATTTTACTCCCGAAAACGCCAAAAATTATTATCATTATATTAGCAGCAAACCCGAATAGAATGCTAAGAAAAATCTACCTCTCTCCATTGGGCGTCCCTATTTCTCTGGCGATGCACATCATTGCGCTTTTTAACAGGTCTTTTATGGTGTATGGATTTTTCAATAAGGTAGACGGAAAGTTCCACAAAAGAACACGCATCGGGTCAAGCGTGGTAATGAACGACAGAAAGAAAATTGATATTAAGGACAATGTATGGATTGGCCACTACAGTGTGCTTGACGGCATTGGCGGAATCCACATTGGCGAAGGGGTTAATATAGCTTCCCATGCTTGTATTTATACGCACAGCAGTCACAACTCCATTCGCCTGCTGGGTAAAAAATTCATTGAAACTCCAGCGGAGGAACGCATTGGTTATGTGATCAAGGGCGTAAGCATTGGAGAATACTCTTTCATTGGAACCTCTTCCGTGATCCTGCCTGGTACCAAAATAGGCAAAGGTTGCGTGGTAGGCGCTGGCAGCATGGTAAAAGGGGAATTCCCCGATTATTCAGTCATTGTTGGCAATCCGGCCAAAGTGATTGATGACACGAGGAAAATAGATGACAAGCTTTTTGCAGAAGGATTAAGCAGGGAGAATTATTATAATTCCGTAAATTGATTACTTCCTCACTTTACGATATACCCTCCTCGCTATCCCTTTCAGCAAATCGGCATATCCCACTCTTCCATGATTAGCAGCATCACACAAAGAGATATACACATTCATTTTTTGCTGGGCATCGGGCATTTTAAGATGGAAGCGGCCATTCACCGCTGTGGTATTGAAACCATAATCAAACTTGAGGCAAAACATCAAGACCTCTGAAGTCATTTGTATATCACAATTGCTTCCTGAAATCTGCTTCAGAGTCTTACTGCCCAAATCCAAAACACAATTCACATTGATGTCTGTAAGAAAAATCGTTACTGGCTTAAGCACCTTAAACACATTCAGCAAAGGAATATAAGTGATTTTAGCGAAAAGATTTTTCCTAAATACAATATATTGTTCTTCTAACGCAGGGAAAGCAACTGAATTGGTTTTTACTAAAGATTTTGATCCAATAGAAGCGTAGCATCCGGCCCATTTTTTCAAGGACGGTTCGCTGTTGTACGACTGACCGATTATCCATTCATCCCCCGGAAACATTACCACCGGCAATACTTGCTTGTTTTTAACAAAGTCGAAAACATCTCCTACTTTATTAATTGCATCGTTCATATAGAAATTTTCCTCATGGCAGAAATAAACATAGCTGGCCATGGGAATGAGATATTCGGGACGAAAAACCTTGATTTGTTTTTCTATTTCACCATATTTATTTTCGGCTTGTTTCCGCCGTTCCTCATAGGTTTCACCGGCATAGGAAGCGTAAGAAAACTGAGTAAGCAACACATCTATTTTTCCCGTCAGACCGGCTAAATTCACCAAATCCTGCTCAGCGCCAAAAACACAATCATTAACATTTAAAATTGTTTTTTCTGCTTGCTTCGACTTCATTGCCATAGCACTGTCGTCGTGATTCGGATGACACAACACAGAGAAATCTTTATTGATATCAATCCAAACATTTGTAGCCAGTTCCAAAACAGAAAAACCCAACTTTTTACAATAAGCAGCAATCTTCCCATCGAGAGTTTGCTTGTATAAAACTGTGATTTTCCTTCTTGCATCCTCCGGGATCTTATTGAGGTTAGGAGGAAAAAAATGATCCGGATGTTCGTGCGAAAACCAAATATGGGTAATATCAAAAAAATCTTCGTAGCGAAGTTGTGTTGGCGCCAGCAAACCCCAGGAATTATTGAATACGGTTCCTTCGATCCACGGATCTACAATCAGCTTAACATCTCCAGATGTAACAACGAATGAAGCATGATTGACAAACGTAATCTTCATCCCCTGCTGTTATTTCGCGTAACCAACAGCTCTCACCTCACGGATCACGGTTACTTTAACCTGTCCAGGGTAAGTCATGTCGGTTTGGATTTTTTGTGAAATATCAAAAGCCAGTTTTTCGGCATCTTTATCGCTCACCTTTTCACTTTCCACCACCACACGCAGTTCTCGTCCGGCCTGGATAGCATAGGTTTTCTGAACTCCTGGGTAAGACAAGGCCAATCCTTCGAGTTCGTGAATACGCTTGATGTATGAATCAAGGATTTCGCGGCGGGCACCCGGACGGGCACCGGAGATGGCATCACACACCTGAACAATCGGTGACAACATTGAGGTCATTTCAATTTCGTCGTGGTGAGCACCGATAGCGTTGCAAATTTCCGGACGCTCCTTGAATTTAACAGCGAGGTTCATACCCAAAATAGCATGCGGCAATTCCGGATCTTCATCAGGCACTTTTCCTATATCATGGAGCAATCCGGCCCTCTTCGCCATTTTAGGATCGAGGCCAAGTTCAGTCGCCATAATCGCGCACATGTTCGCTACTTCACGGGAGTGCTGCAGCAAGTTCTGTCCATAAGAAGAACGGTATTTCATTCTTCCTACCATACGAATCAATTCAGGATGTAAACCATGAATCCCGAGGTCGATAGCAGTTCTTTTTCCAATCTCTACAATTTCTTCTTCGAGGCTCTTTTTCACTTTGGACACGATCTCCTCGATACGCGCCGGGTGAATACGTCCGTCGGTCACCAATTGGTGCAAAGCCAAACGGGCGAGTTCTCTTCTCACAGGATCGAAGCAGGAAAGGATAATTGCTTCCGGGGTATCGTCAACAATGATTTCCACACCAGTTGCAGCTTCGAGCGCACGAATGTTTCGGCCTTCACGACCGATAATGCGCCCTTTAATTTCATCAGATTCAATATGGAAAACCGATACTGCGTTATCAATGGCTGTTTCGGTAGCGGTACGCTGTATGGTTTGGATAATGATTTTCTTGGCTTCTTTGCTGGCAGTAATTTTTGCTTCTTCAATGCTGGTCTGGATAAACTCCATCGCTGCAGTTTTTGCTTCATTTTTCAAAGCTTCTACCAATTGCTCCTTGGCTTTTTCGGCAGTGATGCCTGCCATAGCTTCCAGCTGCTCTACCTGACGCTTGTGCAAACGCTCAACATCCTGCTCTTTCTTCGCCACAAGCTCCAATTGGGTTTTCAGTTTTTCACGACCGGTTTCCACATCTTTTTCCAGTTTCTTTAACTCCTGGAAGCGGGTGTTGTTTTGCTGTTCACGCTGTGTGATTTTGTTTTCGTTGGCAGCTGCCTTCTGGTTTCTTTCGTTGATCACTTTTTCGTGTTCTGATTTCAATTCCAGAAATTTTTCCTTGGCCTGAAGAATCTTGTCTTTCTTGATTTGCTCTCCTTCTTTTTCGGCATTGGCTAAAATCACCTTAGCCTTGCCCGTAGTGGATTTACTAACAATGAACCAGCTAACTCCGGCTCCGAGTGCGAGTCCGATAACTCCTATAACAATACTTAGAATCATACTTAAATTTAATTTAAAAAAAAGGCACCAACCCAAAGCCATTAAAGGCCTTTGGCTGGTGCGGTATATATATTAATAATTGTGTTTACTTGTCCCTTAAATATTCCGAAACAAATTGCTCTAACTCTTCCAGTTTCGCCACTACCGATTCATCCTCAACGATGGGTTTTTTCTCAAGCTTCAGTTTCTCTACAACAAACTGCAGGGCACACATCGACAGTACATCCTGCTTATCTTTCACCGCATAAGCCTGTTCAAACTCCTTTATCTTCTGATCTATCAGTTTCGCAGCATTTCGCACAACCTCCTCGTCTTCCCATGCTATTGTCATCGGGTAAACGCGATTGGCGATATTTACTTTGATAGATAAAGATGACATCATTAACCATTTGTTAGAGCAATGCACTTATCAATTTCACGCACCAACTCATTTATTTTAAGCTTCAACTCATTCTTGCCCTGCTCGTCGCCTGACAGACTTTTCGCCAAAGCCAGCACTTTATTTTTTTCTTCCAGCTCGTCAATTTTCTTTTTCAACTGCTTCAACTCTTCCCTCATCACCTCATTCTCGTCCTTCACTTTCCTCAACTCCTCGGCACTTCTTTTGTTGATATAAATCAATTTCTCAACCTTAGAATGCAAACTTGCTAATATCAATGAAAGATTTTTCGCCATCTGTTCCTGTTGAGGAACACAAATCTAAACGGCAAGGCCCAATTAAACAAATAATTGGCTACTTATTACATAAACAACAATAAATCAAGTGATTATTAAAAAACAAAAGACCTGCAAAAAAGCAGGCCTTTTCGTGTATTTTTTTAAAACCGCTACAACCTGATCAGCTTTGCACTGTGTACCACCTGGGTATCATTGGATAGTTGCACGAAATAAGATCCCTGACTCAAATCCGACAGCGACAACTGCCATCTTGAAGCCCCCCCTGCCAGCGTTTCGCTATAAACCAACTCCCCCATCATATTATAAATGCAGATGGTTTTTATGCCTTGGATATCATCAAACACGACTACATCCGTGGACGGATTTGGATAAATACCCACATTGCGCACTTTTTCATAATCGGCGATAGCTGTACTCAAACAAGGTGAAAAATTACTGGTGCCCTGAAATGTTTTATTCGTCCCGCTGGCGATTTCCACGCCATTCACTATCACCTGCTGACCGAAGATATCAGTGATGCGTATTTGCGTATTACCCGGAACGCTGATGGGCGCATCGTTCACCCAGCCATTATCGGCAGTACGCGTCATATTCACCCACGCAGTCGCATTATAGATTTCCACTTTATTGATTCGGTTTTTATGTCGGGCAATGATCACCTTCGCGTACCACTGGTTGGAACCCTGGGTAGTAACATCTACAGGATCGTTGCTCCACGGACAGGCAACTTCGTGCCACTGCATGTTGGCGCGACCGATGCCCATATCACCAAAAATAGCCATGAAAGCCTGATCACTTAAATCGATGTCGCCATGAAGACATTCCGGACACTTATCCACAATTTCAATGATCTGCGTACCTTTTGTACCGGCATTGCCCGTAAGCTCCACACAAGCACCACAATAATCAGCCGTACCATATTGAGAAGCATTCATCGCGCCATAATAAGGCTTGATATTGGCATTCACGAAAGTACAATTGAAAGTAGCGCTGGCAGCAGCAGGGGATTCCGCATCAATATAATAGGTGCCATCACCCGAAAAAACAATGGAGTTGCATGGAGACTGCGCTCTGGAAAGCACAAGGCAAAGCACGGCCAATGAGAAGAGTAGTTGTTTTTTCATAAAAAGTAGTTTTAATGAATTGCGTTCTGTACCTTTTACTAACATAGTTTTTTTTTCAGGGAGCAACAAAAAAATAATAACCGTTGGCATCCACTAAAAAATTTAACTCCAAAATTCAGCAGCGAATCAAATAATGACTTAAGTTTGCGCGAATTTTTTTATGCAAGACAAGAGTAACCACATCAGCAAAGTATCCGCAGCAGGATTATTAGTAACCCTCGGAATTATTTTTGGTGATATTGGTACCTCCCCACTCTATGTGCTTAAAGCTATTATCGGAGAATCCATAATCAGTGAAGATTTAGTGTTGGGCGGACTCTCCTGTATCTTCTGGACACTCACCCTGCAAACCACGGTAAAATATGTGTTTCTTACCCTAAAAGCCGATAACAAAGGGGAAGGTGGTATTTTTGCGCTCTACACCTTGTTGAAAAGGATGAACAAGAAATGGCTGGTGTTTATCGCCATTATTGGTGGAAGCACCTTGCTTGCCGATGGCTTCATCACTCCTCCTATTTCCGTGACTTCCGCATTGGAAGGTTTGCGCGTTATCAATCCTTCACTCACTCAAAGCGATATTATTCCTTACGTTATAGGCATACTGACCTTCCTCTTCATCATCCAGCAATTCGGAACTCAGCTGGTAGGAAAATTCTTCGGTCCGGTAATGCTACTTTGGTTTGTAATGCTGGGGACTCTCGGACTCATCTCTATTTTCAACGACTCATCGATACTGGTTGCTCTCAACCCTTATTATGCCTACAACGTACTGGTGAACCACCCTGAAGGATTCTGGTTACTGGGCGCAGTTTTTCTTTGTACCACTGGAGCCGAAGCTTTGTATTCCGACCTCGGGCACTGCGGAAGAGAGAACATCCGCATCAGCTGGTTCTTTGTAAAGGCCATGCTGTTACTGAACTACTTCGGTCAGGGCGCCGAACTTCTGCAGCATGCGGGTTCAAAACTGGAGATTCATCCATTTTACTCGCTAATGAGTGACAGCTTCCTGCCTTTCGGAGTAATCATTTCCACTGCCGCAGCCATCGTTGCGAGTCAGGCCCTTATCAGCGGTTCCTTCACCTTAATCAACGAAGCCATGCGATTGAACCTCTGGCCTAAGGTAAAAGTGAAATACCCCACCACCGAACGCGGACAATTGTATATTCCATCCATCAACTGGATACTTTGTTTCGGCTGTATCGGTATCGTTCTCCTCTTTGTTGAATCGTCAAAGATGGAAGCGGCTTACGGACTCTCTATCATTATCACCATGATCATGACCACTATCCTGCTTGTGAACTTCCTGGTGATGAGAAGATATCCAGCCCTGGTCATTTACATATTGCTCATTTCCTTCCTTTTTATTGAATTCTCCTTCCTTATCGCCAACCTCATGAAATTTTCGCACGGAGGTTATGTCACCATTATCATGGCCAGCTTACTCGCCGGCGTAATGCTGGTGTGGTACTTTGCAAGAAAAATTCAGGACCGCTATGTAGAGTTCACTAAAATGGACAAATACCTGCCCATCCTCCTGCAACTGAGCAACGACAGAACGATTGAGAAATACGCCACCCACCTTGTTTATATGACAGGGGCGGCCAAAAACAACGAAATTGAAGAGAAGGTCATCTACTCCATTTTAAGAAAGCATCCAAAACGCGCCGACATCTATTGGTTTGTTCATATAGAAATTGCCGACGAGCCTTTCTGCAGGGAATATAAAGTAACCCAGATCATCCACAACAAGGTGATACGCATCGATTTCAAACTGGGCTTCCGTGAACTACCGCGTATCAACACCATGTTTCGCCAGGTGGTAACCCTGCTGGCCGAGAATAAGGAAGTAGACGTGGTGAGCCGCTACGAATCGCTGCATAGGGAAAATATCGCCGGCGACTTCCGTTTCGTGGTGATGAAGAAGTTCCTGTCGTATGAAAATGATCTTCCTTTCATCGAGAAAATCATTATGGATACCTATTTCACAATTAAGGAAGTAAGTTTATCGGAAGAAAAAGCTTTTGGCCTCGATACCAGCAATGTCACCCTTGAGAAAGTACCACTTATTATTAAGATGGTAAAGAATTGTGAACTGACAAGACAGGAGAATTGATTCTTTTTCTTACCTATTGTAATTTCAGATTTAGCGAAGCGCAATCTGAAATCTCCATCATAGCGATTTGCAATCGCCGGGATTAAAAAGCCCTATTCATCCCCGTTTCAGATTGCGCTTCGCTAAATCTGAAACTACAAATGCCACAAGAGGGATTTTAGCAAAAATTGATTTTGGAGGGTATTCTTAAATACTTATTTTAGCTACAAACCTTAAAACACTATTTACATGAAAAAATCATTACTCTTATTGTCTTCCGCATTGACCTTACTGGCAGGGAGCATTTCTGCCCAAACATACAGCAACGCGTCATGGGATGGTCCTTGGCTGCTTACTGGTGTAACACAAAACTATGTTACTTTTGACGGTGCCGGAACTATCACTTCAGCTGGTGTTCCTGGTGTTACCGGCGCTGGCGACTACAGCGTGCAATCTAATGGAGCAGTGAGCGGAAACCTTTACTACAGCGGCACCCTCTTGCCTTATAGCGGATCTTTCAGCAACGACTCTACAGTAACCATCTCTGTATCCACTATGTTCGGCAGTATTCCAGCAACCTTCCTTAAAGTAAAAAACCAGGCGGTAATGGCCGGAACTTACGATGGAACAGTTACCCAAACTTCCGGTGGAAGCGCCACCCAAACCGTTAACTTCACTGTTGATGCCAACGGAGCCATCACTGGTTCAACTAACCTGACCGGTCCGGTATCAGGACATCTGTTTTACAGCAACGGTAAAGTAAGCGGACTCCTGAAAAGCGGCGAAGCAGCCCCTTTCACTGAAATTCAGTTTACTATTACCAGCGCATATGCAGGTGGTAATTCTGTAACCGGATCTGGAACATTAACAGGCAACAAAAATGCTTCCTTTTCTCTTACAAAAAGTTCAACCACCGGTGTAAGCAATGTTAACGCAAGTGCATTCAGAGCTTATCCAAATCCGGTGCAGGATAATCTGATCCTTGAAGGAAAAATTAACGGAACAGTAAAAATTTACGATATCCTCGGCAACGAAGTGATGAGCACTTCTGCCAACGGTTCAAAAACTGTTTTGAATCTCAGCAACCTGAGCAAAGGCGTTTATTTCTATAGCGTTTCAGGAAGCAATGTTCAACAAGGAAAATTCATTGTGGAGTAATTCACAGTTGATTAAATAATAAAAAAGGCAGCTCATCGCCAGTCATGGTCGGAAGAAATTCCGACCATTTTTTTATGTTTTAAAGAAAAGCTTAGGATCACCGCCGCATTGCACGACTATTATAGCAATGGCGAGATCTCTTATTTCCATAGAGAATCTTCTTTTAGCAGTTTTATAG
>JBJTOK010000066.1:0-84357 GCA_046074525.1 Flavobacteriales bacterium
CTTCCCGACGGCGCCGGTTTATCGTCGTCGGCAGCCCTTGAAGTACTCACTACTTATTTTCTGCTTGAACTTTCGGGACAAGAAATGTCGCGCCCGCAAATCGCCCGCTTCTGTCAAAAGGTGGAAAATGAATTCGTGAAAGTTTCCTGTGGCATCATGGATCAGTTTTCTGTAGCGATGGGAAAAGAAAACTCAGCTATACTCCTTAACTGTACCAGTCTTGAATACCAGTACATTCCTCTCGACCTGGAAAATTACAGTCTGGTCATCATGAATACCAATAAAAAAAGAGAACTCGCTTCTTCAAAATACAACGAACGCAAAAAAGAATGCGACAACGCTTTAGCCCTTCTCAATGAATTCGGAAGCTTCCCTAACCTTTGTGCAGCACCGATTGAACTCGCAGAAAAACTCAAAGATCCCATCCTGAAAAAAAGAGCGCTTCATGTTATCTCCGAAAACCAACGCGTACTGGAAGCTGTGGATGCATTGAAAAATAAGGACATTGCAAAGTTCGGAGCGCTGCTCACCAGTTCTCATTTATCGCTGCAACACTATTATGAAGTGAGCGGACTCGAATTAGACACCATAGTGCTTGAAGCTTTAAAAATAAAGGGATGCATCGGCGCACGGATGACTGGCGCCGGCTTTGGTGGCTGTGCGCTCGCACTCGTGGAAAAAAATGAAGTAGAAATCTTCAAACAAAAACTGTCGGCGATTTACTACCACAAAACCCATCTTATTCCTTCTTTCTACGAAAGTAAAATCAGTGATGGCGTGAAAGAAATACTTGCTAAGTCGGAAATCCTATCTTAACTTAATGTAAAAAACACACTATGACTTTTTCTACATTAGATCTTATCATATTCACAGGATACTGCTTGCTTATCATTACGGTAGCACTATGGGTATCACGCAAAAAAAAGGGCGAGGAAAAAAATACCAAAGATTACTTTCTTGCAGGAAATAGCTTGCCATGGTGGGCAATCGGCACTTCATTAATTGCGGCAAATATTTCAGCCGAACAGCTAATTGGGATGACCGGCGACGGATTCACCATGGGTATTGCCATCGCAAGCTACGAATGGATGGCCGCTATTACCCTTATTGTCGTTGGAAAATTCTTCCTTCCTATTTTCCTTGAAAAGAAGATTTACTCCATGCCCCAGTTCCTGGAAATACGCTACGACTCCAGGGTAAAAACCATACTGGCCTTATTATGGTTAACACTGTACATCTTTGTAAACCTTACCTCCATCATGTATCTCGGTGGTGTTTGCATTGAACAGGTCTTCGGTATTCCGCTTCAATATGCCATTATCGGCATTGCTGTCTTTTCTGCTTTCTACACTATTATCGGAGGATTGAAGGCCATTGCTTACACCGATTTTATACAGGTGGGCTTTCTAATTGTGGGCGGACTAATCACTACATCGCTTGCCCTTGATCATTTTTCGGGAGGCGCCGGATTCCTTGGAGGAATGCAACAGGTGTATGAACAATTCCCTGAAAAATTCCATATGATTTTCGATGAAAGCAGTAAATACCACGCCTCTCTCCCGGGAGTACTTGGCGTATTTGTTTGTCTCTGGATAGTGAATCTTAATTACTGGGGCTTCAATCAATACATCACACAACGTGCGCTGGCTGCCAAAAATTTAAAAGAAGCGCAAAAAGGAGTTATACTGGCCTCCTTCCTCAAAATCCTGATGCCCATGATTGTGGTGGTTCCGGGAATTATTGCTTTTGCGCTCAAAGCCCCGCTCACAGAGGAAGGAAAAGATCAGGTATATCCATGGTTACTGAACAGTTATCTGTTCCCGGGAATCAAAGGCGTTGTTTTTGCCGCGCTGGTAGCCGCTATTGTAGGATCTCTCAGCAGCAAAACCAACAGCATCGCCACCATCTTTACCATGGATATTTTTAAACCTGTATTCGGAAAACAAATGAGTGAAGGCAAACTCGTGAATGTAGGCAGGATATGTACTCTCGTCTCTTTGGTTATTGCTGTGTTCCTGGCGCCCTTCATCAATCTTTTCCAGGGAGGCTTCCAGTTCATCCAGGAATTCACGGGTTTTTTCAGTCCGGGTATCTTCGTGATTTTTGTTTTCGGACTCTTCTGGAAAAGGGCCAATACACAGGGTGCCCTGGCGGTTGCCATTTGCACCCTTCCCGTAAGTTTAATCCTTTATTTCTATGCCGATGGTTTGCCTTTTCTTTACAGAATTATGATCAGCTTTATCAGTTTATCTGCTATCATGATATTTATGGGACTCCGCGCAAAAACTGTCGACGAAAACAAGGCTATCGCCCTATCTCCCTCTCTTTTCAAAACAGATAAAGCATTTAACACAGGAGCAATCATTGTCATATTCATCCTGATATTTTTATATACCTTTCTGTGGTAAAAAATCATATACAAATGAATAAACTTTTCTTTTTCATTGCGACGCTATGTCTTCTTTCTGCTTGTGATACAACAGAATCACAACGCATAACTGAAAAAAAGAAAAATAGTTTTTTCTCCGAAAACATTCCTATCACAGTGGGTTGCTACTACTATCCCGAACAATGGCCTGAAAGCGATTGGGACAGGGATCTTCAAAATCTTTCGCAGCTGGGTTTTGAATTCACACACTTCGGGGAATTCGCCTGGGCACTGATGGAACCTGAAGAGGGAAAATATGACTTCACCTGGCTTGACAAAGCCATTGATATTGCAGCAAAACACAAATTAAAAGTGATTCTTTGCACGCCTTCTGCCGCGCCACCCGCATGGCTGGTGCAAAAACATCCCGAAATTTTAATGCAGAATGAAGATGGGAAAATCATGCAGCACGGCTCGCGACAACAAGGATCATGGTCGAGTAAAATCTACATGAAATACATCTCAAAGATCGTCGCCGAGCTGGCCAAGAGATATGGCAACGACGAACGCATCTGGGGATGGCAACTGGATAACGAACCTTCTCATTATGGCTTTCCTTATGATTATAACGCCGCCTCCCAGGAAGCTTTTGCGCTTTGGCTGACAAACAAATATCAACATATTGATTCCCTGAATACCCGCTGGGGCAACAACTTCTGGAGTCAGCGTTACAGCGACTTTTCACAAATCAGGATTCCCAACTCCAAGGAATTGGTACAACCTGCAAATCCGCATGCCTTACTTGACTTTCAGGAATTCACCAACGCACAACGAGGCATTTTTCTTCGGGAGCAAGTGATCACATTACGCGAACACATTTCTTCACAGCAATTCATTACCAGCAATTACATGATGCAGATGCCCCATCACGATCCATGGGTGAATAAAGAAGATCTTGATTTCGCCTCTTACACCAACTACCCTGTAAATTCTTATTCGGAAGTAGAAAGCGGTGAGCTTGGTTTCCGTTTGGGCAGCGGACGAGATTTGGCTTTGACTCACGATTTCTACCAATCGGTGAATGGCATCACGGGGATTATGGAACTGCAGCCCGGACAAGTGAACTGGGGCCACTACAATGCGCAACCGCTTCCCGGAGCAGTGCGCATGTGGGCCTGGCATACTTTCGCGCTGGGTGCAAAATTCATTTGTACTTACCGCTACCGTCAGCCTCTCAGCGGCAATGAACAATACCATTCGGGCATCATGCAAACCGATGGCACCTCGCTTTCCCGCGGAGGAGAGGAATATGTACAGTTTATAAAGGAGGTAAAGGAAATCGAAAAGCTCTATAAAGGCGCCACGTCGAAACAACAAAAGTCAGGTATCTGGTGGGATCAGCGCAGCATGCTGGATCTTTACAATTTCCCCCACAACAAAAACTGGTCGGCAACGAATGAGATCTATCGCTACTATACAAGCATTAAATCCTTTGCGCTGCCTGTCACTTTTATCAACCAGATTCCCGATCCTGAAGATGTTCCTGTGCTATTGATTCCATCTGTGCAACTGGTGAATGAAGAAATGATCACCGAGTGGAAAAAATATGCAGAAGCCGGAGGAACTCTAATCATCACTCCGCGCACCGCACAAAAAAACCGCGATGGCCATATCTGGGAACTGAAGAACCAGGAAATGCTTAAACCACTTATTGGCACCAGCATTTTATTCAACGATCATTTGCCTTCTTCCCAAAAAGCAACAGTTGAAATGGCCCGTAAATTTTACGAATGGAACAGCTGGGGAGAAATCATCGATTTGAAAAAAGACAGCACCGATGTTGAAATTCTGGCCAGTCATTCCAACCAGTTTTACGCCGGCAAAGCGGCTTGTGTGTCGCGGACTATGGGTAAAGGAAAAGTGATTTACATTGGCGTATCCAGCATTTCGGGAGAGCTGGAAAAAGCCATCCTGAAAAAGTCTTTTACCAATGCTGGTTTAATTCTCAATGAACTCCCTCCTTTCGTTTACCAGGAAAAGCGCGGCAACCTCACTATTACTGTCAATTACTCCTCCATTAGCCATAGCCTTGAAATTCCCGGAAACGCAAAAATAGTGCTGGGCGAAAAAGTATTAAAGCCGGGCAGCGTCACGATTTGGATGAATTCTTTGTAACAAATCTACAGTCCGGCGTTAATAAATTTCAGAAACAGCTGGAATAAGGTGGCTTGAAAATTGTCTACCTTCCATCAAAATTTATATCCATGAAGCGATTACTTCTTCTTTCAGCCCTTTTGCTGAACCTGGTGCTTTCCGCGCAAACACCCACCAACCAGCCTGATGCCGATGGCAAGAAACATGGCAAATGGGTGGAAAAACACAAAAACGGCAAAAAGAAGTACACCGGTCAGTTTGAACACGGAGTCCCTGTAGGGGAATTCAAATATTACAGCGCCGAAAACGGAAAGCTCACTTCACAACTCAACTACTTTAACGATGGTAAACAGGCCGCTGCCTATATGTATTATCCTACGGGGAAGGTAATGGCTTCGGGAAAATATTATGAGCATAAGAAAGACAGTCTGTGGACTTATTACAACCAGGACGGAGTATTGCTATCGCAGGAAACCTACTACCGGGGGATTAAGGAAGGAGAATGGAAAGTGTATTCCGACAATGGTAAACTCTCTTCTACCGAAACATGGAAAAACGACGTGAAAGAAGGTCCGGTTACCGAATATTCCTACGAAGGAGTCCTCATCAAAAAAGGGAATTTTGTAAACAATAAGCCCGACGGACTTTTCATGACTTACTATCCCAATACCGTTACCGCTTCTATAGGCCGCTATAAAAACGGGGTGAAAGACGGGGAATGGCTTTACCGCAGTTTTCAAGGCGAAGAAGAGAACAAGGAAATTTACGAAAACGGACAAATCGTATACACCACCCAGCCACGCATTGCTTACTGGGATACATCCAATACCATTATCAGGAGCAAAGAAGTGTACAACCTCGACCGCACCACGAATTACATTTGTTTTTACCCGGCAGGAAGAATTCAGCGCGAAGGTCATTTTTACAAGAATGCCAAGCACGGCGAATGGAAATACTTCAGTGAAAAGGGAGAGCTTGATTCGATAATTATCTTTAATGAAGGCAACCGTGAGGGAATTTCACAGACTTATTCAGGAGGGAAGTTATCCAAAAAAATGGAGTATCTTCACGGAGTGCTGAATGGGGTTTATGAGGAGTATTATCCTGATGGCTCAAAAATGGTGCAGGGCACATATAACAAAGGCAAAAAACAGGGAACATGGAAATATTTCAACCAGCAGGGAGCCGTACTCAGGGAAGAAAAATATTAATTCTTCTTGCTATTGTCTTTCTGTTCGCCGCTTCCTGCAAAAAAGGGGGAGAACTGGTGGTTGAATCAGGACGCGAATATATTCCGGTAAAAACCGGCAACTACATCATCTATCATGTTGATTCCATTCATTTTGATGACTTCACCGAAAAATCAGATACTTTTTCCTTTCAGCTGAAAGAAGAAATCGGTGCTGCCTTCACCGACGCAACAGGCAATACTTCCTACCAACTCAAACGATACACCCGCGCCGATACCGGCAATGCCGACGCGCTGCCATGGACACTCAGGAAGATATGGTATGTCACCAAACTTGATTCCCGCTATGAAAGAGTGGAAGAAAGCTATCGCTACACCCGATTGGAATTTCCTGCCAGCGAAGGTGGCACATGGAATGGTAATGCTTTTAATAACAACGAGGAATGGGATTACACTTACAAGAATGTTCATAAGCCCACAACCCTTAAATCCAATATGTGGGATTCCACCCTTACCGTTATCCAGATTGATGACGATCTGCTGATCTCCAAAAAGTACTATAAGGAGATCTACGCTAAAAATGTCGGACTCGTTTATCGTGGTTACATCGATGTGGCTTCACAGGATATTGGCTCCGGTAAGCCCATCATGGAAAGAATAGAAAAAGGAGATATTTACGACCAGTTCTATGTATCGCACGGAAGTAATTAAATATTGCTTCCTTCTTCCTGTCTTCCTGCTATTTTCCCTGACAGGCTTTTCCCAGAATGCTTATTACTTTGAAATTGTTTTCAAGGAAAAAGGATCAGCCTTCAGCACTTCCAATCCCTCTGCTTTTTTAAGCGAACAATCCATTGAAAAAAAGAGCAAAAAAAAGATAGCTATTGATGTCCTCGATTTCCCGCTGGATGAACAAAATCTGCAATCGCTCAGCAACTATCGCGATTCCATTACACACCGCTCCAAATGGAGAAATTCGGTGCTGATAAAAATCACCGATACTTCTGCTATCAACGGATTAAAAGCTCTAGGGAGCGTACAGTCGGTTACTTATTTTACAGCAAAAAAAATCACTTCAAATAAAAAACAGGAAGGTAGTGGTAAATTCAATACCGAAATAGATCTGCTGCCTTACACTTATGGCGCTGCGGCTAACCAACTGGAAATGCTGGGCGGACATTTCCTTCATGAACGAGGTTACAATGGCGAAGGCATGGACATTGCTGTTTTTGACGCGGGATTCAATCCGGATTTCTACTCTGTAAAACTATCAATCAATGATCAGCTTTCGGCCAGCGGACAAATTAAGTACACCTGGGATTTCATCGATCACGATTCGCTGGTTTTTGAAAAAAATCCACACGGTGCCATGGTGCTTTCCGTGATGGGGATCGACAATAAGAAAATCATAGGTTCGGCCCCAAAAGCCAATTACTACCTTTTCATCACTGAAGACGACAACTCCGAAACCCTCCTGGAAGAATACAATTGGCTTATGGCCGCTGAAAAGGCCGATAGCATTGGTGTGGATATCATCAACTCATCGCTGGGTTATTATGAATTCAATGATACGCTAACCAATCATCATTACAAAGATATGGATGGCAAAACTACCCTCGTGGCGAAAGCGGCCAACACTGCAGCACACAAGGGTATCTTTGTTGTTTCCAGCGCTGGAAATGAAGCCCAAACACAATGGCAGCGCATCATTTCTCCTGCCGATGCCGATAGCGCACTGGCCGTAGGTGCTGTCAACGGCAACAGGAAATATGCTTTCTTCAGCTCCTTGGGGCCGGCTGCCGACGGCGATGTAAAGCCCAATGTTACTGCACAGGGACAAGGAACTGCCATCACTTTTTACAACAACATGTATGTGCGGGCCAACGGCACTTCTTTTTCGGGACCTTTGATGGCGGGCGCTGCAGCCTGTTTATGGCAAGCTTTCCCTGAGCTGACTAACATGGAACTGAAAAAAGCAATTGAAGAAAGTGCGCATCTCTATCTTCAACCCGACAGTTTGATGGGCTATGGAATCCCTGATTTATTAAAGATTTACATGAACAGGGGCAGCACAGATCAATTCAAATACAACGAAAGTATGCTGCTTTCACTTCGCAGCAATCCTTTTAAAGACAGGATAGGTGTTGAGTTGTATAGCGCCCAGAAAAAGGATTTCACCCTTCAGTTGCTGGATGTTAGCGGTCGACTCATTCGCGAGGAAAAACACAGCATTGAAGAAAACCAATATATCATCTTTGGCTTTGGTGATCTTGAGATACTTGCTCCCGGACTTTACTTTTTCAGCGTTGCAGATGAAAACGGCGCTAAGGTTTGGAAAGTCGTGAAGGATTAATATCTCCTGCAATTGCCGGGGAATTACTATTTTTGCCTCGTGAATCAATACAAAAAAGTAGCATTTTATACCCTCGGATGTAAACTCAATTTCTCCGAAACATCCACCATTGCACGCGGTTTTGAAAAAGGCGGCTATGCAAAAGTGGATTTCGATGAACATGCCGACATATATATTATCAATACCTGTTCGGTAACTGATAATGCTGATAAAAAATGTAAGCAGATTGTAAAGAAAGCACGCAAACAAAATCCGGAAGCCTTTGTGGCTATCATCGGATGCTATGCTCAGTTAAAACCTCAGGAAATCGCTGCTATTGAAGGCGTGAGTCTGGTACTCGGCGCCAATGAAAAATTCAATATCCTTGAACATGTGGAGAGCATGGACAAATCGGATTCCGCCCAAATATTCGAAGGAGCCATCGATCAGGTGAGCAGCTTCCACCCTTCTTTCTCTTATGGAGACCGCACACGCACCTTCCTTAAAGTTCAGGATGGTTGTGATTACTCCTGTTCCTTCTGTACTATTCCGCTGGCGCGAGGTAAAAGCAGGAGTAACACCATTGCCGAGACCATGAAAGTGGCTCGCGAAGTGGCACAAAGCGATGCCCGTGAGATCGTACTCACCGGCGTGAACATCGGCGATTTTGGTAAAAACAATGATGAGGATTTCCTCGGACTAACAAAAGAACTCGATCAACTGCAAGGTATCGATCGTATCAGAATATCTTCCATCGAACCCAATCTGCTCACCGGAGACATTATTTCCTTTGTAGCACAGTCGCAAAGATTTGTACCACACTTCCATGTTCCTCTGCAATCGGGTTCACCAGAGATATTAAAACTCATGCGCCGTCGCTACAAACGTGAGGTTTACAGCGACCGTGTTGAAAAAATAAAAAGTGCCCTGCCGCATTGCTGTATTGGTGTTGATGTTATCGTAGGCTTTCCGGGAGAAACAGAAGAACACTTCCTGGAGACTTACAACTTCCTGAGTGAATTAGATGTTTCTTACCTACACGTATTTACATATTCGGAACGCGATAACACGCACGCTATTGAACTTGGTGGCGCAGTAAACGCGGCCGACAGGGCGAAACGAAGTAAAATGCTGCATATCCTTTCCGATAAAAAACGCCGTGCTTTTTACGAACAAAATATTGGCTCTGAAGCGACGGTTCTCTTTGAAACCGAACGCGACGGCGAAATGATGTATGGTTTTACCGAAAATTATGTAAAGGTGAAAACGCCTTACAACGAAGAACTGGCCAATGAAATCGTTAAAGTAAAGCTGACTGAAATCGACAGGGATGGGATAGTGAAGTGTGCTTTCCTGTAAACAATATAGAAATCCCCCTTACCAACGCACCCCGCCTCCGCACTCTCCCTTTAACAATGGTGATGACCCAGATTAAGGCAATACAAGGATTTACCTACGTGAGCCGCAATGCTTGCGGCTGTTAAATGGTTAAGAATACGCTTCATAAGTATGCAGGTCAAGCACACCACAGCCGCAAGCATTGCGGCTACGATGGCTTCGCCCGCGCGGGGCGTTCATAATAAGAAAAGGGATTGCCTTAATCTGGGTCATCACCCCAAGGAGGGGAATACGAAGACTCTTGAGAAATGCCATCCTAACTAATTCACTTCCTTGGAGGGGTCAGGGGTGGGTTCCTCGCAATGACGTATGCGTGTATCGCTTTATTCTCTATTTTTAGCCTTATGAAAATCCTCGGTATTATTCCCGCACGCTACGCTTCTACCCGTTTTCCGGGTAAACCACTGATTGATATTCAGGGAAAATCCATGATACAGCGGGTGTACGAACAAGCCTCGAAATGCAAGAGCTTAAGCGCTGTGGTAGTGGCTACCGATGACGACAGGATTTTTTCGCACGTGCAAAGTTTTGGTGGAAAAGTGGTAATGACTTCTTTTGATCATCCTTCGGGCACCGATCGTTGCATGGAAGCTTTACAAAAGTTTGGTGGTAATTATGATGTAGTAGTTAACATACAAGGCGACGAACCTTTCATCCAGCCCGAACAACTGGAACAACTGATTTCCTGCTTCAACAGTGCCGATGCACAGATTGCTACGCTGGCGAAGAAAATTGATATTGTAGAAGATCTCCTCAATGTCAATCTCCCGAAAATAATTTTCAATCAAAATCATACTGCGCTTTATTTTTCGCGCTCGCCGATTCCCGGACAAAAAACTATGAATCACAAAGCATGGTTGAAAGCACATACGTATTACCGCCACATCGGATTGTATGGCTACAGAACGGAAGTGCTCAATGAAATCACGAAACTGCAACCTTCTCCGCTGGAAAAAACAGAATCGCTTGAACAGTTGCGATGGCTGGAAGCGGGATATACAATTAAGGTAGGCATCACCGAGTTGGAGACTGTAGCCATTGACACGCCTGAAGATTTAGCAAAAATTCAAACTAAATAGAATCATCATGGGAAATCAAACACAAATCATCGATAGTGGATCTTTCACATCTGGGGCTTAGGGCTCCCTTCTTTTTTTATAAATTCTTATTCCCAACATCAGTATTCCCGCCAGAAGAATCAATCCCACTAAACCGTAGAGCAAATCGGATACATCTTTTAAAACCACAACAAAAACAATCGCAAAGAGGAGAAGAGTAGATACTTCATTCCACAATCGCAGCTTCATTGATGAGAATTTGATTTCATCATTCTGTAACTGTAAAAACATGCGGTGACAAACAAAATGATAGATGATCAGCAAGGTAACAAAAACCAGCTTTACGTGCATCCACGGCATTTTGTAATGCTCGGCCACTATCATCAGGTAGGTGCCCAGACAAGCGGTGATGATCATCGATGGCCAGGTAATGATGTACCATAATCTTTTTTCCATAAGCTTGTATTGCGTTTGCAAAATTGATTTTTCAGGTTCCGCTTTGTTTTCTGCTTCGGCGTGGTAAATGAATAAACGTACGATATAAAATAAGCCCGCAAACCAGGTAACAACAAAGATGATATGCAGGGCGAGGATATATCTGTAGTAATCCATAAAAGAGTATATTTAAGCGCTAAAGATAAACTAATGGAAGGAATTAAAGCAAAAGAGACACTGGCCATTGCGACTTACATCGTGCTGCCGAACGACACCAATACTTTGACCAATCTGATGGGGGGACAGCTCCTCAACTGGATGGATGTGGTGAGTGCGATTTCGGCCGGACGATTTTGCAAGCGTGTTGTGGTGACGGCCAGTGTGAGCAATGTGTCTTTTCAGCAACCCATACAGCTCGGCAACATTGTAACGCTGGAAGCTAAGGTTTCCCGCTCTTTCAAAAAATCCTGCGAGGTTTTTATTGAGGTGTACAAAGAAAGTCAGCTCACCGGTGTGAAAATAAAATGCAACGAAGCGATGTACACCTTTGTAGCGCTCAACGAAAAAGGAGAGACGGTGGAAATGCCCGAATTGATTCCCGAATCAGAAATTGAAAAAGAAAGATTTGTCGCTGCTCTCCGTCGCCGCCAACTCAGTTTGATCCTCGCCGGAAGGATGAAACCCGAGGAAGCAACAGAACTAAAAGCTTTGTTTTTCTAGTGAAGTGTAAAGTATTCATCATACTTTTTCTGTTTCCTTTTTTTTCTTTCGCACAGAAAGAAAGTAATACTTTGCGTGGGAAAATTATTGATCAGGATACTAAATTTCCGATACCTGAAGTTTTCGTAAATCTCTACCTGAATGATAGCTCGAAAATATCTGTAATGACCGATTCAAGCGGATTTTTTCGTTTCGAAAAAGTTCCTGTAGGGAAATACACTGTGGTGTTTTTGCGGAAGAGTTACAAGGAACAAAATCTTTCTGTTCTCATCACTTCGGGAAAAGAGACTATTCTGGAAATCACCATGGATCCTGAGTTTGTATCGGTACACGAAGTGAAAATCAAAAAGACGTATGCTGTAAGAAATGACATGGCGCAGGTAAGTGCGCGCTCTTTTGATGTGGCGGAAACCAATCGCTATGCAGGAAGCAGAAGCGATCCTGCGCGTATGGCTTCAAGCTATGCCGGCGTACAGGGTTCTGATGATACAAGAAATGATTTGGTTATTCGTGGCAATTCGCCGCTCGGTGTGGTGTGGCGCATTGATAATGCCGATATTCCGGCACCCAATCATTTTGCTATTCCCGGTACTAATGGCGGTCCCGTGAGCATTCTCAATAATAAAATGCTGTCGAATTCCGATTTCTTCACTGGTGCTTTTCCGGCGGAATACAGCAATGGAACAGCGGGGGTTTTCGATTTAAAATTCAGGAATGGAAATAATGAAAAGCATGAATTCACAGGTCAGTTAGGATTTTTAGGTACTGAGCTCGCCGCCGAAGGTCCGCTCAGTAAAAAGAATAAATCCTCCTATCTCGCTACCTATCGTTATTCTACTTTGCAATTGTTTAGCACAATGGGGATCAATATTGGAACCACGGCTTTGCCGAGGTATTCCGATGCTTCTTTCAAGATCGATTTTCCATTAAAGAAGAATGCGAGTTTTTCAGTGTTTGGTTTAGGCGGTTTAAGCAGTATTGATATTACGGTGAGCGACAAAGGCATTGATGAATTACAGGAGCTTTATGGTCGCCGCGACAGAGATCAGCATTTCGCTTCCCAGATGGGTGTGGTGGGCATGAATTTCAATAAAAACTTTTCGCCACGAAGTTTTTTGTCACTGTCCTTGTCTAATTCCTTCACGGGTGCCGGTGCTACGCATTGGCTGGTGCTGCGCGATTCTTCGTATGCTGTAAGCGGCCGCTACAAAAAACTTTTTTACGATTTCAGGGAGATGCGCACAGCGGCGCATATTTCTTATACCCATAAGTTTTACAACTGGGGCTCGTTCAAAGTTGGGGTGAATTATTCGGAGATTTTTTTCTCCATGACCGATCAGGATTTTGATACACTGCAAAATCCTTTGTATCGTATTGACCTGGTCAATCATAGTGGTTTGGCACGTATTTACGGTCAGCTTAAGTTTGCTCTCACTCCGCGACTTGTTTTTGTGGGCGGACTCAATTTTCAGTATCTCATACTTAACGGAAGTGCGGCGCTGGAGCCGCGAGCGAGTTTGAAATACGATCTCAGCAAAAAACAATCTCTTGCTTTTGGTTATGGCAAGCACAGTCAGATGCAACCTGGATATCTCTATTTCCAGCGCTTTTCCAACAATGGTGCGATGGGTGAATGGAACAGAAACATCGGATTTTCAAAAAGCGATCACTATGTTGTGACCTATCATTTGTCGCTGAGTAAATCTTTAAAAATCAAGGCCGAAGCCTATTACCAGCATTTGTACAATATTCCGGTAGAAGAAAAACCGTCGGCTTTTTCCATGATCAACTTCGGGATGGACGCACGCTTGCAATATCCCGGAGTACTTGTCAACAAAGGAACAGGAAAGAATTACGGAGTGGAATTTACCTTTGAGAAGTATTTCAGCAAAAGCTATTTCCTTTTGTTTACAGGTTCTCTTTTCGATTCAAAATACATAGGTAGTGATGGAGTAGAACGCAATACTGCTTTCAACGGAAACTATGTGGTTAATTTTCTGGGAGGGAGGGAATGGAAGCTCACTGAGAATTCCACTTTTGTGCTGAGTACAAAAATTACGCGTTCAGGCGGACGACGCTATACTCCGCTGGATCTGGCTGCATCGGCAACTGCCAATGATGCCATTGCCGATAGCACTCAGGCGTATTCAAAACAGTTCAGGGATTATTTTCGCATCGATTTGAAGGTGGGCTACAAGTTGAATAAAAAGCGCATCACGCATGAAATCGCCCTTGATTTAGTGAACGTAATGAATACTAAAAATGTGTTGCGACTTAGTTACGTTCCGCCGGTAGCAGACTCTCCGGCTGCTGTGGTGGAAGAGGAACAATTGCATTTCCTGCCGTTGTTTTATTACAGGATAGATTTTTAATCCTCCTCGCAATGACGATATGGGTGATGACCCAGGGGGCGAATTGCTGAGAGATTAGTTCAATGCTTTAAATTCCCAGCCAATTTGTGTAAAGTGATTGAGCACTCTTGGCAAAGCATAACGCATATTGGCTTCCGCTTTTTCACTATCATGGAACACAATGATATTGCCGTAATCAGCATTTTGCATCACTATGTTCAGACATTCTTCAGGAACGATATCCTGATCGAAATCGGCACTTACAACTGTCCACATCACAATTTTGTAATCCTTTTTCAACCGCTTGATTTGTGTGGTTTTTATGCGGCCATAAGGCGGACGGAAAAACTTGCTGTGGACTACCTTTGAGCAGGCGTCTACATTTTCTGCGTACCGTTTGGTAGGTGTTTTCCAGCCGTTGAGATGGTTTTGAGTATGATTGCCCACGGTGTGGCCACGACGCAAAATTTCCTGGTAAACAGCAGGATATTTTTCAACGTTTTCACCAACACAAAAGAAGGTAGCTTTGGCCCCGTATTGATCGAGCACATCCAAAATCCAGGGTGTGATGGTGGGGTGCGGACCGTCATCAAAAGTAAGGTAGAGTTCCCTCTCTCTGGTTTTAACTTTCCAGATGAGGGAAGGGAAAACCTTCTTTAACAACGATGGATTCTTGATGAAATACATATTAATGCTGAGGCAGTTTTGATTCTAAGTCCTTGATTAATTTCGGGTCCAGGTTGTGTTTTCTTGCCACGAGCAGCATTGGATAAAGCTTACCGTAAAGCGTGAAGCGTGAAAGATAATCGCCTGTATAATGACCGAAATGCGCTTGCTTGTATTTTGAATTTACGATTACCATGTAGTTGTAATCCTCATAGAAATATTTCTTGAGTATATTGAAAATTCTCATACCCTTTTCTTTTTGTCCCAGAGTAAGATAATTGTCGGCAACGCCCAGCATTACTTTTTCATCATAAGGGAAATTCTTGTCGGGGAATTGCGCTACAATTTTATCCAGCACTTTCAGTGCGCTGTCTTTTTTACCTTCCCTAATCAATTGTTCAGCGAGCGATTGCATTGGCGCACCAAGGTAATTGCAGAGATTGCTGTTTTGCTCATCAATGTAGATGGTAGTATCATTGAGATTTCCCCACTGGAATTTCTTCATGATGTTTTCATAAAGAATATCTGAATCGATATAGCCATAGTCGCCGGTTTGCTTGTTTCTTTCAGTGTCAGCTAATTTCAGAGGCGTTAGGCGGTAAGTCATCCCCTCCCTGCGGAAGTAATCTTCGAGTCCGAAGAAATTTTCCGGACCAACGGTAGATGAGAAATACACCGGTCGCTTCCAGTCGTTGGTAGCAAGGAGATCGAGCAACATCATCTTGTTTTTCTGCATGTAGTCTTCTTCACCCAAATCAAATACAATTTGTTTAGGGATGAGTGCAGCATCTTCTTTCCTAACCGTTCCATTGGCCAGTACAGCAGCTGAATCCACTTTCACAATTGCTTTTCTGGTGCTGATGAATTCCATGAAATTATCGCCATTCGGCCATTTTGTAATAGGATTTTCACTGGCAATCAGCTTAATGAGGTTGTCCACATCTTCGCCATCTTTAGCGATTTGTTTGTAGTAGGCCAAAGTTTGCGCATCAACGAAAGTGGCCATGTACTGAAGTGTTCGGGCAAGTTGTTCTTGTTTCTCCTGATCCGGGTCGGGCTCGTAGAGATTCACTACATATATTCCATTCCTCTTGTCTTCGCGGTATTTGTCTTCCGTCAGGGAGAAAGGCACAGGTTCACTGTCGTAAGCCTTTCTCTTCATCTGGTTGATGAACCAGTCGGTATTGAGGAGACTCAGGTTCACCACCCTCACGTCGGTACGGAAGCCTTCAACTTCCTGAACATACCACAATGGGAAAGTATCGTTATCACCGTTGGTGAAAAGGATAGCATTCGGAGCACAGGATTCGAGATAGCATTTCGCGATATCACTTGCGCTGTATCTTCCGGAGCGATCGTGATCATCCCAGTTTTCGGCAGCAAGCAGGCAAGGTACAACGAGTGTCATGACTAAAGCGAACATGGCCTTGCTTCTTTCATTTTGTATCATTTGTCCGAGATAATGACAAAGTATAGGCACCAGCGCCACTATGGCCCCAATAAACAGGAGTGAGTATCCTACGCCTTTATTGTCCATGAGCATAGCAAAGAGTCCGAGACCTGCACCCGCAGCACCTGTGTACACCACTTCCTTTGCGCCAATCTCTTCCATTTTCTGAACGAAGGTGAGCTTGCTGAGTGTTTCTTTCTTAAAGCTGCTCATGAAGAAAATGAGGGCCTGCACACCCAATCCAATCCATATAGCAAATGTATAGAAGGAGCCCACGTAAGCGTAATCCCTTTCCCTTGGCTGGTAAGGCGGTTGGTTGAGGTAAATGATAATACCAATACCTGTCATGAAGAAGAGAAGCATCACCACAAAACCATCTTTTACGCTCTTGGTGAAATGGAAGATGAGTCCTATAATTCCAAGTATCAGAGGCAGGAAGAAATAATAATTTCTTCCTTTGTTCTGGTTCATGTAGCTCGGCAGGATGCTGTCGTCGCCTACACGTTCCTTATCAATCATGCCAATACCACTCATCCAGTTTCCTGTCCGCATTTCATAGAGATCGCTGGCCTGAAGGTCGTTCTGCCGTCCTGCGAAATTCCACATGAAATAGCGCCAGTACATGAAGTTGAACTGATAGCGGGCAAAGAATTCAATATCGTCGCGATGGGTTGGAATGTAAACTACCCTGTCATTATCAAGCACCACGCGTTTACCGCGTTTTTCTTTCCTGAAATTGAGCCACTTCTCGTAAGCCTGTTTGTGTCGGCCTTCGGTGCTGTACATCCTTGGGAAGAGCTTCATGGTACGTTTGTCGTAGTTTGGAATTTTATCTTTTCCATCGCTCGACATCAAGTATTTTTCAGGATCCGCTTTTACGTCTTTGTAGTAAGTAGGATCGCCATCCAGAAAACGATCGGTTGGATCGTATTCAGAGTTGAATGTCTGACCATAAAACAACGGCTGTGACCCATATTGCTCACGGTTAAGATAAGGCAGCAAGCTGAAAGAAGTTTCGGGATTGTTTTCATCCATTGGCGGATTCGCATTGGAGCGGATCACGATAACAAGGAAAGGAAGATAACCGATCAGAATCACAACAAAGCTCATCACAAGCGTGTGCATGAGGTAGAATTTCTTCTTGCGGGCATATTTCGTTGCCACTATAATAACAGTAATAATAAGCAATGCAAAGAAGACAATACCTGAATAGAAAGGCATTCCGAATGAGTTAACGAATTTCAATTCGAAGAAATTGGCGATTTTAACCAGACTCTGGATAACGAAAAACTGCACGAAGGCGAGAATCACCACGCCCACCACACCGGCTTTTACAAAGCCAAAAGGAGTAATGTTTTTGTTTTTCTTGAAGTAGTAAACGAATACAATCGCCGGAATAGTCAATAAGTTCAATAAGTGGACCCCAATGGACAATCCCATCAGGTAAGCAATGAGGATGAGGTAGCGATCGGCATATTTTTCATCGGCAATGGCTTCCCATTTGAGGATGAGCCAGAAAACGATGGCGGTAAAAAACATGGAAGACGCGTAAACTTCTCCTTCCACTGCCGAGAACCAGATGGTATCGGTAAAGGTGTAGGCTACAGCACCAATGAAGCCGCTGAATAGAATGCCCCACATTTTTCCCTGGGTAAGTTCAGCATTGTTGAGGAGAGCGACTTTCTTGGCCAGTGCGGTGATGGTCCAGAAGAGGAAAAGAATAGCAAAAGCAGTACTTAAAGCAGAAAAGATATTGATCCAGTAAGCGACCATGGTCACATCACCTCCGGCCATGAGTCCGAAAGTACGTGCGATAAGCATCCACAGCGGAGCTCCCGGAGGGTGACCTACCTCGAGTTTGAAGGCGCTGGCGATGAATTCACCGCAATCCCAGAAACTGGCAGTAGGCTCAACAGTAGAGCAGTAGGTGAATGCAGCGATAGCAAAGGTGAGCCATCCAATGAGGTTGTTGTATTTTTTATAAGTACTTTCCATTTTTTCGCGTAAAGAGGTTTGCTTTTTTTTCCATCGCGAATTTAGCAAAATAATGGGCTTACAAAAATTTAGAAAAGGGAGTATTCTTAACAAGTGACGATAGCCGTGCCAGCAGAAAAATCTACACTAAAGTTTGCGTATGTACACAAAAACGCTAAATTTGCCCCTCGTTTTTTACGGTACTGACCTATTGTGTAATGGTAGCACGACAGATTTTGGTTCTGTTTGTCTAGGTTCGAGTCCTGGTAGGTCAACTGAAGCAGAGTGAGAGTGAGGCGCGAAAGCGAACACTCTCACTTTTGTTTTATAACTCCTGTACTCCCACCTATTCTTACATTCCTTCCAGGAACAAATCCATTGCCTCTTGCTTAAGCAAACTGCCTTTTTCCACATAAGGGAAAATTTCGCTGTACTTCACGTATTTACTCATGCTTACGCGGCGGTTGATGTGCTGGCGTTTAACTTCTTCAGGATCTTGTAAACCAGCCGCCGCAGTGAGTTCTACAAAGCTATGCAGAGTTGCCTCATGGAAATTTTTCACCCTTTCGGATTTATCAGGAACATTAAGTCCTTTAATGAGATTTTTGTTTTGTGTGGCCACACCCACCGGACAGGTATTGGTGTTGCACTGCAGGGCCTGAATGCAGCCCAGTGCGAGCATCATACCACGTGCGCTGTTCACCATATCGGCACCGAGCGCAAGTGCCCGGGCGATATCAAAGCCGGTGATTATCTTTCCGGAAGCTACCAACTTAATGTCTTTTTTGAGATCAAGGCCGTTGAGTACGTTCGCTACAAAGGCCAAAGCATCGCGCATAGGCATTCCCAGTGAGCTGGAAAACTCCATAGGAGCGGCACCTGTTCCGCCTTCACCACCGTCGACAGTGATAAAATCGGGTTTTATTCCCGTTTCAATCATTGCCATGCAGATATCAGTAAATTCTCTTTTCTTCCCTATACACAATTTGAAACCAACAGGCTTCCCTCCCGAGAGATCACGGCATTTCTTGATGAATAAAAGCAGTTCCTTCGGATTGCTGAAAGCACTGTGATTAGGAGGAGAATGTACGTCTTTGTATGGGTCAACACCTCTGATCTTGGCAATTTCAGGAGTGTTTTTTGTGGCGGGCAGCATACCCCCATGGCCTGGTTTGGCCCCTTGTGAAATCTTGATTTCAATCATTTTCACGTTAGGCAACACTGCTCTTTTCTGAAATTCTTCCGGACTGAAATTTCCTTCTTTGTCGCGTGCACCAAAATAACCTGTTCCAATTTGCCATATCACATCACCCCCCAAAAGGTGATAGTCGCTCAAACCTCCCTCTCCGGTGTTATGTGCAAACTGGCCCTTTTTCGCCCCAAGGTTAAGCGCACTAACGGCAGCATTGCTGAGCGCCCCGTAGCTCATTGCTGAGATATTGAGCAAGCTTGAAAGATATGGTTGTTTGCAGTCGGGACCGCCCACCAGTACGCGCGGATGCTTTTGAAAATACTTGGAAGGTTTAGCATAAATGGAATGATCCATCCACTCGTAACCAGCGGCATAAACATCCATCTGGGTTCCGAAAGGAGTGGTGTCGTTTACTTTTTTGGCGCGACGGTATACCATGCTGCGGTGGAGGCGGTTGAAAGGTTTGCCCTCGGTATCGGTTTCCACGAAATATTGCATCAGTTCAGGGCGGATAGCTTCAAGCATATAGCGGAAATTGCCAATTACAGGGAAATTTCTCTTGATGGTGTGTTTTGTTTGCAGCATGTCGCGAATGCCCACCAATATGAGGGGACCGACTAAAATCATACTGAACCATGCGGATGGCCAGAAGTATCCCAACAATGCTACGAGGGCTACGATACTGATGGAGATGATGATGAAAACCGATCTAACGTTCATGATGCGAAGTTTTAAAGTCCTACCTAAGCTATTACAAAATCAAACACTCTTAAATAATCATTCCGCCAATTTTTCATAAAGGAGGAGTTGAAAACTGTTACGCCTTCGATTGCTAAACGTTCGTTTTTGTGGGAGAAAAGTGTAGAATTTCAGATTTTTTTTCTGAAGCGAAGCACGATACCGGCACCCACCAGCGCGAAAGCACCCACCACCGCTAAAATTCCTATCGCCTTCGGGAAACGGGTAAATAAGGTGAGTTCGTCATTGGCATTGATACTTGCCGATACTGCATCGGGCACCCAGAAATCGGTAGCGGAAATAATATCACCCCGCTGATCGATAAAGCCGGAAGTGCCTGTGTTGGCCGAACGGGCAATGCTTCTCCGGTTTTCGATGGCGCGCAGTTTGGCATAGGCGAAATGCTGCTGGTAGCCCGGCGAATCATCCCACCAGCCATCATTGGTCATGATGAATAATAGCTGAGCGCCGTTTTGCACATATTCCGCCACATAATCGCTGTAAATAGATTCATAGCAAATGATAGGTGCAATGGACAGGGAAGAATCTGGAGCCCTGAAAACACTGCGGTTTTCCTGAACACCGAGAGATCCTGTTGTGCCGCCGAAATCAAGAATCAAATGCTTTAAAGGCTTTAGCATATTGGCGAAAGGCATTTTCTCTGCACCTATCACAAGCAGCGATTTGTGGTACACCGGAAAAGAAAAAGTGGAATCAATCTGTACAGCGGAGTTGTATGCTTCATAATAACCTTCGCCTCGGCTGCGGTAAGACACTGGCATATCTTCTTCGTTTTCAGGAAATACTTCGGCATAAGAAGAAACACCTGTAACGATTTTGAGTTTCGGATTTTTATTCAGCAGAGAAGCCAGGCGCTCAATGCTTGCTGAGCGGGAAAACTGGTTTTCCCATTCTTCATCAGGAATAGCTGTTTCGGGCAGTACTAGATAATCGGTGGAGGTATTCACTTTCTCTTTCGCCAGTCCCAGCATTTTTTCTATCTGGGCTTCTTCGCTCATCCCGCCGAATTTTTCATTGTAAGGATCGATATTGGGTTGAAGCACTACTATGTTAACAGGTTTTTCTTCTTCATTATACAGCGCGTAAAGCGCTATCGAAAGCACCATGGGTGCAAGGATGTAAAAATCGGTGCGGATTAAAATGCGGAAAGCATCGGGCGTTACTTTTTTGTTTTGTCGCCAGATAATTACCGCCTGCAAAAGCATCCAGTTGATGGCCAGCACCCACAAGCTACCGCCCAGCACTCCTGTGTATTCGTACCATTGTACGAGATAGTGCATGCCGGCAAAGGCATTACCAAGTACCAGCCACGGCCACGACAATTCCCAATCCTGGAAGTGCAGGTATTCCAGCGCCAGCCAGAAAAGCACGAAACAGAAGGGCCATAAAACTTTAGGTAATTTTCTTTTGCACAGATGAAAAAGAAGGAACATCAGGGCGTACAGCAAACTATTGACAAGGATTTCGAAGGCCGCGCCGATAAAGGCCGCGTTATATATCCACCAGCAGCAAATCAGGTTCCAGGTAAAAAAAGTAAGATAGGAGAGGGCAAAAACCTGCCGGCCTTTTCTGTAAGATGATGAAATAGCAATCTTATGTTCAAGGTAGAGCAGTGGTATGATTCCGATGAATGCACTCAGCGTAAAATTGTAAGGAGGAAAGCTGATGGCGATGAGTATTCCCGATAAGATCGCTAATCCGGGAAGTTTTAGTTTGTTCATGCTTGTCATTTAATTCGCTTAGCGCATGATGTATATTTTCCCGAATCCTTTCTTGAAATACTTGCTGTTCAGGGAAGTATTGTCTTCTTCACCAGATTCGAGTTTCACATTCCATTTATCAATGGATTCTCCGTTGATTTTCGCATCCACAGTATAGATATAAACGCCATTCGCCAATATATCCCCAAACTCATCGGTACCATCCCATTTGTATTCGGTAACATTCCTGCCGATGTGGATCGGTCCGATTTCATCCAGCGAAATTTCCTTCACTACTTTGCCGGTAACGGTCATGATTTTAATATTCAGCTCATCCGGAATTTCTGATCCGGTCAACACAAAAACAAATTGCGTACTGGTAGTGAAAGGGTTTGGCCAGTTGAGGAAATTGGTGATGGCCGATTTGAGGACCACCTGGAACTCAATACGGTAATCGTAGTTTCCGTCGCCTTTTCCTGATTCGTTGGCCGAGCGGTCGACGGCACGTACCATCAGTTCATAATTGCCTTCGATCTTGAAATCACCTTTAAGCTCTATCCTGCTTTTGTTTTCAGGCAAGGTAGCCGGGTAGAAAACATAGTCGGTACTGTCCAGCACTGTCACATTCCCATTAGGATCCTTAATGAAAACCTGTATCAGTGCCGGATTATCCAGGGCAAGAAACTGGTTTTCGTCCTTCAGCTGTATGGTAATGAGGGCTGTAGGGGAAACGATATCTCCATTTATGATGTGAACGCCATCAAAAGCTACATCCAGCAAAGGATTGATGCGATCGGGATATACTTCGAAACGTGTTTCCAGAATGTTGTTGAAGTGATATTGTTCGGTTTGCCATGCTCGCGGGCCGGTATATGGGTTGGCTTCGTACCACATGTGGTTATTGCCATTGAGGTTCATGGTACTCAGCAAAACAGTATCCACATAAAAATTACCTGCCTTAATCGGAGGTAATAATTTGTATTGCTTGGTGGAGTTGGTAAGTGTTGCGTCGGAGAACCAGTAAGTCACCTGTACACTATCCATGTTGGTTGAAGAGACATTGGTCAGCGCCAGTGTCATTTTATAATCATTGCCTTCCTGAAGTGAATCCCCGGGAATGTAAAAAGCAATGTTCGGACTCACCGCGATTTCAGGGACTTCGTCGTATACCACCTGCGTTCTTTTCAGCTGGTTAGGTGTATGCAATGAATCATCTGAGAAATAACTTTCCAGTCGGATATAAGGATAAAGCGAAGCATCCACCAAGGTATCAAGCGACAGTACATCATTTTTAGAAGAGACAAAGGATTTGATCACCGTTTCGTTGTTGTTGGCATCAATCCCAATAACCCTCAAGATGAGGGTGTCTTTCTTATTATTGCCTTCATTGCTGGTGGATTCCCAGTGGAGGGAACTCCATTTCAGTGCCGGACCGATCATTGGCGATTTAATACTTCCGTTGATCCAGTTGTTGGTCATGGAGGCGCTGAGCGCTGCACTACCACAATCGGTAGTGAAAGCTTCCTTAGCAAAAGAAGGATTTCCCTTTTGTGCAATGAGGATGTAAGGATACGGACAGCTTCCGGGCGCGCCGATGTAGTTGTTTAGTGAATCAGTGCTGGCACCCAAACTTTGCAGCACAGCTTTGAAGGCAGCGCCATTTGCACCATGGTTATTGAAATTTTCCTTGAAGAAAGGATAGCGGAAATTGTACATTACGATGTAATCTCCCGCTTTTGCGTCATTGATCAGGTTGGTAATGCCAGTCACCGTACTATCGTCGGAACGCCCTGAATAGTACCAGTAAATTTTATCACTCCAGGTAGGTTGGATGTAGGAGTTTTTGTAGTTGATCTGATTGTAGTAAGGTTTTTTATTTACCTCCCATGGCTCCAGTGAATACTGATCGATTACAGCCACCATGAGCAGGTTGCCACCAATCAAACTCCAATAGCCCTGCAGTGATCCGTCGATGCTATAGGTATTGCCTGCCGACAGCCAGCTGCTGGATGTAGCGGCTAATTCTCGTATGTGCTGGAGGAAGCTGAAAGAACGGGTATCATCATGGTGCTCAATGAATTTGAATTCATCATCATCAATTTGCTGGAAATGCGCCTGACCCCATCCCGATTTCCCTTGCACATACTGGAAACTGCTGTATTTCCAGTTGAACTTGTGGGTATAAGAAGAGTCCAAGCTTACCCTCCAGAAAAAAACTGTTGGTGCAGCCAGAGTAGTATTGGTTTTGAGAGAATTGAAAATGTTGGCCAGTCCGGGATCGTCTGCAGGATCCCAGGTCACAACACCTCCCGCTTTCGTGATCGAGGCTTCATAAAACAGCGGAGAAGAGGAAGAGAAATTGCTGTTGGTGTCGATCTGGAAAATGTATTTTCTTTCCGGTGCCAAAGGGTTGATGGTACTTGCCTTCAACACCACAGATTTTTTAGGTACTATCGCGTATTGGTATGGATAAATTGGTACTATATCTCCCGAACGGATAGTAATATCGAAATCATATTGGTTGTTGGTTTCATCGAGCTCATCAATAGCATATTCACTGTCAATAAGGATGGAGAAATGATTGGTGCCGATGCCATTAATAAGGTCAACAGGCATGGTAAACTGTAAAGAAGTTTTGTATTTCACGCCACCGATTTTCTTGAAGTAAATCGTGTCGGGAGCATTGGTAGGGAATTTTCTGATGATTCTCACTACTAATGAATCACCGATGGCTTTCCCAATGTTGGCAATGGTAAGATTAACGGTAAAAGAAGTAAGTTCGGAAGTCACCTCAGTAGGATTTACGGATACCATAGGTTGGTTGACGCCGTTCGGACCGTAAATGGTATAATCGGGTTTTGTATGGGCATTGATTACAATGGCAGGATCGCAATGCAGTGTCATCATCATGCACACATCCTCAATGTAGGGATCATCCGAGAGCAGGGTGTTTTCAGGTTTTTGCACTTTGCGAATCGCTCCCTGCATGATTTTTCCAATGCCTTTGCCATAGTTTTTTTTGCCAAGGTTCTCATATACAGAGGAAGTGTACTGATGCAGAGGAGTGGGAATACCTAAAGAAACTGAAGCCAGGAAGCCAATGGCACCGCGGTTTTCCGCCATTACCCAAGTTTCGCTTCCACTAGTGCTTGTTGGAAGGTGAATATTACCAATCAAACAGGAGTTAGCGATGATCAATGGATATTTACCAAGGTTGGTATAGCTTTCCGGCGCATCAATATTTTGATCGAAGCCCTCGCCATAAGCGTGACCGAAGAAAGTCATAATGGAGCAACCATCATTGATATTGGTGCGGATGGAATCCGACACGTTTACCTGCAACGGATCAGTAGTGTTTTTAAGATAGGTATTTACCGTTCCGCCAAAGCAGGTGTCTTCAATGATGTTTTTGTAATAATTGAGGTAGGAAGCAAACTGGTCGCCCTGGCTCTTATCGGTACCTCCACCAAAATGCAATACCCTTTTCATCCAGTAGGCATGCGGATTGGCTTCGAAGGCCTGCACTTTGTTAAGATAATCGAGGATTTCTTCACCGGTAGTGGCCGATAAACGCCCCAGGGGAATATCGGGATCATACAAAGAAGAATCGGTAATTTGTGCCGTCAGGAAAACATCTGATCCCGGATACCCGAATGTTGGGATCTTGTTCATTTTATAATTCGTAGGCTCTCTTCTGGAGCTGTTGTTTTCGCTGTATGAAGCATTTTTTGAATCAGGGGTTCCCGGTTGTATCGATTTACCTATCAGGAAAAAATACTGCGGATTGGTATTCCAGTTTTTAATGATATCTGTTGCGAAGTTGCGAATGGCCATCGGGTGTTTTCTGATACCATCGGAATACTGCATGTAAAGTTCTTCCATATCTATCACTACCGCTTTGTATCCTGTGCTGTTGCGGTAGGCTTTGTAGGCTTCGGCTTCTGTTTTGAATTCTTTTACGGTGAGGATGAAGTAATCATATCCCCCATTGCTTTGCGATAAGCTTTTGTAATTGGTGAAGAGGTTGGAGGAATAAATCACTGGCTCCAGCGCGGCTACATTGATGTAGTTAGCCTCGGAGGTAAGCAAACAGTTTTTTGCGTTGGCAGCAGAGTTCGGCACCAGTGCTTTGTAAACTGCACCACTCTTCACTACCGGAAGTTTGTAATGGTTGGTTAAATCAAAGACATAGGCGGGACTGCCCTGGTTATCGAAATTGGAAATAGAGAGATAGGCTTTTCCGGCGGAGCCATTCAGGATTTCCATTTTCATGGAAGTGGCATTGCCAAGGTCGAAGCTGCGCGGATATTTCATTTTTACATAACCCACGGCACTCCTGTCGGCTTTGGTATCTGCATAGGTTCCATCGCTTTCAATTTTGAAAGTGGAAGAGCTTTGCCATTCAGCAGGAGCAAGGGAATATTTGAACTTCAGAAAAGCGTGACCTTCATAGATGGTATCGGTTTTTAGCGAATTGTTGAAGGAGACCTGCAACTTGTGATCGCCCCAGTTTGAGGGGTCGTTGGTGAGCCCTACCAGCGTGGCTTCCACCGTTCCGTTGCCGCCTGCTGCGTAGTAGGAGGGGGTGGAAAAAGTAAAGGTTTTGCTCTGACCGTAGTACATAGTTGAACTCACCCATCCTTCTCCCGGAGAGTAAGAGGGAAGATATGTGTCAATCGCGGTGGTACTTCCTCCCGAATACTGATTAGTTTGCGATTGCACCTGCTCATAATTGAAATAAGGAGAGGCCGTATAGCCAGTGAAATTAATATCGGTATCTTCTATTATCCTTTTGTTGCTGGTGGAATGGTTGTATGTGACAAAATAGTAGGAAGTATCATTCACCAGACTGTAATAGGGATTGGGGTTATAAGAAGGATCCTTGTACATCTGGGCATCAAAATAACCATCGTTTTTTTTGCCGTAAACAAGGATGTAATCGGTAGGATCAAAAATATCATCATCTTCTCCCTGCACAAAAATGTACTGTTCCTGGCCTCTGGCAAAGACTTGAAAATTCTGGGGATTGATGGTGTTTACATCTATGCCGGCGTTAAAAAGTGTTTGATATGAAATTTTATACAGGCCCTCGGCCACTACCGGAAATTTGAAGTATTTCTGCGAGTAGTTGATCCACTGGTTGGTTCCCGACTGGCCGGCAAGTTCGCTGACAAGAAGTAATAGAAAAATAATATTTAGTAAGCGATTTCTCATTTTCTGAAACCTCTGTTAATGTCGATTTTCAATGAAAAGACATTGGAATAGGTTTGATCCCCGATGTCGGTTAAGGCGTAATCCAGGGAGAAACCGAGTACTTTTAATCCCAAACCCACATTGGGCTGGAAGGTGGTTACCTTTTCTCCTTTGAAATTACCTTCCTTTTGTACGTTGCCTGCTCCGGCGCGGAGGAAAATCATGTTTTTGTAGCTGAGTTGTAATCCCAGATGCGGATCAATGCTGGTGAAATTAGAGGAAACAAGCGTGTTTCTCTTTCCGTCAAAAGTCATATCGAAATCCAATTCAGGATAAATCCCGAAATCGTCCTGTATGGTAAATTGATGTCCCCCGGCCAGTATCAAACGTGGTAAAGCCACTTCAATACTATTGGTAGGAAGGGCGTTTCCTGTTTTGGTGTATACATCCTTGAAGGATTCCATATCAAAACTCCATGCACTGAAGGTAGAACTCACGTCTCTGGCCATTAATCCAAAACGCCAGTTGCCTGTTTGGTACTGCGCGCCGGCATCTAGTCCGAAACCCCAGGCATGCGCGAAATCTCCCACCTGACGGTATATAATTTTTGCACTTCCTCCAATGCTTAGTCCTTGGATACCGCTTTTGCGTGCATAAGAAAAAATAAAAGCGTTGTCGGCTACTGAGAAAGAAGTGATTTTGTCGTAATCAATGTTGCCATTGGCATCAATAAGGTCGGAAGTGTTAGGAATATCATTTACCCCGAAGCGCAGGTAATTCAAGCTTCCTGCGGATTTATCATCGATTTTGAATGCTAATCCGCCGTATTCGTACTGAGCGATATTCGCGAAATAGGCGGCGTGCATCAAGCCTATTTCCAGATTGTTTTCAATGCGTGTGAGTCCGGCCGGATTCCAGTAACCTGCAGTGACATCTCCCACCAGGGCACTATTGGAATTCGACATTCCCAGGGCACTTGCGCTCACTCCAATATTGAGGAATTCGTTACTGTATTTTCTTACGGTTTGCGCTTTCCCTGTTTGCGGAAGTCCAAAGACAGACAACAGTGTTAGTATAGATAGGCCGAATTTATTCATGAATTTTTTTAACCTGTGAAACGCGCCTAAAGTAAATATATTTTCTTTAATTTGTCCACTCAATTTTGATGGACAAGCTTATAAATACTATTAAAGACGCGATTCTTGTTTAATTTACCTAATATAATCACCCTGTGCAATTTAATCTGCGGCTGTCTGGCCGTGATTTCAGTGTTTTCCCCGGCATTCTTTCCTCCCTTTGAGACGGCTTTCTGGTTATTGGTTGCCGCGGCCGTTTTCGATTTTTTCGATGGCTTTGCAGCGCGATTGCTCAAGATCAATTCTCCTATCGGTAAGCAATTGGATTCATTGGCTGATGTGCTCACTTTTGGCCTCGCTCCCGGACTGATTATGTATCAGTACATGGAAAACATGAACAGCTCTTTCAGTTGGATTGCTTTATCAATCCCTGTTTTTTCGGCTCTTCGCCTCGCAAAATTCAATGTGGATGAAAGACAAACCGATGGGTTTTTAGGCTTGCCAACACCGGCCAATGCTTTGTTTTTTGCTGCATTGGCGACTTTCAACAACGACGGTCAGTTGTTGTATCTGGAACTCCTCAACAATCAATATGTAATTGCAGCGATTATCCTTATTTTCTGTTTCATCATGATCTCCGAAATTCCTTTGATGGCCCTTAAATTCAAGTCGTTTAAATGGAAGGACAACCAGATTAAATATGTGTTTTTACTCATTGGACTTGTTTTAGGCGTGATATTTTTCATTCAGGCTACACCTTTTATTATACTTTTGTACATCTTAATGAGTTTGATCAATAATAAATTATCTAGAATATGAAGTTCAAAGCAGAAATCGACATCATGCCACTCAAAGCGTTGTTGGATCCACAGGGAAAAGCAGTTGGAAACAGCATGAAAAACATCGGCCTGTCGGAAATTGGCAACGTACGCATCGGTAAACACATTTCACTTGAAGTAGAAGCGAAAGACAAGAAAGATGCGGAAGGTAAGGTTGAAACAGCTTGTAAGAAATTGCTTGCCAACCAGATCATGGAGAGCTTCGAATTTTCATTGACAGAGGTTCAGTAGTTAGAGTCCTGAAATTTTCACTCGCAGATAAAAAAAAGCCGTTCGTCGAATAAAAACGGCTTTTAATCCTTTTTCTAATTTTAGCCCTTTACAAGAGAGCAAATCCGTTGTATTATTGCCGCGGGGAATTACTAACTCTCTTGTAATATGAAGAACAACGCAGCGCATGCGTTACTACTAGCATGCGTACTTCTTATGGGGAATCTCGTGGCTCAGTATGCCACGTTACCACTCACCGATAATTTTACGGGGTCTTTGGGCTCTTCATGGTCTACGTCTTCTACCGATCCAGCGGGAGTTATTACACCATTAAACCTTTCAGGAGCATGGCCTCAATTTGGAACCACTACTGATGCCAGCGGTACTGTAACAGCCGGCAACGGATTGGCCATATATAACACGTCTACTTTAAGTACTGAAAATCAACTTTCGGCAAAACTTAAACTGAACCTTGCTACACTGCAGGGTGTAACGGTGAAGTTTTCTATTGTTGACTGGGGTACCGGAGCCAACTGGGGAGCTGGCTCCACCCAATGCATGGATTCCCTCAAAATATATTTATCAGTGAATGGCGGAACGTCTTTTGGTTCCAGTTTTACTCTGGTAAACCTCAATCAGGTGCCTTACACCGATGGCTTCTGGAACAATGTGAATGTGGATATTTCTGCGCTCGCTACAGCCAATAGCATGACGCTTTCTGCCACTTCTGTTATTAAATTCACCTTTAACCTCAAAGGCAGCGGCGATGTCACTAATCCTAAATCAGGAAACCAGTTCATTTATCTGGATAACTTCAAGGCGAATTACACTTCTATTTTGCCTGTGGAATGGTTGTCGTTTAGTGGAAAAAAAGAAAAGGAAGGAAATTTGATTTCCTGGACAACCGCTACAGAGCTGAACAATGATCATTTTGAACTCGAGCGTTCTTATGACGGACAGAATTTTGAATCCATATATAGTGTAGAAGGAAAAGGCACTACTTATAAGATCAGCAATTACGCTTACTACGATAAAAGTGCTGAAAAGGGCGTGGTGTATTATCGACTGAAGCAAGTGGACAATGATGGTACAACAGCGTATTCCAAATTGATTTCCCTTCAGGATAAGCAGGAAATATCATTGACTAAATTCTCTGAAAATTCATTGAATGTTAGTGGCGAAAACCTTAGCGCTCTTGAGTTGTATGATTTGAACGGAAAACTGATTGCTGTTCAATTGTTGAATAAAGATGCAGCAAGTCAAACGGTTTCTTTCGATTATTCCATCCTGTCGGAAAGTATTTACCTGGTGAGGGTAATCAGTGGTGACGCTGCTTTCACACAGAAGATGATGTTTTAATCAAATTTACTTTTTAGCGGTTTTTTTCTTGCGCTGTGCTTCCCTCTCGGAGGAGAGGGGGTGCGAAAGGATTTTGAGCGAGAGGAGGGAGATGGATTAACACTCAATCCATCTCCCTCTTTACACACCCCTCTCCTCCGAGAGGGAAGCACAGCGCAAGAAAAATGACCGGAGTAAATCACTTCATCTTCCTCAACACAAAATTCTGACCTAAATAAACTCTTCTCACTTGTTCATCAGCGGCGAGTTCTTCGGCAGTTCCGGTTTTGAGGATTTTTCCTTCAAACAAAAGGTAAGCGCGATTGGTGATGTGCAGTGTTTCCTGCACGTTATGATCGGTAATTAAGATGCCGATATTTTTGTCTTTGAGTCCGTTTACAATGCTTTGAATATCTTCCACTGCAATGGGGTCCACACCCGCGAAAGGCTCATCCAGCAAAATAAATTTCGGCTCAACAGTTAAGCAGCGGGCAATTTCAGTTCTTCTTTTTTCACCACCGGATAAAACCTCACCACGGGTTTTTCTCACTTTTTGCAAACCAAATTCATCAAGTAAAGTCTCGAGTCGGAATTCCTGTTCTTTTTTAGTGAGCTTCGTCATCTCCAGGATGGCTTTCAAATTGTCTTCCACTGTCATTTTCCTGAAAACAGAAACTTCCTGCGGTAAATAGCCAATGCCCATCTGAGCTCTTTTGTACATGGGCATTTTGGTGATATTAACATCATCCAGAAAAACATCGCCTTTGTCGGGACGGATAAAACCAACGATCATGTAGAAAGAAGTGGTTTTCCCGGCGCCGTTCGGACCGAGCAAGCCAACGATTTCGCCCTGCCTCACCTCCACCGACACGTCATTCACAACGGTTCGGCCCTTGTACGTTTTAACCAAATGTCGGGTGGAGAGTATCATGTTTTATCCTTGTTTTTCTTTTCTTCTTTGAATCATTGCAGAGAGCAAGATACTGATTTCATACAATAACCAAAGCGGAATACTTACTACGATCTGACTGAAAACATCGGGCGGCGTAATGATGGCTGCAACTATGAGAATGACCACTATAGAATGCTTCCTGAATTTTCTTAAAAACTGTGGGGTGATGATGCCAAAACTCGACAGTAAATAAATAATAATAGGCAGCTCAAAGGCTAGGCCGGTGGCTATTGTGGTTGTCGCCAACACGCCCATGTATGAATTCAATGTTGGTAATTTCACTACATCGGCATGGGCCGAGAAAGTACCGAGGAAGCTGATGGAGAGCGGACTGATAATGTAATACCCGAAAGCCACACCCAGCAGGAAAAGTATGGTAGTCCAAAACACAAAGCCTCTTGCTTTTTTCGCTTCTTTTTTATGTAAGGCCGGACGGATAAAACTCCATATTTGCCAGAAGAGAAAAGGCGAAGCGGCAATGACACCGAAGATTAGTGAAACCAGCATTACCGCCGAGAAGTCACCACCCATGGTAGTAGTGGTGAGTTTCAGAGGGAGTTCTTCCATGCAGCCAGCTGCAGGATCAACTCCCAGCCATGGTGCAACAGGGCCAAGCCACTGCGATGATTTACACATCCACTGGTAAGTCGGGAAATCTTTTACATGCGTGGGAGCAATAATGATTTTGTCAAAAATCCAGTCGGAATAAATGAAGGCAATGATGGTGAGAACACCAACCACAACAACGGAGCGGAGCAATATTTTTCTCAACACCTCGAGGTGACCGAGGAAGCTAAGGTTATTTTGTCTGTGTTCGCTATTTGGTCCGCGTTCGTCTTCCATCTATAATTTTTTCAGCGCGCTGCGGATATCCACTTTTTCGCCTACGATTTTTTCTACTTCACTTACCGGAATTCTTTCCTGTTTCATGGTGTCGCGATCGCGGATGGTAACAGTATTGTCCTCCAGCGTTTGGTGATCAACAGTAATGCAGAAGGGAGTTCCGTAAGCATCATGTCTTCTGTAGCGCTTACCAATGGCATCTTTCTCTTCATAGTGACAGTTGAAGCTGAACTTCAGCTGATCCATAATTTCACGCGCCTTTTCCGGTAAACCATCCTTTTTCAATAATGGCAAGATGGCCACTTTGTAAGGAGCAAGGAAAGGAGGGAGGCTCAATACCACACGGGTGCTTCCGTCTTCCAAAGCTTCTTCTTTAAAGGAAGCAGAGAGGATAGAGAGGAACATGCGATCCAATCCAACGGAAGTCTCTACTACATAAGGAACATAGTTTTCGTTCAGTTCCGGATCGAAGTATTGCAGTTTCTTCTTAGAATATTCCTGGTGTGCATTTAAATCGAAGTTGGTGCGGGAGTGAATACCTTCCAATTCCTTAAAGCCCATCGGGAATTCGAACTCAATATCGCAGGCTGCATCAGCATAGTGCGCAGTTTTGAGGTGATCATGATAACGGTATTTTTCGCTTGGCAAACCAAGAGCCTGGTGCCATTTCAAACGGGCAGTTTTCCAGTATTCGTACCAATGTTTTTGTTCACCTGGTTTCACGAAGAACTGCATTTCCATTTGCTCAAACTCACGCATACGGAAAATGAACTGGCGTGCTACAATTTCATTTCTGAAGGCTTTCCCGATTTGTGCGATACCGAAAGGAATTTTCATTCTTCCTGTTTTTTGCACGTTGAGGTAGTTTACAAAAATACCCTGAGCTGTTTCAGGACGCAGGTAAATTTTATTAGCGCCTTCTGCCAAAGAACCGATTTCAGTGGCGAACATGAGGTTGAACTGGCGAACTTCGGTCCAGTTTTTAGAGCCGGAGATCGGACAAACGATTTCCAAATCAACAATGATTTGTTTCATCTCATCCATATTGGAATCTTCAAGCGCCTTTTTGAAACGGGCATTGATCTCGTCGATTTTCTTTTGGTATTCCACCACGCGAGCGTTGGTAGATAAATACTGTGCTTCGTCGAAAGCAGCACCAAAACGCTCTTTTGCCTTCTCTACTTCTTTTTCAATTTTAGCACGTAATTTATTCTCAATGTATTCTTCAATGAGTACATCGGCGCGGTATCTTTTCTTTGAATCCTTGTTATCAATCAACGGATCATTAAAAGCATCTACGTGGCCTGAAGCTTTCCATGTAGTGGGATGCATGAAGATCGCAGAGTCAATACCCACGATGTTTTCGTGCATCTGAACCATGGCCTTCCACCAGTATTCCTTGATGTTGAATTTCAGTTCCGATCCGAGCTGGCCATAGTCGTATACAGCGCTCAGTCCGTCGTATATTTCACTCGACGGAAATACAAATCCATACTCCTTAGCATGGGAGATGATGTTTTTTAATTTTTCTTCATTTGTTGCCATGACGCGAATTTAAGAAACTTCGTGTAGATAAAATGCTGTGTCGTTCATTTTGGCACTATACTTGTTTTTTGAGGACCGAACCATAAAAATTATTTTCTATGAAAAAAGTATGTCTACTCTGGTCGGCTCTGACCTTCCTGCTGTTTTTCAATGTTTCAGCCCAGCAAAACATTGTACGATTATCTCCCTTGTCGATTGCTAAATTTAAAACCCGAATTCATTACGAAAGAGTATTGGCCCCTAAAGTAAGTGCGGGTTTAATGGGTACTGCATTTTTTGGAATCTATCCGGGCGGACGAGTAGAACCATTTGCTCGTTTTTATTTATCTGATGAGGCTCCTTCAGGGTTGTACTTGCAGGCGAAAGGACATTATTCCTTCAACTCAATTACCGTGACATCAACAGATGCGAACAGCAATGAAGTGGTTTATGACCATGATTTTACTGAGTATGGAGGCTCACTAAATTTGGGCTGGCAGGTGTTGGCTGGTAAAAATGATAATATCGCTTTTGACGTTTATACTGGTTATCGTTTTTCATCATTAAAGTCATTAGACAATGTTAACACAACCACGTTAAGTAATACAGAGGCGGCTAATTTAGCTGCAGAGGTAGGATACCGTGTTTTGCATTCAAATTTGTTTGACTTAGGCGTATCTGTAGGGTATCGATTTTAATGCGCATTACATTTTGGAGAATGGCTGTCTAACTGTTAGACAGCCATTTTTTTTGGTACTTTTGCCGTGTTATGATTGAAATTAACGATACCCTTATTTCTGATGATTTGTTGGAAAAACGCTTTGTGTGTGATCTCACGCATTGTAAGGGTGCGTGCTGTGTGGAAGGCGACTCTGGCGCGCCATTGGATGAAGAGGAGCTTTCAATCCTCGAAGATATTTATGAGAATGTAAAACCCTATATGGTGCCTGCGGGGATCGCTGAAGTGGAGAAACAAGGGAAGTATATTGTGGATAGTGATGGTGATTTTGTAACCCCCCTCGTAAATAACCGTGAATGCGCCTATGTTTTCTGGGATGAAAAAGGAGTTACCAAGTGCGCCATCGAAAAAGCGTATGAAGAGGGAAAAGTAGAGTTCAAAAAACCTATTTCCTGTCATTTGTTTCCTGTAAGATTGAAAAAATACAGAACCTTTACTGCCGTCAATTTAGAATCATTGCAGATCTGCAAAGGTGCTTTCAGCTGTGGTGCCCGATTAGAGGTTCCCGTGTACCAGTTTTTAAAGGGCCCCCTCATCAGAAAGTTTGGTGAAGAGTGGTACGAAACCCTTGATGCTGTAGCAAAACGTTAAAGGTTTCTCGACTTATTAACCTCATCCTGTTCGTCGTTTCAAAAAACTTTTTCCCCTTTTCGCCTGTTTCAGAAGTAAATTTATGATAAGTCGATATTGATAGACGAATCGCGAAAATTTGCCGATCAATGTGGGGTCTCCATCACACAATACAAAACGTTCTTTCCAATTTTAAATGTGTCGGCAGAATCATCGAGTTACAAAAATTTATTCTTGGAACTCTTTAACGTAGCTCATATAATGATCTGTTTTTCAAAAGCGTAAATTGAATGTTTAAAACTTCAAACGTTTGTGAAAAACTATGAGTAGGTACTCCGACAAATTTTATCAATTTTTGTATCCTGCTCCGGTTGACTGATTACAGCCAGTTAACCACAACTCAAAAACAGTTTGGCAGCACAATAAAAGGCTCTCCTCGCAAGGGGGAACAAGGATATAGTCTTCTTTAATGAACGAATAAAAAGTATAGGGAAATGAAAGATCAGGAAATTAAAATCACCACTCTCGCAGAGTCAGAACTCAACCAAATTTTACCAAGCAACAAGATCGAAACGGAAGAGCCTATACTGAAAGAAAGCAAGGATCGTTTTGTGTTGTTTCCGATCAATCACAGCGATATCTGGAAAATGTACAAGAGTCAGCAGGCTTCTTTCTGGACCGCTGAAGAAATTGATTTGTCAACCGATATTACCGACTGGGAAAATAAACTCAACAAGGATGAGCAACACTTCATCAAGCACGTATTGGCCTTCTTTGCTGCCAGTGATGGTATCGTAAACGAAAACCTCGCCGAGAATTTCCTTAGCGAAGTACAATACACCGAAGCTAAATTTTTCTATGGCTTTCAGGTAATGATGGAAAATATCCACTCAGAAACTTACTCTCTTCTGATTGATACACTGATCAAGGATCCTAAAGAGAAAAAATATTTGTTCAATGCGATTGAAACCGTTCCATGTGTGAAAAAGAAGGCCGACTGGGCTTTACGTTGGATCGATAACGGAACATTCGCTGAAAGATTGATTGCTTTCGCAGCTGTTGAAGGTATCTTCTTCTCTGGTTCTTTCTGCTCTATCTTCTGGTTGAAGAAGAGAGGTTTGATGCCAGGCTTGGCCTTCTCTAACGAGTTAATCTCCCGTGACGAAGGTTTGCATTGCGATTTCGCTTGCTTGCTTTACACCAAGCATTTGCTGAACCAATTGCCAAAAGAAACTGTTCAGAAAATCATCGCTGATGCAGTGGAAATTGAAAAAGAATTTGTTTCTGATGCCATTCCGGTAAAGTTGATCGGTATGAACGCCGACCTGATGTGTCAATACATCGAGTTTGTGGCCGACCGCCTCTTAGTGGAATTGGGCAACACAAAAATATACAATGTGGAAAATCCATTCGATTTCATGGAGCTGATCTCCCTGCAAGGGAAAACCAACTTCTTTGAGAAACGTGTGGGTGAATACCAGAAATCCGGCGTAATGAGCAGCAAGGAAGACAATGTTTTCCGTCTCGACGAGGATTTTTAGCCACAAAAAAATAAATCAAAAAACGGAGTCAATGAATTAAAAAAATCGGGAAGCGTATGTACGTAGTAAAAAGAGACGGCAGAAAAGAGTCGGTAAAATTCGACAAGATCACAGCAAGAATTCAAAAATTGAGTTACTCCCTCGATCCTTTAGTGGACGTGGTGAGTGTAACCATGAAAGTTATTGAAGGATTGTATGATGGGGTCACGACGGTCGAGTTGGACAACCTCGCTGCCGAAATCGCTGCGTCAAACACCACCAAGCATCCCGATTATGCTTTGCTGGCTTCCCGTATCGCTGTTTCCAACCTCCACAAGAACACCAAAAAATCTTTCTCTGAAACGATGAAGGATTTGTACGAATACATTGACCCGAAAACTGGTGAGAAAGCGGCTTTGATCGCTAAAGATGTTCACGAAATCATTCAAGCCAACGCGCAAATCCTCGACTCCAGCATTATCTACGATAGAGATTTTGGGTATGATTATTTCGGTTTCAAAACTCTCGAAAGATCTTATTTGCTGAGAATGAACGGTAAAGTGGCTGAACGCCCTCAGCAAATGTTGATGCGTGTTTCTGTTGGTATCCACAAAGAAGATATTAACGCTGCCATAGAGACTTACAACCTCATGTCAGAGAGATGGTTTACCCACGCTACTCCAACTTTGTTTAACGCCGGTACTCCAAAACCACAAATGTCTTCTTGCTTCCTCTTAACAATGAAGGATGACAGCATCGATGGTATTTACGATACCTTGAAACAAACTGCTAAGATTTCTCAATCTGCCGGCGGAATTGGTTTAGCTATTCACAATATCCGCGCTACTGGTTCTTATATCAAAGGTACCAACGGTACTTCCAATGGGATTATCCCAATGTTGAAAGTATTCAACGATACGGCCCGCTACGTTGATCAAGGCGGCGGAAAAAGAAAAGGGTCATTTGCTATCTACCTCGAACCTTGGCATGCTGATATCTTCGACTTCCTCGACCTCCGCAAAAACCACGGTAAGGAAGAAGTTCGTGCACGCGACTTGTTCTTCGCCCTTTGGGTTCCGGACTTGTTCATGAAGAGAGTAGAGGCTGATCAGCACTGGACTTTGATGTGTCCTAATGAGTGCCCTGGCCTCAGCGATGCACACAGCGAAGAATTTGAAAGATTGTACCTCAAATACGAGAAAGAAGGAAAAGGTCGTAAAATCATTAAAGCGCAGGAGTTGTGGTTCGCCGTTCTCGAATCTCAAACAGAAACAGGAACTCCGTACATGTTGTACAAAGATGCCTGCAACTCTAAATCTAACCAGAAGAACCTCGGAACCATCAAGTCTTCCAACCTCTGCACAGAGATTGTAGAATACACTGCTGCGGATGAAGTTGCGGTTTGTAACCTGGCTTCATTGGCTCTTCCTAAATTTGTGGAAGACGGTAAATTCGATCACCAGCGCTTGTTCGACATCACTTATGTGGCGACCAAGAACTTAAATAAGATCATCGACAGAAACTACTACCCGGTACCAGAAGCGAAAAACTCTAACATGAGACATCGCCCGATCGGTCTCGGTGTGCAAGGATTGGCAGATACTTTTATCCTGATGCGTTTGCCTTTCACTTCCGATGAAGCGAAAAAATTGAACAAAGAAATTTTCGAAACCATTTACTACGCAGGATTGGTTGCTTCCAAAGACCTCGCGAAAGAAGAAGGTGCTTACGAAACCTATGCCGGTTCACCAATCTCTAAGGGAATCTTCCAGCACGATATGTGGAATGTTACTCCTTCCGACAGATGGGACTGGAATGAACTGCGCTCTGAAATCATGAAGTACGGTGTACGCAACTCCTTGTTGCTGGCGCCAATGCCAACGGCTTCTACTTCACAGATTCTCGGTAACAACGAATGCTTCGAGCCATATACTTCTAACATCTACTCCAGAAGAACATTGTCAGGTGAGTTCGTAATTGTGAACAAACACCTCATGAAAGACTTGGTAAAACTGGGTCTATGGAACGATGAACTGAAAAATGAATTGATCGCTTCCAACGGATCAGTACTCGGTATCGATGCTATTCCGGACAACATCAAGGAACTTTACAGAACAGTTTGGGAAATGAAGATGAAAGACATCATCGATATGGCTGCCGACCGTGGTGCTTACATCGATCAATCGCAATCGCTCAACCTCTTTATCGAGAATCCGAACTTTGCGAAATTGTCTTCAATGCACTTCTATGGCTGGAAGAAAGGTTTGAAAACAGGTATGTACTACCTCAGAACCAAAGCAGCCCGCGACGCTATCAAATTCACCGTTACCAAGAAAGAAACTGCCGAAGCTCCTGCAGCAGAAGTAGTGGTAAAACAGGAAATTCCGGTAGTAACAACAAAAGAACAAAGAGAAGCAGAAATTGCCTGCTCACTCGATAATCCAGATGCTTGCGAAGCTTGCGGAAGCTAGGATAAATTTAAATGAAAAAAGCCCGGTAAATTTTACCGGGCTTTTTTGTTTCAGGATTTTTGAAATCCCTGTCTTGCCTTAATCTGGGTCATCACCTGGTGGAGAGGGAGATGGATCACATAAAAAATCACTTCTCCATCGATTCAAACTCCACCTCATCCGAATTTCCATATTCATCCACCACAGTTAATTTGTGTTTTCCTAAAGAAGGCCTTATCGACTGGCGATGCGCGCCTTTTGTACTGCCCAGAAAAACACCATCCATGTGCCAGTACACCACAGCATTTTTCTGGTTGTGCACCACTTCAAAAATAGCTTGCTCATGTTCGCCCCTTAAATTTCGCGGAATAAAAACTTTGGAATGGTGGATAGGATAAACGATGTTAACACCTATGCGCCCCTCCATACAGCCCGGAAAATTAGGTGGTAGTTCTTTGTAGCTTGTGGTATGACTCTTTACATACCATGCTTGCAGCGAAGGCAGCACAAACCATTTTGCAGTGGTCATTTTTTCTACCGGATAGCATTTGCTGTTAACCAGAAATTCGCCTTTCGCATCTAAAAATATCTGTTGGTGATAAGGACAAATTTTCGATTCTGTTCCTTTTGCATGAATTTTTTGCCAGTAAGTTTCTTCGCAATAAGCACCGGCACGATAGCCACTTTTGCTGCACACTTTTACTGTGCTCATGCCTTCCGGTTCCTTGAACCACGAGGTAGAAGGTAACAACTTGAATAAGCGGAATAAAACTGGTCCGGCGTAGTTGAGTCCGGTCAAATCCGGTCGACCTTCCCCCGATGCATTGCCAACCCATACACCCACCACATATTCGGGTGTAACGCCTACTGCCCATGCATCGCGGTGACCGAAACTGGTGCCTGTTTTCCATGCTACTTTTCTTCCACCCAGAAATTCCTGCCAGCCTTCTTCCGTACGTGGACGCAACACATTGCTCATTGTCTCGAAAGTATGCCAGATCGCGGCTTTGGAGAAATCTACATTTTTTTCGGTAGGCAGCGTATGTTCATTTTTCACATAAGAAACCGAAGGCATTTTTGAAGAATAAGATTGCAAATCGAAAGACATTTTTCGGTAGGCAGTCATCAAATCTATGAGTCGTACTTCACCGCCGCCAAGGATAAGCGAGAGGCCGTAATTTTGCGCGCTTCTGTTGAGCGAAGCAAAGCCCAGGTTGTGCAGCTTATCCAAAAAACGCTTGGTGCCGTATTCGTGCAAGGCAAAAACGAAGGGCACATTCAGGGATCGTGTTAATGCATCCGACATTGGTACAACGCCATCGTAAACATCTTCAAAGTTTTGTGGTGAATAACCCGAAAAACCGAAAGGAACATCGCTGAGCAAAGCATCCGGCAATTTCATTCCTTCATCCACCAACGACGCATACAGAAAGGGTTTCAGGATGCTGCCCGAACTTCGGGGAGCTTGTATCAAATCCACTTCTTCACCATAGTTTTTTTTCTCGCCTTCGATGTTGCCTACGTATGCAATGACCTTCCCCGTCTTTACTTCCATGATCATGGCAGCGATGCTGTGCACTTCATTGCCAGAATATACTTTTTGAAAGCGGTTCATCTGCTGCATTACTTTCGATTGCAGATCGTAATTTAAAGTGCTTACGATGCGTTCGCCTTTCTTTCCATTGTTTTCCTGAAGTGCCATCAGATGTGTGGCCAGCTCCGGCAAATCCTTTGGTTTTCCGGGCAAGGGCTCTGCAATAGCGAGTTCATAATCTTCATTAGAAATATCGCCGGCATCTCTTAATTTTTGGAGCAGCCAGTTTCTTTTCTTCAACAATTTTTCATGGTTTTTTCCCGGGAAGATTAACGCAGGAGCATTGGGCAATACAGCAATAGCAGCCATTTCACCCCAGGATAATTTTGATGCATCCCTTCCGTAATAGCGCCACGATGCGGCACTAAGGCCCACTACATTTCCGCCGAAGGGAGCGTTGGATGCGTAGAGCTTTAAAATTTCTTCTTTCGAATAAGCACATTCAATGCGCAATGCCCAAAAGGTTTCTATGAATTTTTGGTAAATGTTTCTGTCTTCATTTCCCCGCGCCATTCTTGCCACCTGCATGGTGAGCGTGCTTCCGCCTCTTTTCCTGCCTGAGGAGAAAAGATTGTTGTACAGGGCTTTCGACATCGATACCGGATTGACGCCTGGATGCGAATAAAAATATTCGTCTTCAAAGAGCATGATAAGGCGCTTGAATTTTGGCGGCACCGAATCTTCTGCCGGGAAGCGCCATTGTCCGTCATCGGCGATGCGCGCGCCAAGCATTTTCCCCGAGCTGCTGCAAATCACTGTACTTGTGGGAGAGCTGAAGAGCCGTGCGGGAATAAGAAAGTAAAACCAGATCAGAATTAGCAGCAGAACAACAAACCTGAATTTATATTTCAGGATATATTTTTTTGCTTTTCCGACCAGTGGGGCCGACGTGCCTTTGCGTCGGCCCTGATCGATTTTTACTTCGTTACTTTCACCCATTGTCCGGCTGAACTAGCATTGATATCATGGTCGTACATCGCTTCGCAATACACCGCAGGCATGTAGAATTGTCCCTGGTAAGCCGCGTGCAATACCACCTTGAAAGTCATGCTGCCCCTGTAATTCATGTCGAAATAAGTCAGCACCCTGTCGTCACGGAAATCAATGTATTCGGCCTGGTTCCTTCGCTTATTGCGTTCTTCGGCACTGTCGTTATAATACTCCTCCGATTCTTCATAAGTATCAGTTACGGATTCAAAATTACTTGCGGTTTCATCCGTTTCGGCGAGATCCATGCGCGTATTCCTGATTTCCCAGCCCGAAGGGAAAATTTGCGTGAGCGCCATTTCTTCGAGATCACCGCCATAACTTGTATTGGTGATTTTTACAGTAGCAACGAAATCGGTTCCCTGCGGCAACGAAGAAGGATCGATGGTATTGCCGTTGAAATCGGTGTAAGTAATATCCATCGAAATGGAATTGCTTTGTGCAGTTTCTTCTCCCATCAGCGGAACACCGCGCACATACAATTTAGTGAAGAGAACACCTTTGCCTTTATTGATGATTTCAATTTCACCCGAACGGATTTTATTGGCATCAATTTCTACTTTGGAAATAGGATTGGTGATACTGATGGTTTTCACCGGTCCGCCCGCAATTTTATAATCTACTTCAATTCCTTTGCTGCTGCCCATTTTATTCACGAATTTGCAGGCAGCGAGCAAGCTGTAAGCTGTTGTTTGCGTGCTGTACCAATTATCGGTTCTCATGAGTCGGCAAATATCATCAAGTACTTTTTTGCCCTTGTCGTTCATGTTGAGGTAAGTCATGGATTCAAGGATCATCGACAAGTCGCGCAGACTGCTTCCGTAAGATCCGCCGAGTTCATTGTAATCCCTCACGTCGTAAGAAATATTCTGCACCATGCTGAGTGCTATTTTTTCTTTTCCGGCGAGATGATATGCGGCAGCGAGACGCCATTTGGCTTCGTTGTGCAAGCCTGTCATTTCCTTGAGTCGGTTCATTGCGCCCAGCTCCGGAGCACCTGCCAACGCCAGCGTATAGAGTCGGTAAGCCTGCGTGATTTCATCGTAATCATAATAGCTGCTGTTCGACCATGAGTTAGCGGCTTCGCTTTGGAAGGAAATCCATTTTTCCTTGAATCCTGCTGGCAAAGTATAACCTTGTTTTTCGGCTTCCATCATGAAGTGACCGGCATAGTTTGTTCCCCAGTGTGATGCATCGGAGTAGCCGTATTGCGGCCAGTACGACATTCCGCCATCGGCCAGCTGGAAGGTGCGTAATCTGGTGATGCCCGCTTCAATATTCATTCGTATGGTTTCTTTCTCTTTATCAGTCAAATTGAGCAAACCTCCGAGGAACAATTGCGGGAACACTGAAGAAGTAGTTTGCTCAATACAGCCGTGCGGATACTGAATGAGGTACTGCAAACGCTCATCGAGATTCATGGATGGAATAGTACTGAATTCCAGAGTGACTTTATTCGTGCCCTGGAGTCCGAATACTGAGTAGCTGTTTTTCACCGACTGTCCGGGATTCACTGTTTCAGAAATCACTTTCGACATCATAGGGTTAGAACAGCGTACTTCGATATCGGTGATATCGTTTGATTTTTCTCCTGCGCCGGTAGCCACAATTTCAATTTTTCCTTTGCCCACAGCTTCGGCTACCTGCAGTTCAAACTCCACAATCTGGTCGCCTTCTTCAGAGAAATGAATTTTCTTGGTAGCACCGCCAATCACTTTAAAGATTGCAGAAGGTTTGATGCTCACTTCCACATCTTTTACTTTTTTGTCCATGGCGAAAACAGTCACTGGTACTTTCACAATTTCTTTCGGCCCCAGAACACGTGGGAGGGTAGAAATCACCATCAGTGGCTTTTTCACCGGTGTAGTTTTTTCTGCTGAGCCGTAAGCCCCGTTGTCGCAGGCTACCACCATGGTGCGCACCGATCCTACATAATTTGGCATCTTGAATTTGTGCGTTTTCGTTTGTCCGGGCTCCAGGTAAAATGGTCCGAGGAAAATCACTGCCGGTTTAAAACGGTTGGTTTTTTCGCCACCGGCTTTGCTTGCTGCAGCCTCGTCACCACCTGCTGCGAGGAGTCCCATCATTTGTCCGTTGTAAGCACCTATCACGTATTTATACATGTCCCAGGTTTTGATACCCAGCGCTTCCTTGCTGTAGAAAACCGGCCATGCATCAGGTGTTTTGAAGCGGGTGAGATCCAATAATCCTTCATCTACCACTGCGACGGTATAAGCCATTTTTCTTCCGTTTTTCTCCGACACGGTGATGTTCACGTTTTGTTCGGGAGCGAGCACCTCAGGCATTTTGATTTGCGGAACGAGATGCGTTTTTGCGTCTTCCACCGAGATACTTTGTACGCCGTACATTCGTATCGGCACATCGTTGGCAGTTGAGTTGTGCGGTTGTATCAGCGTTACATGAACGAATACGTTTGGCGCCATGGCTTCTGTAGTGGTGAACTCGAAAGTATTGCCACTCAGCTCATGCCAGAAATGATCAATGATTTTTGATCCGGTTTCAATAGTTACCAAAGCACGTCCTTCCTTCACTTTAGGCAGTTGCACACTTACTTTTTCACCAACATTGTATTTGGTTTTGTTGGTAGAGAAAGCGAGCATTTCTGCGCCGCCCGGACCGTGACCGCCTTCTTCCCACCAGGAGCTATAAGTGGTGTAGAATATTTTTCCGGAGGTGTGGCCCGATACCGGATCGGTGATCTTGATCATTTTTCTTCCCCAGCTTGCACTTGGGAAAGTGAGCTCGTACAAGGCTTTCCCGTTTTTGGTAGACACATAATCTGTCTTGATTAAATTCTTGTAGCTGCTGGAATGGTAATCACCATATCCTTCGTCTTCAGAATAATCCCACCACCATCTCCATTCGATTTCATAGATTTCAATCTTCATTTTATCGCGGCTCACCGGACGGTTGTTTTCATCCACAGAAGCAATGCTGATCATGTTTGGTTTATCAGAGAATAACGCGCCATTCCAGCCTTTGCCTTCAGGCACTTTTACACCCACATAAGAAGAGAAAGGCGAGTAGAGCACTTTAAACTGATCGGTACTGAAGTCGCCACCGCTCTCAAAAGCACGTGTTTTAAAGAAGCAGCTGAGCATGCCCGGAGCATCGCCTTCAATCTTGATCTCGGGATCAACACTGGCTTTTCCTTCGCCATCCAGTTTTCCTTTGAAAATCATTTTCTGTTCCGATTCAAAGTAAATGGTAGGATCATCAAATTCATAGCCTTCATAGCCTTTGAAAGAAGTAGTGGCACGCTTCATTGTCATTTCCACATCGGCCATTAAGTTTCGCGCTTTCGCGCCATGCAGCCATTTCACTTCGAGATTCCCGGAATTGTCGCCTTTCGATTTCAGCAGTTCCGTACCAAAATCCATATTGATTTTGAGTCGGTTGGGCTTCACGGTTTCAATCTTCAAAATCTTGCTGAATTCATTGCCCCCCACTTTGATTTTGGCGGTCCAGTTGCCCGTAGGATCTTCTTCATTCGTCGCAAAACGGAAGTCGTACAAACCATTCACAGATGTGTTTTTCATGGTTTTTTTGTACAGCTGATCACGGGCGTTGTAAATCTCGCAAACCACAGGGTGGTCGGCTGGCAATACATCATTTTTATCTTCCAGCACGAAGTTCACATATACCGAATCTCCCGGACGCCAGACGCCTCTTTCAGTGTAGATATAACCTTTCACACCTTTCTTATTTTCGGTTCCTGACACATCGAACATACTTAAGGAAAGGGAAGAGCCTTCATCTAGTCGGAGATAACCACGCTCACTGCCTTTTTTCGCTACGAGCAGGAAAGGCTTGCGTTTGGTTTTGATGCTTACAAAACCGTCGCCGTCGGTAGTGGCGCTGGTGATCAATTCATTTTGGTAATTGTACAATTCAATGTCCACGCCATCGAGTGGCTCAGTAGTTCGCAGGTCACTTACAGCCACCAAAATCTCGTCGGTATTTCCACCTTTGGCGATGATACCAAAGTTTGAGGCGAAGATGCTGCGCACGTTTTTATTCTGGCGTGTGATGTAATAGGAGATGTGACAAGGGTTGTCTCTTTCACTGTCTTCATAGCCTTCGTAGAACTGGAAGTCGTTGAAATCATAATCATCCCAGTAGCCGCTGTTCGGACGGTCGTAAAATTCTTCTTCCGCTTCTTCATAGCGCTTCCAGTAGTCGGCATCCACCACTTCCTGGCAAGGATAAAAGGAATGTTGTGGTTTAAAGCTGAGGTAAATGCGGTAGATGGCGCCTGGTTCCGATTGGATATATTTAGAGAGGTCGAGGGAGAAAGTATTCCAGCTGTGATAATTGATAGGTTTTTCAGGAACGATAGGCACTTCGCCACGATAAACAATTCTTCCTACGCGTTTGAGTTCATGCATTTCATCGAACTGGTTTTTCTGGAAAAACTGGTGCACATTTTTCTCTGCGACTTTCAGGATTTTCAGTTCAACAGCTTTCAGGTTTACCGCGCGGAAAGGCAAAACCAGTCCTTTAGTACTGGGCAGGATAACGCCGTTACCAATGATTTCCACAGCAGGATTGAGTTCGGCGAAGAGGATTTTTTTCACGAAATCTTCCTTCAGGCAAGTGTTGAAATTGCTGCAAATGCCTTGCTTGGCCACCAGCTCAAATTCGCCAACGATGCGGGAGGCAGGATAAATTTTAACCAGACTTCCTTTCGTGGTGAGTCGCACTTCACTGGAATTTTTAATGTAGATGAGTCCGTTCAAATCCAGTGAATCTTTCACGGGATCAGAGAAATTTAGTGTAATGATTTGTTCGGGTTCGTTGATGTGCTTGCAGCTGAAAACCGTGAATTCATTGAGGGAAGGAATGATGACTTCTTTTTCAGCATTCTCTTCGGCGCCAACTTCCTTCATTTTACAGTGGAGGGAAATTTTGCTTCTGTCGTTGCCACGTCGTGCGTTGTTGATGTAATAAGTATGATTTCTTCCGTCTTTATTGTGTTCCCACTGTATGTTGAGCTGCTGATCTTTTTGCTCGGCGCTGAATATTTTTTCCATTACATCTGGCTTCACGTAATCGGCGGTGGTAACAGATCCTTTCAGTCTTACTGCCGAACGATTTTTAGGATCGGTGGTGATGAGAGCCTCTTCTTCCACGAAGGCAATCTGACTGATTACCCTGAAATTAAATTCCAGGTTCTCCAGCTTTTCAGGTGCTTCCTTTACAATTTCTGAAAGATGAAATTCGGCTTCAAATTGTTCCCCCGATGGAAGGAGTTCTTTAGGCTTGAACTCGATGGTTTGTTTGTCGAGCCAATACGCTTTTCCTTCAATAGCCGGGGAGAATTCCAGCACATCTTCCTTCACTTCCTCACCGGCTTTGGCCGCGGCAACTTCCTGCACCAACTGCACTTTGATAGTGCTTTGGTTGGAAACAACGCCGTAGGTGAAGGCGCTGACATACTTGGCGAATTCGGGATCGATGACAAAGCCTTCCTTGTCTTTGCAAGAACTCATGATCAGCACTGAAAAGAGAGCGAAGAGGGTAATTTTTTTCATACAGGGTTTTTAGATATTCGAAAGTTAAAAGTAAATGAAATAGCTGTGCAGCGCCCGGGAAAATATTTTTCGTGGATGGTGGGTGATTAAGTGTGGAGCTTTGGTGATTTTTTGTTTTGATACTTTGTTTGAGCATTTTTCATTTTTTCTCTCGCCTGTCCCCGCGTAGGTCATCCTGACGAAGGAAGGACCTACGCGGGGACAGGCGAGAGAAATATAAGGGAAGAAGGTGAATCAAGGTTCAGACTTTCTTCGGTCCCGCTACAAAATCTTTCAAATAGAAAGGCTCAAAGTAAGCCACGTCCTCAAAGGTTTTTGTGCTGAAAGCTTCTTCTGCGAAAGGCAGCATCCAGCGGGCAGAAGTTTGTATTTCAGGCAAGAAGGAAATGTTCTTTTTTGTAGTTAATACAGAAAGGCATTTCTGTGCGCCATCGCCGAAGATGTGCATGTTTTGGGTATTGTCGCCAAAAGAATTTTCGTCAATGATTTGTGCCTGGATTTCGCGGACTTCATTCAATCCGGCATCAAAGATTTGAGAGTAAACTTCCATGCGGCGCGCATCCAGCATAGGGCAGAGGAGGGCACCGGAAGAATAGTTGGGATGTTGAAGAGCACCATAGCTCAGCGCTTTTAAAGTATTGATGCCGATAAGCGGCAGTCCCAATCCGAAACACAAGCCCTTCGCTGTTGAAACGCCAATGCGTAGTCCGGTGTAGCTTCCCGGACCTTTACTCACCGCCACAGCGTTGAGGTCGCCGAAAGCAATTTTTGCTTCCTGTAGTGCAGCATCAATAAAAACATTCAGTTTTTCTGCGTGGGAATATTGTTCGTCGTATTCTTCTTTCAGACTCAGTAAAACACCGTCTTTTGCTACTGCGACGGAGCAGAGCTTAGTAGTGGTATCGATATGGAGAATGATGGCCATGGCGCAAAAATAAGTCTTTTATTTTTGGCACAATTATTACTACCTTTTAAATATGAGAATCCTCTTTTTGTTTTTGTTTCTGCCAACGTTGTCCTTCTCCCAAAAGTTGAAGCTGGTAAATGCTACTGCGCAGCGCTGGAGTGGCGGAATTGCCGGCAGTTCGGGAACCAATTATTCGGTGGAATTCAGTGTTTCACCGAAAGATTCTGTTCATCTTGATAGTGTTTATCTGAATGGAAAAAGTTACGGACTAGTGGCGTCCAATCAGGCGATCTATGATGCTTTCTGGTTCAAGCGACCGGAAAAGAAAAAGACTTTTATTTCCCTTATCATCAAAGAATCGTTCATGCAGTGTGCCTATCCAGTTGCCGATCCGATGCAGCAGGTAAAAGCCCCAATGCCTGCGGTAGCTGAGGGTTCGGCGTTGCTGATATATCACGTGAATGGCAAGAAAAAACAACTATTAATCAAGTCTTTTACGGCATTGCCGCCGGTGAATTATCCATAGCCGCCATTTGATAAAATCAATGCTTTTTTCCGGCGCAGTTTTTTAGTGCTTTGTATTTTCAGTAAAAATTTAGCTGTGCAAGATTTCGATTATTTCAACTGGGTTATTCTTCCGCTGATTATTTTTTGTTCGCGATTGGTGGATGTTACACTAGGTACATTGCGTCACGTTTTTGTTTCCCGCGGATTTAAAAATCTCGCACCCCTCTTCGGGTTTTTTGAAGTGCTGATATGGATCATGGTGGCCAAGGAAGTGTTGATGAGCGCCAATAGCTGGCCGCATTATATCGCCTGGGCCGGTGGATTTGCGACAGGAAATTACCTTGGTTTGCGATTGGAGGAAAGACTTGCACTCGGATTACAAATCGTGCAAATCATTACTGATAGTCACAGTGCTGAATTAATGAAGCAGCTCAGTGCCGCCAATCACGGCGCTACCGTAGTTGATGCTCATGGTTCGGCAGGAGCCGTGAAAATTATTTTTACCATTGTGAAACGCAAAAACGTGAAAAAGATTCTTGATCTGGTGGATCGCTACAATCCCAATGCCTTTTATACAGTGGAGGATATTCGCCGCACTAAAAATGGCATTTTTGACCAGAGTACATCGAAATCATTTTTTGCTTTGAGGAATTTAGGGAAGATGAAATAGTTTTCATCTTCCCCTGGATTATTGCTGTAGCAAATTGTACAACTGGTCTTTCAGGAAAACCCTATGTGTCCGCAACTTGTTCAGGTGCTCATCGATCGCGATTTCTGCGCCGCTTTCAATGCGATGAATATGATGATCTGTTTTGTGGTAATCATCAAAAAGTTTTCTGAAATGCGCATTTTGTGTTTTCAGATCATGAATTTTCTCTCTGTATTGAGGGAATTCATGGAGCAGGTCATGTTTTTCCATAGCTTTTCTTTTTCTTCAAAATTACCTTGGCGGCTGTAAGAAAAATATGAGCTATGTCAGCGCTGAAAACGTGATCGGTCAGAATTAACCGTGAATCTCTTTTGCAATTTCCTTAATCGTCTCTTCGCCTTTGTACACCAACAGTTTTTTCTCGCCTGTTTTTCTAATTTCCAGCTCGAATTCCTGTGCTTCGGTGAAGCGACGGCCGATGATGATTTTATAAGGAATACCAATCAAATCCGAATCCTTGATTTTAGCGCCCATACCCATGTCGCGGTCGTCGAGCAAGGTGCTTACGCCAGCTTTGTTAAAGGCAGCTTCCAGGTTATTGGCAACGCTTTCAAATTCCGAATCTTTGTATTTCAAGGGGATAATCGACAAATGGTAAGGAGCAACAGCGAGTGGCCAGACGATGCCTTTTTTGTCGTTATTTTGTTCGAGGATAGCGTTCATCATACGGCTAACACCAATGCCGTAACAACCCATGATTACCGGTTCTTTCTTGCCTTCCTTGTTCACGAAATTGAAGCCCATGGCCGATGAATACTTGGTGCCGAGTTTGAAGATGTGTCCCACCTCAATACCGCGATATACCTCATGTGTAGCCGAATATTTCTCTACTTCGTTTTCCTCGATTTTAGTGGCTACGCCTTTTTCCTCAATGAAATAATCTTCACCGAATTTGGAGAAGGCCACTACTTCTTCAGAGCCATCCCCACCAATTTCTCCCGGATCGGCAGGAATACCAATTACTTTGAGTCCGAGGCGCTCACAAATTTTGAAATAAGCGGTGCGGAAAGCTTTGTATTCTCTGTCCAGATCTTCGTTGGAAGTATGGAAACTGTAGGCATCCTTCATCATGAATTCCTTGCCGCGGAGAAGACCGTTTTTCGGACGCATTTCATCGCGGAATTTTCTTCCGATTTGGTATAAAGTAAACGGGAATTGCTTGTAGGATGTGATTTTTGCGCGAACGAGGTCAATAACAACTTCTTCGTGGGTCGGACCGAAACAAAATTCTCTTTCGTCGCGGTTATGGAATTTCAGCATCTCCTTGCCATATACATTCCAGCGGCCCGACTCTATCCACAGCTCTTTCGGCTGAACGATAGGCATAGCGATTTCCTGGCAGTCGATGGCGTTCAGTTCTTCACGGATCACTGTTTCAATCTTCTGCAACACGCGGTTTCCCAGCGGAAGGAAATCGTATAATCCAGCTGATACCTGGTGGATCAATCCGGCCTGGATACTGAGTTTGTGGCTGGTAGCGTCGAGTTTTTCGTTGGGTGTACGCTCGGTATAGATAAATGCTTTAGAATACTTCATGCGGCAAAAATAAGAAGCTATTCAGAAGAATGGTAATAAACCTGCTTTTTTTACTGAACTGCTTTGTATTCCACCAATGTATGTATAGAACTATCGGGAAGCATGTATTTGATAAGACCTACATTTTTCTTCGCTTCCCAGTAAAGGAGTAATTCGCCCCTTCCGCAAATGGTATCGGATTTTCCGTCGAAATAGAAGTCGTGTTGTTGATAGCGGAAGGTAGAATCGTCGCTATTGAAATGTATAATTTCCCATTCTCTGCCCCAGGTATCAAGGAGTATCCTCAGCTTTTTTCCCGACAGGATTTGGGAGTAAGAAATGTTTTCGCAGAAATGCTGGGCTTGTTTTTTAAAATAAATCCCGCACCTGAAGGGAGTACAATCGGAATATTCGGTTTTGTAGTCGTTGACAAAGGTTTTATCAAACTGCCCGCTTAAGGAATCTTGATAGACCCAGTAACTGCCTGGTTTAAAATCAAAGAAAGCTTTGCTTTCGGCGCTTAAAGGGTGATAAATAGGATCGGGTTCCGTTTGAACACAGGAAAAGAGCGATAGCGCAATGAGTCCTGAAAATAAAAATTGTTTAGTCATGCCCTCAAGACAGGCAAAGTAAAAAAGGGTTGCTTATGGAATGATTTCCATAGCTACTCTAAATCCTCTGTTGCGCGAAGCGGAATGGGTGGTGTCGTAAGTTTGGCTGACGAAATTTTGAAGGTAATACCCAGTGCTCTCCCAACTTCCACCCTTGGTAATACCTTTTTCCTCAACGAACTCGGCAACGTTGCCGGCTAGGTTATAGATTTTGAAATGGTTTGGAGGAAAAGATAAAACAGGAACAGCGATATCATAGAATTCCCACCGCCAGCCCCAGCAGCCACCCAAGATTTCTGGATAAAATCTTCTATAAATCTGCGGAGTTTCAATGATACTACATTTTCCACTGTCCATCTTAATTTCCTCTTGTAGCATCACTCTAAACATTGCTTGAGGCTCACCTTTTTCATTCATTAATTTCCCATTTTTAAAGGGAAATTGTGCGTCAACACCACTTTTTGCAGCATAGGTCCACTGGTCTTTGCCTGGCAGTTTAAAAACTACATTTTTGTATTTTCTTTTTTCATTGCTCATGTATTTCTTTGTGAGCCATTGGCAATAGGCCTGTGCTTGTTCGTAAGTCACACCAACTACGGGATAGTTATTGTAAGCAGGATGACGGAAATACCACTCAACATATTCTTCGGTGTAGGCCAGAGGATCTCTCCAGCAAAGTGTATCGGGAAGAAATTTTTTGTAAAAATTGCTGTCTTTTTTACCAATGGAATTTACAAACTCACGATACTCAAGATTACTTACTTCGTGATTGCATAGGTAAAAACTGTCGACTGCCAGAATTGGACAAGGGTTATAACAGCCGATGTGAAAAATGAAAGTATCCTTTCGCATATGCCCTCCCGGAATCAAACGCATGCTTTTTTCAACGTTCTTATAAAAAGTGGCCATTTCCTTCTCTTCTTTCGAAAAAGATAAGAACAGCAAAGCTGAGCAAAAGATAAATGTGATGTACTTCATGAAGGTAGTAATACCGTTTTTCGAAAACGTTACTTCAAACTCCTCTTCTTGATCATCCCTCCCTTGATATCACGAACGCTGGTCATCACCATAAAGGCATTGGCATCGATTTCATCGATTTCCTTACGCAAACGCACAATCTCCAGTCGGGTGATAATCGTGTATACCACCGAGTAATTTTTTGTGTGGCCATGGGTGCCATAACCGCCGGTAGCAGGATAAATCGTTACCCCGCGACCGAGTTGTTCAATAATCATTTTACGAATGGCTTCGTGTTTGGACGAAATGATGGTGACACCAATGTATTCTTCCACACCTTCCACAATGAAATCAACGGTTTTGGAAGCGATGAAATAAGTCACCATGGAATAGAGTGCATATTCAATTTTGAGGACGGCGATGGCCGACAAGAAGATAATTACGTTGAATACAATAATGACGTCACCAATGGTGAGCCCTAGCTTTCTACTGGTGTAAATGGCCAGGATTTCTGTGCCGTCGAGAACAGCACCACCTCTCATCGATAATCCGATACCGGCACCAAGGAAGAAACCGCCAAATACGGAGACGAGGAGCTTGTCGCTGGTAATCATTGGGAAGGGAACTGCGGCCAAAACCAGGGCCAATCCGACAATGGACACGATGCTCCTAACCGCAAAGCGCTTTCCAACCTGTGAATAAGCAAATAGTATAAAAGGAATGTTGATGCAAACCAATACCAGTGACAGCGGCAACCCCGTTACTTTATTTACCAAAAGTGAGATACCGGTGATACCACCATCTACAAAACCAGTGGGGAGGAGAAAACTTTTGAGTCCGAAAGCTGCCGAAAAAATACCTAATGTAATCAGAACAAAACCTTTGATAATATATGCCAGTGATACTACACGATGACGGGATTGCTGTTTCAGGTCGCCACCATGTCCGGCAGCGTCTTTATAGCTCCTGCGGAAGAGCATTACTGCGGCTTTGACTATAATTCTCTGGAAAAAAGGAAGCATGTATTACTACTCAAGTTGTTACTCTAAATTCTTAAAATTCGTTTCTGTGAACCTCTCGGTTAACTCCCCACAATCAGGATTTCCACCCTCCGGTTGAATTTCATTTCCAATTCGGATTTGGCATTGGGAAAAAGCATTTGTGTGTTTCCAAAACCTTTGTAGCCGAGGCGGGAAGGATCAATTCCGTTTTTAATGAGGTAATCATAAATAGCTTTTGCGCGGCCCTCGGAGAGCTGCAGATTGTAATCAGAGTTTTTTTCTTTTGGTGCATTCACGTGGCCATGCACTTCAATTTTCAGGTTCGGATTGTTTTTCAGGAGATACACCAAACTCGATAATTCGGCTCTGGACCGGGGAATCAATTGAGTAGAATTGGCCTGGAAGAGGATGTTATTTAAAATGAGTTTATCGCCCTTTTTGTATTTTTTCTGGTACCACTTTAATTTTCTTTCCCGCTGCAGGGCAAGTATATCATCGGTGATTCGCGTATCGATAATAACCGTATCGCAATCGGTTTGCAGCACTACCACGAATTTTTTGCCGTGTTCGAGCTGTATTCTGTGGTTTTGTGAGCACGACTCACAAAAGCATTGTCCGTTGAGAATTTCCTCAGTTTCCAGGGTTCTTTCAAAGGTGGTGTAGCCAATGCTCGGTAAAATAGAATCGTTGGTTACAGCGCAGTATTTCTTGTAATCGTAAAAGTCGTATTGCATGTGACAGGAGGAGTCTACAAGGAATTTCATGTCGTAAAAGGAGCTGTCAACCTCAAACCAGAAGGCTTGCTTTTTCGACTTGCTGAAGTTCAGTGGTTCTTCGGAGAGGATGCTGAGGCGGGGAATCTGTTCACAAGGGATCTTTTGCGCTTTAGCAGCACCGAAAAAGATCAAAAAGAGCACTATGCCAAATCCTCTCAACATATAGCTAATATAATGATTATTCTTTGCGGCGTGGGAGGGAGAAGGATTTTTTTGATTGCAATTACTTCGCAGTAATCACGATCTCCACCCTTCTGTTGGCCTCAGCTTCCGACTCGTTGGTAGGAGCAGGGAAGAGCATTTTACTGTTGCCAAAACCTTTTTTGCTGAGGCGGTTGGATTTGATACCGTGCTCCATCAGGTACATCTGAACAGCCTGGCAGCGGGCTTCGGAAAGATTTTGATAGTAATCGTTATTGGGTTGTCCCGGACCGTTTACATGTCCCTGAATGGAAATTTTTACCGTCGGGTTTTTCTTTAAAAAGGCCACCAACTGGTCCAGTTCGGGAAAGGATTTATCCATGAAAACCGCCTGTTCATGCACGAAGCGCACGTTTCTGAAAACGTACACCATACCGGTGTCAATGCTAGCTCCTGATTCGGTGAGGTTGAATTTGCTTTTTTTCACTGTCGGTTCAACAACTGTAGTAACAGTTTTGTCGACCGGTGTTTTTTTAGTGATAGCCGCTACAGAATCCCTTCGCTGACTCGCTTTGGTACAAGATTCACAAAAACATCTTCCGCTGTAATCGATCACGGGGCCTTGTGCTGAAAGCGTTGACCAGCCGACTAAGAAGGAGAATATAAAAAGTAATTTTCTCATTAATAATTCAAATTCGGCGACAGCCATTTTTCAATAAATTCAACCGATTCGCCTTTACGGGAGGCATATTGCTCTACTTGGTCTTTCTCGATTTTACCGATACCGAAATACTTGCTTTGCGGATGTCCGAAATACCAGCCGCTAACGGAAGAAGCAGGGTACATGGCCAAACTGTCGGTTAAAGTTATGCCGGCATTCTTCTCGGCATCAAGCAACTTGAAAATTGTCCACTTTTCAGTATGGTCGGGACAAGCCGGATAGCCAGGTGCCGGACGGATACCGCGGTATTCTTCCTTAATCAGGTCTTCATTGCTGAGTGCTTCTTTGGTATCATAACTCCAGATTTCCTTACGCACTTTTTCGTGCATGAATTCGGTGAAAGCCTCGGCAAGACGATCGGCAAGTGCTTTCAGCATAATGCTGGAATAGTCGTCGTGGTCTTTCTCGAATTTTTCCAGATAGGGTTCAATACCTAATCCTGTTGTTACTGCGAAAGCTCCCATATAATCGGCCAGTCCCGTGGTTTTAGGAGCAACGAAGTCGGCCAGCGACATGTTGTAAGCCTCTTCGCTTTTTTTCGATTGCTGACGCACCATGTGGAATTTATCCAAAACAGTTTTGCGTGTTTCGTCGGTGTAGAGTTCAATGTCATCACCTACCGCATTGGCTGGCCACAGGCCAATTACAGCTTTATTCGTGAGCCATTTTTCGGCTACCAGTTTCTTCAGCATTTTCTGAGCGTCGTTGTAAACGGTAGTAGCTTCTTTACCTACCACTTCGTCTTCCAGGATGCGCGGGAATTTGCCGTGCAATTCCCAGGTTTGGAAGAAAGGAGTCCAGTCGATGTACGGCACAATTTCTTCCAAGGAAACATCTGTAATGGTTTTCACGCCGAGGAATTTTGGCTTCACGATATCTTCTGCTTTCCATTCAATAGGGAAGCGGTTGGCTTGAGCTTCTTCAATGGTAACAGTATCTTTCTGAGCCTTCTTTTTCGCATGGTTTTCACGCATGCGCTGATATTCCGCCTGAACATCTTCAATGTATTTTGCTTTATTGTCGCCGAGCAAAGAGTTGGCAACAGTTACAGCTCTTGATGCATCAAGTACGTGTACGGCCTGATTACCGGTGTAATGCTGATCAATCTTTACGGCAGTGTGGACTTTGGAAGTAGTGGCACCACCAATCAGTAAAGGAATTTTAAAGCCTTCACGCTCCATTTCTTTGGCTACATAAACCATTTCATCCAGTGATGGCGTGATGAGTCCGCTGAGACCGATGATGTCGACATTGTGTTTTTTCGCTTCGGCCAGTATTTTATCACAAGGGATCATTACCCCCATATCGATGATTTCATAGTTGTTACAGGCGAGAACCACGCCCACAATGTTTTTCCCGATGTCGTGCACATCGCCTTTTACCGTTGCCAGCAATACCTTTCCGGCAGAGGTGTTGGTGCCTTCGGCTTTATCAGCTTCGAGGAAAGGAAGGAGGTAAGCCACGGCTTTCTTCATTACGCGCGCGCTTTTCACTACCTGTGGGAGGAACATCTTTCCGCTTCCGAAGAGATCTCCCACTACGTTCATTCCGTCCATGAGCGGACCTTCGATGATGTGCAGCGGACGCGCATATTTATGGCGGGCTTCTTCCACGTCGATTTCAACAAAATCAGCAATCCCTTTTACCAGGGCGTGTTCCAAACGTTTTTCAACCGTGTCGTTTCTCCAGGCATCATCTGTTTTTTTCTCTTTGGTTCCTCCTTTTACCGATTCAGCAAATTCGAGCAGGCGTTCAGTGGCATCGTCTCTCCTGTCCAATAAAACGTCCTCTACTTTTTCTAAAAGATACTTATCGATATCGTCGTATACCTCCAGCATGGCCGGATTCACGATACCCATGTCCATTCCTTCTTTAATGGCGTGGAAAAGGAAAGCCGAGTGAATGGCTTCACGCATAGGATTGTTTCCCCTGAAGGAAAACGACACGTTACTCACGCCGCCGCTAACGTGGGCAGCAGGCAGGTTTTCGCGCACCCAGCGGGTAGCCTGGAAGAAATCAAGCGCATTTTTTCTGTGCTCTTCCATCCCTGTAGCAACAGGGAAAATATTCAAGTCGAAAATAATATCCTGTGGTGGGAATTTCACTTTCGGTCCCACCAGGATATCATAAGATCGTTTTACAATTTCAATTCTTCTTTCGTAATTATCGGCCTGGCCTACTTCGTCGAAAGCCATCACAATCACAGCCGCACCGTACTTTTTAACCTGTTTTGCTTCCCAGATGAAACGCTCTTCTCCCACTTTGAGAGAGATGGAATTCACAATACATTTCCCCTGTACGCACTTCAATCCTTCTTCAATGATTTCCCATTTCGAGGAGTCGATCATGATTGGCACCTTAGCGATATCGGGCTCAGCAGCGATGAGGTTGAGGAAGCGTTTCATAGATTCCACACCATCTATCATCCCTTCATCCATATTGATGTCGATGACTTGAGCACCACCTTCCACCTGGTCGCGTGCTACTACCAGAGCCTCGTCGTATTTTTCTTCTTTAATGAGGCGCAAAAAAGCTTTGGAACCTGTAACGTTGGTGCGTTCACCGATGTTGATGAAGTTGGTTTCGGGGGTAACTACGAGCGGCTCCAATCCGCTCAATCTCAGCGACGGATAGTTGTGCCATTTGTATTTGTAATCACCGGGATAATCTGGATGCAGAGGCATATTAAACAGTTTCTAATTGAAGGTTAATCTTTTTTCTCGGTTTGTATTTCGCGGCGGCTTCAGCAATGGCTTTGATGTGCGCTGGTGTTGTACCGCAGCAACCGCCGATGATGTTTACCAGACTCCTGTCGAGGAAGCCAATGATTTGTTTCTGCATGTCGGCGGGAGATTCGTCGTATTCGCCCATTTCATTTGGCAAGCCTGCGTTAGGGTGAGCACTCACACCGAAAGTTGTGTTGTTGGCTAAAACCTCAAGATAAGGTCTCATCAAATCGGCTCCCAGTGCGCAGTTGAAGCCCACGCTCAATAAATCCATGTGGGATACAGAAGCTAAAAATGCTTCGGCAGTTTGTCCCGATAAAGTTCGTCCGCTGGCATCGGTAATGGTTCCTGAAATCATCACAGGAAGGTTGGTTCCGAGTTCTTCCTGCACATCACTGATGGCTACCATGGCCGCTTTGGCATTTAATGTATCAAAGATGGTTTCTACCAGAAGAATATCCACTCCACCTTCAATCAATGCTTTTACCTGTTCGGAATAAGCTACAACCAGCTGATCAAAAGTAACGGCGCGGTAACCAGGGTCATTTACATCTGGAGACATTGACGCGGTTCTGTTTGTGGGACCGATAGATCCTGCTACATACCTTGGTTTATCAGGGTTTTTAGCGGTGTATTCGTCGGCAGCTTCTTTAGCAATTTTTGCCGAATGGTAATTGATATCATATACCGCGTGCTCCAAATGGTAATCGGCCTGAGCGATAGTAGTACCGCTGAACGTATTGGTTTCTATAATATCGGCCCCTGCTTCTAAATAAAGGCAGTGAATTTCTTTTAATACATCCGGACGGGAAATTCCCACCAAGTCATTATTTCCCTTGAGGGAATGCGGATGGTCCTTAAATTTCTCACCCCTGAAATCTTCTTCTGTAAGATTGTAGGTTTGAATCAAACTTCCCATAGCACCATCCAGCACGAGGATGCGCTCTTTCAATACTTCTCTGACGTCAGGTTTGTTCATATATGTACAAATAAAAAGCCCTTCCTGAATCTTCAAGAAGGGCGCATAAGTTTATATAGATAAATCTTTTTACAATTTACGTTTCTTATTTTGCCCTTTGCAGGGTTGGAATTAGCACCTGTCCCGTAAACGGGGTGGTTGCCAAGGTTTCATAGGGCCAGTCCCTCCACCTTTCTTAATAAGCAATGAGTAAAGAACGAATGCTGCAAATGTAAGTAATTCTACTTTCGATGTAAAATAGATTTCACTTTTTCTTTGATTTTTTTTCGAAAGAAGTACCAGGCTATGCCAGCCAGAATAATGTAGGGAAGAATGGCCAGAATGAGGATTCCGGTGTTGAGTCCTCTTCCATAAGATTGATCCATGTCGGAAAGATTGCTTCCGTTTTTCAATCCGGATTCTGCGACGGCTTTGCATTGGGAGCATTGGGCGTAAACTGAACTTACGCTGGAGAAGAGGAGAAAAACTATGAATAAGAGTTTTTTCATTGGGTAAAGGTAAGGCTAATCTCTTCTTTTAAAAAGAAGCAAATCGATACTTTTGTCTTGAAACAAAAAGTATCCAAAAAATTCAAGAGCCAGGATGCGGGCCAGCGCACGAAGTTAGCGGCCTATTTTTGAATAGCGCAAAGCGATATTGTCACGTAATGAATAGCTAACTAACTCTCCTCCTTTTCAAGGAGGAGTACCCGAAGGGGGAGGTGGTTAATTTATTTATAATACGGTGCCAGGAAAACATACACGAGCACACCGCTCAGCGTTACATACAGCCAGATAGGATATGTCCAGCGCACCAGGTTTTTGTGTTTCTGGATATTGTTGGTGAGCCCGTGGTAGTAGGCAAAAAGAATCATTGGGAGCGATACTGCTGCGAGGATGATGTGAGAAAAAAGTATGAAGTAGTAAAGAAAAACCTGATCTCCTTCATACTTGGTATCGGCATTGAATACGTGGTATACTACGTACGACAAGAGAAACAATACTGATAAAATCATTGCCGTGGTATTGAGGCGCTTATGCATCGCAATGTTTTTTTGTCGGATCATGAGCAATGACAGAATAAGCAGTACGAAACAGGTTCCGTTAATCATGGCATTGACCATAGGCAATCCTTTGGTCATGGGCCAGCTTAGCTTCGCTTTTTGAATTTCATGGAGGGATAATACGAGAATGAATACTACTGCGGTGAAAACCCAGATGGCCCTTTCTATTTTTTTATTTGCTTGCATTTTTCAAAAGTTTAATGTCTTTAATGAGTTGGTTGACTTCGGCAGAGTCGGTGCCGGAGTAGAAGCCGCGAATTCTGCTGGATCCATCAATGAGCACCAGTTTGTCGCTGTGCAGAAAATCAATGGTGTCGTTGCGGTATTCAGGTTCTACAAGGAGAAATCCTTTTTGGCCGAGCTTGTAAATTTTTTGTTTTTCTCCTGTACAGAAACTCCATTGTGCTGTATTGGCGTGGTTTTTCGCTGCATAGGCTTTCAGTATTGCTGCCCTGTCGCGATCGGGATCTACAGTGAAAGAAATGATTTTAAAAGAAGTATCTCCCGTAAAGGCCGATTGTACGCGTGTGAGCTGCTTGGTCATGATAGGGCAAATGCTCGGACAGGTAGTAAAGAAAAAATCGGCCACGTAAATTTTTCCCTTGAGTGAAGTGCTGTTGGCGACAGAGCTGTCCTGATTGATAAAAGAAAAGTCGGGGATGGTGTGATGAAGGGTGTCTCCGAGGGAGTCCAGACTTATCTCTCCCAGTATTGGCGGGTAAATGCCGGTATCTTCATAAGAGATCTGTGGATTTTCATCTTTCGGGCCGCATGCCAGCAAAAGCGTAATGCACAGGAAAATGCTTATTGTGACACTATTTTGAATGCTGTTCAATGGTTTTCTTAACGGCAGCATATTCGTTATTTAAGCGCTTTAGTCGACCGGTTATTTCCTTTGCATCTTTCAGTCCTGTTACAGGAAACATGGAGCGGATGCGTCGCTGGCGGTCGATAATAATGTAAGGCGGAAAATAGAATTTCCCATAGTATTTCTTGAAAGTAGTGTCCATCTCGGCCTGGGAAATTTTGAATTCGTTGTACACTTTTTCCCATTCCGTCCTTGGCACCCTGAAAGTTTGCCAGAGAGGCTGTGCTTCAATGAAATTTTTAGGATTTGCCGATGCCCACTCTACTTTTCCTAATGAATCTTCCTCAAAAAAGGAAGCTACACGGGCACCTTTGTGCTGGTCTAAAATACCTTCAATAAAGAGGAGGTGCTTATTCCAGCGGTCTTTTAAGGAATCAGGAAAGAAAGTAATGACATAAGTAGTGGAATCCTGCATGGAAAGAAGAGAGTCCTTGAAAACGGAAGGGAAAGTCTTTAACGGTGCTGCATAATATACGCTATCGCCGTTGGCATCTAATTTTTTCTCCGAATAATACTTGGGCAGCTGACCCATGCCTTTGCCATAAAAAATGAGTGCCATTGCAATTAAGAATGGCACTACAAATAATCCAATAAATAAAATTCTCTTTTTTGAGCCCGAGATTTCCATTAGTACATTCCGTTACCTGCAGACACTGCTTCGTAAAGAGCAATAAATATGAGGTAGAGGATGAACATAATGTATGGAGCAAGGATCATCCACTTGAAAGCTTTGCGCTCATCTCCAAGGTGCATGAATACCAATACAATGTAACCGGCTTTCAGTAAGGTAAGGGCGATATAACCCAGTTTAATGGCAGTCCATAAACCTGTTCCTTCATTTTCAGTGCGGGAGATGTAAACACCTACCAAAACCTCAACAATAGTAATTACAGAAAGTAATAATGTAACGAAGTAAATCTTCTTCCTGATTTTTGCCCCTTCTTCTTCAGAGTGGTGAGCGTGTAATGAATATTCAATAATGTCATCTCTTTCCATAAAGCGTATGTTTTATATTATGTTCAAGTTCAATATTGCTAATTAGAGGAGGTAGTAGAAGGTAAATACGAATACCCATACCAAGTCGATGAAGTGCCAGTACAAACCAACTTTCTCCACCATTTCGTAGTGACCACGTTTTTCATAAGTCCCAAGCATTACCTGGATCAGGATAATGAAGTTAAACAACACCCCTGTGAATACGTGGAAACCGTGGAAACCTGTAATAAAGAAGAAGAACATTGCGTAAGCGTGCGGACCTTCCTGACCTAATTTTGCTACTCCGTCAACCACTTCACCTGTTGGCAGGAAGAAGTTTTGTTTTAAGGTAGCATTGTCGGCCCAGGTTGTGATGTCGCCATCCGGACCAGCAATGAAAGTGCTCCATTCCCAAACTTGTGACAATAAGAAGATCAAACCACCTACTACAGTAAGCGCCAACCAGAAAACCACTTTTTTCTTGTCCATGCGGTGACCTGCTTCAACAGCAAGTACCATGGTAACAGAAGAAATGATAAGGATAAAAGTCATGAACGCTACGTAAAGCAGCGGAAGGTGTGCGTCTGTAAAAGGGAAGTGGGTGAATACCTGCTCGGATGAAGGCCAGAACTCACCGTTAGTAACGGCAGCGTGACGGGCAAATCCCAGGGAAACCAATAACCCACCAAAGGTGAGGGCATCGGAAACGAGGAAAATCCACATCATCATTTTTCCGTAACTGATGCTGAATGGAGATACTTTACCTCCCCAGAGAACCTTAGAATCAATTGCTTTTGATGCTTCTGTTGACATATGAAAGATTTAAAAAAATGTTAAAAACGCAAACAAATATAACCACAAAAAATCTAAAAAGTGCCAATAAAGTGAACTTACTTGCATGCCTAAATAATTTTCCGGACTGTACCTGTTTCGTAAAGTCTTGATAAACACATACAAAAGCGATAAAATTCCACCAATCAAATGTAAGATGTGAATGATGGTGAGCACAAAAATGTACATTGCTGTGCGGTTGGCTTTCTCGAAATCGAGGTTCTGTATGGGTTTCAGGTAGCCAGCATCCATAGGATCGTAGTACAATCCTCCTCTTTCCTTAAGTTCAATACCATCTTTGTAAATCACGTAATCCTTGCCATATTCGCCCTTTTCTATCACCAGGGAAACCTTGCCATTTGTGAGGTGACTGCCTTTTTCATTAAGCTTGGCAAAGCCCTTCATCTGATAGTCGAGGAAGTAAATGCCCAGTACTAAAGTGAGTCCAACCAAGATTTTGGCTGCCATCATTTTTCCTTTGGTGACACAGCGCTGACCAAAGAAGTAGGTAACACTGCTTATTACAATAATTACTGAGCTGATGAGGAATTCTTCGGGCAGAAAAATTTTCACCCAAATTGAGTCGGCTTTTGAAACGATGTATCCGCTGCTGAAGCCTGCAAAGAGCATCACAATGGACGCAATTCCCAGCCACATCAGGGGTTTATACACCTTTTTATTAATTGCTTCGCGTTCGCTTTTGGAGATTCCCATTATTTCAAATAATAATCAATGAGTAAGGCAATTTGTACTATGGGCAGGTAAAAGAAGGAACCGAACATCAGTTTCGTCGCTGATGAATTGTCCAACTTGGTAAATAAGGTGTAGGCCTGGTAAGCGAAGTAGCTTCCGGCGATGATGGCAACTATGGTGTAAAACATGCCCGACAGCAGGAAAGCGCCAGGCAGCAGGCTTACAGGAATAAGGAACAGGGAGTAGAGAAGAATTTGGAAGGCGCTGGCTTTATCGCGGCCGCCCGGAGAAGGCAGCATCTTAAAACCAGCCTTGGTATAATCATCGTGTAATCTCCAGGCGATGGCCCAGAAATGAGGGAATTGCCACATGAATTGCACTGCGAAAACTGTGAGTCCCTGAATATTGATATTGTTGGAGTAGGCTACCCAGCCAATGAGTGGAGGCATGGCTCCCGGGAAAGCGCCGACAAATACGGCAAAAGGCGTTTTCCTTTTCATTGGTGTATAAACCGCTGCATACAGCACCAAGGCCAACAGACCAAGGATTCCGGTAAGCATATTAAAATAATAGGCAAGCACATAAACGCCGGTAGCACCCATAAGTGTGGCAACGATAATACCTTCGGGAACACTCATTTTACCGGTGGGTAGCGGACGTGTTTTAGTGCGTTCCATCAGCTTGTCGAGATCTTTTTCAATGACCTGGTTGTAGCCATTGGATGCAGCCGTTACCAGGAATCCGCCTACGGTAAGCCACCACAACTGTATACCGGTATAATTTCCCTCGGAGGCTACCACGAAGGTGATCACGGCAGAGAAAACCACCAGCGATGCCAGTCGGAATTTAGAAAACTGTATGTAAGAGGAAACCTTCGTCAGTATTAGCGGGGAAGAAGATGGTATTTGTGCTTTTTCAGCTAACAAGGTTGTAAAGTTTTGACAAAAGTATTAATTATTCCTTAGGGTTTTGCTTTTTAACAATTCCCCTCCTTATTTCTTTATTTTCTCGCTTTGTTCTGTGGCAGGAGCTATCATTTCGCTTTCTTCACCCATTTGATTTGGCATCTCTTCCGCAGGAGCTGCTACATCAACAGCCGAGTCGGTTACGTTACCATTTTCATCATAATAATAGTCGGGTGCTGCCACTGCGGTATCATACATCACCGCAGTACTGTCGGCCATAGGATAATCATCGTACTCGTTGTAGTAGTAGCTATGACGGGCTTGTTCTTTACGATACTGTTCATCAATCAATTCAGTTAGAAAAGGCAAAACGGGTGTCTTGTCACTGGTTTTGTATTTAATAGTATAAGAGCTGCCTCCGAGTGCGAATTTATGTTCCATAGTAAGCTTACCTGCTGCCGATGCGAGCATTGGGTGTTCACTGATAAAGGCGATCTCAGAGCTATCGGTCATCATTGATCTCAACAATTTCTGAGCGTCGAAATCGAGATAAAAACTTCTGCTTTTGTGGTGACGACGGGCTTTGCCACCCAAACTATTTTTATATCCCCCCTCCGGCACTATTTTGTAAATGAAGTTGCTGTCGTTAGAGAAAAAGTAGAATTTTTTGGTGATACGGATATACAGTGCACCACCGATTTCATTGAAATCATTGTCGCGGAAGACATACACGTCCTTCTCTTTTACATAATGATCAGAAATACCTAACCCAAGATCAAAGAGAATTTTCAGCTGCTTCGGATTGCCGGTAGAACCAATCACTGAAAATGAAGGAACATTCACCTGCTTCACATCCGTAACTTCCGTGGCGTTGTATTCCTCATCGTAATTATAAGTAGTGTAGGTCACATTGATTTTATCCACGCTATTGATGTTGAACAGTACATCACCACGCATCAGTTCACCCATGCCTTTTTCATCCAGGAAGGTTTGTATCAGTACCACTGCATTGGCGGCATAGTGACCATATCGTGGCATATTCTCATACATGTCTTTCAGTGCATCAAAGGTAAAATTGATGTAAGCTTCGGTGTTCACTCTCATGCCCGAAGAGAAGATGGCATTGGCAGGTACATAATCAAAGATGCCGCCAGTGTATTTTCGATTGTAAACTTTTGCGATTTTCTTTCTGAGTTCCTTGCCTATCTTGCTTTTGCCTTTGATGAGCAGTTCGTCATTATTGAAGTAAATTCCCATGTTCACTTCCGAATTGGCATAATTCAGCACTTTGTTTTTCATCAGGAACATATTATCATCGGCCCCATACCAGAGCCCTCTCATACCACGACGCATAAAATCAAAGTATATATTGTACACACTTTCCACATCGAAGAATAAGGCCACTGAAGCATCCTTGTACATATCCTTCAGGTATTTTTTGCTGGCGGCGGTATTCGCATGGAAAATTTTATGGATGCCCTTGCTGGCTCTTTCATTCAGCATTTTTTTGTCGAGATCCATCTGTTCGGGAGTAAGATCCCATGCGCCCAGATAATGGAAGTTGTACAGGGGTCTGCTTGCACCTATGATAAAGACTTCCTTATCCCAGGCCATGTATAAACCGTTGTAGATGTACAACTTGAAATCGCTTCCTCCCGAGTAATACACCGAGCTATCGCCAATGGGAAAAAGCAAGTTGATATTTTTTTCGAGTTCAGCGCCGTTGTTTATTTGAAACATCACACTGTTTTGCAATACCGAATCCTCTATATTGGCTACCCAATGGGCAGTGGCCAGCGAGAGTCCGAACTTTTCCACATCGCTCACTACCACTTTCATGAGTGAATCATCATGGCTCACATACTTCACAAAATCCTGGAAAAATTCTTTTTTCTTAATGGAATCCAGCGACTGATTGGCAAAGATACCAGCCAAGTCAAAGCGGGCATAAGCCAGGGGTTTTACAGGCAGGTAGCGGTTAAAATCTTGAGCTGTAGCGGTAATGGAAACCAGTACAAGAAGGAGAAGCAGTGTTTTTTTCATCGGAACTTTTTTAATAGTTAGCCGTCGCGAAAGTAAAGAGATTATAGCAGCGCGGCCAATTATTTGAATATTATTTGTGTGTTCAGGTAATCGGGATGATCGACAAGGTTTTCAAGTGTTGAGCTGACAAACATGTTTTTTTTGTCCTTCGATAATTTACAGTTCTTATTACTGCAGGAGCTGATTTCTTTGGGGAAATGAATGATGCTGGTGTACTTACTTTGCTTAAAAAGTGCCGAAAAATCCTTCTTTTTCGCTGTCATGTTTTTGGCCAGCGGTTGTAATTTATCCTGACGAGTGAAGCTGTTATCTTTTTGCGAAAAAGGAAAAAAGGCATTGGTTGTTTTGGTATCGGAGCAAATAATAGTGTAGGCTTCCCTGAAACTGGTGAGATTATTGAAATCGAATTTCACCGTGAAAATAAAGGATTTGTAATCTCTGGTGATGCTCACATTTTTGAGTCCCTTATGTGCTTTCAGCAGTGCTTCCTTGCGCACTATCTCTTTTTCTACTTCGGCTTTTTTAGGAACGCGGGTGCCAAAAACACTGTCGAGTTTCATATAAGAAGCTATCTGTACCTTACTGGCACTCATGTTAATCGTGACTTTATACGAACCTGAATAATTGGGCTGGAAACGAATGTCTTCCACTATTTCAAAGCAGGACGAAAGGAACAGTACAGCTATGATGCACAGCAGCAGTCGCATCTTAAAAATCGTAATAGTAATTGTACAGGGCGCTGCGCAGACCTACGTATACATAGGTAAGATTGGAGTTGGTGATTTCATTCGACTGCTGGCGGATCATCACCCCCGTTTCAACACGCAGGTTTGTGGTGGGATTGACCAGGTAGGCCGCCTTAAAATCGGCATACATCAAGGTGTTTCGGAGGCCTTGTCCTATCGTATGTCCGAAATCCCCATTGTCCCCTGAAATTTTCGCACGATTATAATTGTAGCTGTAGTTCACATTCTGTCCGTAATTGGTATTCGCAGTATCAGCTCCATAAACAGCATAGCTGATGCGTGATTCGAGGAAGATGCGTTTGTAATGGTAATTCAGGAATAGCAATCCTTCCATAAAATTTGCTCCAAGCGGATGTGCCAGCGGCATATTGTAATGTGTGTATGTGCTTGATGAATATTGGGCTGTAGCCGAATCACCATAATGCGAATAGGTGTAAGGGCGCACCATATTCCCTTCTACCTGAAGGTTCAGGTTTTTGATCTTAAATAAGTCGAAAGCTTTTACGCCCAACTGGAAACCAAATTTATTTCCCCACCATCCCGATGCTTTTTTGAGCAGCTGGAAGTTGAATTCATCTATTATTACCTGACCGTAAACATAGCTTTTGTTGCTCAACTTGAATTTGGAAGTAGCGCCCATCAGTACGTTATCGGCCGAGCCATTGGCAAACTCTACAGGTCGCAGGAAAATTACAGGGTTGAGATACTGGAACTCATACATTCTGTTGTTGGAAGCAGCGGAAATAATGGCTTCAAACAAACTCACATTCCAGCGCTTTGTTACGTTCCAGCTGAGGTAATGAAAGTTACCGTATTTCTTTGGAAGAAGTGCGTCCTGCTGTCCACCGAAGCCCACCTGCTGAAACTGTGTAAAGAGGTTGATATACTCGATGTGCCAGAATTTGGTAGTGATTTTTAGGAAGGGGTAATTAAATGAATTGTCGGATAGCAAAAGTGAGCGGTAGCCATCGCCTATGAACAACCTGTCGTGACCAAACTGGAAATTGAAATGTTTGTTCGGACTGAATGAAATCAAGCCGCTGGCGCGATTAAAATCGTAGCCCACGGTATCCTTGAAAAGCTTGGCACGCCCCTGTCCGGGTACCACGCCATTGTGCTCCGTAATGTAATCGTTAATGTAAGGGAGGAACCTGGCTTGTGATTCAAGGAAAGACGAAGAAAAGAAAAATTTCTTGCCTATTTGCCCATCAATCAGAAAACCTCTGGTATTGGTAAAAGTACCGTTTTTTGTTCCGTAAATATTGCCGTAAGCCAGGTCTAACAAGGGGTTGATGTTTATTTTCACATCTTTTTCCTTAATAACAATGAGGTTTTCGCGGTTCAGTTTCCTTTCTCCCCAAAGCAGAGTCCTGCTCCACCAGGTTTTCCCCAGGAGGTTAGGTGTGGTTTCCTTGTTAAATTGCTGGTAAAGAGAATCCATATCTGCATTTTCTTCCACTACCTGGTAAATCAGCGGTTTAAAAGAAGTGTGCACATCCTGGTTAAGTTTGTTGAGGTCTTTATCAATTAAGCGATTCCATTGATGATTCAGCGGAAAATTCACGGATTGTGAAAAGACATTGTTTGCAACGCTTAGCAAAAGGACGAGGAGTAGTTGGATGTAGGTTTTCATCAAACTGTATCCGAAATAGATTGCGACGTCTTATTTTTCTTGAGGATCAGCGAAGGGATGTAGGCCAGCAGGCTACACAAGGCGATTACAGTGATAAGCATCACGATCGCAGACACGTGTTGCTGCATAACTATCACCAATGCAATGATCATAAGGTTCGCTAATACAATGATTGACGTGGCTTTGATGTGCGACATTCCCAGCGCCAGTAAGCGGTGATGGATGTGATTCTGGTCGGCATGCAATGGTGATTTCCCGCTAAAGATCCTCAATGTAAATACTCTCAGGGTGTCAAAAAGAGGTTCTATAAGGATACCAAAAGCAACGATAGGCACGGAATTAAAGCTGTAATCGGCATATTGCTCACCCAGTATGGAGTTCAGATGAATGAACTTTATGGTGAGAACACCAATCACAAGGCCGGTAATTAAGGAACCTGTATCGCCCATAAAAATCTTGGCCGGGGTGATGTTATAATACAGGAAGGCCAGCAGCGCTGCTATGGTGATAAAGGCCAGCAAAGCCCAGTCGAGAGCATGACCGGTAAGGAAAAACCAACAGCCGAATACCGATAGGATCACCACTCCTATAGAGGCTGCGAGAGTATCGATGCCATCAATCAGGTTAAAGCCGTTCATGATCACGAGGATGGTAAAAATAGAGAGTGCAATGCTCAGGTATTCGTTGATTTCTCCTATGCCGAGGAAGCCGTACATGCCCGTGAGGCGCACATCACCAAGAATCACCACAATGGATGTGGCGATGATTTGACCCACCATCTTTTTCAGAGGAGCGATGATAATGATATCGTCCTTTATGCCGATAAAAAATACCACCACGATAGCACAGATGATAAAACGGCGCTCGGGGAATACAGCGTTGGAGAACAGCGACAGGGAAACAATGAGTCCGGCAAAAAGTGCCAGTCCGCCCAAGGTTGGGATTTTTGTGGTATGTGATTTTCTTTCATCGGGTTCATCAAACAAATGCTTCATTTTAGCTACGTTGATGATAGATGGGATAGAGAAAAAACAAATAAGGAATGCCGTAAGCGAAGACAAAAATATTAACTCCGTGTTTGATAACATAGGTTCCTTTATTCCTGCAAAAATATCAAAATATTGATATGGATTGAAAATAAAGTGAAAAGGCTTAAAAATGGGTATGGAAAATCTGTGTGAAAGTGGGTTTTGAGATCGGGTGAAATCAATTCAGCTTCTTCAGGTAATCCAGCATTCTTTCGGCCAGTTTAACCCTGTCGAATTCTTTTACAAGTTCTTCGCAACCCTTCTGAAACTCAGCATATAAGAGTTTGTCGTCTTTCATTTCATAAAGGCAGTTGAGGAAGGATTCCTTGTCTTCAGGGATGAAACAGAGTCCGGCATTGAAGTTTTCAATGATTTCTTTCGATTCACCTTCCACCCCAAGGAGGATGGGTTTCCTCATGGCTGCCGACTCAAATATTTTAGAAGGGATAACGGTTTTAAAGGTATCTGATCTCTTGAGGTGTACGAGGGCTACATCAACTATAGAGACATAATCAATCACTTTGTCCTTAGCCACATTATCAAGAAAAAGCACATTGGTAATTCCATTTTCCTTAGCAATGCGCAGCAGGTTTTGCTTTTCGGCCCCTTCACCCAGAAACAAAAAATGAACATTGTCGTTTTCGGTTTCTTTAGCGAAGTTCAGGAAGAAGTCGAGTTTATGCGCCATTCCATGGGTACCAATATAACCTACAATGAATTTGTCCTCCAGTCCGAGTTCCTTTAAAAGCGCAGTACACTTGTCCTTAGGCTGGAAAAGGTTAAGATTAGCGCCATTTTTCACCACCTGTATTTTCTTTTCATCAATGCCGCGGCCAACAATATTCTTCTTAAATGCTTCAGTCACGGTAATAATCATAGTTGCCCTGCGGTAGAGGAAAAGCTCAAGTTTTTCCAGGGTCCGGAAAACGCGTCCGTCTTCTTTCATGGCACTTACGGCTTTGATGGATTCGGGCCATAAGTCGCGGACTTCAAACACCCAAGGTTTTCTTTTCAATACGGATAGCAACCAGCCTGTAGGAGTAGTAAAAAATTGCGGGGAAGTGGCGATGATGAGATCGGTTTTCACAAACAATCCGGCCCAGAAAGCCATAAATCCAAAGCTCATGAAATCGATGATTCTTTTTACAAAACCTTCATTGGCAGTGATATAGGACCAAACACGAATGACCCTGATGCCATTGATATATTCAACCTGACGGAGTTTGTTTTTGTAGCCGGGATACACTTTTCCTTTGGGGAAATTAGGGGCGCAGGTAATTACAGTAACCTCAACACCCTGTTTGATCCACTCCATGCAGTGTTCATAGGTGCGCGTAGCAGGAGCGTTAACTTCCGGAGGAAAATTATCTGTAATAAATAAAATACGCATCTCTATAGTTTCACCCTTGTGACAGAGGTGGTTATGTCGCTTTCAAATTCAATTTTAGCCCGAGTCCCTTCTCCTAAGATATTAAAATCTTCGGCATGGGCATACTTTTGCAAAGATACGGTTTTTACCTTATCAAAGGATATTTTCCAGTTGGCGGCATACAACACATTGTTTTCCAAAACAACTTTTACCGAAGGATGGAAGTGCAAGTGGAATATGCCGTTTATATCCTTTCCTTTCAGCTCATCGCTGATAAGGAATTCGATATCATTTATCTTTTTCCAGTTGCGGGAATGAATAGTGCCGGCATAACCATTATGGTGCGCGGCGATTTCATCTTTTTGCTCCAGGTCGATAACCACCTTGCAACGCTTGCCAACGCGGAACCCCCCCCAGGTATCTACCTGATTTTGTCCGTTTACACACACAGTGTTGTGACACGCTGTACCACGTTCCTCTTCGCGGCGCGGATTCTTCTCATAAGTGGAAATTCCGGTGTCGGTGATCACTGGTCCGCCATCATAGAGCACAAAGGAAAAAATATCGGCGTGGGCGTGGCCGGGAATATAATCGGGCCCCACTTTCCCTACGTCCATAATAAGTTCGGCGCCATCAATATCCCATTTCCGGTAACCTGAATCAGATAAAGTTGCAGCGCCGGAGGAGATGCCCAGCCTTTGGGCATAGGCGAAAATTTCTGCCGATGGGGGAGCAATATTTTTTGCCGAATCATTAAGCAGCGGGATGTCTCCGTTGCGCAAAGTCATTGTTCGCAGCCAGGCCAGCATTTTTGTTGCATAATTGCGCAGTGTCTCGAGTTCTATTTTGTTTGTGGCGAAGGAGCAGCAATCAAGCAAACGGGTGAGGATGATTTGATGGTACATCGGACTAAGCTCAAAATGCCCGCCATCCTTCAGCGTTTGCTCTTTCAGTTCTTCGCTGATGAGTTTGAATCCTTTGCTCCTGAGTTGATCATCATTGAAGTATAATCCGCCAATGTACAGGGAAAAAGCATTTTCCAGCAGGTGATTGCCCAGTAAATGATATTCAATATGTTGTTGTAAAATGCGGTACTGACTGTATAAGCTCTGGTCGATGTCCTTATCCTGAAGCTTATGTTTACAGATAAATTTTATCCAGTTAATGCCGCGCAGCGAAATAGGGTAGGGTTCATTGGCATTTTTGAGCTGAGGCAGCTGGGGGATAAAATTCCGGATGAGGGAAAGACCTTCTTCTTTGTTGATTGCCGATTGATTGAGGAAATCGAAATAGTTGAGGTTGTAGGTCCATAATTTTCCGTTGAGCGGATAGTCCCAATTGATTTTTTCAAAAGTTACGGGCAGATTCAAAAACGTAAAAGTGTTTTGATGATAAGAATCATGAGCCTTGATCCATTCGGTAAAAACTAAAAGCTCTCCTTTTTTATAATGATTGAACGCAGGACGGTAGCCGGTAAATTTCCTGAAGAGGGCACGGAATTTATAGTATAGCTGATAAAAAATCTGCCTGGTCCTGAGATATTTTAATGTGTGATAATAGCGCGACAACATGACCCGAAGATAAATAAAAGAGTCGGAGAGCCAGATAATTTTACCTAAGTTTGCTATAGTCACAAGAACAGCTTCAATATTAGTACAAATATGAAATACCAGTACATTGATGCCCTGCGTGGTCTTGCCATTCTGGGTGTTGTGACTATTCATTGTGCTTTTAATTTGGGAGTAGATTTTTCTTTTTCATTTGCTACTCTCGCACTGCTGGGTCATAAAGGTGTTCAGCTTTTTTACATGGTAAGTGCGCTCACTTTAATGCTCTCTTATAAAAACAGGAGGGAAGAAAAATCACCAACAGGTAATTTCTTTATTCGTCGCTTTTTCAGGATAGCTCCTGTGTATTATCTCGCTTTGCTTTTGTATCAGCTGGCCTGGAGCACAGAATTCAAATCCGGGATTGTACTGAGTAATATTTTCTTTGTGCATGGCTTTTCTCCTTACTGGATCAATTCCGGAATACCGGGCGGATGGAGTGTTGGCGTAGAGATGACTTTTTATTTGCTTTTCCCTTTTGTTGTTGTTTTTATTACCAACCTGAACAGGGCATTGCTTTTTGCACTTTTTGCTTTCGTTCTCCGCATTGCCTTCTTTGTATATTTCTCTTCGCACCCTCTGGCCGATGATGCATCGTTATGGGAGCAATTCCTGGAGTATAATTTTATTAATCAGTTGCCGGTGTTTGCATTGGGCTTCATCCTGTATTTTTTGATTTATGAAAGAAGTGCAGTACATCCATACGCCTTTTTATTGCTGGCGGCACTTACGGTTTTTCTCTATGCCTGGGATTTGAAAGTGAATTATTTCCTAATGGAAATAGCTTTGTTTGTGCTGGCCTTTGCCTTATCGCAAAAGGAATTTCCATTGCTGGTCAACCCTGTGCTTACTTATATTGGGAAAATCAGTTTCAGCATGTATATCTGTCATATTGCCGTGATTTTTCTTCTTGAAGAGACTTCGATCGATCATGCTTTCTCCAGTGCTGCGCTTAACTTTTTTCTTTATGAAAGTGTTGTGATTGTGGAGGCCGGCATTATTGCCAGTCTTTCTTATTATTTCATTGAGAAGCCTTTTATCAAATTGGGTCACCGTTTGGTACATAAAAGAGAAGCCAAGGCTAAGCTTCTGTAAATCAGTAAAATCAAATATTCCAGAATTCCCAAACCGTAAATCCCTTATGGTTTGCGCCAATAATTTGGCACTCTAACCAAAAGGAGACAAATATGGAAAATACCCTATCACCGATAGCCAAAACAATTATTGACCAAATCAATTATAACGACTGCTGTGCCCTCAATGCCTGGGGAGCCAGTAATTTTTCTTCCCTGTTGCCGTCAAAGGAATTCCAGGGAGGCATCAAATTTTCTGTTGATGGTGTTGAGTTTAAAGGCATCGTGAAAATTGAGTTGCGCTGGGTGGATGATTACCTTGTTTCCTTCATCAGGAACGGTCGGCTGCAACACCAGGTGAAACATGTATACCATGAAGCACTGGTTGATGTAATTGATTACGTGGAGGGTAAAAAGCTGAGCGGGAATGTCAACTACAAGTAGTTATTTCTTCTTTGCCTTTTCCGTATTTTCCTTCACTCTGAATTTTACAATTTTCTCTATGAGTTTAAAAGGGATTGGTTCATCCAGCTGAAATTGCACTGAGCCTTTGCCTTGTTTGTATTTGGAAAGTTCCTTCTCAAAAGCTTTGTGTCCGGTAGGTGTAGCATAAAAACCAATGTGATTTTTATAGGCTGAAAAATAAACCAATGGTTTCCCTTTCAGCTTGTATCCAGGCATTCCATAACTGATGCCTTCTTCTGCATCGGGAGCGGCAGCTTTTATAATTTGTCGCATTTGCTGCAGATGCTTTTGCACGTCAGCAGGAAATCCGGAGATGAAACCATCTACTGTTGAAGGTATTTTTGTGCTTTTCATAGTCATGTATGTAATTCTGAAAATATAAAATTTTCATGACTGTCAATCATCCACCTGCAAATTCGCAGTAAGAAGCGCCACCAAATGGCATTTTTGCTCGGTATATAAGTCGCTACTTTTATTGCATTAAACATACAAATTATGACTAAACTGGAAATGACAGAAGCCATCATTATGGCAAAAGCAAAAAAGAAAATGAAATGGGAGGAAATTGCTGCGGCGCTTGCCCTTTCGGAAGTGTTTACTACTTCGGCTTGTCTCGGACAAAATACTTTCTCTAAAGCTGAAGCAGAAAAGCTGGGCATTCTGCTGGATCTTCCTTTTGATGTGGTGGAGGCCCTGCAGGTTTTTCCAACAAAGGGCCAGGGACAATCGGTTCCGTCCGATCCGCTGCTTTACCGCTTTTATGAAATATGCTACGTTTATGGTCCTACCATGAAGGAAATCATTCACGAAAAAATGGGCGATGGAATTATGAGCGCCATCGATTTCACTATGCACATTGATAAAGTAGAGGATCCAAAAGGCGATAGGGTGAAAGTTACTTTGAATGGAAAATTCCTGCCGTACAAGAAGTGGTAGTAAAACCCCGTGACCCTGAAAAATTGCTGGGTTTCTGTGGTTAAAATGGAGGAGTGTTAAGTTGTTATCCGGATATAGAAAAAAATATGCCGCCCCTGGCATCTTCTTTCTGTGGTAAATTGAAAGATGGATTAGTATCTTTGACAAGCAGAAGCAGAAATTTATCATCATGAAAACACTTCAATACCTTTGTTTAGTAGCAGTAACAACAATGTTGTTTTCCTGTACAGTTGAAAAAAGAATGCATTTGTCGGGCTATCATGTGGAATGGTTCAACAGCGAAAAAACAGCTAAAGAAAACAAGGTTGCTGAAAGCGAAAAAACCTTGGCGACAATTCCTGATAAATTGCAGGTAAGCTCAGTTGCTGCTTCTTCTGTGAAGGAAGAATTCGTACATACTATTTCTTCAGATTCTACCGCAGTGGTACAACAAAATCCGGTTCCGCAGATATTGCTTACCACTTCAGCAAAGCTGTTGCAGAAGCTGGAAAAGGCAAAGCACACCCAACAAATATTAAAGCAAAATGTATCAGCAAAAGAAGTGAAAAGTGCTTCTGTAGTTGGCACTATATTTAAAATCATTCTGGTGATTTTACTGATCATTTTCGTGCTGGCCCTGCTCGCTCTGGTGATCGCCATCAGCATGGGAATTACACAGATATCCGAATTATAAATTAATATTTCCTTATGTCAGAATTTCCTCCTTGTCCGCAATGTAAATCGCCATATACTTATCATTCAGGTTTGCTTTTAACCTGTCCCGAATGCGGACATGAATGGAGCGCCGAAGAACAAAAAGCTGAAGAAATTAGCAGCAGTGATGCATTGGTTGTAAAAGACAGCAATGGTGCTATTTTACAGGACGGCGATACGGTAGTGGTGATCAAGGATTTGCCGGTGAAAGGCTATTCGAAAAACATTAAGGCCGGGACTAAAGTGAAAAATATCCGCCTCACCGAAGGAGATCACAATATTGATTGCAAGGTGGAAGGCTTTGGTTCCATGGCCTTGAAATCTATTTTTGTGAAGAAGGCTTAAGCATGAAGCAATTTTTCTTTGCGTTTATTCTTCTGCTATTGAGTACTAAAGCCTTTTCTCAAGGCGATACAACACAAAGTAAAATCACTTTGGGATTGGAGCAGGATATGCTTCCTTATTTACTTCACGGTTTTATTGGCACTGTCTGGGTGGGCACAAATCACTGGCGTTTGCGCGCCTCTTATGCCGAGGCAAATATTCCTGCCTTTGTTATTCAGGAAGGTTTGAGTGAGGACAGAACACATGCTTTCGGGTTGTCTGCCGAATATTTCCTGAAGGATAATTTTAAAGGGTTGTGGTTCGGTCCGGGCATTGGCTATTGGAACAACCATGTTACCACTGCCGACAATAATCAGGGCAATGTTAAAAGCTGGGTATTTAGTTTGGGAGGAGGCTACAATATTTTTTTGTGGAAGAGCTTGTACACTACGCCGTGGCTCGCTTTGCACACCCGCTTATTAGGTACAGATGCAAGAAATATTGGAACAGTAGAGTACAAGCCAATGCTCTTTACCCCTGAAGCTTCACTGAAGCTGGGTTGGAGGTTTTAGTTCCGAAAATAATTTTGTGCTATATCGTAAATCTTTCTTATTTCGCTGTTCTAAATTCTGGATATGAAATTATTTTCTTTTATCGTGTTGCTGGGAATTTCCATTTGTGTAAATGCGCAGAAAATGGATTCTTTGAGCGTTTTCTTCAAGGTGAATCAATACACTTTCGATAATGACCAGAAACAACAAATACAACAACATTTAAATGGCCTGAAAAAATATCAGTGGGACACGTTGTATGTGACGTTGGAAGGATTTGCCGATGTCTCTGCTTCCGATCAGTACAATTTACAATTGTCGGAAAAGCGCATCAAATCCGTAAAATCCATCCTGAAATCAGAGCCGCTGATCGAAAGCTTTTCACAAAAGGCTTTTGGTGAGAAAGGAAGAAAGCCGGAGGATAAAGCGTACAACAGGCGTGTGGATATTTGCTTTTATGGGAAGAAGCATTCTTCAAAAAATTCAGGCAACGATTCCCTTGCAGCAGATTCTCTTATTTTGGTGAAAACGCAAAAGCCGGTGAAGAAAGTGTACAAGGATTCGCTGGTGATAGTGGGCGCAATGGAAATCACTATTCCAAAAGAAATAGTGCAGCAGCTCGATGAGAATAAAGAAATGAAAGTCAGCTTCGAAGACATCTCTCCCGATAATGATTCCGGAAGAAGAATCTATACACAGGATGAAGATGGAAATCCCTTGATTAGTGCCGGGATGTTTGTTATCAATGTGAAAGGTAATCCCGACAGTTGTTTTAAGCATCCTGTTGTTATCCGCATTCCTAAAAAAGATGTTACTAAATGCTACAGATGTCCGGTGATGGAGCCTTACGATTTAAGGCCCCGTGGCTGGCAAAAGCAGGATACAAGCCGACTTAAAATCAAAGAAATTAAATACAAGGGCCAGGATTATTATGAGGTTACTACCTATTGTCCGGGCGGAAAAAATCTCGATTGCAAAACACCTTCGTACACAGCAAGAATAAAAGCGAGAAGTCGCTATTATGCTTTGGATTCGGTGATCATCAGCAATGGCTGCCGCTCCATTTTATTGAGAGGTTTGGCAATGAACGAAGAAAAGAAAATGGTGAAAATGAAATTGCCTTGTTCTGTCAATGGACTTAAAATCATCTATTTTGAAACCAAAAGGGAAACAGGAGAGCGGATTGTATCAACAGGAATTGAAATGAAAAGCTTGAAAAGACGAGGCTTCATCACCTTTTGCAGAAAACCCAGTGGAAAAATAATGCCGTTTGCTATCAAAGCAACAAGATTGAAATACAGAAAATCACTCACTGAAGAGTTATAATTTTTGTATTTTCAGAATCTAAAACAAAACAAGTGAACAAAGACATTCAAAAATACAACGATGCTCAATCGCCTGAAGAGAGCGAGATTTGCAATGTCCTCGCACAGGAAATCAATAAGAATTTACCTGAGGCGGAAAGTAAAATATGGCATGCACATCCAGTTTGGTTTTTGGATGGCAACCCGATTGTTGGTTACAGCAAATTGAAAAGTGGTATTCGCTTGTTGTTCTGGAGCGGACAGTCTTTTGAGGGAGAAAATTTACAAAAAGAAGGAAGCTTCAAAGCTGCTGAAGCGCGCTATGCATCGGCTAAAGAAATAAACACAAAAGAACTGAAACGCTGGCTGGGAAAATCAAAAGAGATTCAGTGGGATTACAAAAATCTCATCAAAAGAAAAGGAGTTCTGGAACGATTGAAATAAGAAATGAGGAGGGCGATAGGTCCTTCGGGGTACCTCAGGATGACATACACGAGAAAATGTAACGCCATAAATCACATTTGTCATCCTGAGGTACCCCGAAGGACCTATCGCTTTTAGTAAAACTATAATTTACCATGGAAGAAATTACAAAAACATACACCAACGGCGAAATCACGATAGTGTGGAAGCCTAAACTTTGTACTCACTCCACACGATGCTGGAAAGGTCATGATGGTTTGATTGACGTTTTCAACCCTAGGGAGCGTCCTTGGATACAGCCCGAAAACGCCAGCACGGAAAGGATTATAGAGCAAGTGAACAAATGTCCGTCAGGTGCGTTGAGTTTTTATTTTAATGATGGGAGTGAGATTGCGTAATCAATATTTCAAAGTATAAAACACTTCCTTCGATTTAGGATCTGCAATTCGATCTCCAATAATTGCCAACAATGACGAAGGAAGAACAGTATTCTTCTCCATGATTAAATACCTGATGTTATTTTCTTTGATAAAGGTGAGCTGACTCTGCTCTTTCGACACGAAAACGCCCTTTTCTTTTTCCCGCCTTACATACTGAAAGAAACCACCCATAGCGATGGCGTTTTTTTCCAATAGCAGCATTTTCGGATCGTTGGTAGTGAGAGGAATATCCAAATCATCTATAGGGAGAATACCTACATCATTGCTGAAAAATTGCAGATAGCAACCATTTAGTGTGGTAGTAGTATGTTTGTTGAGAAGGCTGTTGAAAATATGAGGCGCCCGCACAATGGCAACCATTTTCAAGTCGTCGTTGCTTTGCATGATTGCCCCCGTTTTGCCCAGGTATTCTTCAGAATAGCCATGGTAGCAATTTCTTGAATCATTGATTCTCCTCAGTGCATTGCCTGAATTAAGAAAAGCGATGATAAAAATTCCTGAATAGAGGATATATCTTGATTTCAAGTGATTGGTATTCCTGATCAGAATAAAGAATAGGAATATCAAAGACATATTGAGTGTGATGGATGCACTGTGAATAAAAATCTGCTCGCTGTTGGCGAGATCGCTCAATATTACCCATCCCATCAATCCGCCAGTAACAATAAGGATAGTTAAAATGAAAACAGGAAAAATGAATTTTTCGTTTTTGATTTGCAGGTGTTTTCTGAATAATAACAGAAGCACAACAGGTAAAAAATATAGGAGGGAATAATAGATGACAGTTACCCCGATAAAGGAGATTTTAGATTTTACAAATGCCATCAGGTCATTGGTGTGAAGTAGCGGTTCCAGGGCGCTTTTAATGTCGGTACCGCCACGATGGATAATCGCTTTGTTAACGAATTCATAAAAGGAGAAGAACAATACCACGAAGCAAAGCAGTGTCAGTAGGAGTTGGAAAAATAGTTTTCTGTCTATTTGCTTAGTGAAGCGCAACACCCATATGCCGGTGAAAGCAGCAAAGAACATAGTTACAAATGCAGTGTAGTAAGCTACTGCCAGCGCCAGCATGAAGAGCATAGCCGTCCCCCATTTTTTATTGCACATTAAAATTAAGGCGGCGATGATAAAGCTATACCAATGTCCAACCTTGTTCGGCGTCATATTGCAAAGGAAATCATCATAAAAACTGAGGTTGGCAAAGAATGCGTATTTGTCGGCCAGTACCTGGAAAAACACACCTCCCATAAAAAGAAAGCAAAGCCCGATAAGCACATTCCTGAATTTTATTTTTCCAAAAAATTCGGCCACCGATATGATTCCAATGGCTGAAGTAAAAGTGATTAATGGATAGGTCACCAGGTACAATCTTTTTACGCTGATACCATTAGTAAGCAGGGAAATCAGGTTGTTTAGCCACAATTCATAATAATGGTAGGCTGTCGCCACGTGATAAGAATCATGAGTCAGTGTATGCGCATGCACTTCATTTTCAACACCGGTAACCATCATGAAGTGCCCTATTGTACTATAGAAATAAAAATCTTTGTTGGGATCAAAAATATTTGGGATATGCACTAAATACGAGCCCTTCGGATCAGTGGAGGCATAAAAAATCCAGGAAAAAACAAACATTAAAACCAGCAGCAGCAGAAGGATGTTTTTTGTTGAGAAACCTGAGAAAAAAGAGGGGGTCGGACTTAGAGGCTGGTTCTCCTTATCCCTGAAAAGAAAGTAGTAGGCAAAGGCCAGCAGTGGCATTAATATGAAAATGGAGTTGCCTTTGGTGAAGAAGAGGGCTGTGAGTGTTGCCAGTAATATCTGCCCCAAAAGGGAGCTGAGAAAAAATCTCTGGAAGGGCTTTTCCTGCAAGAAATTTTTTCGCGATAAAAAGAAGTTTCCTATGCAAAAGCTGATCAGCCAAAAGAGGATGATCATTAAAAAATTTGTAATGAATAAGCTAAAAGAAGCCATGATTTTTGCTTTTGCGCCAAATATAGTGAATACTTCTTCCCCAATCCTTACCTCTAATTGTCATTGCGAAATTTTTGTACCCAAAAATGAAGCAACCTCCTTCAAAGCGGCCATTGCGTTTGTCGCCGGATACCGTGTTCATTTGATCCAGAGAAGATGTGGCTTCGGAAACTGCTCGGAAAGAGGAATTTCTTTGGGCAATTCGGGTGAAGAGCGCATAGAGGTTCGATAAATCAACAGGAGGATGAAATACCCACTAAAATAGTAACGCATTCGAAAAATGAATATCAGGATAAGATATTAATACATGAAGTGAAGATTGATTATAATCCCGAAACCGGAAAGGAAGTGGAGAAGTGGGATATTTCTTATGAGCTTTAATGGCGGGGTTTCATGCGCTTAAATATTTTTTCCATCGTCCATACTTAAATCCAATTGGCCCTCGTTCTCCTTTCACTAAAACACGGGGATGCTGGCTTTACTTAAGAAAAATGATCGTTTGGGAACAAGTCTGTTCCTGATGTTTTGCACGCTGTTTTGCGTTGCATTGCTGTATGCACGAATGCATATCGCCCACAACAAATCTTTTGTTTTATTGTACTGGAATTTGTTCCTGGCGATTGTGCCGTGGTTACTTACTTCCTTAATGATGATGAGTCCGGTTATGCGCAACAGCAAAATTGTGCTGTTGCTATTTTTGGTTGTCTGGCTGCTGTTTTTTCCTAATTCCCCCTATATTTTTACCGACCTGATTCACCTTAAAAAACGTGTGGGTGTTCCACTGTGGTTTGATTTGTTATTGATCTTGTCGTATGCCTGGACAGGTTTGCTTTTCGGCTTTGTGAGTTTGCAGGATATTCATCGCCTGCTTTATGAAAATGCATCAAAGTGGCTGAGCGATGGTATCATTGTTTTTCTTTTGTTTTTAGGCAGCGCCGGCATTTTTTTAGGAAGGTTTTTGCGCTGGAACAGTTGGGATGTTATTCATCGCCCCAAGGGCATCGCTCATGAATTAAGCGACCGTATTTTCAATCCCGAAGATTATTTGCCGATGTGGTTGTTTACGCTGGTGATGGGTGTGCTGCTGAATATGATGTACTGGTCGGTGAGTTTTATGAAGAGGGATAAGGAATTGGTAGTATAAATCTTTTTTATGCCAGAAGAATATATATTTTATGCCATTTTAGAATTATGACTTCTGGAAAAATAGTACGATTGGTATTGCAAATTGTCTTCACTATACTGAGCTTCCCCATCTCTTGTGGCGTAGGACTTGTCATTATGGACAAACACGGAAAATTTATTTCCGAAGCGGATTTTTCAGTAGGTGAATCTTTTTATCAGTTGCTGTTTGGAACCTTGTTCTCCTTTCCCATTATTGTAACGGGAATATGGGTGGGGCCTGTGATTTACGACAGGATCAGAAGAAAGCGACTGGAAAAGAAATATCCGGTGGAGTAGACGCTTATAGTTTGAGATTTTGCTTTTCAACACTGCTTCGCGGAGGTTGTTTTCTTTCCATCGGCGATGGTTCCATTTTAGAGCTTCCCCACGTTTTTTATCGATCAAAAATGTTTAAGTATTGGGAGTAGAAAAACACCCTGGGTGAGCTGAGAAAAGATTTCACTGCAGGGGCTTACCTCGCTGGAATATACCAATCATCCCCCAACACGCCTTCCATGATATAAATCGCGACAGTATCGCCTTGTTTAATTTTTTCATAGTCGTCAAAATATACTTCGGCATCGGTGAGTTCCGGATATTTTTTTACCGGACTTAAGCTGATATAGTAGTTCACAGGATCACTGCCTCGTTCTTCTTTGCTGATGACTGTTGTTTCAAAATAATCCTTTTCTACATTCTGGAGGTGAATATTGCTGCAAAAAAGAATTCCGTAGAGGTAGGCGAAAGAGATAAAAGAAATCACGAAGACTGCAGCAATATTTTCTCCGGTTTTCCCTTTCTTCAAATCTTTATGGGTAATGAGAATGCATATGCAAAGCAAACTTCCAAGTATAAAAGCATACATCAGTGCATTGTTGTAGGAAAGAATATTGTTTTCATGGAGTGTCAGATTTAAGAAGGTATACACTGAAGCACCAATGCCCCAAATGATGGAAGGGTAGGGACTCCCATTCCCGCTGATTATTTTCAAGAGTCCTTTAAAAGAAAAAGAAACTATGATAAGACTAAACAGCATGAAGTAATTGATGTACAGAAAGACTTTCATGTCATCAAAAACAAGAGGGGTGATGATGTTAAGCAATCCGATAGCATTAAAAGTATAGGCAAAAATCCTGGCCACTTTCAGCTTTTTATTTATTGCTTCTTCCGTGAGTCCGTGCAAACCATTGTGGAGGAGTTCACTTAATTCTTCCTGTTCCTCCACCTGAAATAAATCGGGAAAAGTCTTTGTTATATATTTGTTTATTTCTTGATATTTTCCGAGGTAAATAGAGATTTTTACATTCTTTTTTTCAGGGTTGCTGGATTCAAGAATGGTGAATTTTTCTAGAGTTTTATAGCCCTTGATTTCCGAATTCAGCAATTCCCTTTTCTGGAAAATGCCAATGGTTTGAATCCTGTCGGGATAGATGTAAACACGGGCAGTGATGGTTTCGGCTAAACCGGCTATGCCCAGAAAAAGGAAGAAGAACGCCAGTAAGCACAAAATATAATATTCAAGTGTTCCAAAGAAGACGTCGCTCAGCCAAAGCGGACCTACAAAAAATCCGATTCCCAGGAGCGTAAAAACACTGCAGAAAAAATACAGAAATACTCCCCAGCCTTTGGCTATTTTATATTCACTTCCAGAAGATTCCATCCAAAAATTATGTTTTTAAAAGTATTATTAATTTGTTGATTTGCCAAACCCCTTACGTCATTGCGAGGAGTGTACTCACGACGAAGCAACCTCATCATCATTTTTTTTACGAGGAGGTTGCTTCATTTTTGAGTACAAAAATTTGCATTAAAGTAGCTTTTCGGAACTAAACCCTAAAAACCCTTAATTCTTAATGGTTTTACGCTATTTCATTTTATGTCTGCCTAGGCTCATTCAGGGCTTTTTATGCAGTTTTTGTTACCCGCTTGTTACCCAAAAATACCCAAAGACTTACAAGAGAGTTCATGAACCCTTCAAAAGTGATTTCCGCTTAGGATATTGCAAGGAAAGGGCTAATTATTAACCTTTTAAACCATTAAGTTATGGGTGTCAAATTAAGAGAAAAACAATTGCGTAACGGTCAGGTATCCTTCTATCTGGATATTTACCACAACAAGGCACGCTGGTATGAATTCCTGGACATTAAAATTCAGAAAAACAGGCCAAGTCCGGAAGACAAAGAAAAAAGGAGGCTCGCTCAGGAGATCAGAACCAAACGAGAGCACGAGCTTATTGTAGAGGACAATGGCCTTCAGGATAGAAAGAAAAAGTTAGCTTGTTTTGTTCGGTTCTTTGAGAATTATACACTTGAGGGCAATCGCAATGGGATGTACCATAGTGTGCATAATAATCTGAAGAAATATATGGGAAAGGAGCCTTTGCCTTTTGTAAAAGTAACTCCTGACTGGCTAAGCACCTTTCAAAAGCATTTGATAAAGACGGTTAGCAACAACAGCACGGTACGCTATATGGAAGCCATTTCCTGCGCTCTCAATGAAGCCGTCCGAAAGAAAATCATTAATCGGAATCCTTGGAACGACATACCAACAACTCAAAAGCTTAAAATGCAGGATGTTTTCA